>NZ_JAZHFU010000006.1:0-247588 GCF_036541465.1 Bacillus sp. CFBP9009 | reverse complement strand
ATTCGCTCGACTTGCATGTATTAGGCACGCCGCCAGCGTTCGTCCTGAGCCAGGATCAAACTCTCCGAAGAAATGTTTGACTTGCTCATTTGCTTTTTTTTAATAGTGTGTGCTCACTTAAAATTTAACGTTGGCGCTTTGTTTTGTTCAGTTTTCAAAGAGCAATTCGCTGTCGTTTCTCTCAGAAGCGACCTCTATAATGTAACACATTCCGTCACGTTTCGTCAACAACTTTTTTTAAAATGTTTTTCACAGCTTGTTAGCTGTTTAAGTTGCTGTCTTAGCGACAAGAAATAATATACCATGTACTAAAAATGTTTGCAATATGTTTTTTAAAACTTTTTCAAAAAAAAACGTTTCACCTATTTTCTTCTTTATATTCTTTACACCAACACACCCTTATCCCTGCTTTCTGGGCCAAGCTCATGGTTTATGAATAAACGAAGCATATTTCCAAAGAAACACAAATAGTCATATATAGATATCTTTTTCCATGAGGTGAAGCAATGAATCTGCCATTAATCGGATTACTCATTTCTTACAGTATGACCCTTTACTTATTCAGTACCGCTTATTATGAAGCCATCAAGTTCAGCAGAGAAAAAGGCAAGGTGAATGGTACGACGTTTTTATTCAGCTTTACTTTCGCTTTGGTTTTCACACGGATCACCTATTTGTTTCACCCCTATTAAATAAAAGCAGTAAGTCGGGAGACTTACTGCTTTTATACGGAAACTTGCGCTTCTTCATGTACCTTGCTTTTCTTTTCATCTTTTAAGAACATCATCAAACCACCCAATATGATGGTACCTCCCAGGACCTGCGTCCAGAGTATCGGTTCATCTAATATGAAGTAAGCCAGAATTGTCGCTCCCACCGGTTCAAGTAAGATTCCCATCGAAAGCGTCGAAGTGCTTAACCACTTTAGTGACCAATTGAATAAAGAATGCCCCAATAAAGTCGGGAAAATCGCAAGCAAAACGAAATAGACCCAATCGGAAGCAGGATAAGGCGCCAATGCCTCTCCCTTGAAGATCACATAGAAAAACAATGCGGCAGCACTGATTGCATACACGACAAATGTATATGTTATAGAAGAGATACGTTTTCGAACATTTTGACCAAACAGTAAATAACCGGTTACCAGCGCACATGCAATAAGCGAAAGAATATCTCCCCAAAGCGCCATACCGCTAATTCTCAAATCGCCCCAGCTAATGACGAGGCTGCCTGCTATCGCAATGATGCCGCTCAATATCGCCTTCATTGAAAATCTTTCTTTAAAAAACAGGTAAGCTCCGGCAAAAGCGAATAAAGGCTGGAGGGTGACAAGCACAGTTGAACTCGCGACCGATGTGTAATTAAGCGATTCAAACCATAAAATAAAATGAAAAGCCAAAAACACTCCTGCCGCAATCGAATACAGCCAATCCTTTTTTTCAATGAATTTAAGTTCATGACGGTATTTCATCAAGAAAACCGGCAACATAAGTAGGACGGTAAATAATAAACGGTAAAAAGCGATAACACCCGATGGAGCGGTCGCCAATTTAACAAGGATGGCCGAAAACGATACGGATGCCACACCGATTGCCAATGCTACATAGGGATTTACTTTTGGCATTTGCACTCAAATTCCTCCTTTCAAACGGAATTACATTTCATTGAACTCTATTCTACTATGTTAAAATCATTAGGGTAGTTTTTTTTGAAAAACGGGTATATGGCAACAGACGATCTTATTCTTCGATAATAATTCGGAAGTGGTGAAACAAAAATGGAATGGACATTCGACCCTCAATCGGAACTGCAAATCCTTATCAAATTGGGAATTTCAGCTCTCCTTGGACTAATTATCGGACTCGAGCGAGAAATGAAACGAAAACCCGTAGGATTAAAAACAAGCCTGGTCATTTCAATCGTGAGCTGTTTATTAACGATCGTTTCCATGGAATCCGCTTATAAGTTCCCGGGGAGCGATGACGTAAATATCACAATGGATCCCTTGCGTCTAGCGGCCCAAATCGTTTCTGGCGTAGGCTTTATCGGTGCTGGCGTCATTCTCCGGCGGGACAACAACAGCATATCCGGTTTAACGACAGCCGCCATCATCTGGGGAGCTGCGGGAATCGGAATCGCCGTTGGAGCTGGATTTTTCCTCGAGGCCATAGCGGGCGTCATCCTATTGATCATAAGTGTCGAATTGGTGCCCGCAATCGTCACCTGGCTCGGACCGATGAAGTTACGGCAAAAAGAAATCTTTCTGCAGCTGGTCGTACAAAATAAAGATGACATTGCCGTCGTACTGAAAAAAATCAAAGACGAAAAAATATTCATCAAAAACCTTAGAATCAAAGATGTCGCAAATGACAATCACCTTTTGACACTTAAAGTACTGGTCGATCATAAAGTCAGAACATCGGAAGTGTATTACACCGTTTCCAACCTTAAGGAGATTGAAAGGGTAGAGATCGAAAATGCATAATTAAAAAACCGTTTGATTACCCTCAAACGGTTCACTAATAAAAGGGGTTCGGAATTAAAAATTCCGAACCCCTTTTGAAATTCTCTTTGAATTTTCCTCAATATTAAGAGGTTGAGCCTATACGAGTCCACTATGTTAGACCATTTTTGACCCTTAGCAAGTCCAATTGGGCATCTTTTTAAATTAATGGCTAAGTCTTGCCTGCATAAACCAATCGAAACTTCCGCAATCCTCAGGTTTTATCTCTAACATCAGAATCTAACACCTAATATGCATATATGGACATTTACTATCATCGGTCAGTGAGAAAGTCTAGTGTTACGTGTCTTCACTGTGGCCTAATCCATAGGGGTCCACTCTATACATTTATTTCAAAATAATCAAACCGATATCATTCTTTATACGTTTATATATAGTGAAAGAACAAACTCCGGCTTGATTAAACATTTTAAAGGAAGGTGGTTAGGACAACCAGCAAGATATTGACAGGGATATAAACAATTATCAAGAAAATAATTTTCCCGAGGTGAGTAATGTTTAAAAAAATGAAGTTAAAAAGTATATGGATTATACCCTTACTATTTGTGGTTTTTATACCAAATGTAATAGGTGCTTCTTCTACTAAAGATAAAAGCCAAGAGTTAGCGACAGGCTTTGACACCCACATCACCAACAATTCCCTTGCCGTAAGTCCAGACGAGCAAATAGCGATTGTATCGGATAGTCGTGAACAATCCATCCTGGTCTATGATCTTACCAAAGGCAAGTTGCGCAAAAAGATCGACGGCTTCGGTTCACCGAGAAACATCGTGTTTATTGATGGTGGCTCGGAGTTTGTCGTCTCAGACAGTACGCTCGGTACGCTTCGTTTTTACAGCTTAAAAAATCTCACCTTGAAAGATGAAGTTGTCGTTGGTCCAGGTGCATTTGGGACTGCTGTCAGTCCGGATGGTAAGACATTGTATGTGAACAATCAAGCACACAATTCCGTCACGGTCGTGGATCTGGAAAAACGAAAACCGATTGACGTCATTACCGGTTTCGCCCAACCAAGGCAAGGCATTAAAGTCTCTTCGGACGGAAAATATATCTTTGTCACGAACTTTCAAGGAGATAAAGTGTCCATCGTTGATGCCACCACTAAAAAAATCATTCGTGAAATTACAGGGTTCTCCAGTATTCGCGGAATCTCGATTACCGCTGATGGAGGAACATTATATGCCGCCAACAGCGGACGCAACAGTATTTCCGAAGTTGATACGCTAGACGGTAATATAAAGGGTGAAATCAAAGTGGGACGTGAGCCATACGGCGCGGCTCTATCGCCTGATGGTAAACTCCTTTTTGCAAGCAACAAAGCTGATAATACGATTGACGTGATCAATGTCACTGATCACCGTGTAGTTAAAACAATTGGGGGGTTCAAAGAACCAAGGCAAGCAATTGTCTTTAGCCATGATGGGGATCAGGCTTATGTATTAAATCGGGATCTCTCCATTGCACGTGTTGATGTTAAAACATATACCATCACGGATATAATTCAGGATAAGCCAAAAAAATATAAGCTTAAAATACTAGAATCTGACGAAGCAGGGAAGTATGTAGCAGATCAAGACGGAATGACACTTTATTATTTCACAAAAGATGATTATAGTTTCAGTAATTGCAAAGGCCAATGTCTTGAAATTTGGCCGCCATTCCATGCAGATAACATCATCTCTAATAAGGGATTCGCCAAAAAAGACTTTATAACAATCATAAGAGATGACGGACAAAAACAAACAACATATAAAGGGCACCCACTTTATTACTATGTGAAAGATAAACAGGCAGGTGATATAAATGGGCAAGGCGTCAATAATGTCTGGTATGTATTGAAGAAAAAGATTTTTGAGGAATAAGCGCAAGAACAAGGAATCAGGAACGCTAAAAAGTGGCACAAAGAACACCTAAAAACCGTTGCTATTTTTGAACAGATGAAAAAATATACCCAGAGATGTATTAACATGATCTCAAATTCAGTTCATTTAGCGGTAATGATTTTTTGCCTTTAATGACAGCTGGCTGCAGCTCTAATGTCGAAAAGCCAATGAAAAGAACCTTCCCTCCTTTCTTTCGATTCCGTTGGTGTAATGGTTACATTTTGCGGCAGGTCTTTTACATCTCAATCGTATAAACAAAAAATCTGTAGGTTAACTCGATTCATCGAGTCTATAGTCTGATCCGTTTGACTTGCCCTCAAACGGTTTTTTTATCATTTTTGCAAAAATCTCATATTTAATATTGACTTTTCACCAAAATCCGATAAAATAATTATTGTACCTCAATTCGGGGCATTAGCTCAGCTGGGAGAGCGCTACGCTGGCAGCGTAGAGGTCAGCGGTTCGATCCCGCTATGCTCCATATCCGCGGTATATCAACGTTTCGAAACGGTTATCACAGCCGCTGCGTAACGCTCATATATCGCACAGCGTAACGCTTCCTTATTCCTTCACTTTACGGTGACTTAATAAGGGGGCGTTTTTTGTTATGCACTCGGAAAATAGACGAGGCAAGAAAGTAAAAGGCACGCGGGTATCTGCCGCCAAGAGCAAGCAGTATTCACTCGAAGTACTTGTCGAAAAAGTAAAGAGCGTTAAGAAGTCGGAAGGTTTAGCGGATACTACAATATGGAGGTATCAGCACGCATTCAACTTATTAACGGAGTTCCTTGGCAGCGATGATGCCCGGAAATTAAATACGGACGTCTGTCGTGACTTCTCGACCTGGCTGCTCAACGATCGCGTTCAATTTGACGGACATAAGTATAAGAAGGATGCCGATAAGGTTCGCGGGTTATCTCCACGGACAGCAAACGATATCCTTAAGATACTGCGGACCGCCTTTCGATTCTTGGTTACGGAAGGTTTAGTCGCAGAAAATCCGTTCGAGGACGTTAGCAGTATTAAGCAGAGCGAAAAAGTAATCGATATCCTAACGGTCGACGAATTGAAGGCGTTATTAAATGCGCCTGAGCAACGTGATTATGCCGACTTTAGGGATTACGTATTAATGAACGTACTTACCGATACGATGGCGCGGATAAACGAAATACTCTCACTAAAGGTTACCGATGTTGATTTCTCGAGCCGGACGATAACGTTGCGGCCGGAAATTACAAAGACGCGCAAAGGCCGGTTCTTGAATATATCGAAATTAACAGCGCGATTAATGAAGGAGTTATTGTCGGAGGTCGCCGAATTTGAAAGCGAGTATATCTTCCTCGCTAACTACGGTGAACCACTTACGCCAAATCACTTCCGCCACCGACTCGCTAAATACGTAAAGATTGCCGGAATAAAGAAGAAGGTCCATCCGCATTTATTTCGACATACTGCTGCGACGTTATTCCTTGAAAACGGTGGAGATATCCGAAGTCTTCAAATAATACTTGGTCACAGCGATCTTCGTATGACGATGAAATATACGCATTTATCACGCCAAGCTGTCACGATTCAGCACGAACAGTTTTCAGCGTTAAACTTAGTTACCGATAAACTAAATAAACCACGTAAAATTAAACGGTAGTCAGGGCGGTCATTGCGGCCGCCTTTCTTCTATAAACCTACTCAAGTACCTCCACCGCAATTATGTCCGACATCTTAACACGTTCTACTTCGTCAGTTTCCGTTTTAAGCCGTACTTCCTTTTTTATAGGATCGACGTAATGAACGCGTCCAACAATTTCGTAATTAAAGCCGTCCACCCACTTCGTAATCTTCACCGCAAAATCATATTCCATTGAGTAGCAAATCCGCTGGTCGAACTCATCAAATTGAAACTCGTCAATAATCGGTTTTTGTTGGCGGTAATAATCCCTATCCAATTCACGCAGCATCTTCGTATATTCCGGTAGAAAGGCGGCCGGTGCCCACTTTAGTTTTCCGCGGTCACGTATTGTCATTTCCGTCATTCCCTTCGCTATGGATAATGATATTATAACACGAACACACGTTCCCTATTCAGATAAAAAAATTTTACTAAGCGAGTAATAGACTATTAAATACAATCCAAAAGATTGTACAATAGAATAAAATGGAAAAGGGAGTGAAGATGTGGATAAAATAATTTCTCAAATTACATCAACTCTTAAAGAAAGAGACTTAGGGACTACATTAAAACATTTTGAGGACATACCGAAATTAATAGCCCAAAAAAATTGGGAAGCAGCAAATGGTCAAATGCGAACCTTCTTAGAGTCCCTTTTCAATGATTTGTGTTTAATAATTCTAAACAAACCAAAAAAAGGCGGAAAAGCTCGTCAAGAACTCCAAAATGCTAAAGTTTTAACTACTGAACAAGCTAATTACATTTTCAGTTTCATGAAGCTTTCTCACGGAGAGGGTGCTCATGCGGGCCTATCTAACAAAACTGAAACTGAATACCGATGGTTAGGTTGCTTGTCATTAGCGCTCCTCGGGTGCTCATTCTTCCCTAAAATAGTCCGAGCTGCTGATGCCCTTATTAATGCCGGAATTACAGTTCCTGGTTTAGTAAAAATTACAGACACCTCTCTTAAAACAAAGTGTCTTACATGTGAAGAATCCCAATTACTAAGTCAATGTACTATTCACGAAAAAAACAAAGAGACTTTTTACATTTGTAAAAATGGTTGCCAGCCTATTGTCGTTATCGGTAAGCCTGGCGATACGGCTATTGAGGGTAGAGGGTTTAGATTGAAAGACTATGTTATTAGGAATCCTAACGACCTATTTATACTTGTGCCTAATTCCCCTCCTGTTCTTTTACCTAAATCACGAGCTGCTCTAAGAACATTTTTCTAATTCATATTTGAAAAAAGCCAGCCCGAAAGCCGGCCGTTATTGTTAAGCACCCGAAAGTCCGGCCTGCGTTACTTTCTTAACAAAGTAATCAAATAATTGATCAGCGTCTTTCTTTGATGAGCCCGCTCCGTTCAATGTAACGTTAAATTGGTACGTATTTCCTCCGCCACCTTTTCCGGAGTACGCCTTATTCTCCTGTTTAGTCAGGACACGTTCGCCCTTGTGAAGACTGGCGCCGTAACCATCGTAAGGAACGCGTGACAGACCGCCCGCATGTGACGTTTGTCGCCCTTGTCCTCTGGCTGCGCTATACTCCGGAGCGCTTGCGATGTTACCCCAGTTAACTTTCGGTACAATCGGAATGTTAACGCCTGGTATCTTATTAAGGACTCCGATCATTTTATTAACGCCGGAAATAACCGAGTTGACCATCGTACCGGCTTTCGACTTAATGGTATCAAAGTTTTGGTAAATAGCTACGCCTGCAGAAACGATGGATCCGAATGGTCCAAGTAGCGCTAGAACTGCGCCTTTTAGATATCCGAACTTATTCCAGAGTTCAATCGCTTTCGCCTTGACCGTGTCGAAGTTACGGTATACATAAATAATTCCTGCCGTTAAGGCCGCAAGAGCTATGACAATCAATCCGATTGGATTCGCTAAAAGCACGCCATTAAAAAGAGCCGCAGCCGTTGTGGCCCCGACATTCGCTATCTTATAAGCGTTCATCATCTTCGTAACTGTGCCAATGACAGACATTGCGACAAAGCCGGCTTTTAGTACGACGAGGGCTCCACTAAGAGCAATCACCGTTTCTTTAATTGGTGTCCAGTTGTCTTTTATCGTTGTTGCGAAACTTATTGCTTTTGAAATTATTGAGCTGAAGGTTTCTTCCGCCTTTATCTTGAAATTTGCGAACTCTTTACCTTCCATAAAAGTCGTAAACTTGTCGATAAACGGGCCCACTGAACTCAACGCGGATTCTCCAAGACCTACGAGGAATTGCTTCGTAGAGTCAACGAGCTTATTCCACTTGGCATAGGTTGTATCGTTTACCTTTCCAAGATATTGCGTATCAATCCCGATATCTGAAAGTACTGCGTCGAGGGCTCTTAACTTCTCGGCTTGATTGGCCGCATCTTTCAACGGTTGCACCTGGTCTTTCGTAAGGTTAAAACGATCCTTCAAGGATACTAAATCACCGCCAAGAGCTTCTTTAATCGCGAACGCAGCTCCTTCAAAGCCTTGCATAGGATTAAGATAACTTAAGCGTTCAGTAAGGTTAACCATCGTTTTAATCTCACCGGTGTTTTTCGTTAACGTTGCAAAGGATTGCGTCGATGATAAAGCATCTTGGTAGGTCATGACGCTATTGACCGCCTTGTTTTGAATGAAGTCGGAAAGCTCTTGCGCTGCCTTCGCGTCTCCACGAAACATCGCTTCCAAACTGACCTTGTTATAGTCAAGCTTCATCGCTTCACCGATCGTAGCGTTAAGCGCCTTCTGCGCACCAACAACGCCTATAATACCGGCCGCAGTCGCACCTAATCCCGAAGTGAAGCTCGATATACTCGACCTCATTTTACTTACGCCTTTACTTGCGTACTCAGTCTGTTTTTGAAACGTCTGCATTTGCTTCGAAATCTGGCTAATCGGTTTCGTCATATTATCTATGAGACTGATTTTCGCTTTTAAATCCATCTAACTCAACTCCTCCACTATCCTATTTGTAACAACATCGCCTTCGTCCCATAGTCGTATTGATTCGTCTAAATGACCTTTTTCGCCCATCTCGTCGCCTGCGTTGCGTGCTTTTACGTATAGCTCGACTTCCGCCAGGACTTTTAAGTGTGCTTGAATAATTTCGCCAAGTATCTTGTCATTTGCGGAAGCTTCAAACTGTCGTTTATACTTCGCAAGCTGGCGTATGACCGGCTTTGATATTTTGCCCTTATGTTTAATCAATCGATTAATTAATATCCCAAACTCAACAGTCCGACGTGCACGGGAAGCTCTCATTTCATCATTCATTATTTTTTCCACCTTTCGTATTGTACGTCCTATACTTAATTGAGTTCGGCGCAGTATTTTGATTCGTGTCCAGCGATGAGCTACGGCTGTCGACGACCTATTTATTACAAAAAAAAGACGCCCACAGGGGAACGGACGTCAATCTCAGAAGGCACTTACCCTCTTCGCTAGGTTAGCCATGACTAGCGTTCATCGGGCAACGCAAAAAAACCGGTCCGTGGTGGCAGGCGGCTTGGTTTTTGTTGAACTAAATATTTTTTATTTTCTTTGCATCAGACTAATGAAATAGTTATCTATATACCGCCAAAACTAGGTTATAATTGTAATTATTGTATAAGGATGTGATAAAGTTTGAAAAAATTCGCTTTGTTAGTAGGCAATGGATTTACGTTAGACTTCACTGTTCCATTAGGCCTTCATTCATCATTCCCACTAAGAAATTTTAATTCCCTTGACATTAGTTACGATAATGACTTTATGGATCACTTACCACACATAAAAGAAAAGTTATTCGGTAGTGACTTATCTGATTTTGAGGCAATAAAAAAATATATCTTAGCTTTCAAAGACATAGAAGAAGAGGAACGTGCATTAATTAATGCGGGAAAATTTGATTCTCTGCGGGATCCTAAATATAAAATTGCTAGAGATTCCCATGTCCAACTTCGTAGATTCTTAGCTATGGCATACTCTGTTTTCCAATTAAAAGTTGAACAATTCGATCTATCTAACTGGAAATGGGTTCAATGGTTACATGAAAATAAATCTAAATTATCTTTTGCTATTTCTTTCAACTACGATTTACTTTTAGAAAATGCTTTTTCTTTAGCAGGAGCCGACTTTTTTAGAGTAGGAACAAATGAATTCTATAAACGAATACCCTTAATTAAACCTCATGGGTCAATCGATTTTGATTTACCGAGTAATATGATTCATACGGATAATCCATGGGGTGTCAGTGCTACCTTAAATGATGCACAAATGGTACATATAGTACCTAAATCCAAGTGGTTAACTCCAAGAATAGAAGCTGATATTATCTCGCCTTCATTACATAACATTCAAATGCATCTTTCTTGGGTCAGAAGAATGTTTGAAATGTACTCTAAAGTAGTGAAAGAACTAGACACATTTGTTATTGTCGGCTGTTCTTATTGGGATGTAGATAGATTTGAAATTGATTATTTTTTAAGTCTTTTATCTAAAAGAACTAAAGTCTACATTGCAGATCCATTCCCAAATAAGGAACTAATAAAAAAAATTCAAGGTTTAGGCCTATCTTACAGAAAAATAAGCCCATCAGGCCTACCTTGGTAAATAACTCCCCACTGATTTATGGGTTAATAATCAAGTGGGGTTTATTCTAATACTACATAGCAATCATTCCATATAAATCCGTTTGCTCCTTCACAAAAAGTTATTCCATAAGGATTTTCCCTTGATTCTCTTACAATCCATACACTCCCGACCTCATAAGGTGTTTTGCCCCATCCTTGACAACTAAATTTAATCACTTTTATTTTTTCTCCTGCTTTAGCAATCCGTTTAACTTCCTTCAATTAGAACACCTTCTCTAATGACATTATATTACCAGTAAGTATTAAAGTAACTTGTTATATATTTTTAATACATTCAATGGTAAATCGATCTTTCCGAAGTTATCATCGTTAAAAGCCACACGCAAGACGCCATCTTTCGTGTCCCATTTATGCAGTCCTTAATTCATATGCTTATCGCTACTCATCAAACCCGCCCCATTTTATTTACGAAAAAAAAACGCCCGTATAATGGGCGCCCTACACTCTCGTGTCAAGGTCTTCCTTTGATATGAAGTACCAGGCGATTGTAGCGCCCGCGACTATTTCTAGTTTCTTAAATCGCATTGTGTTTTCGTCGAACTTTTCAAGGTTTTTTAATGTGAATGTTTCAATCTTGTTATCTTCCGTATAAAGTTTGAACGTAAGCGATCCGCCATTACACCCGACTACAAGGCCAACTTGGAAAGTCGGGAAGGTAAACGTTTTATTACCTTTTCCACTTCCTTGGCGAGCTGGCTCGATTCGATTGCCTTTTTCTCTCATAAACTCACTCCTCCCTTTTTTCGGTTTATATAAAAAAGCCACCCGAGGGCAGCCGTTTAATCGACTTCGCTTGCAGATTCCAAAATTACTTCTTCCTCAGTACGCATCGCAGTATTTAATCGCTCGGTGCCAGGGTATTCCTCGAAGAAAGCGTCCGGGTCGTTTAGATATTTCTTGGCTTCTGCGTGGACTTCAATCACTCTTTCCATTACGGCTAGGCCGAAAAACTTCTCGCCACTCATTCCCTGAGCTCGCTCCATAAGTTGCTCAGCTTCGATTACTTCTTCACCTTTTGCTTTGCGCTGAGTATGCTCAAACAAATCGACAAGTTTATTTTTGTCCTCTTGCTTGGCCTGCCCGACAACTGGCGCAATGATTGAAGAAAACTCAGCACGTACCTTATCAACTAACGCTAGCTCTTCTGTTCCCTCTACGAAATCATTAAGGATTTTGACCGCCTTTTCCGGAGTTGCCAGCATAACTGCCGTTTTAAGTTCACAGAATGACTTGTCGAATCTTTCAGCAATCGCTTTATCTACCACGTCTGGCTTTGAGTCGGCAACCTTTCTGGCTTCCTTTTGCGCTTCGCTCAGGAGACTGCGATATTGGTCCTGCTGAACCTTAGAGATTTTCATGAGCTCAACGGTCTTCCTTTCGGCCAATAATTCTTTCAGTTTGAATTTCCCACTGTCCGTTAAATTGCGATTTTTACTAATCTTATTAACCTCAACTCGGTATTCGTCTTGCCATTTGCGATAAACTCCTGTTGAAGCGTGTTTCAAGTCGTAAGCCTGCTCGATTTTTTCTCTAATTGATTGTAAGTTTGTCATTAAAATTCCTCTTTTCTTTGGTTTGGTTTTTTAAATTCTATTTCAGTGATTCTGCGAGTGTATTCGGCGATACTCCGGTGCTGCTTATCTATGAAAGCAACGTCTGGCTCCATGCCTTCCATCTCGTTAAGAATCGCCTGTCCTTCGAGAAGTGCCTTTGATATTGAGATTAATTCTAGGTATTCGAGTTGTTTCTCGGTAGACATTCGCAATTCCCTCCTGTCACGCTTTTAAAGTGTATAACTCCGACAAATAGGGTATTTATAGCCGTTACTCGTTTTTTGCATTTATAAAGCCTTACATATCAAGGGTTCCAGCGTCTCAATTCCGTGACGTTTGACGTCTTTCTTTTTGCTTTCTAGCCCTAGCTTTATCTCGGTCATTTAGCGCCCGACAATCATCACAATACTTCGCGGCGTTACCTCGCTTTTCGAACGATTCTCCGCACCGTTTGCAATCTGACAACTTCGGTTTTTCATTACGGAGAGCGTGTCCCTTCGGAAAAGTATCTACATACTCGGCATGAAGCTCCGGAACTGCTGGCAATACTGATCGAACAAAATAGCCGCAAACATTCCCAGGCATTGAATCCGTTTCAATCGCGACGATGCACTGGCCACAACGTTGAACAGCGCATGCTTCGTCTTTGTAACTAGCACACTCGTTTTTTGCAAGGCGCGATAATTTACTTCGCATTGATTTTACTTTGCGTTGATTCATTCGATTTCCCCTTCTCCTTCCGCTTCTTTCTCAGGTATATACTCAATTTGTCCGGGGCCCATGTAATACGCCTGCCTTTCCGAAACAAAACTATTGCCGTAGTATTCAGTAACAGTAATCAATTCCATCACACACCTCCGCTTAAATTTAGTTAACGCAAAAAAGCGCCCATGGCCGTTAAGCCTTGGAACGCTACTTATAAAATATTAAATAATAAATGATTGCATTTCCCTTTCTCCCCACTTACCTTAAGTATAGGTTAATATTGGACAACTATTTCCGTAAACGAGCTTTCATCCTTTGAATGTTTTTAACAAATGAATCATAAGAAACACCCATTTCCTTTGAAATTTGGCGATAATTCATTCGCTTGTGCGGGTATTTAGCGTAGAATTCTTCCTCTGTTAACTGTGAAACGTCATCTCTGATTATATTGTTTAGATTTATTAAAAGCCTTACTTGCGGTTTAGTTAGAAGTGGAGCCATTTCCGACAAGTCCGGAAAATTACCGTTTGTCTGAAAAATACACTGCATCACATCGTTATCAGTGAAATCGAAATCGTTCACTTCTTTAACGTAATAATATTCCCACTTACCGTTAACCCTCCTGCGGTTCATCCCCCGGCTTTTCGCCCTAGCTTCGAGGAAAGACGTATAAAACGCCTTACTAATATACGAAACTAATTCTCTATCGGACCTATCCGCGTCTGCTTTTTCGAAGGCATACCGTAATGCAGGCCGTGCCCACCCACCGAAACTCTCCTCGAATAGCCTACGTTTTTTATGGTCCTCTATTTTGTGCAACTCGTTGAAAAAGAATATATAATCCTCCAATGCGAGAGCACGTTCCGACTCCCAATGATTTTTAACCCTTTCCGGCATCGGCCCGTAGTTGTTCGCCCTGGTTAGCGTTTCCGAGACGCCGAAATACACCAGCAATTCTTGAAACTCGACCCATTTCGGATAATGTCCACGTCTAGCCTTACGTGCCAGGCGAAGATATGGCGTAACTTGACTGCTAACCTTTGCGGCGATATAGTCCAGCAGGTCATTCCGGCGCGGGTCCTCTAAATAGTTAATGTTTTTGACGCGTTCCTCAATTACATCGATAAGGCCTTCTGGGTCCGATTTAATCATTTCTCTGATTTTAGCGTTTTCCAATAATACTCACCCCTTTTTGCGGTTACGCGGTCAATTAGGTGTACGCATTAACTCTTTATTGTTCTGTTGAACTTCCTTTTTTACGAATAAGATATTAATAAATACAGCCCCTTGGCGTTCCTACGTTAGTAGGGGCGCAATCTTTTTAAATCTTGTTATTAAATCTCGTTAAGATAAATCTAGTTAACACCTAAGTAACACCTTTCGTACCCTTGATGATTAGGTGTACCATAGTCCATCATTCCGCGTACCCTTTCTCCAACCTCCATTGCCGCATACGATCTCGACCTTCCTGCTTTCTTTTTTCGCATCGCTGATAACTTTTCTGATACAGTTCCCAAGCTGCCGGAAATTCCCGATAGAAAGCCTCCTCATCTAGCGGAACTAGTGGTACGTAATAACCCTTTTCCGGAAAATCAATCAACTCGACTGCCTTCAAATCGTCCAAATGTCGGCTTGTTGTGTCAGGTGCCTTACCGTATTTGAGTGCCAATGTTTCGATGCTAGGAAATGCGTGCCCTTCAATCGGATTGTAGTAGTCGATTATCAACGCATACAAAAACAGCTTTTCGGCGCTCATACGCTCATGGTGAACATAGTGGCGTGCATCACTGGGTAACGGGATAAAATTGCGATCCCCTTTCGTTGGATTGCGCTTGTCAAAAATCTTTCTGTTCTCCATCTCGATTCCTCCTTAAATTTCGCGGAATTTTTCCGCCTACACTGTTTGACGCGCGAGCTTGCCTTTTTTCGCAGCTTTTTCGAAAGTTTTATACCTTATATAAATTAAAGTCACGTGAGAAGACCATTTAGCGCACCATTCTATACGTATGCCTCCCGAACACCCCCTTTCGGACATTCTCCTCAAATATTCTGTCGCGCGAGCATTCATTTCCGGACGCCTTTTCTAGGATTTTTAACCTTACGTAATTTATGACGTCATAGGTCCGGAAACGGGACAGTACAAATTGACTATCTAAAAGATAATAGGCGGCAGGAAGGGAAACCGGACATCAAATATTTACTCCCTATAAAAGAATAAGAATCAGGAAGGCAAACCGCGCAGCTTTTTCGAAAATTTGGCCCTTACCGTACAGTACAGTTTTCGATTTTGACTTCGCGCACCTTAACCAGAAATAAAATGTTACGAACATTGGTTCCTGTTATGATATAAAAAAACGGCTCTTGGGCCCGCCTAATTGCCCTGAACCGTTCTTTTTCAATGCCCGCCACGTTGCAGCATGACAGGCGTTCCGTTCGATTGGTCATTGCCGTGATCCTGTCTTAATTACGGCGTTGCCGCGCCGTTTATTTACCTTTTCGGTTTCAAACGCCTATAGCTTCAATGACTGGACCCGAATTCATTAAATAATCCTTGTCATTTTCGTCCAAATTAACGAGATAAACGTTCGGATCGCTTGTAGGAGTTGCTTTATAAACAGCTAACCTTTCGTGAGTCACGAAAACTTTATTGCCTGATAAAAGAAGGCCCGGAGTATTTTCTGATGGATAAATCTTTCCCTCAAATAAGTAAGTTACGGTAATTTTTTTAGCGTTTTTCATATAATCGCCTCCAATATTTTATTTTTCGGATTATTAGTTCGACTTCTTGTACTTAATATACAACCTTTAATAATTAAAGTCAACTATAAATATAAAAGATATTCAACTTATCGAACTTTTTATTTAGTATTAGCTACTTTATGTATATAATAGGAATAAGAGGTGTTGAAGATGGCAGAGAAACGCGAAAGAAGAAAAGCTAAAAGTATTGTCCCTTCCTATAAACCGATGGACATTACACTTATAAAGAGGGATAAGAATAGAACTGACTTAAAGAAGGACCTAGGTATTTCACCGTCTACGTTGGCTAAAATGTCAAACGGGGAATATGTAGCATTAGATGTGATTGCGTTAATTTGCGAATACTTGGATTGCTCAATAAGTGAGGTAGTCGAATTTATCGAAAAGAAAGAGGATGCGGAATAAACCCGGCATCCTTTTTTATTGCTCGTTAAAGGGTGTTGTTGATTTTATTGATGAACTAACGGGGCAGTTTAGTGGAAGAATCGTCTTTAGCTCTTATTCAACAATAGGGCCATATTCTTGAATAAGTAATGCTTGGGCGGGAAGGAAAAATATGGTTGCTAGTGATGTATAAAAAACTAGAAATTACAAATCCTTTTAGTAAGCTCCGAGACATAAGGTGGTTAATAATAAATGATAATATCGAAAGAATATCGTTGGGAGAACGGAAGGACAATAAAAGTACGATTCTTAAACGGAGAAAAAGCTGTTCAAGAGAAAGTGGAGAAATATGCTCATGAATGGGAAAACTACGCAAATATTAAATTTGAATTTGGAAACTTTAATCCCGCGGAAATAAGAATTAGCTTTAATAAGGGGTATTCTACATCTCACATTGGAAATGGTTGTCTTACTGTAAAAGACCAAAATGAACCCACCATGAATTTTGCTTTGTTAGACGCTACGTCTTCTGATAGAGATTTCTCATATTTTGTCCTCCATGAATTTGGTCATGCATTAGGATTTCAACATGAACATCAAAGTCCAAATGCTCAAATTCCTTGGGATCGTGCTAAGACATATGCGTATTATGCATATCCCCCTAGAAACTATTCTAAAGAAAAGACTAATGAGGATGTTCTCAACGTACTTAACGCATCAGAAAATAATTACGGTCCGTTTGATCCATATTCTATAATGTGTTATCAAGTTCCTGAAGAAATTACTATAGGCGACTTTTCAACTGTATTGAACACTACCTTGTCAGAAATGGATATGATATTTGCAAAAGTTTTTTATCCAAAGACTAGAACCTTAATTGCATTACAAGGACACAATAGCAAATATGTATGTGCTGATAGTGTATCTTGGACGGATGAAATATGTTTAACACTTACTAGAGATAAAATAGGTGAGTGGGAAAAGTTTGAATTTATCCATTTAGGACATAATAAGGTTGCTTTAAAAGCGTACAATAATAAATTCATAATCGCGAAGAAAGGAGGATGGGCGGGTGCCATCTTAACAGCTACTGTAGATAATATAGGGGCTTGGGAAACCTTTGAAATCATGGAATTGGGAAATGATAAGATTGCCTTAATATCTGCTAAGGGTGGCTATGTAACTTCTGATACTTACCTTTGGTTCAGGTATGTACTTATGACCTCACGTTTAGCAAGAGGTAGGCCACCAAAAGATTGGTCTATCTTTACTAGAATAAAACTTTAGAAAATTTTCATGAAATTATTTTTGTTCTATAGGTTTAAGATCAAGAGCATGTTTTGGGGCGCCCTAAAGGGTCTGCAGCTCCGGTCTAAATGGCCCGATAACCACGGTCTGTACGGCTAAACAAGCTAATAGAAGCTCCGTTATTCAATTAAAGGGAGCTTTTCTTTAATAAGAAGGCGTCTTTTTGTAATGCTCAACACATTTAAGGAATTAGATTAAGGTAAAGAAAAGATTGGTGAAGTCTTGTAAACGGGTGCGTTAGTTCTATGATGGACTAAAGAAGACCACAATAAGTGGTCTCTTTTATTTGTTCAAACATTACAATTATAGTTTAACAATGCCTTTTTTTATTTTACAACGATCCGCACACCACGTTCACTTGGCTTGCTCACGGGCGCCGGCTCACTTTTCAGCGACGCTACAAACTCCCTAAATGATTCTGCTTGAAATATCTTAAAGGCGTAATTGTTGTCTATTGCGTAACGCTGATCCGATAATATTAGGACATGCGGAAAGGGCTTAGCTATGGCTTCACTTTCGTAAAGCTGGCAATAACGCTCGAGCTTTTCGTCCATTTGCTTCATAGAGTAAACAGTTTTCTGTACCTCGATAAAAAACGGAGTCCGCCGAAAGTGTGCGTATATGTCCGGCTCGCAGCATCCGTCCTTTTTCTTTCCGTATTTTGGTTCTACGAGAAACGATTCCAGCTCGCCAAGCCTCAGCATCTCTTTATAAACGTTTAATATCGCTAAGAAATGAGAAATTTTCTGGCTTTGTTGCTTAATTTGAACATTAGGACCGAAATAACAATACGGAATAAATGCGGTCGAGCGTTGTATCTCTCCGTCCCTGTGTAGTCGGAGCAAGACGTTATTCGCCGCGTACTTCGGATTCTTTAACCCTGCAAAGAATAGCTCCGAAATACTATCGCGATCCATAACCCTAAATTTATCAAGCGTTTTAATAATCTGCTTATCACGGTTAGTCAATGACATCGTTAAACACGTCCTTTTCCGTTAATCCCTTTACGGTCGGTTCCTCTGGCGTAACTTCCTTAACGGTCCCCTTCGCCACCATGAACGGATTAAGAAGTTCTTTCGCCTTTTTAATCGTAAGATATGGCGCCTGCAGCTCGTAAAGTTTATCGCTGTTCATTATGAAGCGTCCGCTAACTTCGAGTGCCTCCGCTCCTGGCGTATTTACGATGCGTGCCTCCATTTTATCGCGAAGCTTAAAGCCCATACTCACCGTTAAGTTAGCGCGTACTGTCGTATCGAGTACCTTAGCATTCGGGCGTTGCATCGAAAGAATAGCGAAGACTCCAAGCGTCCGACCAATCGCCACTAATTCCGTAAGGATATCCATAATCTCGTCGTTCTTCCTCAGCATAACAAATTCGTCAATACATACGACTAAATAAGGCCGCCGGTGCTCGGACGGAAGGTCGTCGACGTGGCCAACTTCGAATATCTCCGTCAATTCGCTCCTTTCGTCGAGCTCCTTTTTAATACCGCGTAACATTCTGGCGATATCCTTGGCGCTACTTAGTACGCATTGGACATGCTCCACTTTGCGGAAAATATGGAACTCCGATTTCTTACAATCGCCGAGGTATAGCTTTAGTTCCGAGGGTTTTTTAGTGAGGATAAGCGTCGTTAATATAGAACGTAGTTGAGTGGATTTACCCGAGCCAGTTTCGCCAGCGATTAGAATGTGCGGCTGCTTTAATAAGTCGAACGCGTTATACTGCCCGTTTCGGTCCTTACCGCAAATAATCCCGAGGGTAAATGGCGAAACAGCTTCGCGTACCCCTTCGACTTTGTACGGCAATTCCTTCGGCATTGAGGTCGCGTAAATGGTCAAAACGTATTTCTTTAAATCGCCTTCAAGGGAAATTGACCGGCCAAAGTGCTGTCGGAAGACAAACTCCTTCTTTTTTACTTCCTTCGGATCCATTCCGTTAAGTAAGGTAAATGTATATCGGAGCGTCTTATTTACTTTGTCGA
This sequence comes from Bacillus sp. CFBP9009, assembly GCF_036541465.1. Taxonomy (NCBI): domain Bacteria; kingdom Bacillati; phylum Bacillota; class Bacilli; order Caryophanales; family Bacillaceae; genus Bacillus; species Bacillus sp. CFBP9009. Next base: position 228,196 of record NZ_JAZHFU010000006.1, on the reverse strand, counting down.
GGTGTATGTCGTGTATTTGCGGAAATATGGTGCGCTCGCTTCCGCCTTTACTTTTATACGTCTTATGAAGCCCCGCACTCCGAAACCCCTTGATTAATTCGGCTTTAGCTTTCGATTTATAAAGAAATTCTTTTATCATCATTCCGCCCCCTATAGCGATAGTAGAAAATATCCGATAAAGCTAAATCCGCCAATCGTAAAAGCTAACCTCGTTACCGTTTCTATCGCCTCAGCAAGCGATTCACGGCCCGAACTGGCTGCGTAAACCTCTAAACCGTGCGATAACATGCCGATAGCAAATACGCCCAATACAACCGCATATATGCCGGCTACGTCTGGCGAAAAAAAGCTACTAACCGTAATGGACGGCATGAAACTATACACGCTTGTAATTATGAGGCTCTTCGGCTTCCGGTATTTACCCGCCATGAATGTTTTGAAGTCGATTACTTCTAGCTGTTGTTTTCTAAACATTTCGCTCATCTCCGTTTATTTGAATTGTCTGAATAGTCCCTACCCTCCCTCGCGCTCCCTCCCAACTCTCTCCCGCCGGTCCTTTCTTAACAGGTTTTCGGATTCCTATTACACCAGCTTTATTGCTCGTATAAGTGTACTCATATAACTAAGTTGAATCTGTTACGGAATTGAAAATGAAAACATCCGATTTCATGACGCTACCGTTTTTCAACTGTGTTGCTTTCGTGTTAGTAGCCTATGTCACACCGATTGTCCAAATTTACTTGTCCGCGAAAATAATTTTATCCGGCGGTAAGTATAACTTGTTTCATCGACGGGCATAAATGAACTAAAAAGCGAATGAAAGGAAGATTAATATGTTTGGATTATTCGGAGGTAAGCCGCGTTCTAAATTAGGTCGCTGGCTAGATGATCGGGGAATATCGCAGGAATGGCTGATAAAGACATCGAAGGTTAGCCGGACCACTATATCGGAGCTTTGCGCTGACAAACGGGAACCTACTTTGGGTACGATAAAGAAGATAATGAAGGCGATACGCCAGGTTGATCCGGGCGCTCGTAGCGAGGATTTCTTTGATGTCTAACGGAAAAGGAAGAGAATTTAAGAGTGGGAACGGAAAGATAATAATTCACTCGAAGTTAATGGATATGACGAAAGAGGAGCGCCGGGAGTGGTATAGGTCAGAGCAAAAAGCCGGAAATCCGGTACTAAAACAAATAGCGAAAGCTGTGAACGATTGTTATAAGAAGCACGACTAAAAACTAGGAGGTACGACTTTATGGTCGATTACCTTGTCTTTTTCGTATTGCTGGCGGTGCCTATTGCGTTGTGCTGGCGATATCTGCCTTTGCCGGTATGCGTCGACGATCCTTATAAGAACTGCGAAAGCCCAATTGAACGGCGGTTATATCTCGCCTTGCTCCAAAACGGCTATCAAATAGAAACGCAAACACCTTGCGGCCCTTATCGTATAGATATAACGATTCCTGGCGCTCGTATAGCAATAGAAGCTGACGGAAAGGCTTATCACTCGTCACCGACTCAGAAGGCGCGCGACAAGCGAAAGAATGAGTATTTGAAAAAGAACGGATGGACTGTTCTTCGGTTTAGTGGAAGGCAAATAAATCGGGAGATGCCGAAGGTACTGCGTAGGATCGAGGATAAGATAACCCACCGAGTTTAATTTTTTACTGCGAATTTTTTTACAGCTAACAGGCCCCCCCGAAGTAAAAATTTACTGCGCGGATTTTTAATACAGCAGCTGCAGAGATATTCGACCCCTGCCTTGGGGTAATCCGGTCATACCCGTCGGCACTCCCGTATACACGAGCGTATACCTACGTTGGCACGCGAATTGCTTTATAATTTTATTCATATCGTTGCATGAACAACGCAATTCTAGTTAACATAATAGACATTTGCGGTAGTTAATACGTTGCATAAACCGCGCTGTTACAACGTTTGTGTAAACGCAATGATTATCGATTATACATTCATTTAAACATCGTTGATATAACGGCGTTTATACCGTATCCTCACCGCCTGCTGATCCGTTATCTACTGCATACGATAACCACCTGAGTTTAACGGTGCTATCTCCGTTAGGTACTCCGTGCAACCTTACGATATATAACCCGCCCCAAAACGTTTTAGGTCGATGTCCACGAGGAGCACGTTGCAGTAAAAACGTCGTATATAGTGCAATTTTGTAAACCAGTTATTCCCATCGAACCCCTTGATATGACGGCATTTCGGAGTATGTCCGGTTATCCTACACTATCGGACTCTTCTCCGCCCACTCATCCGTATTCTCTGCACCATATTCCGGTATTCCTGTTCGTAATGCTTAGCGAAATCCTCCCGTTGTTGCCACTTCCATAAAGTCATGCGTGATACTTCGGCTTCGTCTGCGATATCCTGCATCGTAGACCCATTCCGATATACTAACCGAAAAGCTGCGAATTTCTGTATTGGCGTTAATGGCTGGCGTTCTGGTCCTCGTTTACCCATGCGATCACCTCCTTTAAATATAAAAAAGCCGCCCATGATTTACCGGACAGCGTAACGCTTGTTTACCTTGTATAGTAGCGCTCCTATGGCGTATAATATCGAATATATTCGTAATTGGACGGAATAACGAATGCGTTCGAACCCTTACTACACCTCACTTTACGCTGACTTTTCGGGTGACTTACCGGAAGGCTAACGTAATGCGCTACGCTGGCAGCGTAGAGGTCAGCGGTTCGATCCCGCTATGCTCCATACTTGGAAACCCTTGTATATCAAGGGTTTTTTCTTTTTGTCTATTTGTCCGCCACTGCCACCCCTAATATTTCCTTCAAACACCGCGATAAGGTTTTTATGTAAAAGCACTTTTTTGGCCATAAACGCTCATTTTTTAATGCTTTCATCTAATTTACGAGCCACTTCTTCTTGCATGGTCGGAAGAACATGTGAATACCTTTTTATATGTAATTGAATATAAAACATTTAAACTATCATAATCATTCTTGTTTTTGCCCAGACGTACGTACTTTTTTTCAAGAATATCCCAGCCCAACTTTAGTAAAGAGAATAAAAATCGGGTCTCTCCTTTCAAGAATTGAAATGATCATGGCGATCATTTGAATCATCGCATTTTTATTTTATGTTTCTAAGCAGGCCCGTTGTGGTTCTTATCAGATATAAAGAATTCTTTTATCAATAAAAAACCTACCCCCTTTAAGGAAGTAGGCGTATTCAAATTCATTTTCAACAAAGCATCGAAATAACTTATAGATTGACCAACTAATTAACAACCCTTCAGGTCAATCTATGAATAAAAGATGCGATAAGCTGTCCTAGTCTTCGAATTCCCTCGATTATTTCTTTCTCATCGGCATAACTGAACGAAAGCCGAACAAACTCGGTTCCATCGTTTTGATCCAAGAAAAAGTATTTCCCTGGAACATATGAAATACCCTCAGCCAGAGACTGTGATAATAAATGCGACGTATCCACACCTGGAATTCTCACCCATACAAAGTAACCGCCATCTGGCACATACCATGAAACGGATTCTGGAAGAAATTGTTCCATCGAACGGATTAACGCATTACATTTAGAACGATACACATCTTTTAGTAGGTCAAGCCGTTTATCAAAATCGGCGTTTTCTAAGTATACAGCCATTGTACTTTGAGCAAATGGATGGTCTAAATCTTTTTTAAACCACTCTATAGCCTTAATGAATTCAATTTCTCCTGCTATCCATCCAATCCGCATTCCTGGCGCAACAACCTTGGATAAAGACCCAACGTGGAGGACCCGCCCGCGTTCATCAATAGATTTTATTGGCACCGGATTTTTATCGAAGGATAATTCTCCGTACGCATCATCCTCTAGAATGAGAAAATCAAACTCGATGGAAAGCTCCAATAAATGCTTCCGGCGCTCAATTGTCATAGTCGTGCCAGTTGGATTTTGAAAGCTAGGGATAGTATAAAGAAAACGCGGGAGGGTTAGACCTGTACGCTTCCTTTCATCCAGCATTTCTTTTAATCGGTATGTTTGGAGCCCTTGTTCATCTATAGGTATACTGATAATCTGCTTCGTATAGTTCTGAAAAATCTCTAAAGCCTCCATATAGGTGGGAGACTCTACCGCAACGACCGCTTTATCATCAAGAAGAATGCGGGCAATGAGATCAATCCCCTGGCAAGCTCCTGATGTAATCAAAAGCTGTTCTTCCAAAATACAAATTCCACGCTCTGCCAATCTTTTCTGGATTTGCTGCTTCAGTTTTGCAATTCGTGGACTTCCAAGATAATGGAGCGGCAAATCCTGCTCCTCATCAAGAAGTCTGGCTACAGCTGCCTTGAGCTCCTCAGCAGGAACGAGAGCAGGATCAGGATAGCCTGAACTCAAGCGAATACAGCCATCTGGCAGATCCGGCATCCATGCACCGGGCGGATCATTCTTAAGTGCCGCTTTAATGTTTTCAGAAAAAAAAGATTCAACATTCACTTCAACCATACACCTTCCTTCAATCGAGCCTTAATTGATTCTCACAATTTTTGTGGATAGCTGCCTTTTTAAGAAATAAATCATAGATTTCCGTTAGCCTTTGATCTCCAGCTGCTTTAATGTATAAGGTAGACCGACTTATTGGTAATAAAGAATTACCCTATTCACTTCTTCATCACCCGCACTTTCCATACATAGCTGGGCCAAAACAAAAATCCCCTTTTTTTATTTATGTTTGCCTTTTTCACGCCAATGAAATTTTGAATATTCTGATACCTTATGCATTATAACATTTTTCGTTAATCATTATTTACTATAGTGAATGGATATTTCATATTCTGCCGTTAGTATAAGAAACCTTGACAACCTCACACCTATATTTTACACATCCAATTGTTTACTTTGTCCGTAATACCAAATTTTTGCGAAACTATGCGTATATTTTTGTGAAAGTTGGACGAGACTGCTAGTAAATTAATCTAGGAGGTTATCAAAATGTTTAGATTCGGGAAGGGAAAGCCACGAAGCAAGGTCGGCAAATTCATCGATAAGCACGGATATTCACAAGAGGAGTTTGTAAGTGCGTCTGGAATCTCACGAAATACGATAAGCAGAGTTTGCAGCGATCCCAAGTATGTGCCGTCAGCCGGAGTATTAAAGAAAATCATGAAGGCGGTTCGAAGTATAGATGCTGGCGCAAAGGCAGATGACTACTTTGATTTATAAACAAAAAAGCCCCAGCGTAATGGCCAGGGCTAAATGTTGATACTCACCTTATCCATGCTCCCTTAGTCCAAGCTTTCCTTTCGCTGGAACAGCAGCATGTCCTTAACTTCCCAGGCGTATTCTCCCACTGTGAAGGCTCCTAAGAAAAATCATTGCCTTGATTCCACTTGTCCATCTTCCAGTATTGCCTGCATCCCGTTATTTTCAATTACCTTCAAACAATTTTCAAGCTTACATACACCAAAGATCATACCGGTCGGGAGATTGTCCAGGCGCTTGCGGTGAGGAGGCTTGGCAGCCAGTCGGCGGAAAGGGAGTGGATTTTTGATTCAACTGGAACGTTTATTAAATAAAAAAACTGTAGGCAAATTATTCGAATTTGTCTACAGTCTGAAATCCCCCACCTCCATTAGGAGCGGGGATTTTCTTCATTTTCGGATGATATGCTTATTTCTTGCAGTTCTTTTGTTCCTTTTAGACAAACCCTGCAGGGATTTCTTTAACAAGGGCTAGTTATCGATTAGGAACAAAAGGTTATGTATTCCGCTTGAGCTATTTTCGGCCGACTATTTTCTTTATGAACTGAACCACAGGTGAAACGATGGATTCATGTACATTCGTAAGGGCATAACCGATCAGACCCATAATTACCAGGGCCATTATTAATCCTACTATCAATCCCGATGTTTCTCTAAGTTCTTCAAGTACAGCATCCATTCATTATCCTCCCCGGCTTGCCGATGCACTTATTTTTACGGTTTTTCACCGATTTTAAGTCTGAAAGCTTCATTTATCGTTTTTTCTTCGAACATTGACCGATTCTGTTAAATAAGGTTCATTATAACGCATTGGATGATTATGGTCGAGCTGCCACTTTTAAACGCATCCATTGATGTCCTTCACCTCATCGCTCACTAATAAAGGCTTTACCTCTAGCGTTTCTCTTTAAGTTAAAATATAAACCTTCGTTTCATCCGAGCATACAAGAAAAAATGTAAACCTTTTCATTTGTCCAAAACCGACAAAGAAATGACAGAATTATTGTTTTTTGAGAACATTGAGAATATTGTCGAAAAACCTTAAGCTTAATTTAAGAAATACATCTTCTTAGGGGGTGCGCTTTATATGGAAGCCATTACAAGGGACTTTTTCTTATTTTTATCTAAGAATAACCTACTTAATAATATTGCTAAAAAAAGCGGAGGAAATTTTGCTGCTGGAAAGATCATTGGGGGAACTGATTTCCAAAGTTCCATTAAATTCATTAAACAACTTAATAATAGCGGCTTGTCGGTTACAGTCGACCATCTTGGGGAATTCGTTGATTCCAAGGAAGTGACTCAGGAACGGACGGCAGAATGCATCGAAACCATCGAAATGATCAGCAGGGAAAAACTTGATTCACAGGTTTCTCTGAAAATGACTTCTTTAGGACTTGATATCGATCATAAACTAGTGATTGAGAATATGACGAAAATTCTTGATACAGCCGAAAAACATAAAGTCATGGTCACGATCGATATGGAAGATGAAGTTCGCTGTCAGGCTACAATCGATATCTTTAGACAGTTCAAAGAAAAATACAGCTGCATAAGTACTGTTCTACAAGCATATTTATTCCGCACAGAGAAAGATTTGGAGGACCTTGGCCAATATAAGCCATTCCTGCGTCTCGTAAAGGGTGCCTACAAGGAATCCGCCGAGGTGGCATTTCCCGAAAAGGATGATGTAGACGAAAACTATAAAAAGTTGATTAAGCAAAGTCTTCTTAACGGAAATTATACGGCCATTGCCTCACATGATGATAAAATCATCGAATATACAAAAGAGCTGGCCAAGAAGTTTGACATCCCTAATACACAATTCGAATTCCAAATGCTTTATGGCATGAGGAACAAGACTCAATACGAATTGGTCAAGCAAGGTTACAAAATGCGTGTCTATGTACCATACGGTCTCGATTGGTATGGATACTTCATGAGAAGGCTTGCAGAAAGGCCATCCAATATTGCCTTTGCCTTCAAAGGGATGGTCAGAAGCTAAATATACTTTCAACATTATTAATTGTTACAAAAAATCTATTAAAAGGTGTGATTATCAATGATTTCATATAAACACGAACCATTTGTTGATTTTACAAACGAGGAAAACAAAAAAGCATATCAGGAAGCACTTCAAACTGTTGAGGGCTACTTAGGGCAAGACTACCCTCTTTATATCGGGGCAGAGCAAGTGACGACTGATGAGAAAATCGTTTCATACAACCCTGCAGATAAGCAAGAGGTCATCGGCCGCGTATCGAAAGCCAATAGGGACCTTGCTGAAAAAGCCATGCAAGAAGCTGTTACCGCTTTTGAAAGCTGGAAAAAAGTGAAGCCGGAAATCCGCGCAGACGTTTTGTTCAAAGCGGCTGCCATCATTCGCAGACGCAAGCATGAATTCTCTGCGTTATTGACGAAAGAAGCGGGAAAACCTTGGAATGAGGCTGATGCTGATACAGCGGAAGCAATCGATTTCCTTGAATTCTATGCTCGTCAAATGCTGACTCTTAAAGATGGTGTGCCTGTTCAAAGCCGTCCGGGAGAATTCAACCGCTATGATTACATTCCATTAGGAGTCGGCATCATCATTTCTCCTTGGAACTTCCCATTTGCGATCATGGCAGGTACAGCTGTTGCCGCTATCGTTACTGGTAACACAATCCTGTTGAAACCAGCTTCTACTACTCCTATCGTTGCTGCGAAATTCGTTGAAGTGATGCTTGAAGCCGGCCTTCCAGCAGGTGTATTGAATTTCGTTCCAGGAAGCGGAGCAGAGGTCGGCGACTACCTGGTCGATCATCCTAAAACACGTTTCATTTCCTTCACAGGTTCACGTGATGTAGGTCTGCGCATTTACAAACGTGCTTCAGAAGTGAACGAAGGCCAAATTTGGCTGAAGCGTGTCATCGCTGAAATGGGCGGAAAAGATACAATCGTCGTCGACAAAGAGGCAGATCTTGAATTGGCGGCTCAATCGATCGTGAAATCTGCATTTGGCTTCTCTGGACAAAAATGTTCTGCTTGTTCCCGTGCTGTCATCGTTGAAGATGTATATGATCAAGTTTTAGCTCGCGCTGTTGAATTAACAAAACAGCTTACAGTTGGTAATCCTGTAGAAAATCATTTCATGGGACCGGTTATCGATCAAGCGGCTTTTGACAAAATCATGAGCTATATTGAAATCGGGAACCAAGAAGGACGCATTATGACTGGCGGAGAAGGAGATAGCTCTAAAGGCTACTTCGTTCAACCGACAATCGTTGCCGATGTCGATCCGCAAGCCCGCTTGATGCAAGAAGAAATCTTCGGACCAGTCGTTGCCTTCACAAAAGCCAAGGACTTTAACGAAGCACTTGAGATTGCCAATAACACTGAATATGGTTTGACTGGGGCTGTCATTACGACAAATCGCCTTAACATGGAAAAGGCACGCGAAGAATTCCATGTCGGGAACTTGTATTTCAACCGCGGCTGTACTGGTGCAATCGTAGGTTATCAGCCATTCGGCGGGTTCAACATGTCAGGAACTGATTCCAAGGCAGGCGGACCGGACTACTTGCAGCTTCATATGCAAGCAAAAACAACATCCGAAACATTCTGATAATGTTCCATTGAGCAATTTGGAAGATGATTTGAAATCCCTATGGTTTCCGTATCCTCCATTCTGGATACGGAAACCAAAATGAAGTTAAATGGAGGAAGTGACAAATAGGTTGCTTCCTCTTTTAAAACAAAAAATTATATATTTCATCACGAAGGGAGTCTTTTATGGATTACGCATTAATAATTTCGATCAGCATTTACATGGCTGGCATGCTTCTCATCGGTTACTTCGCATACAAAAGGACTTCCAATTTAAATGATTATATGCTGGGCGACCGGGGTCTTGGACCTGCTGTCACTGCATTAAGCGCCGGTGCCGCGGATATGAGCGGTTGGCTTTTAATGGGTATGCCTGGTGCCATGTTCGCAACAGGACTAAGTTCAATCTGGATTGTAATCGGTCTCACATTAGGAGCCTATATGAACTGGCTGTATGTTGCACCTAGATTGAGAACCTATACGGAAGTCGCCAATAACTCGATTACGATCCCCGCTTTCCTGGAAAATCGTTTTGGCGAGGGCTCACAGATCTTAAGGCTCATTTCGGCTTTGGTTATCCTCGTATTCTTTACCTTTTACGTTTCTTCCGGAATGGTATCCGGCGGAGTCTTATTCCAAAGTACATTTGGCCTTGATTACCATACAGGCCTATGGATCTTAACAGGCGTCACCGTTGCCTATACTTTATTCGGTGGATTCCTGGCAGTAAGCTGGACAGACTTTGTTCAAGGGATCATCATGGTTGTCGCCTTGGTTCTTGTACCGATCGTCACCCTTTTCCATGTTGGCGGTTTCGGTCCTGCGATTGACACGCCACGTTCCATTGATCCTGCTCTGTTGAATATTTTCACGGGGACCAGCTTTTTAGGAATCATCTCATTATTTGCTTGGGGACTGGGTTACTTCGGACAGCCGCATATCATTGTCCGCTTTATGGCGATCAGTTCTATTAAAGAAATCAAGAAAGCCCGTACTATCGGAATGGGCTGGATGATTTTCTCCAGTATCGGTGCCATGCTGACTGGATTCATCGGTATCACGTATTTTCATCAGAACAACCTGAAGTTAGCTGATCCTGAAACGATTTTCATAGAGTTAGGGGAAATACTATTCCACCCGCTTATCACTGGTTTCTTGATTTCAGCGATACTGGCAGCCATCATGAGCACGATTTCTTCGCAGCTTTTGGTTACGGCCAGCTCTTTAACGGAGGATATGTACAAAACTTTCTTCCGTCGTTCCGCTTCAGATAAAGAGCTTGTTTTCCTGGGCAGACTTTCCGTACTGGCCATATCCGTCATAGCGCTCATTCTCTCTTGGGAACAGAATGACACGATCCTTGGACTTGTCGGCTATGCATGGGCTGGATTCGGATCTTCATTCGGTCCATTGGTCATACTGAGCCTCTGCTGGAAACGAATGACAAGATGGGGCGCTTTAGCAGGGATGATCGTAGGTGCCGCTACTGTAATTTTCTGGTCCATGGCTGGATTATCCGATACGCTTTATGAAATGATTCCTGGTTTTGGCGCAAGCTTGATTGCCATCATCCTGGTCAGTCTTCTAACAGCGAAACCATCAAAAGAAGTAGAAGCGAAATTCGAAGAATTCGAAAAAACTTTAAAACAATAATAAAACCCCTAAAAGGAACGGTATTTTTTCATATACCGTTCCTTCTTTGTTCTTGCCCCTATACACATCATTAGTTTAAAAGTATTATTAAACTAAGTTGTCATACACTTCAAAAAACTACAGGGGGCCATATATGTCATTAGAAAAAATCCTGACTCTAACAAACATCAACGATATAACGGATATGGTCAGCACTTATTTAAAAAAACCAGTCGTCATCGAAAATGACCAATTTTTATTGCTGGCATATAGTTCATATTATATCGAACACTTCGACCAAGCCAATCGGCAAACCATCTTCACAAAGCATTGGCCGATTCCAATTCTGGAAAAATTCATGGATGAGGGCATTGTCGAACAGCTTAAAACAGTGGAGCATCCATTTAGGGTGAAACAAATTGAGGAAATCGGGTTAAATCAAAGGGTCGTTGTGAGCGCCGTTCATAAAGGACAGGTCTTCGGGTTCATTTGGGTCCAAGAAACGGAAATGATGACTGATTCCGATCTGGAATTTTTACACGAAGTTTCCCATCATATCGGCAAGCTCCTTTATCAGAAAAAACAGATAAACATGAAAAAAGATGAAGAAAAAAATGAGTTTTATCAAAAGGTCATTGACGAAGTCTATCAAACGGAAAACCAAATAAAATGGGAAGCCGCCAATATGAGTCTTCTCATTCCGGAAACTTTCCTTGTCAATGTCTTTACCATCGCTCAATCCGATGCGGAACATTTCGATGAATTAGCGGATACAGTCAGTCTGTTCGCCAATGCGTTGAATCATTTTACCCATGTATTCACAAACCAATTGAAGATCATCGTCCTGATTGGCAGCAACGGAAAAGGGAAAGACCTGCTTACCGATAGCGCCAATGATTTAACGAACACCGTTCTTTCCCAATTCAATGACAAAAAGGTATTCCCGGGAATCGGAAATGAGTATTCTTCGATTCTTCAATTAAGAAAATCCTATCTCGAAGCCCTAGAAGTGATCAACGCAGCCAAGTTCATCGGTGAACCTGAACAGCTTCCTTTCCAATATAGCAAGCTTGGGATTTTCCGTTACCTCGAAATGATCTCCAACCATCATACTAAAACGAATTATATCAATACGGATTTAGAGCTTCTTCAAAAGAAGGACCAGGAAAGCCAGACCAAACTCCTTCAAACACTGGAAATATATCTGTTGAACAATTGCCGGATCAAACCGACAGCTGAACAACTATACATTCATACCAACACATTGAAATATAGATTGAATCAAATAACCGATCTCACCTCCATCGATTTTGATGACTTTCATTCGAGAATGCAACTATACATCGATTTACAGCTTATAAAGCAAAAATCTTAAGGCATTTCGCTTTTATGGTTAAGAGATTCAATCAGCTAAGGAGTGAGGAGCACGGAGACCCATCAGCCGTGTTCCTCGCTCTTTTTTTGGATAACACCTCAAGATGCCGGCATTTCCCATTCTTTCATTGTTGGAATTTTAATTCAGCTTCAACTATTGCTCTGTCCATGGAATTCCAAGGTTGTTCTAGCATCTTTCCATGACCCACAGCAAGCAAATGCGGATTAAGACCTCTTAATTTCTTTGCACTTTCAAGGGCAATGAGTTTATCCCATGTAGCAATGGCCGGGAATGGAAATAAAGGTTTAATGATTCCAGAAATTGCAGTTCCACCTCTTGTCTGCAGGGCATCCCCGACAATTAAACTATGATTCCGGGTATCAAGAAGCGATATCGAACCAGGGGTATGCCCAGGTGAATAAATAACTTCCAATGAACCGATACAGTCGCCCTCTTTAAGCAGTAAGTCTGGTTGAGTTTGAATGTTTTTTAGGGACTCCACCGCGGATTGGATTTTCATTTTGCAAGGGGCTGGAATCACCAGCCAGTAATGATGCTTCCCTGATAGAAATACTCACCTGTACATCAGGCATTAACGCTTTTAGCCCGTCTAGCGCACCAACATGATCATCATGTGCATGAGTAACTATTATTCTTGTTATCGGTTTTCCGATAATCCGCGCCGCCTTCAAAATACTTTTTCCGCTGTAGGGTAAAGCTGCATCTACTAGTGTAAGGCTATCCTCTTCTTCTACGAAATAACAGTTTACGGGAAATACGCGTGGCATGAAAGATAGTTGATATACTGTATCGACCTTTGTCAGCTTCATCTTTAATCAACCTCCCTCACACACTTATATAATTACAATCATAAATAATATGATTATTTTCTCAAAAATATTCCATCCTTATAGTCTTTCTATGTAAACTAAAGCCTCACTGGTTATGTTCGCAATTTCAGTTTTTTCCTGGTTATCGCAAAACCATAAAAAACCAGCTCTCAAATAACTTGAGCTGGTTTTTTATGTATCTTCTTATATTAAATTAATTTAAGGGCATTTTCCCTCAAGAAACATTTTCTTTGTCACCGGTGTATTCATGTTCCCAAAAATCGGCGTTTTTTATGCCTAAAGCTTTTGGATTGAAAACCGGATCGACCCCTGCCTTCTTTTGCTTTTCGTAATCCTTTAACGTAATAAGCGCCGGTTTAGCCAGAATTAAAATGGCAATGACATTGAGCCATACCATAATGCCTAATCCAGCATCCCCTAATGCCCAAGCCAACTCTGCCGTACGCACGGATCCGTAAAAACTGGCTGCAAGGATGATGAGTTTCAGGGCGAACATGGCCCATTTACCATTCCGGTTGCGCATTAAATAGGCGATATTGGTTTCAGCAATATAATAGTAGGCCATGATCGTCGTAAAGGCGAAGAAGAAAAGGGCTATTGCAACAAAGCCAGCACCAAAACCTGGGATTACGCTATCGATAGCCGCTTGTGTATACCCTGGACCAGGTGTTACCTCTCCCAAATTATTGACGATATATGAACCATTTTCCGCTTGTGTATTATACATGCCTGTAAATAAAATCATGAAGGCCGTAGCGGAACAAACGAACAATGTGTCGATATAAACCGAGAATGCTTGGACAAGACCCTGCTTTGCCGGATGTGATACTTCAGCCGCAGCTGCCGGATGAGCGCCTGTCCCTTGGCCGGCCTCATTCGAATAAACGCCGCGTTTCACTCCCCAAGCAATCGCCATGCCAATGATCCCCCCAAATGCAGAATCCAACCCGAAGGCACTTCTGAATATCAAAGAGATGACTCCTGGTAATTCAGTGATATTCAATAGGACGATGACGACAGATAGCAATATATACCCTAGAGCCATGAAAGGCACGATTAAGGTTGCAGCATTAGCTATCCGTTTTACACCGCCGAATATAATGAAGCCCAGTAAAAGGACGATTGCCAAACCAGTGAACACCGGTTTGATGCCGAATGCATTTTCCACCCCGGCAGCAATCGAATTGGATTGAACACCTGGCATAAGGATCGCCATGGCTATAAGGGCTGCAAATGCAAAAAGAACAGCAAACCACTTCCACCCTATCCCCTTTTCAATATAATAAGCAGGGCCTCCCCGATATTGTCCATCCTGTTTGACTTTATAAATTTGAGCTAAAGTGGATTCCACAAATGCACTGGCCGCTCCTATGAAGGCGATGGCCCACATCCAGAAAACTGCACCGGGACCGCCAAAGGCGATAGCCGTTGCCACTCCTGCAATATTACCTGTACCTACCCGCCCTGAAAGGGCTATTGATAAAGCCTGGAATGAAGAAACCCCCGCTTCCGAACTTTTGCCTTGGAACATCAAAACGACCATTTCCTTAATATGCCTCACTTGCAGAAACCGGGTTAAAATAGAGAATAATAAACCTACTCCCAATAAAATATAAATGACTGGTGCACTCCATAAAACCCCATTTAAAGCCGTAATAAAATCAGACAATAAAGCTCCCCCTTTATATTTTGAAAATTCTAATTTATCTTTTAATGATTATATTTCATCTTGATGGATTAAACAATAGTTTTCGCGTCAGGAAACCTAACATGAACATTTTTATTTTTCCACTTGCAAATGCCCCGATAATCACATTCCGAATTCAAAAAAACGCCAGCGATTCCGCCGGCGTCATTTTTTTGGCATATAGGTCAAGATACTTTAATCGCACCCAATATTTCCTGTTCCAATTGATTGGTTCTCTCCATTTTTGTTGATTCCGTCCATCCAAAATATCCAGCCATATAATCGATCACTGCATGTTTATGCGTTTGGACTAAATCGATATCGAATAATAGCGTCCCCGTCCTGCGGAAAAAGAAATCCACTGGAGTTGCGGCCATTTCATGAGCTAGTGCGTATTTCAGCTGTACGAACAATTTCTTTGGAAGGCCGCTGCTTGCTCCTCCGTCTCCTTCGCTTTTTGCGATATCGAATAACACAGGTGCGTTGGAACCGTACATGGCCAATATCGCTTCGGAGTCCTTTACAGCGAGTCCTGAGTCAACTCCCATTTGAATATGTTGCTTGATATAATCGGAGAAGTTGCTTGATCCCCCGACATCCCCTCCGGAAATCGGCATGCCTTTAGTGCTGCTGGCTGGGTAAGTTTTAGTGGATTGCTGGGCAAGCTTCCCTGCCAAAAGGTCGACCGTCGTTTTTGCCATTTTGCGATAACCGGTCAATTTCCCTCCCGCAATCGTGATAAGTCCAGAATCGGACTCCCATATTTCATCTTTCCTTGATATCTCAGAAGGATCTTTCCCTTCTTCAAGAATCAACGGCCTTACCCCTGCCCAGCTAGATTCGATATCATCATTCGTAATGTTCACTTTTGGAAACATATAATGTATGGACTTTAATAGATAGGCACGGTCTTCGGAAGTAACGGTCGGCACTGCAGGATCACCATCATAAAAAGTGTCCGTAGTCCCTACATAAGCTTTACCGGCTCTTGGGATGGCAAAAATCATCCGGCCATCAGGCGTATCAAAATAAAGCGCCTGCTTCAACGGGAATTTCGATTGGTCGATGACCACATGAACACCCTTGGATAACTTCAGCGTTTTCCCTTGTTTCGATTGGTCCTTCTCTCGAATGGAATCCACCCATGGACCTGCTGCATTAATGACTTTGTCTGCGTATATTTCATAAGCATCACCTGAAAGTAAATCGGCAACTTGGACGCCGTTTACCTTTCCATTTTCATATAACAATTTTTCTACCTTAGTATAATTTATCGGTGTTGCACCTTTATCGACAGCCGCCTTCATGACTTCAATCGTAAGACGTGCATCATCTGTCCGATATTCAACATAGTAGCCTCCGCCCTTCAATCCCTCTTTCTTAACGAGAGGCTCCCGTTTTAGTGTTTCCTCCGCCGAAAGCATTTTCCTGCGTTCAGCTTTTTTAACGCCCGCAAGGAAATCATATACCCGAAGTCCGATGGAGGTACTGAATTTCCCGAAGGTCCCTCCTTTATGCATCGGTAACAGCATCCATTCCGGCGTGGTCACATGCGGTCCATTTTCATAAACGATTTCTCGCTCTTTACCAACCTCGGCAACCATTTTTATTTCAAATTGCTTCAAATACCGTAATCCGCCATGAACAAGCTTTGTCGAGCGGCTTGAAGTACCTGCTGCAAAGTCCTGCATTTCGACCAAAGCCACTTTCATTCCACGGGTCGCTGCATCAAGGGCGATCCCTGCACCGGTAATTCCCCCACCAATGACAACTACATCATATTTCTCTTTTTTAAGAAGTTCGATCGTTTCTTCCCGATATATATTTGAAAACCTCATCCCTGACTCCTCCTTAAAGTATTGCATTCTAGTTTTTTTGTATGAATTCTGCGTTTACTCGTGAATTCGTGCGGTTTACTCGTGAATTCTGCACTTTTACTCGTGAATTTACGCTGTTTACTCGTGAATTTACGCCGTTTACTCGTGAATTCGTAATTTTGGTACTTATATTCAATTGGTTCATTTGTTCGCATAGTTTATATAGATATTAATATCCTTAATCTGCCATTAAAAACAAAAAAAGAGACCATAAATGCACATTATCGAATTAACGATAACGCATTCATGGTCTCTCCTGTTCTCCGGCCGAGTTATTAACTTGATTTCATTATAGCATACTCCAGCTCATTTGAGAAAGAATACATCTTGTTTTTTATTTAAACGCCATAGCGGCATGTACAGCTTTTTTCCAGCCTTCATATAATTTTTCACTTTCTTGCTCTTCCATGGATGGTTTAAAGGTTTTATCTACCGCCCATTGCCGGGAGATTTCTTCTTGATCCTTCCAATACCCGACAGCAAGGCCAGCTAAGTATGCAGCACCTAATGCTGTAGTTTCGTTTATTGTCGGCCTCTCGACGGGCACACGCAATAAGTCGCTTTGGAATTGCATCAGGAAGTCATTCTTGACTGCCCCCCCATCCACTCTTAATGTCTGCAGCTCGATTCCTGAATCCGCCTCCATTGCATCAAGGACATCCTTCGTTTGATACGCAAGTGATTCAAGTGTGGCCCGAATGAAATGTTCTTTTGATGTGCCGCGCGTCAAACCAAAAACGGCTCCCCGCACTTCGCTGTCCCAATATGGGGTTCCAAGTCCTACAAAAGCTGGTACTACATATACTCCATCCGTACTTTCCACCCGTTTTGCATAGGCTTCGCTGTCCTTGGCATCATGAAGCATCCGCAGACCATCGCGCAGCCATTGGATTGCGGAGCCAGCTACGAATATACTGCCTTCCAGTGCATATTCGACCTTCCCATTCAATCCCCAAGCAAGAGTCGTCAATAGTCCGTGTTCGGAGCTGACAGCCTTGGCTCCTGTATTCATGAGCATGAAACAGCCTGTTCCATACGTGTTTTTAGCCATTCCTTCATTAAAGCAGGCTTGGCCGAATAATGCTGCCTGCTGATCACCGGCTGCCCCGGCGATCGGAATTGATTGGCCGAAGAAATGATATTCGATCGTACGTGCATACTCCTCAGATGAAGGCCTTACTTCCGGAAGCATTGACTTTGGTACAGTCAATATCTCAAGCAGTTCTTCATCCCATTTCAGTTCATGGATATTGTACATCAATGTCCGGGATGCATTGGAATAGTCCGTTACATGAGCCTTGCCCCCTGATAGCTTCCAGATCAGCCAAGTATCGATGGTACCGAATAACAGCTTGCCTTCATCCGCCTTTTGTCGTGCCCCTTCTACATTATCGAGGATCCATTTCACTTTCGTTCCGGAAAAATAAGCATCTATCAACAATCCCGTTTTATCCCGGAATAGATCATTAAGTCCCTTTTCCTTCAAATCATCACAGATTTCACTTGTTTGCCTGGACTGCCATACAATCGCATTATAGACAGGAGTACCTGTTTCCTTATCCCAAACGACTGCCGTTTCACGCTGATTAGTGATCCCGATACCGGCAATTTGCTCTGGCTTTACACCGGATTCAGATAGTACACCGGCAATCACCGCCAGGATCGATCCCCAAATCTCATTGGCGTTATGCTCGACCCAGCCTGGTTTAGGGAAATGCTGCGTGAATTCCTTTTGGGAGGAATGGACGATTTCCCCCTTTTCGTTAAATAAAATCGCCCGAGAACTCGTTGTTCCTTGATCTAATGATAAAATGTATTTTTCCATTGTGTATGCCCCTCCTTTTAATTTAACTGGCGATATTTCTGCTTTCCAATTCATGTGAATGTTTTTTACCAAAAGCATAGGCTAATATCAATAGTACCAGGCTTGCACCCAAAACAGACCAAAATCCTGCTGTTATTTCCCCCATAAAGAATGCTTTATAACAAACGGCACCAAGTGAACCTCCAACAATCGGTCCAATGACCGGAATCCATGAATAGCCCCAATTGGAATTGCCTTTACCCGGTATCGGCAGCAAAAAGTGAGCGATGCGCGGCCCCAGGTCCCTGGCCGGGTTAATGGCGTATCCTGTCGTTCCCCCAAGTGACATCCCGATCACGACAATCAATAACCCGACTGCGAATGGGTTTAGACCCTCTGTAAAATCATTGGCACCTATAAATAATAATCCAAGAACAAGGATGAAAGTTCCAATCATTTCACTTAATAGATTTGAAAATGTGTGCGGGATCGCAGGTGAAGTCGCGAACACACCAAGCTTCGCTCCTGGATCATCCGTAGCTTTCCAGTGTGGCAAATAGTGCAGGAATACTAGAGTTGCGCCCAGGATTGCGCCAATCATCTGGGCAACGATGTAACCGGGCACATCACTCCAAGGAAATTCTCCAATAATGGCAAAACCTACTGTGACCGCCGGGTTTAAATGCGCCCCGCTTATGGACCCCACTGCAAAAACACCCATGGTAACGGCCAATCCCCACGCAATCGTGACAACAATCCAGCCGGCATCTTTTGCATAGGAACCCTTTAAGGATGAACCAGCCCCAATACCTGCTCCGAATACAACTAATATCATCGTGCCTAACACTTCTCCCCAAAATGGAGTCATGATAAAACCCCTCCCCTGATAAATTTTTAAACCTTGCCAACAAATAAAAGGAGATCCACAGCAGAACTATCTTCATAAATAAATTATGAATAGATCTGTTGTGAATCTCCTAGTCTCCGTCACATATATTAACTTGTACTGTAAAATATACTAGGTTATGAAAACGCTGTCAATATTTTGTGAAAAATTAATCTATTTTTCTGTAATTTTTTTCAAATTTCCCCTATTAGACGATATCCCATAATTC
This sequence comes from Bacillus sp. CFBP9009, assembly GCF_036541465.1. Taxonomy (NCBI): domain Bacteria; kingdom Bacillati; phylum Bacillota; class Bacilli; order Caryophanales; family Bacillaceae; genus Bacillus; species Bacillus sp. CFBP9009. Next base: position 209,023 of record NZ_JAZHFU010000006.1, on the reverse strand, counting down.
AGTTTTGGATGTGGTGATAGACGAAGCTCCAGCATCAAGGGCATTCAGGACTTCATCCGAAGTACGTATGAGGCCGCCTGCAAAAATCGGTGTCTGCAATCGTTCCTTCACTTCTTTAATCATCCATGGCATGGCGCCCGGCAATACTTCGATATAATCCGGCTTGGTTTTCTGCACCAGCTTATAACTTTTCTCAAGCGCATGTGAGTCTATTAAAAAGATTCGCTGGATGGCAATGACCCCTTTTTGCTTCGCCTTCAATATAACGCTTGATTTAGTCGAAATCAGCCCATAGGGATTATATTCCTGACAAATGAATTCTGTCGCGTACTCATCACTTCTTATGCCATGGATCAAATCAACATGATAAATCATTTTCTTATTATGCTGTTTTGCCATCATACTTACATTTTTCAATTGTGATATATGCAAATCAAGAAACACACCTATTTCATAGGAACTTTCTAGAAATCTTTCAAAATCCTTCATGCTTGCTGAAGCAGGCAAAATCTTTTGATCCATCATTATCCTCCTCATTCCCAGAAAAACTCAAAACTTCAAGTTATTTAGTATATTTTAAAGAGCTTGATTTATCAATCACATTTTTTTCATGACCAATCTCACCATAACACTAACATACCTGGCACTCCCTTTATAGATTGCGGATAAGGTTGTATGTAAAATATCCCTTAACTCATAAAGAAAGTTTCATTTTCAATGCACCTTCGACAAGTTCATACGATTTAATTGTGCCCACCGGAATTTTTCTCACGATGTTCCAAGCATTAACATTCATTTTGATCGTTCTTTTTTCAAATTCAAAAAATGGCGGCCTGTTAAATATCCTTTGGTTGATGAAATCCCTGTCAATTGGTTCCATTTTCACTAATTCAAATGAAATCATTCTTTTTTCAACGTGTACCGGAATTAATGTAATCCGGAAAGCTACGTCTTTCCTAAACATCATTTTTTTCACTTCCATCGTTCCGGAAATCACTATTTGCTTTGGCGTAATCTCGACTTTAATATCCGGACCAGATGATTTCATTTTTATGATTCTCTCTATCATAGCTTCAGTTACCGTTATCGGTATGCCACTTTTGAATGGACTCATCCTTGCATTCCCTCCCCACTCAAAGCATATGCCGGATTCCCTGATGCCGTTAACATTTCAGCGTGAATTAATAATCGGTATATTCTAAATATTCAACCTCTAACGCTTGACCTTTGTAAAAACTACCTGTATAGTCATAATTAATTTAATAGACAACTCTTATCCAGAGAGGTGGAGGGACTGGCCCTTTGATGCCTCAGCAACAGACTGATCATGTACTGTGCTAATTCCAGAAGTGTAAAAACTTGAAGATAAGAAGAGTATATAGCTTTGTTGCCAACACCTCTTCTTATTTTTTAAGAAGAGGTGTTTTATTTTTAAAAGGAAAGAAGGAATGCAACATGTCAATCACATTAACGAAAGCACCATTCAGGGCCGATCACGTCGGAAGTTTATTAAGACCAGAACGTTTACATATTGCCAGAAAGAACTATAAGGAAGGTACCATATCAGCAGAGCGGCTTCGGGAAGTTGAAACCGAAGAAATCAATCGGATTGTCGATAAACAAATTGAAGTTGGATTAGAGGCTGTTACGGACGGCGAGTTCAGACGAACATGGTGGCACTTTGACTTCCTCGAACATTTAAATGGCATCGAGGGATATGTGACTGAAAAAGGTCTCACATTCGATGGTGTGGAAACAGAGAGATATAACGTTCGCAATACCGAGAAGGTTTCATTCAATTCTGAACATCCCTTCATTAGTGATTTCATTGAATTGAACAAAATCGTGAACGGACGTGCCATTGCCAAGCAAACCATTCCCAGTCCGAATCAGTTATTTGCTGCAGGCATTCATAATGAAGACATTTACCCTGATATTGAAGATTATGCAAATGATATCATCAAGGCGTATCAGCATGCTTTGGAAGCCTTTTATGAAGCAGGTGTGCGTTATCTTCAATTGGATGATGTATATATTGCCAGACTTTCAGCTCCAGATTTCCAGTTCAAAGATGGAAAATATACGAGGGAACAGTTAATTGATCTTGCACTTCGTGTCATTAATGGAGCATTGGAAGGCAAACCAGAAGACCTTGTCGTCACTACCCACCTTTGTCGTGGAAACTATCAGTCGACTTGGGCGTTTGAAGGAAGCTATGCCCGTATCGCTCCAACTTTATTGGCAAAAGAAAAAGTGGATGGATTCTTCTTGGAATATGATGATCAACGCTCAGGGGATTTCAAACCATTGGAATACATTCCAAATGGCGGTGCACAGGTTGTACTGGGGGTCGTCACTTCAAAAAATGGTGAAATCGAAGACAAGGAAGCTGTTAAGGCACGCATTAAAGAAGCCTCGCACTTCGTTCCTCTCGAACAATTATGCTTAAGCCCTCAATGCGGCTTCGCCTCCACCCATCACGGCAACAAGCTAACCGAAGAACAGCAATGGGAAAAGCTGAAATTCGTCGTTGATGTAGCAAAAGAAGTGTGGGAATGATTTTTTTGCGGAAACTTTAATACTGATTTATAAGATTCAACAACCTAATCGGCAATATATAAGCGTGCCGATTAGGTTAATACTTAAAATCCTAAAACTGAAAGCAAATAAAAAAAAGAACGGCCACCACAGCACGTCCCCTTTTTTACTTGCAACTATCATCATCATCCATTTTCTTCACAACTATATCATCCGTCACCCTATCTTCCAGCTTGTTCCTCAAGGCCAATTCCGCAGCCTTCCCATCACTAGGCGATCCGTCCGAGAAATACATCGGAAACAAGGAAAAAAACATAATATAGAAAGAAAAATAGATAAATTGATACCAGATTACCGAGCTGTCCAGGATATTCTGATACACTAAGCTATATATAATCAGCATGCTGACTAAATTAAAGATAGACCCGCCTAAATATATCAGCGTATTCGTCAATCGATTGTCATGTTTCAATCCCTTGAACTCGCAAGTCCCATTCCAAAAATAATATTTCCTCACCTCTATGTTCCGAAAGGCGAAAAGTTTATTACCACAACCGATCAAGATTTTCTTTTCTGATCCCCCAAAGATCGTAACAAAGAAAATATGCCCGCTCAAATGTATCAGCGTAACGATTGGCATGATCAAAAAAAAGGAAAATAGAAATTTAATGATATCAGAGAGACCAAACATGTTTAATCAACCCTCCTTACCAGAGCATTTTCAGGATGCTACTCTGATACCCTGCCCACACTAGTTATAACTAGTAAATTTTCACAGTAGTAATATGTTGCTTTCCACATGTGATAAGAGGATAATTTGTTCTCTTCTGCTTAATCCGGCCTCCCACCGATTAATTCGACCTATCTCCAGCTATATTCTACCTTCCTCATGCTTTTTCCGGCCTTCAAAAAAAAACAGGCTATCTCCTTCCCAAAAATTCCGGAAAAGTGATAGCCTTTACATCTTTATTTAGCGATTGGGGGTGCGAAGAATTTCTGCGTTGTTTTGTCCTGGCCTCAAGCCAGCATGTTTATATTCAGGGGTAAAAACCGATGTTTTGATTGGGCAGGCGATTTGCTTCTGGACATTTCCTTTTCCGTCAGGTACCTCGACGATCATTCCCCTCTCCTTCAATTGGGGGTGTTCGGCCGCTTCGGTGAAGGTCAGCACTGGTTCTGCGCAGGCCTCGAAATCAGTGAATATTTCCTGCCATTCATGAAAATCTCTTTCAAGGAAAGCCAGTCGGATGGCCGTTTTAAACCTGATTCCGCTTTCTTCATCGCTTTTCATGCTCAGTTCATACAACTCGGGTGCACCGATTGCTTCGCATAATGCTTTTCGAAATGGGGGCTCAAGGCTTCCTACCGAAAAATGGCGTCCATCTTTCGTTTCGTAAAAGTCATAAAAGGACCCTCCGTTTAACATCATTTTTTCTGGTTCAAGTTCGAGGCCCCCTTGTAAATTCAAAGGTGCGGATATGGCATTCAAGGTAAAACTGCAGTCGGTCATGCTGATGTCGATGGCTTGGCCGAAGCCCGTTCTTTCCCTGTGAATGACTGCAGATAATATACCGATAACAGCATGCAATGAGCCTCCGGCAAGATCTGCTATTTGGGTTCCGTTTTTTGCCGGTCCGCCCTTTTTCGTACCGGAATAGCCTGATAAGCCTGCAATCGAAATATAATTGATATCATGTCCCGGTCGGTCTTTATAGGGACCAGTCTGGCCGAAGCCCGTGATGGAACAGTAAATCAGCTTTGGATTGATCGATTTTAATGCCTCATACCCCAGTCCCAGACGTTCCATGACACCTGGACGGAATTGTTCAATGACGATATCGTATTCCTTCACTAGTTTTTTTACGGATTCGATTGAGTCAGATTGTTTTAAATCCAGTGTGATCGACTTCTTCGATCTGTTAAGATATTGGTTCACACCCCATGAATCCTTTGCTCCCGGCCTCTCTACCTTCAAAACATCCGCTCCTAAATCCGCTAGCATCAAAGTGGCAAATGGGCCTGGCAGTAACGTTGAAAAGTCCAATACTTTTAAATGAGTCAATAAGGTCATCAGCCGTGCACCTTCCCTTTCCATTGAAAATATTAAAAGCTTTCCGCGTCGTTCTGTGCATTCAATTTAGCAGAGATTACGATTATCATATAACACCTCTCCTCGGATATGTATAAATTTCCATTTAACAAAAATAAAAAGCTAGGAATCGGCTTCCTAGCTTTTTGATAATGAGCCTAACAAGTAAAAGCCGGACAATTCAATACTGCATTGTCCGGCTGATTTCACTTTAAGGTTGTTCATTCATATTTTTTGTCAAAGTCAAATTCGACTTCATCAAGTTTAACGAATTTAGTTTTTCTTATTAGTTTATAGCCAAACCATAGACCAAGGAAAAGCGGGATTCCCAGGTATGCAGCTATAACACTGCCCCAATCGATCTGGTCTGAGAAAAAGGCTTGGATATTTTGGGACAGGATGACGATCATGCCAATTAATATGGCAAAGATCGGACCTATCGGGAACCATAATGCCTTATATGGCAGCTTCTCCAATGAATGGCCTTGAGCGATGAATGCTTTCCGGAAACGGTAATGGCTGATGGAAATGCCCAGCCAAAAGATGAATCCTGTAATTCCAATGGCATTCATTAACCAAATATACACTTTACCATCACCGAATACGGAGGCTAAAAAGGCTAGCATGCCGATGGAACATGTCAAAATCATTCCTGCAACCGGTACTCCGCGTTTATTAAGTTTTGCAAAAATACGCGGTGCTTGCCCATCTTTTGCCATTGAATATAACATACGCGTTGATGCATATAGACTGGAGTTACCTGCTGATAATACCGCTGTTAAAATGACTGCATTCATAAGCGAAGCAGCAAAGGCCACTCCAGCTTTTTCAAAAATGAGCGTGAATGGACTTACCATGACGTTATCGCCTTGTAAACTTGGGTTCGTATAAGGGATAAGCAGTCCTATTACGAAGATTGCAAATACGTAAAAGAGCAGGATTCTCCAGAATACACTTTTAATGGCCTTCGGTATATTCCTTGCTGGATCTTCACTTTCACCGGCAGCCACACCGACAATTTCAGTACCTTGAAAAGAAAAGCCAGCCGCTATGAATACAATGAAGACACCCATGAACCCACCCGGGAAAGGAGCCTCATCGACAGTGAAGTTTTTAAAACCTACTGCTTCGCCGCCCATAATGCCGACGATCATTAGCAGCCCGACGATTATAAAAATAACGATGGCCGTGACTTTTATGAAGGAAAACCAGTATTCCCCTTCGCCATATCCTTTAACGGATAAATAGTTCAATAGGAAAATGAGCACTAAGAATGATGAACTCCACATCAATGATGGACTATTCGGAAACCAGAATTTCATGATCATTGTCGAGGCTGCCAACTCTGCCGCTATCGTCATCGACCAATTGAACCAATACGTCCATCCCAAGGCAAACCCAAATGCCGGATCGACGAATTTCGATCCATAGGTACTGAATGAGCCGCTTGTCGGCATGAATGCTGCCAGTTCCCCTAAGCTCGTCATCACAAAGTACACCATTGCCCCAACTAAGGCATAAGCAAGTAATGCGCCGCCTGGTCCAGCTGTATGAATGGCTGCCCCGCTGCTGAGGAACAGCCCGGTGCCAATAGCCCCACCAATGGAAATCATCGTTAAATGGCGGGATTTTAAACCGCGCTTTAGTTCTTGTCCTTCTTGCTGTGGAGGATGCAAGATGTCATGTTCTTGTTTTGGTATCATAAATTTTCATCCCTTTCTATATAAGCGCTTTCATATATGGAGAAATCCATTTAATAAATTTTCCTATTTCATAGACTTTCAAATAGACCTAATTTACAATTCGAATTCCTTTTCTGAATATATGCAATTTTCATGCCAAGTTTATAAAACGCAATATTCAACAAATCATCAAAAAAATCGCCTTAAATAGACAAATTTTTTTGCACTTTACGCCATGTTTTTTTGCACATTATGCCATGTTTTTTTGCACTTTTATTCATTTGGTTCAATTTTAATACATTCCAAATATTACTAAAAGAATATATTCAAAGAATATTTCTATCAAAATCCATTTTTCTCCATTTTATTCCTTTAAATGTCATATTTTTCGCAAGTTTTCTCCATTTGATAATAATATGAAACGATGTAAAAATGAGGTATTCTCATGAAGGAGTTGAGTGTAATGAAAGGTAAGGTATTTTTAGGAACTGCACTATCCATCGGTCTATTATTTTCTGCCATTCCCCATCAAGAAGCTTTAGCGGCAAAAAATGTGTTAAGTGTTGAAAAGTACAATAAGCATAAGGATTCGCTAGAATACAAGTCTGGGAAACTTACGGATCCCTCAAAGCAAACGGCAGAAGAGATCATTCTTACCTTTTTTGATGAAAACAAAAAGTCTTACAAGCTAGAAAAGCAAAAGGCGAAAGACTCCTTCACGATCGAGAAAGAAAGCAAGGATGAACTAGGCAATACCGTCCTTAGATTGCAACAAACCTATAAAGGTGTACCTGTATGGAATTCCACACAAGCAGTATTGATTGACGCTAAAGGTGTATTGACCGTCGTATCCGGTACGGTTGAAGCCAATCTAAACACGAAATTAGGCAAAAAGGCTAAAAAAGGCATCAGTAAATCCGAAGCTATCAAAATAGCGGAAGCTGATCTTGGGTTCACTCCTGCCTATGAACAATCACCTGAATCTGACCTATATGTATACGCGAATGAAGGCAAGGCCGATTATGTATATAAAGTCAATTTGAAATTCTTAAGTCCGGAACCAGGAAATCATAATTATTTCATTTCAGTCAAAACGGGTAAAATCCTGAATAAATATAATACACTAGATGAAGTGACGGGAACCAATTCCGTCGGAACGGGCACGGGCGTCTTAAACAACACCGTGTCGCTGAACACTACCTTATCCAACGGTCGATACTACTTACAAGACAATACACGCGGTAAAGGTATCTTCACTTATAATGCCAATAACCGTTCAAGATTGCCTGGTACACTCTTTTCAAACACAACAAATGCTTTTACAGCTTCTGCCGATAAAGCTGCGGTGGATGCCCATTATTATGCGGGTAAAACCTATGATTATTACAAATCGACATTTGGACGGAACTCTTATGATGGAAATGGAACCATCCTGAAATCAACCGTCCATTATGGCTCAAGATACAATAATGCTTTCTGGGATGGTACCCAAATGGTTTACGGTGATGGAGATGGCACGACGTTCATCCCATTGTCCGGGGGTCTCGATGTCGTTGCACATGAACTGACGCATGCGGTGACTTCCTCGGAATCGAATCTTACCTATCAATATGAATCCGGTGCTTTGAATGAAGCGATATCTGATATTTTTGGCACCGTTGTAGAATTTAAGAATCAAAGTGCCAAAGCCGATTATTTGGTCGGGGAAGATATTTACACTCCTAACATTTCCGGTGATGCACTACGCTCGATGGCTAATCCAACATTGAATGGTGACCCTGACCATTATTCGGACCGTTATACAGGAACGGGTGATAATGGCGGAGTCCACACGAACAGCGGAATCATTAATAAGGCAGCTTATTTAATCTCTGCAGGCGGAACCCATCATGGCGTGAGTGTATCCGGGATCGGCATTGATAAACTAGGAACCATCTTTTACCGGGCAAACACAACTTATTTAACTACCTCGTCGACTTTTTCACAAGCTAGAGCGGCAGTCATACAAGCGGCCTCTGATTTATACGGTTCAAGCAGTGCAGAAGTCACGGCTGTCAAAAATGCCTTTACAGCTGTCGGTGTGAATTAAGAGATTTACCTATATATCAAACACCTCCCTAGCTTCACCTCTAGCGGAGGTGTTTTTTCTTATGCGGGGCTATCCCGATTATTTGAGCAGTTCGCTACCTTTTTTCGGCCTTCAAGTGAAGAATTCCGTCCTTTGGTACGGGGAGAGCCTCAATAAAAACAATCTTGTCGTTTGCTAAAAATGATTAATTCCGTAAAATAGTTGCTTTTCTTGTTATTAACTGTCAAGCTTAGATGATCTGGACTATATTGAATAGAACAAGTAGGTGACGAACATGATTGAAGTTAAAACTTCCACACTCAGTGATGGTGAGTTCAATAGAGGCGTATTCGCAACACGAGATATTAAAAAAGGTGAGCTTTTGCATGAGGCACCTGTCATTGCATATCCAAACGAGGAGCATGTTTTCATAGAGAAGACATTGCTGGCTGATTATGCGTTTGAATATGGTATAAACCATACTGCCATGCTTTTAGGCTATGGCATGTTGTTTAATCATTCTTATACACCCAACGCTACGTATGACATAAACTTCAAGAATCATACGTTTGATTTCTTTGCTTACACCGACATAAAAGCAGGAGAAGAAATCCTGATTAATTATAATGGTGAAGTCGATAATGAGGATCCGCTTTGGTTCAATAAAGAAAATGACGGTGAAGATGAAGCTGAATGATCATTGATCATTCATGAAAGCACTTGTACTTTTGAAAGACCTGTCCAAGGGTCTTCGAAAGAGGCGGGTGCTTTTCCTTTTTCCTTTTACCTGCTTGATGAATTCACTGCTGGATTTTACTAAAAGGATATAAGCAATAAAAAACCCCATTAAGAATAACTTAATGGGGTCATTTCACCTTAACGTACGGATGGGTTACTTGATTTCGTTTTGGTTATTGATTGGAATTGGCCCTTAACCTTATCAATGGTTTCTGGTGTGGCTAGAGACCTTATTTGACTCATCGTTTTTTCACGGGTTTTCTTATTGCGCATTAAAAATGCGGCTGCTCCTATCAGGACGGTTCCAAGCATTTTGTTTGATGGCATGTTAGTTTCCTCCTTCAAGTTAGTCCTATATAGTATTCCCCCTATCAGCTAATTTAAACAAAAGCATACTTTTGAGAGAGCGGTTTCGCTTTTATTCATCCTCGCTCAGGCTTTCGATAAACTTTATGCTTTCGGGATTTTTCACGACTTTTTCAGCTTGATCCGGGTCAGCTTTCGTTTGCTTCATGTTGTTAAGTTTATATGTCAGCACTCTTTTCACTGACTCGTCAATTCTATCCATTGGAACTTCCCCTGCTTTTACTGCTTGCAGTAATCCGTTATATACCTCAAGCTCATGGGAATATTCATGACAGACAAGTAATAAATCAGCTCCTGCAAGGATTGCCTGCTTCCCCATCTCTTCATAGGAGAAATACTTGTTCACAGCACCCATTTCCAAATCGTCTGTAACGACAAGTCCTTCATATTTAAGTTTCCCCCGAAGCAGGTCTTCGATGATGATTTTGGAAAGGCTTGCTGGTTTTTCTTTATCATAGGCTGGATATTTAATGTGGGTCACCATCACGAAAAACTTTTGGTTATCCAGTTCACTAATGATTTGCTTGAAAGGATAAATATCCGAATTTTCCAGATCAAGTTGGTTTGCCTCCACGGATGATGTTTCGACATGCGGATCGATTTCGCTGCGTCCGTTTCCAGGAAAGTGCTTCAATGCACCAGTTATCGATACATCGTTCAAGCCTTGAATGGCTTTCTTTCCGTATTGATACACCTTTTCCGGATCTTGTCCCAATGAACGCTTATCCGTTTTCGATAGATCAAGAACAGGGGCGAAATTAATGTTAATCCCCATGGAGCCCAGTTCTGTACCATTCAATTTGGCCACTTTGTACACGTCTGTAACAGATGCATTTTTTCCAAGGTCCTGTTGCGCAGGGAGGGGCGATACCCTTTCCTTCATCCGAATGATGTCCCCGCCTTCCTGATCGATGGCCACCATCAACGGAAGCGAATGGGCACTTCGATCGGCCGTTTGCTGAAGCGAATTGGATAACCTAGCCACTTGTTTAGGGGATTTCATATTGCGGTCAAAATAAATGACGCCCCCTATATGTTTTTGTTGGATAAGCTCCGTAATTTCACTGCTCTTTTCGGTTCCCTTGAAACCGACCATCATAAGCTGTCCGATTTTTTCTTCAAGCGTCATTTTTTTCAGCAATTTTTCTATTCTCTCATGATTATCCGCACCGGCGTCTTTCCCTTTTTCCGCTCTGGAATTCACATCCATATTCAACTGAATGAACACCACTGTAAAAGCGAGAATTACGATGAGGAAAAGACCCCAATATATATTTTTTTTACTCTTCATGCTTTGACCTTCATTGACATTTTCTCTGTCCTTCCTTGATAGCCCTTTTATTGATTTCGCTGCACACTTCTTAATCATGTTCATAAAGTGACAATTCTATATCATCATTGCGGATTTTTTTGAATAAAGCATTAGCCGCGTACCATACTACAAACATAGCCTAATTAAAAGGAGATGCCCCCATGAACGGAATCTTGAAGAATATTGCCGTCACCTTCAGTCATGCAGTCGATTATGCAAAAGAAAAAATAACGGCCATTACAGGAACAACTTCTGTTACGATAACGGAATTGAGTGAGCACATCATCAATCAGCCTGAAACAAAACTAATCAGGAAAAACCTTTTAGGTATACATTTTTCTTTTTATCATTTACAAAAAGAAGACGTTACGTACTATTTGGAAATGAAAAGCTCACAGGTTCTCCAGTTGGATGTTCGAGCGCATAATCATACGATTGTGTCTTACAGGTCTTATAGAGATAAATCAAGCTTGCCCACGGCCATTAGATTTCCTAAAACCCTTCTATCCGAATGACTTCGTTACAAAAATAAAAAAGCTGATATCCCCTGCATATGGGGTTATCAGCTTTTTTTAAATCTTATAGGGAGAAAAAACGGTCTCTTTCACTTGAAATCCATTTCTCTGCATCTTCTTCATCCTTTTTAACCAAGCGGTTAACGAGGATATCATGCCAAATGTAATTTTCGAGAAAATTGATATGAATGGGATCATCTGTGTAAAACGCCGTTTCCCTCGTTTCGGGAGAAGGGCCGTAAATCGTCTCCTTGCCATCGATGGATAAGATGAACCATTTGTTTTCTCCGATATTTTCCACATAGCTTGTTTTTCGATGTATATCTATACCTGATAATGGGTTTTCAACCTGAAATGCAATCCCCTTGAGAGTGCAATGCCCGGCGACCCCTTTTAGCTCTTGTTCAAGTTTTCCATACATCTCGTCCCATAAGGAAACCACCACCCTTTTCTCGGCTTTGTGAATCAAAGTACGGCAGAAGGATAGGATGTGCCCTTCACCCTTAAGCGTCATTACACGATTGTCAGACATCGGTTCGATTTTCTCGAATTGCTTTAGTGTATGGCTGATGGATTGATAGGTATTGTTCCATTTTGATTGAACCGATTCTAAAAAAACATCGACTGGTAGCGGTGAATATTGTATCGAGTCATTGATTTCCTCTTTTAAGACGATTCCTTCTTCTTGCAGTCCATTTAATATTTCATAGATACGGGCCCTTGGAATTCCTGATTCCTTGCTTACTTGATAGGCACTGGTTGGGCCTTGGCGAACCAAAGAAACATAAGCCTTTGCTTCATATTGACTAAACCCGAGAGACTGTAGTTTTTGAATGATATCTTGCATAGTACCTCCTAGTGCTTTTAGTAAGTTATATGCCTATCATACCAAATCTCTTATCGAAATCTATTTGATTTCAATCGGTATGACTCATAATATTCTTATTTACAGAACGGTTTCTATTAGTTACTATCTAAATAGTGACTAATTAAAAAACTTGGGTTATGACTTCAGCAAAACAAGCAATCCAGCCATAATGCCATTGATACGGAGGCTTCTTAGATGGAAGATATACAAATTTCAACACTTTTGCTGCTGATGTTTTTCGGATTTTTGGCAGCATTCATTGATTCTGTGGTCGGCGGCGGTGGCCTGATTTCCATACCCGCTTTATTATTTTCAGGACTTTCCCCGTCAGCAGCGATCGCAACGAATAAGTTAGCAAGTTCCATGGGGTCTTTAACAAGTACCATTGCCTTCATTCGCTCAGGTAAAGTTGATTTCAAATTGGTTTCCAAACTTTTCCCACTGATTTTCATAGGTTCCCTGCTAGGGGCTTGGGTTGTCAATTTCGTCTCACCTGAATTATTAAAACCAATGATCTTGGTTCTATTAATAGCTATTGCCATTTATACCTTTTTTAAAAAGGACTGGGGACAGAAATCGACTTACCATAAACTCACATGGCAAAAGACTGCACTATTTGCGTTCGCTATATTTGCCATTGGTTTTTATGATGGTTTTTTGGGCGCTGGAACGGGATCTTTCATTTTGTTTGCCTTTTTAATGATTGGCTTTGATTTTTTGCACTCTGCAGGAAATGCAAAATTTTTGAACTTCGGAAGTAATTTGGCAGCACTGATCATGTTCATATTCCTTGATACCGTCAACTTTTCCTATGGAATACCGATGGGGATCTCCATGATAGCAGGAGCATTGGCCGGTTCTAAATTTGCCATTAAGAAGGGAGTGGCATATGTAAGAGTATTATTTATCATAGTAACCGTCATTCTGATCATGAAAAATTTAATGGATTACTTAATGGGCGGCTAATTTTTTTAAAAAATAGAATTCAGCACCTGATTCCCGCCACAGTATGTGACATATAGGAATTATTTGGGTATATGATAGGTATAGACTGTGTGGAAAGGTGTGGTTGGATGATTGAAAAGTGGAATGGCGAAGAAATGGCAGATGTATCAGGGCAAACCATTGTGATTACTGGTGGCAATAGTGGGATTGGCTTCGAAACGGCTTTTGCACTGGCTGGTAAGGGGGCAGAAATCATCCTTGCTGTCCGGAATGCTTCAAAGGGAGAAAAGGCCGTCGATAGAATCTTATCGGTCCACCCTAAGGCAAATGTACGTGTGATGCAGTTGGATTTAAGTGACTTAAGCAGCATTCGTCATTTTGCTGATTCCTTTCAGGAAAACTATGACTCACTCTCCGTCCTCATCAATAATGCAGGTGTGATGATTCCGCCATACAGTAAGACGAAGGATGGTTTCGAGCTGCAATTCGGCAGCAATCATCTCGGACATTTTGCTTTGACAGGTCTCCTTCTTCCGCGAATCCTTTCTACGCCAAAATCGCGTGTGGTCACATTGAGCAGCTTGGCCGCCATCAATGGATATATAGACTTCGAAAACCTAAATGGCGAAAACGGTTATAAACCAATGAAATACTATGGGCAAAGCAAGCTGGCCAATCTACTCTTCGCCCGCGAATTACAGAACAAATTCAACCAGCATGGTGCAAGTCAGATCAGTGTTGCCTGTCATCCGGGCCTTTCCCATACTAACCTCATGTCACGCGGATCTGGCAAACCCATAAATAGATTCGTGCATTTCCTTTCAAAAACCATCACCCAGCCGGCAAGTATGGGAGCATTGCCTACCCTTTATGCCGCAACGGAACTTACATTAACAGGCGGGGAGTATATCGGACCCGATGGAAAGAAGAGCAGAAAAGGCTTTCCTAGAAAAGACGATATCATCGATACCTTATATAATGAAGAAACTTCGAAAAGATTATGGGATATTTCAGAAACCTTGACAGAGGTCAAATATCGTTTCACTGTAAGCATTACGCCAAAATGACTCTATATTTCCCCTGTTTTCTCATGTACAGTGCTAAAAAAGAGGGAGCATAATGCCCCCTCTTTTCGCTTCCATCATTCAGCGTCAAAAACTTCGACTTTTTCCATTTTGTCGCCATTTTTCATAGCTTTGGCTGTTTCAAGTCCAGATGTCACTTTACCGAATACTGTGTGAACACCGTTAAGATGCGGTTGTGGTTCGTGCACGATAAAGAATTGGCTTGAGCCTGTATCTTTTCCGGCATGTGCCATAGATAGGCTTCCTGCCTCATGTTTGTGAGGGTTTCCTTCTGTTTCACATTTGATTTGCTTACCGCTTCCGCCTGCGCCTGTTCCTGTTGGATCTCCGCCTTGGCTTACGAAACCAGGGATGACACGGTGAAAGACCACGCCATTATAAAATCCTGTGTTTGCCAAGTTTTCGAAGTTAGCCACTGTGTTCGGTGCTTCGTTCGGGAAAAGGTCGAATTCGATTTTTTCTCCATTTGCCATAAGTATGTATCCTTTTTTAGCCATGTAAAACATCTCCTTTAATATGAACTGAATCAAATCTAATAGTACCATTTTTAGAAGCAGAAAGAAAAGCAAGCGCTACTTATTTCGAATTGTATCATTATACATTCCTATACTTTTTCTTTTATAATGGGGTAGATTCATTATTATAGGGGGGAACGTACCATGATTCAGCAATTTGATGCTTTAGTCGTGAACAAGCAAGATGATCAATTCACCGTTAACATTCAGCAACTATCACTTGATGATCTACCTCAAGGCGAAGTGCTCATCCGTGTTCATTATTCCGGTGTGAACTATAAAGATAGCCTTGCAGCCATTCCGAATGGAAACATCGTCAGCAGCTATCCGATCGTTCCGGGCATTGATATGGCTGGTGTTGTCGTTTCATCTGAGGATTCCCGCTTTAAAGAAGGAGACGAAGTCATTGCGACCTCCTACGGGATTGGCGTTTCCCAATCAGGAGGCTATAGCCAGTTTGCCCGTGTTCCTGCAGAGTGGATCGTCCCGCTACCTGATGGCCTTACAATGAAAGAGGCGATGATCATCGGAACGGCCGGTTTCACTGCAGCACTATCGGTTCTGCGATTGGAAGAAAATAACCTCACCCCTGAGCAAGGGAGCGTTCTCGTCACTGGTGCAACTGGCGGGGTCGGCAGTTTCGCTGTCTCGATCCTTTCCAAACTTGGCTATTCCGTTGAGGCGAGTACAGGAAAAGAATCGGAACATGGATACTTGAAGAAAATCGGTGCGGCGACCATTGTATCGCGAGAAGATGTATATGATGGCAAGCTGCGGGCACTGGGCAAGCAGAAGTGGAGCGGGGCGGTAGATCCCGTCGGCGGTGAACCGCTAGCATCGGTCCTTAGCCAAATCAAGTATGGCGGGGCTGTGGCGGTCAGTGGATTGACAGCTGGTACAAGCCTTCCTGCCACCGTCTTTCCTTTCATCCTAAGAGGGGTTAATCTTCTTGGGATCGATTCGGTCAATTGCCCGATGGATACAAGATTGAAAGTTTGGCATCGCCTTGCCACCGACTTTAAACTCGAGCATTTAGAACAGCTCGTTCAACAGGAAATTACACTTGAAGAATTGCCTGACGTCCTTCCTACCCTATTAAAAGGGGAAGCAAGAGGCAGAACGATCGTTAAGCTATGAACCAAAAAGTGACGAGAGCATGGCTTCTCGTCACTTTTCATTGTGAACTTTCATTGATAGGGAGACTGATATCTACAATCGTCCCTTGTCCCACTTCGCTGCTGAAATGAATTTCCCCATTATGCTCATGGATGATTTTAGTGCTGACCATGAGCCCAAACCCTGTTCCTTTTTCAGATGTGCTATAAAAAGGCTGGCCTAGATGCTTCATGCGCTCATTTGAGATTCCGCAGCCTTGATCAATGAACCGGATCATTGCAGAGTCACCTTCATGGTTTAACTGTATATGAAGTTTGCCGCCATTCGGCATGGCTTCTATCGCATTATTGACGACATTCGTGAATACTTGTTTTAACTGATTCGGTTCGCCAAAGACAGATGCCGAATCCGCATTATATTCCTTGATGATTTTGACATCATTCAATATCGCTTGAAACTCGGCTAAAGTAATCACACTATCCAATATATCGTTAAGCTGAATGAATTCACAAACCTTCGCTTCAGGCTCTGCTAAACTTAAAAACTCATTGGCCAGGTTTTCGATTTTTTCTACTTCACTGACCATCATTTCAAGATAGTCCTTTTGCTCAGGGTCTTCCCTTAATAATTGTAAAAATCCTTTGACCGTAGTTAATGGATTTCTTATTTCATGTGCGATGCCCGCAGCCATCTGTCCTACCGCCGATAACATATTGGATTTACAGAGCAGCTCTTCGGTCTTTTTACGCTCCGTAATATCCCTGCAAAATACCTGTATGGCCGGTTGACCTTTATATATAATCGGAAGACCGAGTGTTTCTCCATAAAATACTTGTCCGTCAAGTCGAATGAACTTTTGTTCCAGTAATCCAACCGCCTGATGATCGTCCCTCATGATCTCGATTCTTTTTTGTACACTTTCCCGGGACTCCAGGTGAACGAACTGAAAAACCGATTTACCGATAATATCTTCCACACTATCCATCCCAAGCATTTTTGCCCCCATGGGATTCATATACTCTATTATCCCATTGCGATGTACAAAAATCGCTTCAGGTGACACCTCAACTAAACTGCGATACCTTTGCTCACTTTCCTTCAAGGCAGCTTCAGCAAGTTTTTGATTCGTGATGTCCCGATAAACGAAAACGAGTGCACACGGCTCATTTTCATCATTACGGATATTGAACAGGGAAATGCTTACATCGATTAACTGGCCATCCTTCCTTAACCTGACCGTTTCAAAGCCTTTCCTTTGTACCCCTGCCTTAATCTGGTCATGCAATTCATTGACTGACTCCTTCAAGAAATCAGGAATAATTGGAAACGGCATGCCTATGAGCTCATCATTCGTCCAACCGAAAAACTCTTCAAAAGCTGCATTCACTTGAAGGGTCTTTCCTTCCAGATCAACAATGGAAATGGCGTCCGGGTTGTTCTCCATGAAAGACTTAAATTTCTCGGTATTATCCTCCGGCTGTTCCCCCATTTGCCCTTGTCCATAATTAATAAGCCTTTTACTCATCAATTTTTTTATTCCTTTCTTATCCGGAAATTTACAGTCTCAATTTTACAGTATCAGTAAATCATTTGCCAGTTTTATCATATGATTTTTCCAACTTAAGGATTGATACACAAAGAGGCCAAACCCCCATAAGTTCAGCCTCTTTCTTAAAATGTATTATAAATATTTGGACATTCTGTACCTGTTGGTTCATAAAAGCAATGGAGCTTGAAACGTCCAACCAGCGGCTGATTATACCAGGTTGCCGGACAATCTCCTGGTGGCCTGAAGTACCATAGGCTAAATTTCGAGGGCCATATCCTTTCACCATTTACACTGCGGCGTGCAAGCCTTTTTTCCCTGTCCCTTGCCCGCTGATAAAAATACCCCTTCTGTACAGCTTCGAAGGCATGCTCCTGATAGATCATGTCTGGAATCGTCCTCAGCCCTTTGAAATCGGAACAATTCGACCTAATCCGATTGATCCCTACATTACCGATCATCAACATTCCCTGATCACCTTCGCCCTCGCCTTCCGCCCTAAGCAATCTTGCCAATAAGGCTATATCGGCATCAGTGTGCTTTACAACGGCCATTCCATCACCTCCACTTTTTTTATCCTATGCCTCGGAGATGGAAAAATACTCCGTTTATTAACAAAATCTTCATATGGAGTACACGTCCTATCAATAATACAACCCTATACTTAAGTAAGGCTGGATAGCACGCGTGGCTATCATGGTATTTGGCGAAGGCGGGGCCAATACTTTCTTTATACATATAAAAAAGGCGGCACATATTGTGCGTCTCGGACTGTAGACAAACTCGATGAAAGTCGAGTTTATCTACAGTTTTTAAGGTTTTGTACAATTTGCCTTCAGGCACTCGCTTAACTCAAAAAGGTTCGGAATGGTGTCATTCCGAAACCTTTTTGTCTGCAAACTGAGGCCGCACACATTGTGCCGTCTTTTTATCTTGTCATTCTTTCGCTTCAAATGCAGCTTCAAACGCCAATGATACCTTTTCGAACTCTTCATCCGATTCGATATCGAGCAGTTCACCTTCGCCTTCGACCCTGAAAAAGAAAATATCGATATCTTCATCTGTATCCTCTTCAATATCTTCAAGCAAACCTACTGCAACATATTCCGTTCCTTCTACATCCAATGAACCTAAAACCTCAACTTCATGGCCTTCATCACTGTCATCAGTAAGGGTGAAAATTTCACCTTCACGAATTTTTCCCATACTACCTCTCCTCTCATATCCATTAATAATGGAGTTGTTTCCATAGTATATCTACTATTCCATTTAGAAACAAATTTTTGCCTTGGAAAATGTTAAATTTCATTCTTACATGAAAAGAATCAATCAATAGATATTATGGAAGAAAAGTATTATCCCATAAGCCATTTTGTCATTTTTCATTATTTACCAACACTTTCCTTTTTTACCATCATTTAAAAAATTATCTAAAAACGGCTATAAAAATGTAATTTAATTCCGAATAATCTTATATATACTAATATTAGCAAATTAAATCTGGATTTAATGAGGAGGAAGATTTCTTGGCTGTGAAGAGGGTCGATCACATTGGCGTTGTTGTAAAAGATCTTGAAAAATCCATCGCCTTTTATCAAGATGTGCTGGATTTAAAATTAAAAGCACGCATGACTCATACTAATGGGGTAATCGAACTGGTATTCCTGGGTTACGAAGAGTCGGATGAAACAGAAATAGAATTGATTCAGGGATATAGCGACACACTGCCATCCGAAGCAACGATCCACCATTTTGCCATTACTGTGGATGATATCGAAGAAGAATATGCCCGGATCAAAAGCTTGGATAACACCGAGTTGATTGATGAAGAGATCGTCACCCTTCCAAATGGTTATCGCTATTTCTACGTATATGGACCGGAAAAAGAGTGGATTGAATTTTTCCAAAGGTAAAAAGCATACTAAAGCAGAGTCTTAGAGACTTCTGCTTTAGTATGCTTTTTCAATATTTTAGCAAAATTTACAGATAAAAAACCTTTCTTTACTTAACTGAAGTAATTTCTTAATATACTGCATTTATCCTAAAAGTAATAATATTTTTGGAGGTATGCATTTTGGGGAAAATGAGCAAAAAGGTAGCAGGAATTACGTTAGCGGGAGCGGTAGCCATTTCATCACTGGGTATATCAACAATGAAGGAAGATGTTCAGGCAAAAAACAAGAAAAAAGAACCAACAAACGTCATCATGATGGTGATGGATGGCACAAGCACAGGAGCCACAACCCTTTCAAGGTGGTATAAAGGCGATAATCTAGCCATGGATGAAATGCTTTCAGGCGGCATGCGTACATACTCTGCTGAATCGGCCATTACTGACTCAGCTCCTGCAGCAACAGCGCTTGCGACAGGAAATAAATCCAATGATAAATTTGTCGGTGTCCTGCCAGCCATCGTTAATTCTCCAGGGCTCGATCCGGTTAATCCGAAAAATGCCCATAAACCAGTCGCTAACGTTTTGGAGGGTGCGAAACAAGCCGGAAAGGCTACTGGCATCATTTCTACATCTGAAATCCAGCATGCTACACCCGCAGGCTTCTCCGCTCACGTGACACATCGAAGCAATTATGGTGATATTGCGGAACAGCAGGTTTATCAGGGGATTGACGTCGTTTTGGGAGGGGGCAAGGAATCCCTTTTACCAGGTAAAACAAAAAATGCAAGAATTGATGGAGAAAACCTTTTGGAAGTGCTTGATGAAGACAAATATGATTTTGTTGAAACCCGTGACGAGCTGTTAAACTCTAAATCGAATAAAATTTGGGGAAGCTTTGCACCAAGTGCCCTGGCATATGATTTAGATCGTAAAACAACAAAGCCAAGTGAGCCAACTTTAGCTGAAATGACCAATAAAGCCCTTAAAACCTTGAAAAAAGATAAAGATGGCTTCTTCTTATTTGTCGAAGGAAGCAAGATTGACTGGGCTGCTCACGGAAACGACACGATTGGAATGATTAGTGATACTTTAGCTTTTGATGATGCAGTGAACGAAGCCCTTAAGTTTGCAAAAAATGACGGAAACACGATGGTCATTGCTGTAACGGACCATGGGAACAGCGGAATTACAATGGGTAACGTAAACACGAACTCCTCCTACCCGGAAACACCCGTATCAGCCTATATCGATCCATTAAAGAAAGCGAAGATGACTGTTGAAGGAGCTTTAAGTAAGTTGAAACCAGATCATTCCAATCTAAAAGAAGTTGCAGCACTGTATGGACTTGGTGATCTGACATCTGAAGAATCAGCAAAACTTACCTCTTCTAAAAACGTAGGTGCTGAAATGACAAAGATGCTTGCTAACCGTGCCAACATTGGCTTTACAACAGGCGGTCATACAGGGGAAGATGTTTTCCTATATTCTTATGGCCCTTCAAAACCGACTGGATTAGTGGAGAATACAGATCTCCCTAAAAAAATGGCCGAATTCATGGGCTTTGATTTACAAAAATTATCGAACAAACTATACATGAATGCTAAAGATTCCTTTGAGAAAAAAGGATATTCTACCCGTATTGATGTGACAGACCCGAATAACCCAGTTTTCGTAGCGAAAAAGGGGCAGCAAAAAGTGGAGTTGCCTGCAAATAAGAATATCGTTATCAGCAAGACTCCTAAATCCACTAAACAAAAGGAAATAAATGCTATCACCGTTTACAACGGAAAAGACTTCTATATATCTGAACAAGCATTAAAGGCAGTCAAGTAAGCAACACTTCTTTATAATGATGTAGGAGCCCTTGTTTAACAAGGGCTCCTTTTCTTATGAATGAACTCTGCAGTACTTGATCTCTTCTAATGAAAGACTTTAATCCTTAAATCACCTTTCTTCTCCCCGCTTCACCAGCTTGACTTTTTGACACCCGGCAGTTGCCCTTTATGAGCAAGTTCTCTAAAAACGATACGTGACATGTTGAATTTGCGCATATATCCACGGGGCCTTCCCGTTACTCCACAACGATTGTGAACCCTTGTCGGCGAAGAGTCACGAGGGAGTTTGGCCAATGCGGCATAATCCCCTTTCTCCTTCAATTCCTTTCTAAGTTTTGCATACTTTTCGACCATTGCCAGCTGTTTTTCCGCTTTTATCACCTTGGATTTTTTCGCCATTTTAATTCTCCTTTTTAAAAATCTTGATTTTATAAAATCTATAAACTATTCACAATTCGTTCTGCTGCCTGTCTTGCTCCCGATATATTCCTCGAAATCGGTCCCATTTCAAGTTCAGCCAATGCGCCCGTGACATATAAACCAGGTCCCCACTGCAACGACTGCGATACAATCGGATAACCACATTCCGCACAGCGTAAATCATGCGACCGGATGACTGGAGTCAGCCAATCCTTCCCTGGCATTGATGACTTAAAGCCGGTCGCTAAAAGGATCGTCCCTGTTTGTTGAATGAGCTTTTCGTTTTTATCCCTGAGGCTAATATGCCCGTCCCTCCACAAAGCGCTTATCACTTCTTCATCCATGACACGCAATAATCCCTGTTTAACCTGATTCATCAGCGCTCTATGTAAGTCAGGTGGTATGGAACCCTTATTACGGGCCTGGATAATGGTCTCGCGTCTTTTTTGATAGCTTGTTATAGCACGGAAAGGACGCTGTTTTTTCGGCCCCAACCAACCAGGATCACTGTCGAAATCATGAATTCTAAAAGGATGCCGCTTTAGTAGAGTTACGTCTTGGGGATAGATATTACTCAGCTTCAAAGCAAGATGGATAGAAGATATGCCTCCCCCAATGATCGTGATTGGTCCTTTTAATTGTGTCAGCTCCGGAATATTTTCATCGAATATGTGATAAACGGAACCCTCATGCTTTTGTTTTAATTGCTGTGCCCAATCAGGCCAATAAGGCTGTTCACCAATACCAATTGAAATCACAAGTTTTTGTCCTAAAAGCCGTCGCTTGTTTTGCAATTGGATTTCCCAGCCCTGTCCCGTTTTGCAAGCAGAGGTGACTTCCCCTTGCACCCATGCCTGCTTAATGGATAAATCATCAGCCAAGTGAACACAATGTTCATTGAAGGATTGTAGGGATGGCCGCTTATATTGGCCGTAAAAGTTATTGTTCCAGTCTGCTTTTTCCACATATTTCTGCAGGCTGAATGGATTTACATCCAGATGATGTACGGATGGTGAACGTAAATATGGCATTGAAATGACTTCCGTACAATGCTTCCATCTTGCCAATGGTTCTTCATTTCTATCCACAATCGCCAGCTGGTCCACTGTCGTTTTTCCTGACTTAAGTAAAAATGCCGCCATTGTCATCCCTTGAATGCCTCCGCCAATAATGATCCATTCCAACATGAACTTCACTCCTTTTATATCCATCCTCTTCAATAAAACATAATCATTACGATTTAAACCTCAAAATTACTTCGTTTCACGGTGAAGCGTGTGTTTCTTTAATCGCGGGCAGTACTTCTTCAATTCGATCCTGTCCGGGTTATTCCGCTTGTTTTTCGTTGTGATATAATTGCGATCCCCTGATTCTGTGCATGCTAACGTAATGTTTACTCTCATTTTTATTTCCTCCTAAAGTTTTTTAATGAACGCTTTCCGTAAATGCAGGCAATCGATCTTCATACAAAGACCAATCCTGCTGCAACTCTTTTTCCGTCAATAAGCATTGATCTAATTCAGTTTCGATTTCCTGTTGATTCATTTGAATGCCGATCATCACCAGCTCCGTCATCCTGTCACCGTATACTTCATTCCACCGTTCCAATAATTCAGGTGCTTCCTTTAAAATTTGGCGCTGTTCATCCTCAGGGTATGCTGCGATCCATTTACCGGCGGCTTGTAAAGTTAATGACGGTCCTGCCTGCGATAGCAAACCTGCCGTATCATTTCTCGATGCCAGCCAAAGGAAGCCCTTTGCCCTTACCACTTGTACGGGCCAGTTTTCTAACCACTCCATCAGCCTCTCGGGATGAAACGGTATTTGCCTTCTGTAAACGAAGGATGAAATCCCGTACTCCAGGGTCTCCGGGATATGCTCTTCATTCAATTCCTTTATCCAGCCAGCCCCTTGGCTTGCCACTTCAAAATCAAATAAATGTGTATTCAATACATCCTTTAGCGGCACCTTGGAATGATTCGTTTCGATGATCCTCGCATTCGCATTCATTTTATGAAGAACCGCTTTTAATTCCTCAACGGCGTCAGCGTCCATTAGATCGATTTTATTTAACAGGATGACATTGGCGAACTCTATCTGATCTATTAATAGATCGACCACTTCCCTGCCATCGGCAGCATCAGTTGCCTGCATCCTGTCAATAAGTGTTTCTCCGGAAGTGAAGTCTTGCCAAAAGTTATACCCATCAACAACGGTGACCATCGTATCAAGCCGGCAATATTCAGATAAATCAATTCCCATGCTTTCATCAACATAGGTAAAGGTCTGGGCTACAGGTACCGGTTCGCTTATCCCAGTCGATTCAATCACGATGTAATCAATGTCCCCTTGTTTCGCCAATTTCTCCACTTCAATCATCAAATCCTCACGAAGCGTACAGCAAATGCAGCCATTCTGCATTTCCACCAGTTTTTCATCCGTCCGGGTAAACCCTCCCTGTTTGACCAGCGAAGCATCAATATTGATTTCACTCATATCATTAACGATGACGGCAACCTTTAGGTCATTCCGATTTTCAAGAATATGATTCAAAAGCGTCGTCTTTCCCGCACCAAGGTATCCACTCAATACCGTAACCGGAATTTTCTTCATCTCCATCCCTTACCACTCCTTTACCTGATTTCTTTGCTGCGCTTAAATCAAAATCATTACGATTTAAATACCGAAGCCATCACCCATGCAAAAACACTCTTTAATAATAAAACGTAATCATTACTATTTGCAAGTTTTTTTCAAAATTGCCTCCGAATACTTTTCCTGAACAAATGTAATCACGATTGCTCCGACACTGCAGCATGTGCACTCACGGATAAATGAAAGGTGCTGACATTCTTAATGAAACTTAAAACAAAAATTAAATGGAAGCCCAATCACACATAACTTCACGTGTAACGAACCTCCATTGCAGTTTTATCATTTATTGTACCTCTACTTCCATATTGACAAGCAGCTGATCATCAACAACGTTTCATTATCCAATACATTTTTCATTTTCTTTGTTGCAAATCGAGAAAAAAATTATTGGTTACTTTGCTTATTCCGCCATTTCCCACCCTGAAGATGTTACTCTCTTTTGTTCAAAAGTTTCAATCTCTCTCTGTTTCGCCAGTTTAGAAGCTTGTGATACGGACCACGTTAAATTCCCAAAGGCAATCACTGTCCCGATCGAGATAACTAACACCTTTTTACAAAGTATTTTCTTCAATAGCTTCCTCCTGAGAATGTATTGGAATACTCTAAATATAAACCAGCATTGTTAACCTAACATGTAGCTGCTGTAAATGTACGAAATTATTTTTGTACATATGTAAACACAAAAAAGCTGAGTGCATATGCAGTCAGCTTTTCATAGGTGTTTCTTATTTATAAAACACTTTGTCGACGTTGTATTTAGCATGAAGTTTATTGATCATGTACGTTTCATAAATTTCACGTTCCATAGCATCTTCGACTAAAAGAATGTCAATTTTCTTGACTTCATTACGATGCTCTTTAATCGGAGATACATTATCCTCGAAATGCTTCTTGACCCTTGGTCTTAATTTACGAGCTTTACCGACAAAAATCAGCTCATCGTTTTCATTGTAAAACAAGATGATGCCGCCTTTATCACGGGGAATCAAATGAAAATCGATAAACCCGTAAATTTCAGGAATGACAGCTTCGTCTCCTTCTATAACTTGCTTTCTTTGTTTGATGCTTATATCCGCTGCAGGGATTTCAATTTTAATCATTACAATTCACGTCCTCTATTTGTATAAGGTGAAACTTTCAATCGGAATCAAAACTCCGGTTTCACGCCAAGCTCATCACTTTAATCTTAAAGGTAAATGGTATCATAATTATGAATGAAAAGCCATGTATGCCTTGATTGGTTTTAGATGATTCTGGATTAAATATAAAGAAGAAGACTCACTGAGAGCCTCCTTCTTTGTCGGAAATATCCGTTACCACCTGTGAGCCTTTGCATTGCTTCTTAGTATAATGTTTGTTTGTGATTCTACCGTATGGCCATTTACTTGAGAATTTGAACGCTTAGGTCTTGTCCAATTATGGTGAAACTTTTGAGAATGTGGATCTAATTGATCTTTATAGCTCATTCTGTGTCACCTCATCATTAGGATTTGGATATTCCGTTCAGTGATAGTAATTCCCATCACTTGTTCTAGTATTTTATTTTTCCAAGGCATTTATACATATTCTTTAAAAAGCGAATTCAGCTGACTTGCCTTTTGCAAGGACTTCCCCTTCTTCATCCACCGCATCACTTGTCATGAGGGATATGCCCTTAATGTTTCCATCATTTAAAATGAAACCAATGTTTCCGCTTTTTGAACCGTTTCCTTCTATTTCACCAGTAAGTTCTTCTAAGTAGATCTCATCTTCCCATGTCAGATGTTCTCCTCTGTCCGTCTCAAGGAAAGCAACGGGGGAAAACTTAATTTTCTTATCCGTATTGTTTTTGATTTCCACGTTCACTTTTACGATATCGAAATCTTCATCATGCGTATAGCCGTGAAAGAAATCGATCATGCTGTAATCCGGAGTGGCATGCATCACTTTCATTTCTTTGACTTTAACCTCGATCGGGCCAACATTCAACGTTTCATTCACTTTTTTATATGCCTTCAAAGTTAATTCGCCTTTGGCATCGGAAACGTTCTGACCGATCCGGTTCAATTTTATATCATCAGGAAGCTGTGGATTCGGAACATAGACATCCTTTTTTTCCAGTGGTCGTGCAATTTCCTCTGTTTTTTCTTTAGCTGTCGTTGCTTCTTCGTAAGCTGGTTGGGTATTTAGAGCACCAAATGCCGTTAATAACAGGGCACCAATCATCAGTCTGTTCATTGAATCCCTCCCTGAAGTCATTATTTCTTTAATAGCTCAAAAATGATTTTGGCTTGATCCGTGTTATCGACTTGCCCGGCAAAACGTTCTTTATATGGCCCGTATGCGTAGACTGGAACATCTTCACCCGTATGTCCCCCAGTAGTCCAGGCAGTATTGGTCCGGTTATCGAATATAGCTTCGATGGCATTATCGACATTCGTCACATTTTTTGATTTGGCAGCTTCTGTTACCGTTTTGATTTCATCGTCAGTTAGCTTCACTTCATTTTGGTTAATATATTGCTTTAAAGTCTTTTCAACATCGGCCCCTTTGACGATGGCATCCGCCATGAAGTCAGGGGTGCGTTTGGCTGCCTTGATCGGTTCACCATACCAGTTATATATTCCTTTGGCTCCGATCGAAAATCCTCCTGTAGAGTGATCCGCAGTAGCCACCACTAAGGTATGTTTGTCTTTCTTCGCAAATTCCATGGCCGCTTTGTATGCTTTTTCAAAGTCTTCCATTTCACTCATTGCACCTACGATATCATTATCATGTCCGGCCCAATCGACCTGGCTTCCCTCGACCATAAGGAAGAATCCATCTTTATCTTTATTCAAGCGCTGGATCGCCGAACTTGTCATGTCTGACAAAGAAGGCGTTTCACTTGGGCGGTCAATCATTTTCGGGAGTCCTTCAGAAGCGAATAAACCAAGGACCTGTTCATTTTTGTCCTTAAGCATTTGATTTTTATCAGTCACATAACTGTAACCGTCTTTTTCGAAGGCTTTCGCCAAATTGACATCAGGCCGGACAAAATTGGACTTCCCACCGCCCAATAGGACGTCAATTTTATGTTTGCCCTTGATTAAGTCATTATAATAATCGTCTGCGATTGAATTCATGTTTTTCCGATTTTCATCATGGGCGCCAAAAGATGCAGGTGTAGCATGAGTGATTTCTGAAGTGGCAACCAATCCCGTCGCTTTTCCTTTTTCCTTTGCTGCTTCCAATACGGTTTTAACTTCGGATTTATCATTATCCACTGCAATGGCAGCGTTATAAGTCTTCACTCCGGCAGACATTGCCGTTGCGGCTGAAGCTGAATCCGTGATATTTTGTGCAGAGTCTTCTGGGTAAGTCATCTGCTGGCCAACCAAATATTTATCAAACTCTGTCCGTTCTGCCACCTTCGTACCAGGGTTATCTTTTAAATACCGGTAAGCGGAGGTATAGGAAACACCCATGCCGTCACCGATCAGGAAAATCACGTTCTTGATTTCTGGTTCTTTATTTGGGTTACCCTTTGCCGAAACACGATCCGCAGCGGACCATGATAAACTTCCAAATGCTAATGCAGAAACGAGCGTGATTGGTAAAACCTTTTTACTCCATGTGCGATTCAAATGAATGACCTCCCGTTAATGTTATCTATTTAATTTAACTATAGGTGAAGAAAATGAACTCAATGTCAAGGCTATGTAAAAAAGCAACAGGATAATTGTTAAGACATGGTAAAGGCAGCAATGTCACGAAATTGTATGCACTTTTATGAAGTTGTTGGTTATTCAGGAGTGGGGGCATTTTACAGGCTTTAGAGGAATGAAAAAGATTTGGTTAACACCAACGTGGGTAAGTGATCTTGAACAGGGTTCTTTACAATCAATGTCTTCAAATCGGGGTCATTTGTTAGGATTTTAAAAGTGCTAAAGGGGAAAAGAAAATAAAGCATCCAATCAGGATGCTTCAGAGTCAGACTGTAGACAAATCCGATACCTACAGTTTTTTTCTTTAATAACGTTCCAGTCGTTTTCAGAAATCCGCTCCCTTTTCGCGACTGACTGAAACGCTCCATTCAAAGAGCGCTTTTTTCACTATTATTTCTCTACAACTAAACATTCCAAAGCACGGGCTGCATTCACTCTCGCCACCTCGATTGAATCGGCAGATGACAGGGCGACTGCCACCCTTCTACCTGCCTTTGTAACAGGTTTTCCGAAAAGACGCACTTGTGTATTAGGTAAAGCCAAAGCCTTTTCAACACCGACTATAGAATATTCCGATAACTCTTCTTGAGCTTTTAATGGACGGCTGGCACCTGGGCTGATCAGCTTGATTTCCGGGATGGGGAATCCTAGAATCGCCCGAATATGAAGGGCAAACTCGGACAAATTCTGAGTCACTAATGTCACTAGCCCCGTATCATGCGGACGTGGGGAAACTTCACTGAAATAGACTTTATCCCCTGAGAGGAAAAGCTCAACCCCGAATAATCCGTACCCACCAAGTTCATCCGTAATGGCATGGGCAATTTTTTTCGCTTCCATTATTTGCGCTTCAGTCATATTATGCGGCTGCCAGGATTCAATATAATCCCCGCCCTGCTGAATATGGCCGATTGGAGCACAAAACATGGTACCATTTACAGCCCGGACAGTAAGCAGCGTGATTTCCGAATCAAAACGGATAAATTCTTCAATGATCACCCGTCCATTTTGAACCCGGCCGCCTTCCATCGCGATTTTCCAGCAATCCTCCAGGTCACCTTCCGTGCGGCACACACTTTGTCCTTTACCTGAAGAACTCATCAGCGGTTTGACGACATTGGGAAAGCCAACTTCCTTGGCAGCTTGGACAAATTCTTCATATGTATCGGCGAATTTGTAGGCTGCGGTCGGAATCTCCAGAGTTTCAGAAGCCAATCTCCTGATTCCTTCACGATCCATAGTCAATTTAGCCGCTCTTGCCGTCGGAATGACATGAAAGCCTTCCTCTTCCAACTTGACTAATTCGGATGTAGCGATGGCCTCGATTTCCGGCACAATCAAATCGGGTTGTTCTTTTTCTACAACTCCCCTTAGTTGTTCCGCATCCAGCATATCGATCACATAACTGCGATGAGCGACTTGCATGGCAGGGGCATGTTCATAGCGGTCTACAGCAACGGTCTCGACACCAAGCCGCTGTGCTTCAAGTATGACCTCTTTCCCCAATTCACCTGAGCCCAATAATAAAATCTTTTTTGATTTATACATTCAGTCTCTCCTCCTTAATTCGTCAAAATCATTATATACGAACTATAAACGAATAAACATAAATATTTATTCGTATTTTCAATCAATTCACTCAGAAAATATAGAGTAAACATATCTATTTCAAGTATTCCGAATACCAACTTGACAAATTGGATTAATATGTTTTATGCTACTTTTATATAAGGAAAATATATAAGCTGACTAGTTCACTGGAGGCTCTCTATTCAACAAGGATAGGGGGTTTTTTCGTTTTTATCAATGAGGGAGGATTACACTATGCAAAAGGAATCGCTACGGATTATTTCCCCTATCATGAATGAGAAGCAAAATGGGGGCTTAGAAAATATGGAGTACCTTAATCTGCCGGACAGAATATTTTTCCATTGGTGCCAGCAGCAATATCGACTGAATAGAGGGATTTACAACACGATCGATCATTGGTTCTATGAATATGGCATTGTCCATATCCTTTACCGCCGGATCAACCTTTTAGCCTTTTTGGAATTCGCTTCTACCCCTGAACAAGATGCCGGAAAAACAAAGTTCATTAAATTCGGCAATGGTGGCCTAAAGCAAAAGTTGCAGGAATTCATTGCAGATTAACCTGAATCTTATAAGGCCCTTATCAGTAAAATGCCCATTCACCTCCTACTGGTAAGGGACACTTATGCGAATGTCGAAATTTGCAATACGATTATTTTTGTAAATGTAAGCGCTTTCTATTATAATGAAATTAGGTTGGATGGCATGCGTGGCCGTCAAAGTATCTGGCGTAGGTGGGGCCAATACTAGCGCTAAGGAAGTTAATCTTCTTTACCGCAAAACTATTAGAATCCTTTTGGTAGGGGCTGCAATATTACTGGGACATGGAGAATGTCCGTTAATTTTAGGCTAAAAAGCGAGTTAATCATGCAATCTATAAGTAAAGCATAACTTTACTTATTTTTTGCAGCAGCCCTCATCGTTTCAAGTCTAATAGTTTATAAGACTAAAAAGCTCTACCCCATGGAAACGGAGTTGAGCTTTTTCATCTGGTCAAATTTCACATATATAACCCTGCTAAGAAAATTCCAAGCGACTTCTGATAAATTTCATCAAACTGTGATATTGGAAGAGGATTCGTTCCTTTGCCCAGCTCCACGGTAAACCCCGGCCTGCGCCAATCCTGAATGTACCAATCCTTATACCCTGCGTAACTACCGGCGGATTTGACAGGCTCATATCCACTGACCCTCGCAAACTCATTGACTATCGTTTCTGACTCGGGTGGTTCCAAACCTTCAAACCCCCAATAAATGACCTCTCCTTGGGTGTGGAAAGCAAGGACTTTGCCAAAATCACGTTTTTTTGTCAACTCTGACATAGCAATAGCCTCTGGCTGTGTAAGCGGCCCTTCCCCTGGATAATTTGCCGGACCTGGCTCCGTTACATTATTGCGAGCTTGCTCCAGTTCCCATTTGGCGGGAAATTGATCATTCAGATCCACCCCGTTAATATTGGCTTTCCAGCCAGAGAAGTCTTCGCTGCCATTATTCCATTCCACGAGCCGTCCTCTCAATGACTCATCAGCAGGCGGGCCTTTCAGAACCAACTCCACTCCGTCCGGATTCACCATTGGGACGATCGACAGCATCGTCTGTTGATAAAAGGGAAACAGAGATAGACCGCGGATGTCAGCCTGATTCGTGATTGCGAGTAAATAATCATTTAAAAAGGTCATGATCACAGGCGTCGTTATCCACTCATTCGCATGAAAGGAACCATTATAGTGAACTCGTTTGTTACCATTCCCAATCAGCACTTCGGGGATATCCCTTTCAAGCACCGAGTCCCCGATGGGGGAGGTTTTAATAAATGGATAGATAGTTTTCAAACGTCTTACATCGGTCATCATCGTCTCATAATCATATTCCCGATTTCCTTGAATTAGCCTCCACGTAATCCTTAATGGCACAGAAATTGTCTGACCGACTTGCAGGGCATTCGGGTTGAGATTGGGGTTAGTCAAAAATAGGGCATCCAATGAAAGATTACGTGATCTGGCAATTGCCCATAACGAATCGCCTTGCTTAATACTATAGCCGGTCGTCGTAAAGCCAGGAATTTTGATTTGTTGGCCAATCATAAGCCCAAGTGGATCAATCCCACTATTGGAATCAATGATAAGTTGGTAATTCACCTTGAATAATTGGCTATAATACCACAAGGAATCATTCTGCCGCACAAAAACGTCCATACTGCACCTCCTCTTAATCAAATGTATGCTGACTCGATTTAATTATTGCCAACGCGCCCTGACCTTTCTGGACTTCATGATTATATAAAAGTCACTCCTCAAAACGAACCAAATTGGGGGCATCATCCAGAATGCTTAGGTATTGCTCAGTGCTTCCATACGTACCTTCTGGGTCTAATTCCCGATATCTTTTGAATTTCACCATACGATCTTCTTCTTTGACCCAGCCCAGATGCTTCAAGCGAATGTCGGATAACTTGTGAGGCAATTAAATTGGACTGCCTACTTTATCCCGATTCTTTTTACTAGTCATTAATTCCACCCTTTACCGATAATCTAAGTAACTGGCCCCCAACTAATCTGACAGCATGACTTCCTTACAAACCATTTATAACTATATATTCATACCGAACTTGTCGGGTGTCATTTATATAATGGCGCCCTGCATAAAACAAAACAGGCATCCATTCATGAATGGATGCCTGTTTGCATTTACTAGATTGGTAGTCCCATATTTTACGCTTCTTGCGGTACAGGTAAACCTAAACCTTCGGCTATGCGCGTTCCGTATTCCGGATCGGCTTTGTAAAAATGGCCGATTTGACGAAGCTTGATTTCTTCCAATTCCACAGGTTTCATTGCGCCCACGATCGTGTCAACAAGGCGAGTTTTCTCTTCGGCACTTAATAGACGGTATAAGTCACCTGCTTGGGTGTAGTGATCATCACTATTATGACCGACTTGTGCAGCTTGCCCAGTCACCTCGAAAGGAGTGACTTTATTTTCCGTTGATTCGGCAGGGCCTCCAAAACTATTCGGCTCATAATAAACAGATCCCTTGCCATTGTCATCTGCACGCATGAAGCCATCACGCTGATAGTTATTCGCTTCCACTTTCGGACGGTTAACCGGAAGCTGGTTATGATTCGAGCCCACACGGTAACGGTGTGCATCTCCATATGCGAATAGGCGTCCTTGAAGCATCTTGTCTGGGGAAGCTTCAATTCCCGGTACGAATGTTCCCGGTGAGAACGTGGCTTGCTCCACTTCAGCAAAGTAGTTTTCAGGATTTCTGTTCAATACCATACGACCAAGCTCGATCAGCGGATAATCTTTTTGAGACCATACCTTCGTCACATCGAATGGATCGAAACGGTATGTATCCGCATCTTCCAGAGGCATGATCTGAACATACAATTTCCATGCAGGGAAGTCCCCTTTTTCAATGGCATTGAAAAGATCTTCCGTATGGTAATCAGGGTTTTCACCTGCTAGTTTTGCAGCTAGATCGACATCAAGGTTTTTGATGCCCTGTTCTGTTTTGAAGTGGTATTTCACCCAAACGCCTTTTCCTTCAGCATTCACCCATTTAAATGTGTGGCTTCCGAAACCATGTGTATGACGGAGTGTAGCAGGAATGCCCCGGTCGGACATCAGAATCGTCACTTGGTGCAGAGATTCCGGTGAATGTGACCAGAAATCCCAAACTGCCGTAGGGTTTTTCAAATGTGTTCTAGGATCTCTTTTTTGTGTATGGATGAAGTCGGGGAATTTAATCGCATCGCGAATAAAGAATACAGGCGTATTATTACCGACGATATCGTAGTTTCCTTCTTCCGTGTAGAATTTAACAGCAAATCCACGCGGGTCACGGACTGTATCAGCAGAACCCAATTCACCTGCAACTGTGGAGAAACGGATAAAAAGATCTGTCTTCTTGCCCACACCATTGAAAAGTTTAGCTTTCGTGTACTGAGAAAGGTCGTTCGTTACTTCGAAAGTTCCGAATGCACCGGCACCCTTCGCATGAACTACACGTTCAGGCACACGTTCACGGTTGAAGTGGGCTAGCTTTTCCAATAAGTGTACATCTTGAATGAGCACCGGGCCGCGCTCGCCGGCAGTGATCGAATTTTGATTATCTCCAACTGGCGCTCCCCAGCTTGTAGTAAGGTTTTTCTTATTTGTCATAATTGAACCACCTTTTCATTATTATTTATGTATATAATGATAAAGCTTCTCAGAAAAAAATCAATACTTATTTATAATAATTTTAATATAATAATAAATTCATTATTTATTTATTAACATTATAACTTTAACCGCACCCAACATATGGAAAATAATAATGGTATAAACCGTTTAAGGAACAGCATATTGCCATAATCACATTCCTAATAATGGTATACGACCCTTATAACCAATATTCCTTCACGACAAGTGATTTTATCATTTCTCCTACCAATGGGTTAGTAATCGAGAATGATGCCGAATATTATAGATACTTTGCGCTACTTCACCCATCTCCTTCTATTTATCTTATAACAAACCGAAGTGTTCTCCTGTGACTTTGTTCACTTCATCTGCCTTTATTTACATGGTGAATAGAAGGATGCATAGAAACGATTTTTCATCGCTTTTGTGAACCCTATCTTCAGCAGAACACTTCATGAATTGACTGAAACAAGAGGCCTTCACCCTTAATTTGCTAGAGCAATTGTAAACATACTGGTTTGTGTTCGTATAGAAAATAAGATACTATTACGTTAAAATGACCGTCCAATAAGAGTAAGGGTGATATATATGAATGAGCGCAAACAATTGGTAGTTAAATATGCACACCAATTATTTATTGAAAAGGGATATCAAGCAACTTCCATTCAGGATATTTTAGATTATAGCGGCATTTCAAAAGGAACATTTTATAACTATTTTTCTTCTAAAAGCGAATTGCTTAAGGCAGTCTTTCTAACTTCGCAAGAAAAATTCGAAAAAGAGCGGAATGAATTGCTGATTGGGCAAAACCTTGCAGATATTGAGATATTCATCAAACAATCGGAATTACAAATGCACTCCAACAAAAACAATAAAATCTTTTTCTTATATGAAGAAGTAATGATTTCAAATGATACCGAACTTAAGAACTTCATCACACATGCAAAATTCCAGCATATCCATTGGCTATCAAAACGGTTTCTGGACATTTTCGGTGCTGATAAAAAACCCTATATTTTGGACTGCGCCATTCTTTACTCGGGAATGATGCATCAAACGATTCATTTTAATGCTTTGGCTAAAGAGCCCGATTTCAACCCTACTGAAATTATCCGTTATTGCGTCGATAGGATTAAATCGATTTTCGAAGATGTCAGCCAGTCAAATGCACAGCTTTTGGAACCCGACCTCATCAAGCAATGGCTGCCAGAGTGCTTCCATTCACAGCAGGATTTTCATACTGCACTCCTGCACTCTGCAAACGACCTAAAAAAGATGATCCTAAGGTTATGCCAAGATGATGAAGCAGAACGGGTTAAAAACCTAAAATTGATTCACTTTATCCAAGAGGAATTATTACAAAACGTTGAACCGCGAACCTTTCTCATTGAAAGTGCCCTGCTTTCCTTAAACACCAATCCAAAATTGAAAAACACATTGGAATTAAGTGAATTCGAAAAGATCATTGCCAACAATTAAATAGAAAAAGAAGACAAATGGGGTTCGGAATGGTCTTATCCCAAACCATGATTTCACAACAAGACTAAGTTATACTAATTGGTTTTTTACTATTATATGAAACCCTCACTGGATTGAAGAAATTTGCGACACCCCTGCCGAATAACTGGCTAGACGAGACAGCAGGCGCTTGAGCGGAGGAGGCTTGGCAGTCAGCCGGCGGAAAGGGAGCGGATTTCTGAAACAGCTGGAACGTTTTTTTTAAAAAAAACTGCTCTAAGACCCTTAAATGGACCTTTTTCCAATCTTGGGGAATACATATCGTATTCCTCTTTTTTTGTGACAATTCTGCAAACATATAACTGAAATTCATGAAATTTTAGTATAATGACTTGTAGTTAAGGTGACTTCAGGAGGAGTTTTTCATGAACATAATAATGCGTTTTCTTATCAACGGGCTGGTATTGCTCGTTATTGACTGGCTTCTCGACTCCATCACGATTAAATCTTACGGAACAGCCTTGCTGGCGGTTTTTATATTATCAATCATGAACTTGCTGGTTAGGCCCATTCTCCAGCTTATCACATTGCCGATCACCATCCTGACGTTCGGGTTGTTTTCTTTTATTATCAATGCCTTCACATTCCAAATCACTTCCTATGCCGTCAGTGGCTTTGTAATAAATTCTTTTTGGGGAGCTTTAATCGGATCATTGTTATTGAGTTTCATTCAAAGTCTTCTTATAAAACAGAGTAAAAAAAACCGTCAGTAGCATACTGACGGTTTCAGACTGTAGACAAACTCGATGAAAAATCGAATTTGTCTACAGTTTTTTTTGAGTTTATACAATATGAACGTTGATTTCCACTACAGGCACTCGCTTTCCGCGGGCGTTCCGGGAGCCTCCTCGGCGCTTTTTGCACATGCGGGGTCTCCCCTGAACGCGCTTTTCCCGCAGGAGTCTCGAACACCCGCTCCAATCAACTTTGTTTTAAAATTTAGATAGAAATCATACCTTGGGCTAATTGGTTACTGAACATCATTTAGTTGGAGTTATTGAATTTCCTTTTATTTTTGACTTGGTAAAAGATATGTATTCCGAAGTCGATCGCCAAAGTTTAGAACCTGTATTTTTGTTAATACTTCCTTTCATTGCAAATAACGTACCCCTTTTTTCTACAAACTGAATCAGTAAGTTGGATACTGACGGTTTTTCGTATCATTTTCATTTCCAAAACACCCTTCGATATTTCCCGGGCTATTTCCCTAAATTCCGCTAAGCTTCACTAGCTGTATTCGCTCATTTTTGACAATGCAGAAGGAGAAAGCGCCTCAAATCC
Source organism: Bacillus sp. CFBP9009 (assembly GCF_036541465.1). NCBI lineage: Bacteria > Bacillati > Bacillota > Bacilli > Caryophanales > Bacillaceae > Bacillus > Bacillus sp. CFBP9009. Next base: position 172,572 of record NZ_JAZHFU010000006.1, on the reverse strand, counting down.
ATAACTTTACATATACATGCCGATTTCTCTCGAAATGGGTATGAATCGATTTATGGAGGAATGACATGTTCACAAAACATGAACCAAGATTTTCCCTGCCCATTTTACTCGTGCTTGCTTTCTTTATTCCCACTTTTTTCATTACCCCATCATTAGCCGCGGCTGGAGATGGCAGCTTGTCATCTCCTTACTCCGTTTCCCAAGCCATTGCGAATCAAGACAGCACGGTTAAAACGGTCAGTGGCTATGTGACGGGACAGCCCACTTCAGCCAATACCGTCGTCACGAGCGGCTATCCGAATGATTATGCCATAGCATTGGCAGACAGTTCATCGGAAACAAACAATGCCAAAATGGTATATGTTCAGATCCCATCCTCCTTCCGCTCTGAATTTGGCTTAAAAACAAATCCTTCTTTAAAAGGAAAAAAAGTCACCGTAACTGGCACACTGAGTGCCTATTTCACCCATCCAGGCTTAAAAGATGTATCTGCCATGTTTTCAGGGAATGATTCACCAGAACCGGAGACACCAGAGGTTGGCTCATACTATGATTCAGCCAGCGGAAAATCAGGGTTGGCGCTAAAGAATGCCCTCCATCAAATCATCGATGACCATTCGGAAATATCATATTCAAATGTATGGGACGCTTTACGGAAAACCGATGAGGACCCGAATAACACCAATAATGTCATTCTTCTTTATACAGGGCGTTCCCAAGGAAAAACGATGAACGGATCCGGTGTTAATGATTGGAATCGCGAGCATGTATGGGCAAAATCACATGGTGATTTTGGTACCACTTTAGGTCCCGGCACCGATCTGCACCATCTTCGGCCGACTGATGTCTCTGTCAACAGTACAAGAAACAACCTGGACTTTGATAATGGAGGTTCTGAACATACCGAAGCGATAGGAAATTACTATGATTCTGATTCATGGGAACCTCGCGATAGTGTCAAAGGTGATGTCGCCCGGATGCTGTTTTATATGGCGGTTCGGTACGAGGGTGATGCAGGGGAAGTCGATTTAGAATTAAATAATCAAGTGAACAATGGTACCGCCCCATATCATGGTAAATTGGCTGTTTTACTGGAATGGAATGAACAGGATCCTGTAGATGCCTTCGAGCGTAACCGGAATGAGATCATTTATAATGAATATCAGCATAATCGCAACCCTTTCATTGATCATCCTGAATGGGCCCCCGCCATCTGGCAATGATAAAACGAACAAGCTGTTCCTTATTTTTGGGACAGCTTTTCCACTATTAAATATCTAAATTTTTAGAAAAATCACATAATTTTATTTTGGTTGAATAGCATTCCGATTAGTTTTGAAAGTTTGTTATACGATGATAACAGATAGGATCACTTTCATGGTAAGCGTTTTCATTTTTTTCTTTACATTCTTACTATTAAAATATATTATTTAGTTGTAATATTATGTGAAAAATCAATAAATAATATGTATTCTCCTCTACTAGTGATAAAATGCTAGATAGAGAAAATTAAACTCCAACATAGAAAAGGGGAAAATTATGCAAAACTCCAAAGAATCTCAACTACATAGAGGTTTGGAAGAAAGACATATCGCATTAATGTCTCTTGGCGCAGCCATTGGAGTCGGTTTATTTCTCGGCTCGGCATCTGCGATTAAATTAGCCGGTCCAGCCATCATCATTTCTTATGCCATCGGCGGGCTTATGATCTATCTTATCATGCGTGCACTAGGTGAAATGGCGATAAAAAATCCAGTCGCAGGCTCTTTCAGTCGCTACGCAAGCGAATTTGTCGGTCCTCTTGCCGGATATATAACCGGATGGAATTACTGGTTCGTTTGGATCGCCACCTGTATGGCTGAAATTACGGCAGTCGGAATCTATATGCAATTTTGGTTCCCTGATACTCCGCAATGGGCTTGGGCGTTAGCCGCACTTGCCATCATGACAACGATTAACTTTCTTGCTGTAAAAGCTTACGGTGAATTGGAGTTTTGGTTCGCCCTTATTAAAATCGTAACTATCATCCTTATGATCGTCCTTGGCTTCGGAATGATCATCTTTGGACTGGGGAACGGCGGAATCGCGGTCGGATTCGGCAACCTTGTTGAAAATGGAGGATTTTTCCCGAATGGGATTTCTGGTGTCATCCTCTCGTTCCAAATGGTCATGTTCGCCTATTTGGGAATTGAAATGCTCGGTGTAACCGCAGGTGAAGTTAAAAACCCTGAAAAATCTTTAAAAAGAGCCATCGATACCGTTTTTTATCGGATTTTACTTTTTTACGTTTTAGCTCTGACAGTCATTTTATCAATCACTCCATGGGATGAAATGAATGGAGAAAACAGCCCATTCGTTATGATGTTTGATAAAATCGGTATTCCAGGCGCAGCAGGGATCATTCAGTTTGTCGTACTGACAGCAGCCCTTTCATCTTGTAACAGCGGGATCTTCAGTACAGGAAGAATGTTATTCAACCTAGCACAGCAAGGTGAATCACCAAAAAGTTTCGAACGTACAACAAAGTCAGGCGTTCCTGGCGTTGCCATTATCGTTTCGGCTATCGTGCTTCTTTTCGGCGTTTACCTTAACTACATGGAAGCCGATAAAGTTTTCACTTACGTCACAAGTGTCGCCACATTCGGTGCACTCTGGACATGGGGAACCATACTTGTCACGCAGATCATGTCTAGACGAAAAATGAGTCAGGGAGAAAAACAAGGCTTGTCTTACAAGATGCCTCTTTTCCCATTCACTTCTTATTTCACTTTAGCCTTTTTAGTATTCGTAATGGTAGTACTCGGTTTTTCAGCAGATACGAGAATCGCTCTAATCGTTGGTCCGATTTGGATCTTACTGTTGGTAGCCCTGTATTATGTGACCGGCTTGCATAAACGGAAAAGATAAATGTCAGAGGGTGCCAATCTAATTGGCACCCTCTCTTTCGCCTTCACCTTTTACCCCTTCTTTTGATCACCCAATGGACCGCCGCACCAGCTCCGCCTAAAATAATGAGGATAGGCAAGTTTCCTATAATAAAAACAATGATTCCTGAACCCGCTTTAAGTAATAGATTCGCACTTGTTGCAAGTTGTTTCTTCGTTCTTTCCCATGTATTCAATTCCTTATTATCAATGCCTGGCACAACTATCCGGTCCTGTGATAACGTGATGGTAACCGTCGAATATGAGGTCTGGTTCTCAAGATACTTCATTTGCCCGGTCAGCTGCTCTATTTCTTCTTGCACAACGGCAAGATCGGATGATATTTTCAGCAAATCTTCCGTCTTCTCAGCATCCTTCATGAATGCAAGCAACCTTTCCTCTACTGCCCTCTTTGACTTCAATCTTGCTTTTAAATCTACATATTGTTCCGTTACATCCTGTCCTGTCACATTCCTTCCGACCACTTCTGAAGCCTCTCCCTCGCTATCGGCTAGAAAATCCTGAAAATGGGCTTCAGGGACCCGAACAGTGATCGTTCCTTCCACCAGTTCTTCATCTTTCCTGTATACATTGGACTCGACAACATATCCGCCATATTCAGCCACCTTATTCTCAATCTTAATTTGTGCCTTTTCGAGGTTCTTCACCTTCAACTCAAGCTGAGCTTGATGGATGACCTTTCTTTCATCCGTCACCCCTTCTTTTTCCGCGACTTCTTCCGGCTCCTTATTCCCAGAAAAGGAAGCGTCCATTTTACTGCTCGCCTTTTCATCCTGTGATTCCGATGTTGAATCATTTTTTTCATTACTGCTGCAAGCAGCAAGTAAAAGGAACAAACTGAACATAAACATCATTGTTTTACGGTTCATCGGTATTCCCCCTTTTCTTAATAGTACCGACGTAAAGTTTGGAAGAAAGTTACACTTCTTGATTAAAGGAGATGTTTTATTTTTAGATGAGAAGGTAATGGTATAAGAACATACAAATATGAAGAAAGAAGAGGATTGCATTATGAACTACGGAAAATTAGCTAAAAATGTATTGGTACCTGTGGTCGGAGGCTCACTTGTGGGGATATTCGCCACAAGGAATTCAAAAGAGATTTATGACAAACTCAAGAAACCTGCTTTTGCCCCTCCTTCCTGGACTTTCCCCGTTGCTTGGACCAGCCTTTATACAATCATGGGAATAGCGAAATATCGCATTGCTTCCAAAGAAAAAGAATCGAAGTCCGCTGAACTCCTCTATGATACTCAACTAGGGTTGAATTTCTTATGGTCTTTTTTATTCTTCAAATGGGGCTTGCGCGGAACAGCCTTTATTGAAATGGCTGCACTGCTGACCTTGATTACATTAACCGCATTCGAGTTTTATAAAATAGACCGTACATCCGGTTTAGCGATGGTTCCCTATATTGCATGGGTCACCTTTGCATTGGGATTGAACTTTTCCATTTTCAGAAGCAATTAATCACAAAAAAGGAAGCGCCCCTTGTATTAAGGAGCGCTCTCTTTTAGGTTTCACGAGTAAATGTTGAAAACTCACTTGTAAATGTGCAATTTTCACGAGTAAATCCGCTTAACTCACGAGTAATGCTCTATTAATTATTGATATTCGTAATTCTGCCTTCAATTTCCGCCGTGATCTTTCCGCCTTTGAATGTTTCTTTTACATAGTTAACGAAAGCTTCTAGATCAGCATGTCCAAACACACGCTCTTTTCCTTTCAGGACGGTATAGTTATCACCGCCGCTTGCCATGAAATCATTGACGGCCACCGTGTATGTTTCGGTATCCTTGATAGGTGTTCCGTCCGCTTTCTTCAATAAAGTGACACGTTCCGTGACAGGTTTACTGAAGTCGGCTGTATAGCTCAGTCCAGAAATTTGCAAAGTTTTCGGAGATCCTTCAACGATCCATTGCTGTTGAAGCAGCGTTTTCACTTCCGCTCCAGTCAGTTCCAGCTTAACCAATACGTTTCCGAAAGGCTGGATTTTTGCTAAATCGGAAAAAGTGACTTCCCCCTTTGGAATATCTGCACGAATTCCGCCTGGATTCATGAAGGCAAAATCGGAATTCAAATCTGCCTTCATTGAATCGGCAATTAAATTCCCAAGGCCCGTTTCCTGCGTATACGCATTGGTTCTTAATATTTTCTCATCCGTTGTCCCAAGCGGGGCTTTCAACTCGGGGAACATGTCTAGATAGTCGTTAATGAATTTCGTCGTCCCGGCATCCGGTGTGATGCCATCTTGTGTAACCGTGACAATCTCAGCTGACTTTTTGACAATATCCTTTGTGTTTGGATCGATTTCCAAATCCACATCTTCAAAAGCCGTTCCATAAGAGTAAGCTTGTACAATCAATTTATTATCCACATAGTTGTTGACCTTTGCATGATTATCTCCTGCTAAAATCACATCTACTTCATCATCCACGCTATTGGCAAGATCAGCCACTTCGCCTGTGATGACCCCTTCCTTTTCAGTGCCTGGGTCATGTGAGATGATCACAATCGATTTGACGCCTTTTTCTTTCAACTCGTTAACCGCCTTATTTACGGCAGGTGCCTGTTCTATGAATTCCACATTCTTAATACCATCCGGACTTACTTTTTGAGGTGTGGCATTCGTGACTACACCTATGAACCCAATATCAACCCCGCCGACCTTTTTTATGACGTAAGGATCCAAAATCGGTTTTTTCGTGTCTTTATATACGACATTGGCAACTACATATGGAAAGTTCAATTTATCGAATACCACATCGGATGTTGGCGACTTTCCGCCATTGATTTGAGCCATCAGGGTTTCTACCCCTTTGTCGAACTCATGGTTCCCGACAGTTCCGACATCGAATTTCATATTATTCAAAAACTGAAGCGTCGGTTTGTCCTGGATCAAAGAAGAAACGGGTGCACTTGCCCCAACAGCATCCCCTGCCGAAAGTAAAAGTGTATTTTCAGGGTTTTCAGCTTTACGCTGCTTCAAGTGCGCAGCTAAATAATCGGCACGCCCTTGTTTGATACCTCCAAAATCGGAAGTGGTATCAAGCTGGCCGTGAAGATCATTGATCCCGAGCAGTTGCACCTTAACGTTTTCTTTCCCCAAATTATATTTGTAAATGCCAAAGCCTTTATCATCCTTTTTGCCTGTATAGGAAATCTGGCTGTCTTCATTTAAATATTCCGCACCTTTTGGTGATGAGGTGAAAGTAACGTTCACCTTGCCTGAAATTGGGGCAATCGACCAGTTATTATCAGCAGTTGGATTGATCTCACCCTCTTGTGTGATGTAATCCATCAAGATCTGGCGATTTTCATCCGCAGAGTCAACTACATATTCGCTGCCCTTGACTCCCGGGAAGTTCCCCCCGCCCGAAGCACGGTAATTATTCGTCACGACGATGAAATCTTGATTCGGGTCCACTGGTTCACCATTATATTTCAAATCTGCAATCCTGCTTGAATCCGACACTTTTATCCCTTTTTCATCATAGCGCGGAGCCTTGGTGACATCGATTTGATACGTAACGCCGTCAATCACATCAAAGTTATAAACGGCAAACTTTCCATTAAGCAGCTCCTGTTCCTCAGACTTGGCAGGATCGATTGTATTATATTTCCCGGCAGACATTTCTAGCCACTCTTTAACAACTGACCCTTTGATCTTGATTGCCTTCAAGGTATTATCGTATAAATATAAATCACCGGCGCTGCGAATGGTCAGTCCGCCTTCCTTGATTTCGGTGAATTCCTCGATTCCATTGCGACCCGCTTTGAAAGGGGCTCCTACTGAGAGAATCGGCAAGTCCTTGTATTCAGGACGGTTGCTTTGGATGTATTTTTCTACATACCATTTCTGTGCGCTCGTCACGACCTGTACGGAAGGATCGTCTTGCACAAGGGCGAAATAACTATGAATTGGAGCTGTAGTCGTTCCAATTGGCGTGTTAACATACTTGATCGTTCCTTCGTGATCCTTCTTCACGGCTTTGACGACAGATGCATCTTCAGCTGCTTTTTTTCCTGTTATTTTATCGTTGATTGCACGTGTTGATGAATCGGAATTGACGACTTTCCATTTCCCCTTGATATTCTGGATATCAAGATCGATAATCCCTAGATTACTGCCGCCATATCCTGCTTGAACGGCAGGTACACCATTGATGGTACCCTTTTTATTATCCACGCCTTTAAGGACTTTTCCTTGGCTATCTTTGAATAGGCTGTCTAAAGAAGCCTCATCTTGTGCCGGAAAGACCTTATGCGTGTGGGAGAACGTGATGGCATCGATGCCGGATACCTTGCTTAATGAATAGATGACATCCTCGGTATTCTTGATATCGCCATTAAACCCGGAATGCGTGAGCGCCACGATGACATCCGCACCCTTTTTCTTCATTTCAGGTACATATTTTTTTGCAGTCGTGATGATTTCTTTTGTAATGACCTTACCTTCAAGGTTCGCTTTATCCCAATCCATGATTTGCGGAGGGGCAAATCCAATGTAGCCTATTTTTACTGATTTTTCTTTTCCATTGATGTCCTTTACTTTCTTTGTGACGATTTTATAAGGAGTATATTTATTTTTATCATTCTTTGAATTATTGTCTTTATCTTTTTTATAAACATTGGCATTGACATAAGGGAAGTTCGCATCGTTGATGGCCTCGTCCAAATAAGCTAAACCATAATTGAATTCATGATTGCCGAATGTGGCCACATCATAGTCAAGCAAGTTCATCGCTTTATAGACGGGATGGACTTCACCTTTTTTCAGTGGCGCTATTTTTGCTTTGTACGTACCTAGCGGTGTCCCTTGAATAAGGTCGCCGTTATCCACTAAAACGCTATTTTTCACTTCTTTTCGTGCCTGTTTGATTAAAGAAGCCGTGCGGGAAAAGCCGACAGAGTCCGATACGGCATCCTTATAATAATCATAGCTCACCAGATTAGTGTGTATATCTGTCGTTTCCATGATCCTTAGTTCAAAAGGTGCATCCGAAACGGAGGCTGCCAGGCTGTTGCCGAAGTTACTCGTATTGCCGTTATACTTGGAGACAACCGATACTTTGATCCAATAACCCGATTTGTACGAGTTGAAGTACGCAGAGAACTTTTGGGCCGATTTAATATCCGCCTCAATGGCTGACTGTGAAATGACCTTCGTCCCATTCATTAATTGAAAGACAACGGTTTCATTTCCTTTGTTTCCTTTTTTCGGTGTGACCGTTACAGTCGCTTTGGTGCCTTTTGAGTAATTAACAGTAGGAGTTGAAATGGTAAATGATTCAGTCTTGACCGGTTTCTTATTAGACTCTTTGGCGGATGTCTCCCCCGGTACGGTAAATGGGGCTGTAATCAAACTCACAGCAAGAATCGGGGCGAGAATCTTATTAACATGCATTTTGAACGACATACTTCACAACCCTTCTATTTTTGTAAAATGCTAGAATAATATATCATGATTTTGTCGAATAAACGCCAAAATTTACCGTAATATTACGAATTTTGAATAAATGGTACTTTTTATCCATTTTCATTCAGTGAACATGGACCTTTTTCCCTTCAAATATATATAAAAGGCTGGCCCATGAACATGGGCCAGCCTGCACACCGTATGGGATTTCAATATCTTTCCTTCTTTCTTCGTTTTAACAGTTAACGGAAGCGCCGCTGAAGTTAATCCGCTTGATAATTATATGACCAAGGCAATCACCCCAGCATACTCCCAATCGATAATGAAATGCTTACTGAAGAATCTAATAAATCATCAAAACCATTGAAACAAATTAAATTCGTTATTATTCTTTATGGTTTTCTTTATCTATTAATTTTTCTCATTCGTTTTTTTGCAAAGTCTCTATAAACAAGGTTTCATCAAACAAAAGTGTAATTTAACGTAACTCAAAATAAAAGTCATAAAAATGTCACTTATGTAAAAATTTCTTGGCATATATAATTACATTTATGCTTAAAAGAAAGGATGTTTTTATTTGCCTAGTAATAAAAAGGAAGGCATAATCTTTGGACTTTTTATGTGTTTTGGTATGGTCCTTATTATGTCAGTTTACAACACAGCTTTACACGGCTTTTCATCGTTTACAGTAGGGGGTGCAGTGATTCAATTTGCGGTAACATTTATCGTCGCTTTTATTGCAGAGTCAATAGTTGAACCGAAGGCGCGTAAACTTGCATTATCACTGCCTTATGATAAATCGAAAGAAACCAACTTTATTATTGCAATTGCCTTTTGTATGGTCCCTATAATGGTCCTTATTATGTCAGTATATGGGCTTATTTTAACTAGTTTAATGATAGGGATTGAGGGTTCACTTTTCATAGCTTACCTTAAAACAGTTGGTCTAAACTTTATCGTGGCGCTACCATCACAGTTACTAATTGTTGGACCAATCTCACGCTGGTTATTAACTAAATACATTAAACCAGCGACACAAAAGCCAAAATTAACAAAAGTTTGAGTGTGTAAATATTAATATATATGACAAATAAATAAAAAGGATTAAGCTAATAGGCTAATCCTTTTTATTTAATATGTTATAACCTACTGCGTTAAGACGAAAAATCCCTTATATTAAGAATTAACCTGTCCAATCCAGTCCAAGGCGTTTTCCTGTGAAGCGACCATTATACCCAATATGGATTCCCTGCTTGTCCTCCTTCCATAATCCCTTTTTTTATTACCAGTTTTTAAAACATAAAGCCTATAAATCCCGATCTATTAAACTGGCGGATACCGGTTCGATGCCCATCTCCCTCGACCAAATGGACAGCTGGCCTATATGGTGAATTTCGTGCGCTATCAGATGGCGCAGTATCCTGCCTTTTTCGTATGTCCCCTCCATCCAAGCTGGCTGAATCATTTCATTCTCTTCTTCAATTGCATGCGAGTTCAAATAGTCAATGACCTCAGAATGATAACAAGTGGATAAATCTTCTACCTTTTCGATCGTATCATAAGCTTCCAAATCGATCTCGACATCAGGCTTCCCTTGTATGGCCCTGATCCAGCTGCATTCGACATCGATAATATGGGCGAGTGTCTTCAATATATTCCCTATCCCTCCTGTGCGCTGCCGTTTCAGCTCCTCATTCGGTAAGGACCGGCACCACTTGAACCACTCATTTCGCACCTGCCAGTTATAATTGAATAAGATCAACATCCATCCCTGCCTCCTAACACTCTTTATCGTCAAGCACCCTTCAGCCTTTGTATTGATAATAATCCTGTCTTTGAATGGTTTTGAATCCACAAGATTCATAGAGTCTTAAAGCATGCTCATTAGTCGCCTCGACCTCCAGAAAAATATCATATCCCAGTTGCCATTGTTCGGCTACAACCTTTTTCAATGCCTTCCTGCCAAGTCCTTTTCCCTGGTATTTTGGCAAAATGGAAAATCCATAAATCCACGCTTCCCGGCCAGAGTGATCAACACGGATCTTACCGACTGCAAGGCCACCCTTTTCAATCATCATGGTTTTCAGAGTATCCTCATAGAGGATGCGCTGATAATAATCCTTCGCCTCTTGTTCCGTAAATTGGAAACATTGAATATCCAGCTGAACCTCCGTTTCCTCATCATCTCTCCGCGAAGGGCGAACGACTGCATCATCATAATCATCAAGCTCCGTTTCGGACCATTTCATTTGAAACTCAGAGAAAGCAAACTCACATGGGAGCTGCTTCAAAAATTCTGTCCCTGAATGTGATTGAGCAGGTGAGTTCAAGAGAATCACCTTATAGTTGCGCTCCACGGCACTCCTTATCGCCTCTTCCAGCAGCTTAGTAAAAATGCCTTGCCTCCGGTAGTCAGGGTGCACCATCCCGCACATCTCCGCTTTGTTTCCAAAATCGTAAAGACCAAGAAAACCAACAAGCTTCAATCCATCATAGTGGAGAAAATCATTCTTATGAACACCATTTCGACTGCGAAGCGTTTCCCAATTCAGTTTTAACGTAAAACCTTCCCGTTCACATTCTTGCTGCAGGATCCGAATATCTTCCAGCTGTTCATTTTTCAAATTTGCCACCCCTTTTCCATATTATCAGTTTATTACCAAAAAAATAAGAAAAGCAGCACCCTTTTACTTGGGTGCCGCATACTATTCAGAAGTTTATTGATGAATGTTGTTTTTTTAAAAGTATTTTCACTTTAATCCATAAAACTAAAATCCTACGAGGGGAGGATTTCCTATCTAATTCCATTGACGGATGAATTATAGCAGTAAAATGATTCCAAATGACGATTATTTTTTACCTATTTTGTGCTATATTCCAAATAATGGTTTATCATTATTTTATTTTAGGTTAAGGGAGGGATTTAACAAAATCTTGAATTCAGTTAGTACCCATTTCTTTATACCCGAATTCCGGACCCTTTTTAGAATAGAATCCGAAATTCGGTGTTTACCATCCGGCACTTACGTCCTGAGGTTATCGTTTTTTCGTTTTATGAGCGGACTTTTTTAAGTTCTCTACGTCCGTTGTCAGTTCTTTTAATTGTTTACCGAAGCGGAAGAGCAAAAACATAGAAACGACGAATGGATAGCCAAATTCGCTAACTAATGAAACCCACATAGTAGCATCCTCAATCATCATCCTCTTCACCCCTTTTCTTGTATCTGATATCTAAAGTGAAACTTGTCAAAAAAAATCAATCTAGCACTATTGATTTATGGAAAAAGGAACGAATGTTCTTATATAATTGATTTATTCCCCTTGTCTATCACTTTATTAATAAAAGGAGGGATAACAATGAACCAATTAACTTCTCATTTTTTTTCTCATTCATTGGAGTTTCTGCAGCAACAGTACTCATCTTTCTTTGCACAACCGATCATTCAATTATTTTTACAGAACCCAGAGCATTTAAAGATTTTCACTGAAACTCTTGATTCCCCTTCTTCCCACAACATTGATCATCTCAACGAGACTTTCAAAATTTTCTATTACCGGGCTAAAGTATACAAATACATGTGCTCCTTAATTTACTTTTTCTCTGTTGATTTTGATAAAAGGGCACGGAAGCAGCGGGAACGCTATCGAATGGTACTTGATGCGACACCAAGGGATACTGGCGGATTGATCGATCGAATCGGCACCTTGGATGTTCAACTTGAAAAGATGGGGGAAACGAATGAACTCGCTTCACACATAAGTGATGAAGAGATGATAAAAGCCTTGAAGAAGTTAACAGCCAAACAAAACCTGGTGCTGACCATGATCTTTTCCTACGGCCTATCCAACAAGGAAATCGCTGCCTTTTTCCAGGAGTCGCCACAGAATATCTCAAGCATCCGTAAACAAGCTCTAAAAAAACTTCGAAAGCACTATATGGATGAGGTATATGTTAGAAAGGAGAAAAGCCATTGTGGATAAAAAACTGTCAAAAGAAGAATTGTTGGATCTAATCGACTCTTTGAATCCTAAAATAAAAAAATCGTTAAAAAACACGAACTATCAGGACCGGAATGATCTGGAGCAAGAAATTAAACTCAAGATCATTGAATCATATGAAAAAATCGCAGCAATCGAAGCCCCTAATTTTGAGGAGTTCCTTGCAGAATTCCTTACTAAGCAAAAACAATGAAAAAGTACCAAGTCCAGAGCAAGGATGCTGGACTTGGTACTTTTTTTCTGAATATCAGTATGATGGTTTCAATGTCAGCATATCACCTTTTGGGTCATCTAAAGTGGTTTTATGATAAGTACCTGCTGCCCAATCATCAAGCTGATCGTGGTACCACTCACTTTTCACGTTACCTGATTGACCCGGGCCAACGAGGTGATATCCTTGATTCATGTCGGCTAGGTCGATGACGAATCTCCAGGAGCCGCCATGATTAACGGTTCCATCATCTAAAAATGCCGCTGCCTGTACGGTGACACTGCTGCCGCCTACCGGAATGCCGCCGCCGTTAAATAAATAATGTAACGGGGCGACACTTGATAGCGGGTGGTTAAACCTGACCTGGTGATAGTTTCCCCATTCCCAATCAGCTATATCGTCACCTTGTGATTCTTCCAGTTCCGTTAACGTCACCTGTAACGACTTGGCAAGCACCTGCTCAAGTCCGCCTGCATCTTCAATCCAAGGGCCCGGCTTACCGTCCAGTGCCCGCCTTAGTAGTTCATCAACCGCCGAACGCCTTCCATTAAAAAGGGTGAGGGTTTCTTCCGGTACTTCTTCTTTAAGCAGAACATCCCCTATATTTCGCATCCAGACATTAAAAATCATCGGTGCCGCTTCATCAGCTGAATCGATATGATTCCATTTCATCAGAATCGTCAGTGCCTGGGCTTCCTGTTTCCCAGATGGACCTTTCAATACCTCCACGAATCGAGGAACAAACTCCTTAGCTTGCAAATTCACTTTATCCATCTGCAGGCTTTGCATATCCTCGGCCGTAAGCTTTTTATTCGCCTTTAAAAACTCCTGTATCCTCATCTGGCGGTACGGCTGTGCCCAGTTATTGCTGATATGGTAGGGGTAATCATCTGAGATGACTTTATTATTCGCTGTCGAAATGAATCCCTCTTTTGGATTCACCGTTTTTGGAAGTTCATCAAAGGGAATATAGCCTTTCCACTCAAATTCATCCGTCCAGCCAGGTACAGGCAGCATACTATCACCTTTTTTCCGGATTGGGATTTTCCCATTCGCCTTGTATGCAATGGTCCCATCGGCTGAGGCAAAGACGAAATTCTGTGCCGGCGTTTCGAATTTCAAGAGGGCCTTTTCGAATTCTTTCCAGCTTTCCGCCTTATTCATATTCAGTACCGCTTCAAGCTCGGCCGATGGATCAAGTGCCGTCCACCTTAAGGCAAGCACGGTATCTTTTCCGCTTTTCCCGGCAAACTCGGAGACAACGGGTCCATGGCGGGTAACCGTCACTTGATAGTCAAGTGTTTTCCCATCCTTCACCTTGATGGGTTCGTCCAAGATTTCAGCTTTTTCCCATTTACCTTTGTAGGAGAATTCTTTCTCGTTTTCCGGGTTTCTCCTCTCAATATACAGATCCTGAACATCCGGACCGGTATTGGTCACACCCCAAGCGACCTTTTCGTTATGACCTAGTATGATTCCCGGAATCCCGGCAAAAATAACACCGCTCACATTGACTGACGGGGCCTCCAAATGCATTTGATACCAAACCGACGGTGTAGCTAATCCCAGATGGGGGTCATCGGCCAATAATGGCTGACCGGAATCCGTTTTCTTGCCTGAAACTACCCAGTTATTGCTGCCGTTGAATTCATAAGGAATAACGGCCCCGGCAAAACTTTTTTCAATATCCAGTTCTTCCTTGCTGATGATATATGGAGCGCTTTTTGGATAATTAGGGAATAAATCATATGCCTTTTCCTTTGGGAACGTTTGCAGCAAATACTGCCTAAACGCCTGATCTTCCCAGTTCCCGCCTAAATCAAAGGCCATATATTTACCGATGGTCAGCGAATCGACGGGTGTCCACGGCTCTGGTTCGTATCCAAGCAGAGTGAACTCCGCCGGCCATTTCCCATTCTCCTTTAATTCATTGATATAAAGATTTACCCCCTCGGCAAACACATCCAAGGCTTCTTTCCCATCACTTGTATATGCTGCATAAGAGGCTTCAGCCGCCCGCCTCAACCCAAGTGTACGGAAATACTTATCGTTTTTGACGGTTTTCTCACCAATCACTTCACTCAATCTTCCTGAAGCCTGACGCCTGCTTAAATCCATTTGAAATAAACGATCCTGTGCTTGGATATACCCTTGGGCTAAATACAAATCATGTTCATTCGCTGCGTTGATATGCGGGACCCCACTTGAATCCCTCACCACCGTAACCGGTTTCAAAAGACCTGGAAGCGATATTTCCCCCTTCGTTTCCGGCAAGGATCTTGAAAGAAATACATTTGCAGCAATCAAGACAGACAGCAAAAGTATCATCATGATTCCAAAACTCCATAGCACCCGCTTTCTCCACTTCCGTTTTGGCTTTTGCTGAGGTACAGCAACTTCCATCGATTCATCTCCCTCTCTCTCCCCATAAAACTCTCTTTCTATCTATTTAAGATATTCCGCGTTTCCCCCCATCTTTCCTACCAACATCCTTACATTCTCTCTTTTTATTTCAGTAAGGTTGGAAGGGTTCAAGGACGAATTTTTCCTGCGCAAGGTCGAATTTCTACCGCGAAATTGCTCCGATAAACATTAAATCAAATGCAAAAACACCGATACAATGTATCGATGTTGCAGGGATGCTAGCTATTTGCAATAATGTATTCAATGACTTTATCTGCATCGTCTGTATAAAAGAGAGCTTTATCAAAGTCATGGGCCGCCTTAGTCTCGGCTTCCATGTATTCAATCGGGGAGAGGAGACCAAGTAGCCTCTTCCATTTATGAGTTTTCTCGAGAAGTTTTCTTTCCTTTTTTATATCCTCTGGTATGAATTCATTAATGATAAAACATGGGTCGGAAAATGAGGGGTCCCGAAAACGCTCGTTCAAGGCTCGCAATTTATCCCGGTCCCATTCGACCCTTACCAAGTCCGATATGACCGAGACATTTTGGACCGCGTCGAGGATGCGTTTGGACAAAACATCATATTCTTCGTCCTCCAACCCTTTATCCGTCATGATTCCTACACAATACCATTTTTCGTTATGATCAGGTTCTCCATTTTTCTTGAAAAACACTCTTCGTCCACCTTCCTTACACGCTTTACATTATTCACGTTACTGAAAATCAACATGCCCTCACGCCATTAACTATATCATGAAGAAATATCGATGGACGATAAAATATGAAAGCTTCCTGGGAACTACATGACATAGAAAAAAAGATATCCTAAAAAAAGATACCTCCATTATACCGGCTTAAGAGCCAGCCCTCTTTGTTTAAACAGATATTCCAGTGCCTGCCTGAATGATAGGAAGGCTTTTACCTGATTTACGAAATCAAGTTTGACGATCTCTTTCACGGCATCAGGGGTAAAGCCGACAAACATCGTTTCCGTACCCATCAACGCCAGTGCCCCCACTAATTGATCCAGCAGGGAGAGCATATTGCTTTCCTTCGTAAAGGTAATTCCGGAGAAATCCATGATCAATACTTCCGCATGCAGATCTGCACATTTTTGCAGTACCGTCGATTGCATCGACTCCATTCTCCAATCGTCAATTCGTCCGATCAACGGTAAGAGCAGCACATCCTTTAATACGGTCTGAACGATAGGGGTGGATAATTCTTCCATGACTTCTTGGTTTTCTTTTATCTTCTGCAAAGAATCGTTTGCCATTTTCGCCATTTCTTTATAATGATTCACGTAACTGATACTCACACAGTGTATGAACTGGTCCAGGATTGCATCAATTATCGAGCTTGCCTTTAGCAGAATTTCAATCGAGTAATAGCGATTGCTTACTTCTTCTTCAATGAAACTCCAGAAAAGGTTACGCACAAGCTGAGCTTCCTCAATATTCTTATCTAAAGGAATGCCCATATCCACGATGCGCTTACCTATTTCCATACCCGTTATTTTCATACTTTCCATTGCTTGTGCCTTTCCATGAATCAAGGCATCTGCATGAATTTGAATAAGCTTTGACCGTACCTCTTTACTGGTTTCAAAATCATAGAGCGGTTCCTCTTCTTCAAACAACTCGATATGCTCCACTAAGATATATTTAAATTTTTCAATTTTTTCACCGATCATTCTTAATTCTTCCATGTAGACCTCCCATACAGGGCTTTTATCACATTTTATCAAATAATGAATGGTTAAAGATATAAAATCCTTCTATTACCAATATGATAATAGACGTTTACCCTTTTCTTTATACGGGTATTATGATATATGACTTGGAGGGATTATCATGAAAAAAGATCAACAAGACTTCGAATCTGAAAACATGAGCGATTTAGTAGAACTCATAAACAGTAAAAATAACAGCCGCAGAATCTTGGATGTACTTCGGCGTAATAAAAAGGATAAAAGTAAAAGCAAAGATAAAAAATGAAAAAACCCAGTCCAAAATGGTCTGGGTTTTTTCATTGGATAAAATAAAAGTGCTGAGTTTGTTTATTAAGCAAACTCAGCTCTCCCGTCATTAACTATTGAAAAGCCACTACCTTTTTCTCCGGATTTCCTTCACATGGTTTCCTTCAGTGGTAATATAGACTGTTTCATCAATTTTATATGTTAAATAACGGTCACAATCAATTTCCAACGTTTTCCCATTGCTGAATTTCATTGCGCAATTGGATCCCTCTTCGGTTTCCGTAACATCAATGACTTCGTTCGTCTTAAAACCGACTGCCTTGCCATCGGAGAAATGAGGATAGTATTTTTCAACAATCTCCACTTTTTCCAATCTGCCCGGACTTGTTAAGTATACAACGAATAATATAATTAAAACGGCTATTAACCCAATGAGAATTACTGCTTTTCGATTCACTCTATCTATTACCCTCTTCTCTTATCAATCTATTATTCAATATCCATTTTCACTAGATTATATTCAGCATTCCGGAAAAACATGATAGAAAAGATCATTTTATTTAACGATTTTCTTTTCAACCATCATCACACAAGCGGCAGCCAGGATGATCAGAATCGATACAGCCGAGATGACCCCTCCCCAGCCGAACTTCATCAGGAATAAACCGCCTGATGCCCCCACTATGCTTGATCCCGCATAGTAAAACAGGAGATATAAAGCGGATGCTTGTGCCTTTTCACTCTTATCAGCCAAGCTTCCGACCCAGCTGCTCGCAATTGAATGAGCTCCAAAAAAGCCAAATGTAAACAGCGCAAGCCCCATTATTTTCAGCAAAAGCGGATCCAATAAGGTTAAAAGGGCGCCCATCAGCATGATAGCGATTCCGGTAAGAAGTACAATCCGCCGAGTATATTGATCGGCGAGCTTTCCCATCCATGTAGAACTAAATGTCCCCACAAGATAGATTATGAAAATGAAGCCAATCAATGTTTGTGATAAATGATATGGCGGTCCCATTAAAGGTATACCCACAAAGTTATAAACGGTAACGAACGAGCCCATTAATAGGAAGGCCATGCCGAATAAGAGTACTAGTCCGCTATTCCTTAAGTTATTGATAAGGGAGGTTTTGATTCTCGACAATGAGACTCCTGCGCGGACGGCATGCTGTGAAGGCGGAAGCATCCACCAAAAGGCCAGACTGATGATCAAACTTAAAGCCCCAAGGCTTCCAATCGCTATGTTCCATGAGAAATGGTCGGTCAGCACGCCGACAATCAGCCTGCCAGCCAATCCGCCGATACTCGAACCGCTCACATAGATCCCCATCACATAGCCCAGGCTTTTCGGATGAAATTCTTCATTGATATAGGCCATCGCAATTGCCGGGAAACCTGCAAGCACGGCTCCTTGAATCGCCCGTATCGCAATTAGGATGTATAGATCATCCTGGATGAAACTGACACATATGGATAACAATGCAGACAGAGTGAGCGCCGTCCCCATTATTTTTTTCCTATCGATATTTTCTGAGAAAAAAGAAACAAGCAATAAACAGAGTGCAAGCGTTCCTGTTGCGAAAGATAATGTAAGGCTTGCCATTGCAGGAGAGACTCCGAATTGCTTTGCGAAAACCGGAATGACCGGTTGGGTACTATACAGATCCGCAAACGTTACAAAGCTACCAAGAAATAAAGCCAAGATTGTTTTCCTGAATGATTTACCAGCAGGCTCGATATAATTCACTTTTGTTCAGACCCTTCACTATTTAACTTTCCCCCTATGTTAATACGAACTTCCCGAGTTGTCTATTTCATCACTTTTGTCCAAAGGGAAAGTTATGTTCCAGCAAATCACAAAAACCCTTCACTGCATGCAGTGAAGGGTTTTTCAATTAATATGAACGTTTTTCATCCCGCTCACTTTTTTTAAGGAGCCAGTACACTGGCATACCTATAATGAGGATGATCACCGAGTACAGGGCATTTAAAGGTGTATCGATTAACGTGCTTACAACAATGTATATTGCGCCAGCAATCGCCACGATGGGGATGAATGGATAAAACGGCACTTTATAAGTTTTCGCATCCGGATCTTTTCTGCGTAAGATGAAGACTGCGAAGAAGGCTAATCCATAAAAACAGAAGACAGAGAATACTGCCATATTGGTAAGTTTGTCAGGGTCTGTTGCAACCATCATGATGATTGCAATGATCACTTGCAATACCGTCGCATTTATAGGCGTTTTAAACTTGGGCGATATTTTTCCGATTTGTTTATGGCCTGGTATCATTTTATCAGTCGCCATCGCCAAGGTAATGCGCGGAAAGGTCAAAAGCTTTCCGTTCAAGCAACCGAAGATTGAAATCGCTATTCCGATTGATATCAATTTCCCGCCCAATTCACCAAATAGAAGCGTTGCGGCAACATTCGCTGCATTCGTACCATGAGCTATGACTCCCTCCGCCCCCAATACATGAAGCATCGCAAGGTTCACAGCCAAGTAAGCGACCATGACCACGACTAATCCCGTTATGATTGCCCGCGGCAGCGTTTTCTGCGGGTTTTTCATTTCCCCTGCCATGAAGCCGACATTCATCCAGCCATCATACGCCCAGAGCGTAGCCAAAATTGCACCGGCCATACTGATTTTCATTGAACTTTCACTATTGATATTGAATACAGGCATATCACCTTGTGCGATACCGAACACCGCTATGAAAATGATTGGGATCAATTTAGCAACGGTCGATAAGGTTTGGATGATACCGCCGTATTTTGTCCCCAGAAGATTCATGCCTGCTATAAATACGATCGTAAAAATCCCTATCGCCAAAGTGTAGCCTGGAGCGATATTAAATATTCCTGCAACTAATATCCCGAAGTATAAACTGAGTGCGCCCATGACTGCAGGTCCATATACCAATGTCTGAACCCAGCCGCATAGGAATCCCCATGCTTTTCCGTACACTTCTTCCATATAGACATATAAGCCGCCCGTTTTAGGAATCCGTGTACTCACTTCCGCAATCGTCAACCCGCTTGCAAGGGTAATGAGACCACCTATCAGCCAAGCTAATAAGGCCATGGTTGAATTACCGCTTAACTCAAGCACGTCACCAGGTCTCATGAAAATACCAGAACCGATAACTGTTCCAACTACAATAGATGTTCCAACCCAAAAGCCAATCGTTTTCTTCAATTGGTCATTTCCCATGTTGTCCTCCCCAGGTGTACACATGTACTTTATTTATACTAAAATTATATCATATAAATTATACGGAAATAGTTTATGTAATCATTTGAATATTACAAAAAATACCCAAACACGTTGGTATCATTACGCTCAGGGAGCTTTATTACATTTATATTTTTTTTACTAATTATGTCTGGAACTGTACTAAAAACCGAATATTTTTTTATTTTAAAAGGAATTATCGGTATTTAACTCTATAATAACGAATTAAAAAATATAAAACTCGAATATCATTCGTAAAGAATTTTATGGGAATCCTGCTTATTTTCGGACACACACAAAAAACCACCCCGAATCAACGGGGTGGTTCCTCTCCTCTTTCAAGCTTCATTTCGTATTACCAAATAATGAATAGAAGCACAACCGCCAAGACAATCCGGTAAATGGCAAAAGGAGTCAATTTTACTTTATTGATTAAAATCAAGAAAAAGCGGATACAGAATAATGCAAAGATAAATGCACTGATGAAACCTGCAATAAAGAATGGCAGAACTTCAGGTGTGAAGAATTCCCAGTATTTCACGATCTTCAACAGACTGGCACCAGCCATGATCGGCACTGCCATGATGAACGTGAAATCGGAAGCAGCGCGATAGCTCATTCCCAAAAGCACTCCACCGGAAATGGTCGAGCCTGAACGTGAGAATCCCGGCCATAGTGACAAACATTGAATTAACCCTACACCGAAGGCTTGTTTATAAGTGATTTGGTCAACCGTTTCTGCAGTCAGCCTTGGACGGAATTTATCCGCAGCAATCATCAGAAACGCACCCAAGAACAATCCGACGATAACCGTCTTCATCGTAAATAAATGTTCATCAATATAATCTTCGAATAATAGACCTAAAACGCCGGCCGGCAACAATCCGACAAAGATCTGCAATAGGTTAAGCTTTGGGCCGTTCACAGCGGATGTGCCTTTCAGCTTCCTTAAACCAAGCAAGTCCATGAACCGTCCCCAAAAGAGCACAACAACGGCGAGTATCGAACCAAGCTGGATGACCACTTTAAAGGCATTGGCCACTTCACTCCCGAAAAGCTCAGTTGATTTCAGCCATAAATCATCGACGATAATCATATGCCCTGTAGACGATACAGGAGCAAATTCAGTTAATCCTTCTACAAGACCAAGGATAACTGCAACAAAAATTTCCCACATATTCATTTTATTCACCTCATAATTCGAACACCTATTTATGGAAATATCATATGTATTTTACTCGTTGTTTAAAATATTGTCTATTAAACATTGCTGAAACAATTCAAGCGTACATGTATGATAGGGTTCAAGATAAAGTTTAAAGGGGAAGTGATGATTTTGCAAAACATACTGATTTTCGCTCATAGAGGTTCCAAGGGGACCCATCCTGAAAATACCATGGCAGCATTTCAAAAGGCGGCAGAAATCGGCGCCGAGGGAATCGAGTTCGATGTCCACCTCAGTTCTGACGGGGAATTGGTCATCATCCATGACGAAACACTTGATCGAACGACCACCCTTAATGGTTATGTAAAGGATCATTCGGCACAAAAACTGAAAACGGCTGATGCGGGGAGTAAATTTTCCAATGAATTCCTTGGGGAGCAGATTCCTTTTTTAATGGACGTTTTCGACTGGGCTAAGGGAAATGCTTTATTGATGAATATCGAAATCAAAACGGATAAACTCGCTTACGAAGGAATTGAACAGAAGATCATTGATTTAATTCGTCAATATGGAATGGAAAATCGGGTAATCCTCTCTTCCTTCAACCATCAATCCATTGAAAAAGTGAAGATGCTTGCCCCAGACCTTGAACGTGCATTATTGTTCGAGGGACTTCCTGAAAACTTCGAAGAAATCTTACGTGATAAAAAAGAATCGGGATTTCATCCAGATAAAAACAGCCTGACTCCAGCAGTTAGAGAAAAAGCGAAAAAGCTTGGATATAAAATCCGGCCTTGGGTCGCCAATGATGAAGCCGACATCGTCAAGCTGGCAGAGTTGGGAGTTGACGTCATCATGACCGATTTCCCTGAAAAGGCAATCAAGATTTTAAAAGCTTGGCAGTCACATGGCTGAACAATGCGAAAGAGAAGGAGCGATGCTCCTTCTTTTTCAAATCCATATTTATTCAATTAATTAACGAGAAAAGTTTGAACCGCCTAGTTGTTGTTCAGCCATTTGAACCAAACGTTTTGTGATTTCCCCACCAACAGATCCGTTAGCGCGAGAAGTAGTGTCAGCACCTAGGTTTACACCAAATTCACTAGCGATTTCATTTTTCATTTGTTGTAGAGCTTGCTCTGCACCAGCTACTACTAGTTGATTGCTGTTATTGTTGTTTGCCATGTGTTTTCACCTCCTACTAATATTAATTAGCATTTTAAGCTTAAATTATTATTGCCAATTTATTGAATTTTTTTTGTTTGCGTTTCTCTCAATCCTAAGCTCTTTATCATGAATTTCTTTTTATGCTCATAAACTGTTAGGAAACTTTCAGTAGGAGGGAAAAGAATTGCAAATACATGTGGTTAGGCCAGGCCAGACGTTATATGGCATCGCCCAGACTTACAGCGTAACCGTTGACAGGCTCGTGGAATCAAATAAGATCCCTAACCCAAATAATCTTGTTTCGGGGCAGGCCCTTGTCATTCCAATCGTCGGCAGTTATTATTTCGTTCAACCGGGTGATAGTTTATATTCGATATCTCAAAAAGTTGATGTCCCTGTTCAAGAATTGGCAAATATAAATGGCATTTCCGAAAATCAAATCCTATCCGTTGGATACCGGCTCTATATTCCGGCACGAAAGAAAAGGACCGCCGAATTCAACGGTTATATCGAGCCGCGGGGTACGACGGTTGCACCGGCCCTTGAAACGGCCGCCAGGGAAGCTGCGCCCTATTTAACCTACTTAGCCCCTTTCAGCTTCCAGGCGCTACGAGACGGCTCCTTAAAAGAGCCTTTGCTCAATGACTTTCCTGCCATCGCCAGAGAAAATAAAAATGTCCTGATGATGGTGATCACGAATCAGGAAAATGACCAATTCAGCGATGAGCTCGGGCGAATCATCTTAACGAATACTTCCGTTCAGAATAAGTTCCTGAACAATATCGTTACAACGGCTAAGAAATATGGATTCCGGGATATCCACTTTGACTTTGAGTTTTTAAGGCCGGCCGATAAAGAAGCCTATAATCAATTTCTACGAAAAGCCAGGGATCGTTTCAAGAAAGAAGGATGGTTCATTTCCACGGCACTGGCACCTAAAACAAGCGCTGAGCAAAAAGGCCGTTGGTATGAGGCACATGACTATAAAGCACATGGTGAAATCGTCGACTTCGTTATCATCATGACTTATGAATGGGGATATAGCGGAGGACCGGCAATGGCCGTGTCTCCTATTGGACCTGTTCGGGAAGTTCTCGAATATGCCGTCACCGATATTCCCTCCAACAAGATCCTGATGGGGCAGAATCTATATGGCTATGATTGGACCCTGCCTTTCGTACAGGGATCCACTGCCACGGCCGTGAGTCCGCAGCAGGCCATCCAGATTGCGGCGGCCAATAATGTTGCCATCGAGTATGATGAAACCGCACAGGCCCCGCACTTCAACTATACCGATATTGAGGATAAGCAGCATGAGGTGTGGTTTGAAGATGCCAGATCCATTCAGGCAAAATTCGATTTAATCAAAGAACTGAATCTAAGGGGAATGAGTTATTGGAAGCTCGGCTTAGCCTTCCCTCAAAACTGGCTGCTCATCAGTGATAACTTTAACGTCCGGAGAAGGGTTTAAGAAAAGATAAAGGAATACCGAAGCTCTAACGGGCATATAATCAAACATCGAGCATGAAGTCCATTTAGGATACGTGACTCAGCACTAAAAGCCTTCCGGCATCTTCCGGAGGGCTGTTATCATTTTCCCGAAATCGAATGGCAGCTTTCCAGGTAATATGCCGATATTCATAATCCAAAGTTTGTCTGTACGCAACCTTATGAGCCAAGCCTTTTTTGACCATACTAAAAGGAACAGCTTAAGGGGTGTGAAAAACATGATTCGAATCGGTCCATTCATCAGCACCGTTCCTAGATTTCCGCGTTTCATCAGATTGCTTTCTATCATCGCATTATTTTTACTTTCATTCGGGGTCTTGATCCACATTGTGGAGCCGAAGAGATTCCCCACCCTACTTGATGGCATCTGGTGGGCAATCGTAACTATGTCAACGGTGGGTTATGGAGATTTCACTCCCGTGACCAATCTTGGCAAAATCATTGGGATGGTCCTCATTTTGTCAGGCGCCGGCCTGATTACCTCTTATTTTGCGTATATCGCTAAAATTTCAATATCCAATGAACAGCAATTTCTAACAGGAAAGAAAGTATTCGGCGGCGGCGGACATATTATCATTGTGGGCTGGAATGGCCGTTCCAAGAGAATCATCCAAAACATTCATGATCGTAAGCACCATCAATCCATTGTCCTTATCGATGATACACTGCAAAAGCACCCGCTTCCAAGAACGAATATCCACTTTATCCAAGGAAAAGCTACATTGGATTCCGTTTTGCAGAAAGCCAATATTAAACAAGCCATGCGCGTCCTGATCACGGCTGATCTTAAACAAGACGAGCTGCAAACGGATATGTTTTCAATCTTAACGTTACTGGCTGTCAAAGGTCTGAATCCTCATGTGTATTGTCTTGTGGAAATATTGACGCATGAACAAAAAGAAAATGCTTTACGGGCTGGAGCGGACGGTATAGTCGAAACGAATAAATTTGCGAGTGAATATATGCAGGAGTGCTTATCGAAGGGGATCATTGTGGAAGCAAAAGAACAAAAAGATCAGGAGGGATTGAACCTCAAACAGCTGCCCATCCAGGATGACTGGGTGGAATTGACGTTTAAACAGTTGAACGTAAAGCTATTCGATCAAGACATTTTATTGGTCGGCATCATTTCAGGAGGCAAGACCTTAATCAAGCCCCCTGGAGATGTAATCATACATCGTGATGACACCCTGCTCATCATTGATGATTAATGTAATAATAGCTTTTCCAAATCACGGACAAGCGTTTTTCCATATGAAATATAGTTTTCCGGAAATTCGGCATCCGGATTTTCAGGCTCGGCAAACTGATTGAAGGAAGCGGAGAGGTTTCCGATATTTCCTTCATCGTCAATCCCGTCCTCGTACTTATGAGATAACAAAAACGGTTGTAAAAGTTCGACCATTACCCCGTCCTGATCGAGTGAACCATCAACAGCCTTGAAAGGGACTCTCAAGAATTGGTAGCCATCACTGTCATCAATCTTATAATCAAAAGACCCGTGGTCATAATCCCATCCTCCGCCAATCGCATATCCTTCCGGTTTTAACTTCGTCTCCAAATCGAACAAACCGAATGTTTTCCCTTCCAATTGAGAAGAAATTTTAATCATTGTATAAAACCTCTTTCGCTAATTTTCTATTAGCTTAACCAAAGTGCCTAAAAAAAAACCTGGAATGACTCTATTGTTCCCTCGATTGGCATAAAGGAAGATTGGCTTCCTCATTGATTTCCAAGCTTTCCTTACGCT
This sequence comes from Bacillus sp. CFBP9009, assembly GCF_036541465.1. Classification (NCBI taxonomy): domain Bacteria; kingdom Bacillati; phylum Bacillota; class Bacilli; order Caryophanales; family Bacillaceae; genus Bacillus; species Bacillus sp. CFBP9009. The sequence goes on along the minus strand of NZ_JAZHFU010000006.1, from coordinate 146,784 downwards.
TTTATTTCAGCTTCGTCGCTCCCTTCTCCTCCTCCATTCGTAATTACTGGATCTTCTGCTGGTAGCGTCAGGAAAATGCGGATTTACAACGTTAAGCACATTTTCCTGACGCTACCCCTATATATCTTTGGCTCTTTGGCTCATTAAGTTTAACTATAGCATTGAACGAGACTTTAAATAACATGTATCAAATGTTTCCCCACTTTTAACCTCAGAAATATGATCTAGGAACAGCACATAGAATAGTATAGAAATACTGCGGCCAATGCTGGACATGGAGGGGATGTATTTATATGAGTACCAGAATAATCCGGCAACTGATAAGGTCAAGGCAACAGGAATTAGTCGAACTTGCTGCTTCATTTATTCGAATTCCATCTGAAAATCCATCGCCCGAGTTTAAGAAGCGGTCAGCAGAAATGGGACACCATATTAGCCGATACCTAGCAGCAAAAGGGTTCTTGATTACCGAGCACCGCCGTAGCGAAAATGCGCTGGTTACCGTGGTCTGTGATGCTCCCTTAACCAGGGTACCTGGTCCACGGCTCCTATTTTGTGGACATACAGATGTCGTACCTGCAGGCGATTGTTCACATTGGACCTTCGATCCTTTCTCAGGAGAAGTCAGAGCAGGTATGCTTTTGGGTAGGGGAGCCTCCGATATGAAAGGAGGCTTGGCATCACTGATTTTTGTGGCTGGACTACTTCAGGAGTTCGCCCCCACTCTTAATTTGAAAGGTAGCCTAGGAGTTATTGCCTCTCCGGATGAAGAGACTGGCGGCATTGAGGTGGCCTCGCTCCTGGATCAAGGATTGATTAAGGGTGATGCTTGTCTGATTGGAGAACCAACGGACCCCCACCATCCGAATGCCGGTGAAAAGGGCAAGGCATGGATGCAGGTGATCATACCAGGTCAGACAGATCATGGCAGCCTACAACCGCTTTATGGAATCTCCGCCATACGAAGAGGGGCAGCCGCGGTCGAAGCACTAACCAAGCTATGGGAGCTCAAGGCAACGCCTCCGGCAGAGCCTTGTCAACTTTTGTACAATACTGAGTGGCTCCTATCTCAGCGTCTAGGAAATCCCTTACTGTCACAGTTACTTTATCGTCCCTCTTACAATCCAGGTGTAATCCAGGGCGGAACAAATGTGAACGTCGTCGCAGACAAGTGTATCATTAAAGTGGATACCCGGGTTCCATTCGGTATGAAGCCCGAGTTTGTACTTGATGTCGCTAGGAATCTTGTTAGTGCTGTAGCGCCAGGTGCGGTTGTAGAGCCAACGGTACCCTGTACTAACCCGAACTGGACCTTAGAGAATCGTCCAATTGTGAGGGCCATAGAACTGGGAATCCAGCGTGTCCTTGGAATGGAGGAACCCGTCTTCAGCGTACTTTTGCTTGGTTCAAGTGATGCCAGTCACTTCCGGCGCCATGGCATTGATACCGTCCTTTACGGTCCTGGGCTGGAACACACTATCCATGGGTACGATGAGCGGGTTTCAGTGGAGAACTTAGTAGAATCTGCCGAGATATATGCTGAGACTGCAGTCAAGTATCTTAGGTCATTTTAAATCTATTTTCACTAAACTTTATGCAGGTTAATGATGCAGGGTATACTGCACGCGCTACTGCTAATGTTCTCTTTCAAGGTGTATATGGTGGTGGTCATTGGTGGGAATATTTATATACTCGTTGGTATTAATTCTTTAGTTCAATGCTAAACTAAATATATTTATAGCGTGTTTTGATCAAACTTTATTTCAAATTTATATGAAGACCAAAAGCTAAAATAAGAGCCTGGAGCAGAAAAACCGCTTCAGGCTTTTTTCTTTTTGGGAAAAGTGGGAATTCCTTTTTTCTCTGAATGAACTAGGATTTTTTTAATAATTCTTTGCCTTCTTTTTTAGTCAGGTTCAATTTTTGTTTAGCCATGATCGATACTCCTTTTTATGTAATTTGATTGTACAAGCATGGTCAAAATTCAGAATTATTAAACCCCTGACCTGTAGACAAACCAAGGGTTACAACGGCCCCTAATATTGGTCCTATGCAAGGAGTCCAACCAGCAGCATATCCTATCCCAATTAAAATAGAACCTATATAACCGGATGGGCGATTTTTAAAAGTTATTTTCTTATCCATCATTAAGAATTTTGGTTGAAAAACCCCAATAATCATTAAACCAAAAACAATTATCAAAATAGCACCTACTTGTCTAATTAAATCAATGAATTCATAAAAGAGATCGTAAATAAAAGAAGTTGACAACCCTAATATTACAAAAATAATAGAAAACCCAATCACAAAGAAAATGGTATGAAAAATTGGCCTGCTATTTAATTTGTTATTATCTTCTTTTAATTCTGTAACTGATAATCCTGTAATATAAGATAAAAAGGCAGGATATAAGGGCAAACAGCAAGGAGAGATAAAGGATAAAACCCCAGCACCAAAAGATATAAAAATATTTAAGTCTCTCAATATGATTTCCTCCAGTTTTGATTTTCTCTTGTTTTAGCCTCTTACATCTTCTTCTTTCCATCCGGCAGGCAGGCTTCTTGCGGACCGGGGAACCGTTCTCAGTTTCTCTAGCTCCTCGATACTAATTACCTCCCACTTTCATTTTCGATACCAGTATCGAATATGTTTATTCTTACCCTTTGGCGTTCAACCAAAAAAAGGCATCAAGCTGGATGTTATTCCTGCTTGATGCCTTTAATATTATAAGCGCTGTTCGAGCTCAGCTTTTTTCTTTTCATAACCCGGCTTGCCTAAAAGAGCAAACATGTTCACCTTATAAGCTTCCACTCCAGGCTGATCAAATGGATTTACACCCAATAAGTATCCGCTCATCGCACAAGCTTTCTCAAAGAAATATACAAGGTAGCCAAAAGTATAAGCATCGAGTTGCGGAACCGTTACGATCAGGTTTGGAACGCCACCGTCCGTATGGGCTAACAGCGTACCCTCAAATGCTTTATTATTCACGAATTGCACCGATTCACCAGAAAGGTAATTCAGGCCATCCAAATCATTTTCCGCTTCTTCAATCAAGATTTCATGACGGGCCTTTTCCACTTTGATGACTGTTTCAAAAAGGTCACGCCGTCCTTCCTGAACATACTGCCCTAATGAATGCAGGTCAGTCGAAAAGTTGGCCGATGAAGGGAATATCCCTTTTTGATCCTTTCCTTCACTTTCTCCAAATAATTGTTTCCACCACTCAGAGAAGTATTGAAGTCCAGGCTCATAGTTTATCAGCATTTCAATCGTTTTCCCTTTATTGTAAAGGATATTCCGAACCGCCGCATATTGGTAAGCCTGATTCTCACCTAGCTCGGAAGAACTGAAGTCCGCCCTAGCACGCTCGGCTCCCTCCATGATTTGATCGATATCCGCCCCGCTGACCGCAATCGGAAGCAGTCCTACAGCCGTTAAGACCGAGTAACGTCCGCCAACATCATCAGGAATGACGAAAGTTTGGAAACCTTCCTCCGTTGCTACCGTTTTTAAAGCGCCCTTCGCTTTATCAGTCGTAGCATAAATGCGGCTCTTGGCTTCTTCAACGCCGTATTTTTGTTCAAGCAGTTTCCTGAAAATCCTGAAGGCCAGTGCAGGCTCCGTGGTCGTACCGGATTTAGAGATGACGTTGATCGAGAAATCCCTATTTTCCAATAGGTCCATTACGTCCTGCATATATGTAGAGCTTATATTATTACCGACAAATAAAATTTGCGGTGCTTTCCTTTTGTCGGAAGGTAGAATGTTATAAAAACTATGTTGAAGCATCTCAACTGCCGCTCGTGCTCCCAGATATGATCCGCCGATTCCGATAACCAGCAGCACTTCTGAATCTTCTTTTATTTTTGCGGCCGCTTTTTTGATTCTTGAGAACTCTTCTTTATCATAATTGGCGGGTAAATCAAGCCAGCCAAGATATTCACTGCCTGCCCCTGTCTGCTCATGCAGGGAATGGTGCGCCACTTTTACAGCATCCTGTAGATAGGTAATTTCATGCTCCCCGAAAAACGGCAGGGCTTTTGAATAATCGAAACGAATATGGGCCATTCAAATTCCTCCTTGGATTCTTTAGTTTCCCTTTCACTTTATCTGATGTAATTCTCATAATCAAGAAATCGATCAAGTAAATAACGAATTATGCCTATAAAGTAATCTCCCACCTGACAAGGCGGGAGAGCGGATCATATCACTTGTTTATAATGAAGCCCGTAAAATGGCAAGGACATCTTCACGGTTAAGGACTTTGAATCGTCCAAATTCCCCTCTGCTCATCGCTTTATCAGCCATGACTTCCAATTGTGAGTCATCGATGCCATAATCCGAAAGATTGGTCGGCGCCCCTAAGTTGCTCCAAAATGACCTAAGTCTTTCAATGCCTTCAAGGGCCGCTTCCTCATCCGTTTTACCTTCCGGATCTACATGGAATACACGGACTGCAACTTGTTTAAAGCGTGCGACATTTTCATGGAGCACATGCTTCATCCAATTTGGGAATAAGATGGCCAATCCCCCTGCATGCGGGATGTCATAAACAGCTGAAACGGCATGTTCAATGTTATGCGTTGCCCAATCACCGCTGTAACCAACCCCAAGCGACCCATTCAAGGCTAGGTTTCCAGCATACAGGATAGTCGCCCGGTGCTCATAATCCTCCAGGTCTTCCAATAGTTTAGGTGCCGTTTCAATCACCGTCGATAACAGCGATTCACAAAAACGGTCTTGAAGCGGTGCATGCGTTTCCGGGTGGAAGTATGTTTCGAACACATGTGACATCATATCGACCATTCCATATACCGTCTGGTCTTTTGGTACCGAAAAAGTGTTTTCAGGATCCAAAATGGAGAATTGCGGAAATACCAATGGACTTCCCCATCCATATTTCTCTTTCGTTTCCCAGTTTGTTATGACAGATCCGGAATTCGCCTCAGAGCCGGTTGCAGCTAAAGTCAGCACCGTTCCGAATGGAAGGGCCTCTTCGACTGGCGCCTTTTTGATGACAAGATCCCATGGATCGCCCTCATATTTAGCACCTGCAACGATGGCCTTTGTAGCGTCTATGACGCTTCCTCCTCCAACTGCAAGGACAAAGTCGATACCATATTCTTTACAAAGGTCAACACCTTTTCGGACTGTTGAGATGCGTGGATTCGGTTCAACTCCGGAAAGTTCGTGCACCTCTGCATCGATTTCTTTCAAGGTATTGACCACTTTTTCATATAAGCCATTTTTCTTTATGCTTCCCCCGCCGTATACAAGTAAAACTTTATCGCCATACGCAGGAATTTCAGCTTTTAAGCTTTCAAGCTGACCTTTCCCGAAAATTACTTTAGTAGGATTTTTATAAGTGAAATTCTCCAATGGATATCTCTCCTTTATGCCACATTGACTCCGTTTTTGAATTTTCGACAGTGCCAAGTGCTAGTTTTTCTTTTATTCATTATGACCAATCTTCCATTTAAATACAAAATATCCGCCCGGAACTTTTGAGTAGATGTATATTTACATGATGAAAAAGCATGATAAGTAAAGAACTGATTTTTTCAAAAAAAGGAGGCTGTACAATGAGTGGAATACAAAGAACTGCACTTGTTCTTACAATAATTGGGGCAATCAACTGGGGTTTAATAGGTTTTTTCCAATTTGACTTGGTTGCTTCGATTTTCGGAGGGCAAGATGCTGGATTGGCCCGCATCGTTTATGGATTGGTCGGAATTGCCGGTCTCATTAATCTTGGTCTTCTCTTCAAACCAAGTCCTGAAATTTCCAGAGAGCCTGAAACCAAGCCGACTCGTTGAGATCATGACAATGGACAATGTTTCTATTCGATAAAATAAAGCCGGACCATGGATAAACACATGACCCGGCTTTATTTCATTCATATGCCCCGCTACCAGCCATGACAATGGACAAAAAAAACCGGCTGATCTAATGAACGGCCGGTTCTAAAAAATTATTTTTTGATTAAGTCTTCGCGTTGAGATTGTTCAATCCACTCTTGAAGTTTGTCTTTCAATGTGTTGAAACCTTCAGTAGATTCGATGTGAGATGTCGCTTTAACAGATGCTTGGCGTTTTTTCGGAGCTTTTTTCGGAGCTTCAGTACGCTCAGGAGCTTCTTCTGTAGCGCGGATCGATAAGCCGATTTTTCCAGCAGCTGAATCGATGGAAAGCACTTTAACTTTCACTTCATCGCCCACTTTTAAATGTTCGTTGATATCTTTAACGAAGCCGTGAGTAATTTCAGAAATATGAACTAAACCTTGAGTTGAATCGTCTAGAGCAACAAATGCACCGTATGGTTGAATACCAGTTACTTTACCAGCAACTACCGCACCAATTTCGAATTTTTCAGACATGGTAACACTCCTATTTTATATATATTTTTTCGTCTTTTCACGCAATAAAAAATTATATCACATAATTGGAAAATAATCAAAGTTAAGTATACCATACTTTTTAGGATTTTACTCATTAAAAATGTTTGTTTTTTGGAAATAATAAATATTATAAAATCTTTATTTATAACTTATCCTAATAATTTGCAAATAACCTCTATTTCCCTTAATATATTTACTCATTTTTCTAAAGATTGTAATATTAAAACACTATTCAATTCTACATAATCATAGTAAGATGAGAAAATGTTTTAAAAATGTAATATGCAGCTAGATATTTTTTACATCTAAAGGAGTTTTTCCATCATGTCAAAACAAGATCAATGGACTTCAAAACTTGGGTTCATCCTGGCAGCCGCGGGATCCGCTATTGGATTGGGTGCCATTTGGAAGCTCCCATATATGACTGGGCTAAATGGAGGAGGGGTCTTTTTCCTGCTCTTCATTTTATTCACCCTGCTTATCGGTGCACCGATATTAATAGCTGAATTTACGATTGGCCGCAATGCACAGAAAGATGCCATTAGCGCATATAAACATATCGCCCCGGGGAAGCCTTGGGCATTGATCGGATATGGCGGTGTCGTCGCTTCCATCATTCTGCTTTCCTTCTTCAGTGTTGTTGGAGGCTGGATCATCTCTTATTTAGCCAGAAGCTTTACAGGTTCCCTCTCAAACTTGACTCAAGAAGAATATGGAAACTTCTTCAATAAGATAATCAGTAATCCTTATGAAACAGTTATCGCTCAGTTATTATTCATGGTCTTTACCATTTGGGTCGTGCAAGGCGGCGTTTCCAAGGGAATTGAAAAGGCGAATAAATATATGATGCCTTCCTTGTTCATCCTTTTCATCATTCTTCTTATCCGTTCCTTGACTCTGGATGGAGCGATGGAGGGTGTTAAATTTTTCTTGAAGCCGGACTTTTCCGCATTAACAGGGGAAACGATCCTATTGGCACTGGGCCAATCCTTCTTTGCACTAAGTGTCGGTGTTTCCGTGATGGTAACCTACGCATCCTATTTAAGCAAAAAAGAAGATATTACAAAATCGGCCTTTTCGGTAGTTGGACTGAATATCTTCATTTCCTTGCTGGCAGGTTTGGTCATCTTCCCGGCTGTTTTCGCACTAGGCTTCAGCCCATCAAGCGGGCCTGGACTAGTATTTGTCGTGTTGCCAGCCGTTTTCAATGAAATGGCGCTTGGCGGGATCTTCATGTTCATTTTCTTCATATTATTACTATTTGCCACCCTTACGACGGCATTCTCCATTCTCGAAATCGTCGTTGCCGCCATGATCAAGGGTGATGCTGCAAAGCGTAAGAAGGCTTCTTGGATAGCTGGTATCACCGTTTTCTTAATTGGGATTCCAAGCGCATTATCATTCGGGGTGCTTTCGGATGTGAAGATTTTCAATTTATCCATATTCGATTTCGCTGATTATCTGACAAGCAATATCGCGCTGCCAGTCGGCGCCTTGTTCATATCCCTTTTCATCGGCTATCAAATGAAAAGGATTGAGGTACAAAAGGAGTTCGAATCCGGCGCTGATCCCGGCCGATCACTTTTTAAACTTTGGTACTTCCTGATTCGCTACATCGTGCCGATCATGATCATACTCGTATTCCTTAAGTCAACTAATCTCATTTAACATTCAACGTGCCGTTTCGATATTTCTCGATGCGGCATTTTTTTCACAAAACCTACATATTCCGTTACTTCCCTTAAGTAATAATATGGTAAAATAATTACATAAAGAAAATATATTTCCTGAAAAAGGAGTGTCTGACTATGTCAAATATCGCGAAGAATATCCGGCAATACCGAGAAGATCATAACCTCACTCAACAGGAACTGGCTTTGAAATTACGAATCGGCACGAAGAAAATTGAAAAGTATGAATCAGGTGAATCGGTTCCTGATACACAAACCATTTTACGGCTTTCCACCGTTCTTGACATTCCGGCTTCAGAATTCCTGAAGGATGCCCAAACCGGTAACGCCGCTGGTATCGACGAGGACATAAAAAAACTGATTGAAGAAATCGGAACCAAAAAAGCGGAGCTTATTCTAAGAACAGCTAAGGACTTTAGCGAAGAACAAATTCTGAAAGTTATGCATTCATTATATAATACACAAGCTTAATTCAAAAAATGGGTCGTAGTATGTGTATTTTTTTTCAGGGTACTGGATATACTATGATTAACACTTTCTATGTTAATCCATTAGATTAACTCTTTTTTCTAATTCCCCCTATGGATAGGGATCCGGCTGTTAAAGGCCGGATCCCTATTTTTTTGCTTTTATTGGCAATGATTCTTCATAAAACGTTCCATTCTTCTAAGCGCCTCTTGAAGCTGTTCCATGGAGGATGCATAAGAACAGCGGATATGGCCTTCACCGCTTTCCCCGAACACATCTCCCGGTACAACTGCAACAAGTTCTTCCGTCAGAAGTTTTTCAGCAAATTCCATCGAAGTCATCCCCGTTTTCTTGATTGATGGAAAAGCATAAAATGCTCCGCCTGGATTATGGCAATCCAGACCTATATCGTTAAATGATTTCACGATATAATTTCGTCTTCTTCGATAACTGCGACGCATTTCTTCCACATCCTGCATACCGTGCTTTAATGCTTCCAATGCAGCATGCTGCGCAATGGTCGGCGCACACATCATCGCATATTGATGAAGCTTAAGCATCGCTTCGGAAATTTCCTTAGGGGCACAAACGAACCCAAGACGCCATCCTGTCATCGCAAACCCTTTCGAAAACCCATTGATGACAATTGTCCGCTCAATCATGCCGTCAATGGCAGCGAAAGAAGTAAATTCCTCATCATAAGCAAGTTCAGCATAGATTTCATCGGAAATCACCAGCAAGTCATGCTTTTTAATGATGTCAGCAAGCATCACTAATTCTTCCTGCCCAAGCTGGGTTCCCGTCGGGTTATTCGGTGAACAGATTAAAACGGCCTTCGTTTTAGGCGTGATCGCCGCTTCGAGTTGTTGGGGAGTCAACTTAAAATCATCTTCCTTGGATGTTTGGACCGTGACCGGTATTCCCCCTGCCATGGTCACAAGCGGTGCATAGGCGACGAAACAAGGTTCGACGACAATGACTTCTTCACCTGGATTCAAGATGGTCCTCAGGGCAATATCTAGGGCCTGGCTTGCTCCGACCGTGACAATGATTTGATCGTCCGGTCTATACGAAACATGGAACTGCTTCTCCATATACCGGCTGATTTCCGACCTTAATTCAAATAATCCGGCATTGGCAGTATATGAGGTATATCCTTCCTCCAAGGAGTTGATCGCCGCTTCCCTTACTGCCCAAGATGTAACGAAATCCGGTTCACCCACACCAAGAGATACGACCCCTTCCAAATTGGCTGCCAAGTCGAAAAAGCGGCGGATGCCTGATGGTTTAAGCTCTGCAATCGTTTTTGAAACATAACTCGTTTTAATCATGGTGACACCACTATCCGCTTATCTTCTTCAGTTTGATCAAAAATGGTGCCATCATGCTTGTATTTTTTCATGATGAAGTGAGTCGTCGTAGAAATGACGGAATCCAGTGTCGAAAGTTTTTCGGAAACGAAGCTTGCCACTTCATTCATCGAACGTCCTTCGACAATGACCGAAAGATCATAAGCCCCTGACATTAAATAAACGGACTGTACTTCTTTGAATTTGTAAATCCTTTTTGCGACCTCATCAAAACCGACACCGCGTTTTGGAGTGACTTTTACATCGATCATCGCTGTGACACCATGGTATTCATCCACTTTTGCCCAGTTAATGACTGTTAAGTAACGTACAATGACCCGCATATCTTCTAATTTCTTCAATGTTATTTCAATGTCCGCTTCTGATTGATCGGTCATTTTAGCCAAATCCTTCAGATCAATCCGGCTGTTATTTTCAATGATTCTCAAGACTTCCAATTCCTCTTCATTCAAGTGCATTGGAAAACCCCCCTTTTGGAATTCACTAATTTAGATGTGATGGTTCGGCTGGCAGATAGTCTCACGAATTACCTTATTAGACTCTTTTAAAAATCCTATATGACAATATAATTTAATAAGTCCTATGCTGTCAGGATAAACTTACACTATTATATCAAAATTGGTTGGTGACCTGTTATAGTAATTGTATTTTTTCATCGTTATTATTACAATTACTGTTATGCAACAGTATTAAAGGACCTTTTTTGGAATATTCAGGGTAATGCAGGTTTGACCAATAACGGAGGAGGAGCTTTTATGGAAAGTCATACAATCAAAGGTGTCGAACGGGTGGGTGATATCGAAATCTATTTTGAATATGACAGAATCGATGATTCCCTCCCCAACCTTGTCCTGCTTCATGGATTTTTGTCATCGAGCTTCAGTTTCCGTAAATTAGTCCCCTATTTAACCAAGGAATACAATGTGATCTCCATAGACCTCCCGCCATTCGGGCAAAGCGGAAAAGATTATCGATATACATATTCATTCCGGAACATCGCTAAATCCGTCGTTCTATTCTTAGAGGGAAAAGGCATCAAGAAATTCAGTATCATCGGCCATTCCATGGGCGGGCAGATTTCCCTGCAGCTCATCAAATCATACCCTGATCTTGTCGACCATGCCATTCTACTTGCCGGTTCAGGCTATCAGCCCGGATATTCGGAAAAAATGAAGCTGGTCAGTTACCTGCCTTTCTTTTCATACGGGATAAAACGGTATCTGCAAAAATCAGGTATCGAAAAGAACTTGAAAAATGTCGTCCATGACCCGACGATGATTGACGATGAAATGCGGCAGGGATATCTAGGGCCATTCATTAAGAAGCATGATATTTTCCGGGCATTGGGGAGGATGCTTCGAGATAAGGAAATCGATTTGTTGAAGGAGGACCTTAGTGGTATTCATACACCATGCCTGCTTATTTGGGGAAGGCATGATCGAGTGGTGCCTTTGAGTATTGGTGAAAGGCTCCATGATGACCTGCCTAATTCCGAACTTGTAGTCATTGAGGATTCCGGGCACCTTCTTCCAGAGGAGAAACCGGAAGAAGTGTATCAATTAATTAAGGGGTTTATTGGAGTGGCCACCCCAACGTAAACTCACGAGTAAATGGGCAAAATTCACGAGTAAATCACCAAAACTCACGAGTAAATCACCGAAACTCACGAGTATACTGCACAAACTTACGAGTAAAAGCACAATTCACCAGTAAATCGCCGAAATTCACGAGTAAATGGGTGAAATTCACGAGTATACTGCGCAAACCATTAGTTAACTGTAGAGCAAAAAAACAACGTAAAAAAGGTGCCCCTGATTTCCGGGTACACCTTTTTCACCTTTATATCGAACAGCTGGCATCATTTTTTATGATGAGCAGCTTTCGTGCAACGTCCAGGCACTTTTCCATCTGAATGGACTCATCAAATGCGAACTCGTAAATGGATTTTATTTTTTCCGCCAGTTCCTTCGGGTCATCTATATCCCGGATTGCTACAACCGTATCGGCAATTTCCGGCTCATATAGATCCCATCCTATCTTGAAAGGGTCCCATTCTTGCAAAACGGCAACCAACGCTAAATTCATTTGCTGTGTATCCATAAAATCATCACCTGCTCAATATTTTCAAAGAACATGATATCATAGTATCATAACAACAGGCTTTTCGCGAAGACGACAAATTTTTATTCGGTGGTGGATATTTTGAACAAGTCAATATTTGAAGAACAAATCAACAGGGAAAATTCAGGGTCTGCAAAGTGGGATAAAAACTTCCTCACATCCTTATATGGGCGCGAGGATGTTCTGCCAATGTGGGTTGCCGATATGGACTTCCCATCTCCTGAGGGCATTCATAAGGCATTGATGGAACGCTTGAATCATCCGATTTTCGGTTATACCGTCCCTTCTGAAACGGTCTTCACTGAAATTCAAAGCTGGCTTAGAGACCGGCACTCCTGGCAAATCGATAAAGATTGGATTTCATTCAGCTCCGGCGTAGTTTCCGCAATCGGTACAACGATCCAAGCATTCACGAACCCGGGCGATAAAATATTGTTACAATCTCCCGTTTATACACCATTTTTTGATATGATCAAAAATAATGACCGGGAAGTGGTCAATAGTCCCCTTATCATTGAAAATGACCGCTTTGAGATTGATTTCACTGATTTTGAGGACAAGCTGAAAAGCGGAGTGAAACTATTCCTTTTTTGCAGTCCGCATAACCCCGGCGGACGCGTTTGGACAAAGGACGAACTCTTACGGATCGGGGAGCTATGTGAAAAATATGATGTAGTCATCGTCAGTGATGAGATACATGCTGATTTGTTCCATACAACATCAAGGCATTATCCGATCGGCTCGCTTTCAGAAAAATTAGCGGACATAACGGTTACATTGATGGCGCCAAGCAAAACCTTCAATATTGCCGGCCTTCAGGCTTCATTCCTGATCACAAGTAATGAAAAATTGCAGAAGCTTTTGCAAAAGGCGCAAACGAAACTGGCCTTCCATGGTCTTAACATCTTTGCCTTAACAGCAATGGAAGCCGCGTATCGTGAGGGCTTGGAATGGCTTGAAGACATGATTGGCTACATCGAGGAGAATATAAAAGTGGCAGAGGAATTCATTGCAGCCGAAATTCCTTCACTGCATGTCATGCATCCGGAAGCTTCTTACCTTTTATGGATTGACTGCCGTGACCTTGGATTGACCGACACGGAAATTAAGGATCGACTGATCCATCAAGGGAAGCTCGCATTGGAGCCTGGTTCTAAATACGGACCTGGCGGAGAAGGTTTCGTCCGTATGAATCTCGGTTGTTCACGCAGCGTCCTGATGGATGGGCTAAACCGTTTGAAATTGGCTTTTTCTTAAATAAAAAAAGAACCAGGCTTAGAATCCTGGTTCTTCTTTTTCAATCTTTTTCTTCATCCACATAAGGATCATGCTCATATCGAGGCAAATCCCCAAACGAGGTTTGAATATCTTCTTCAAAAAGTTCTTCCTTCAATTCTTCATATTGGGAGTTCGGATAAACCGTTATCTCTTTACCGTATATATCCACACCAACGAAATTTTCATAATTTTCGACATAGCCGACATTTTCTTCGGACTCGACATACATATCTTCGTAATCGTTTGGCGGATTTACGAAATCGGAAGGCGATTCAGATGTTCCATAACTGGCAACATCCTGCCAAGAATCTTCCGCATCGTACGCAACCGATTCATGCCGGTCATCATAATCAAACTTTCCAAATGGGGGTCCGAGCACTTCCTCTTCCACCGGCCGATTGTCCGAAGTTTCCTGTGATGGAGTATGCTCGACACAATAAGTCGTTGTAGGGATTGCTTTCAAACGTTCAAGAGGTATTTCCTTTGAACAGACCTCGCATTTTCCATACTCACCTGCCTCGATGGCAGAAAGCGCTCGTTCAATATCCCTTATTTCATCCCGATCATGCTCGGAAAGGGCCAAATCCTTTTCCCGTTCATATAACTCGGTTCCTTCATCTCCGGGATGATTATCGTAACTCGATAACTCACCTGTCGAATCCTCCAAGCTTCTTCTTAAATCGTGGTTGCCTGAATCATTTAATCGCTCTTCCAACTCTTGCTTCGTTTGCTGCAATTGCTGTTGAAATTCTTTAAGCTGCTGATTGGATAGCATGTGCAACATCCTTTCAAAATCGTTCTTCCCTCTAGTATTTCTCTCTTCCCGCCATTCCATAAAGGTACTTTTTACCTTAGGAATAATTTAATTTAGATAACAGAAGCTAAATTAGAAATATTAGTTTCAAGGAGGGCTTCCATTTGTATTTCTATAAAGAAGATTTAATCAATATGATCGTTCCCGATAAGCCTGATCCGAATGCAGCAAAAGTACTTCAGGAAACACTTGGAGGGCAATTCGGTGAAATGCGGACGATGATGCAGTATTCTTTCCAAAGCGCCAATTTCCGTGGCAAGGCTAAACAATATCGTGATTTACTCCGTGGTGTTTTCTTGGAAGAAATCAGCCACGTTGAACTTGTCCAATCAACCATCAACCAGCTGCTGAATGGTGCTGGCGGGGATATGCCCGGAGATGTCGCTACCGACGGCGCCCCATTGGATGAAGTCATCAAAAGCGGCGCAAACCCTCACCATTTCATCATCGGTGCAAAAGCCTCCCTGCCTGTCGATGCTGGCGGCAATCCATGGAATGGATCATGGGTTTATGATCACGGTAATCTTGTAGCGAACCTTTTGAACAATGTCATGCTTGAATCTACGGGTGTCCTGCAAAAGTCCAGGATTTATGAAATGAGTTCCAATAAAACAATGCGCGAAACACTGGCATTTTTAATGGTTCGCGACAATGCCCACCAAAATGCATTTGCCAAGGCATTGGAAACACTTGGGGTCGACTGGGGGAAAATCTTCCCTGTACCTAATTATGATTTGAACAAATATCCTGAATGCCGCAAATATGTGGATTTAGGCTACCATAATGCCCAATTCAATTTCAGATTGGATCAAACTCAAATCGGCGAAATTTTCAAAGGGGAAACACCGAGCCGAAATGGCGGAAACCTTGCTGTTACCGAGCCGCCAAAAGGATTCCCTGTCCCAGAAATGCCGGATATGCCAAATGAACACAGCCCTGGCTTGACTGATTTGAACAGTTAAAAAAGAAGGCGGACACATCATTCAGTGTTCGCCTTCTTTTTTAATTATTGATATATTTTTCAAAAACATAGCCAAAATCTTTAACATGGTACTTTTTCCGGCTGTCCATCAACCATTCGAAAGCGGCGGAATTAATTTCCTTGAAGCTTGCAGCCATTTGGCTTCCATCTGTGCGAACCTGGTTCAAAGTGGAAGAAGCAAGGTTTACGCTTTGCTGGGCATATTGAAGGGCATACTCATTCTCATGGCAAATTTCCGATATTTTTACGAGTGATTTAAACAAGTCCTTTAATTCTTCAATGAATTTCTTATGGACATCAATGGAGAAAGTCTTTGCACCGATCGAAAATTTAATTTCCGCATCCAAATCCACGGTCCCTGCGGTTTCAAGCGTGGCGTTGGAAATAGTATACTGGCTGTAGCTATATCTTGTTAGTGTGCGCTTTTTGCTTATCGCACTTGTACCGTCCAAATGTATGAACGCTTGATTCGTGAAACAGTACTCATCCGTTTTTGATTTAATCAGGAAATAAATTTTTTCCCCATCTTCATCCATGATATAGTCATCTGCATCCACCTTGTCATAATCTGCAGGACTAATCACACTTCCAATATCACTAAGACCAAGGGCATCAGCCGCCATTTTCTTAAACATCCCTATTCCCCCTATCAATATCCAGGTGAATTACACCTTATTATAAGTATTTCTCCAGTATTATCTCGTCTCGGATCGGAATTCCATCAAAACTGTAAAACGGAATTTCCGGCTTGATTTTCCGTGATTCTTCCACGGCATTTTTAACGATTTCCGAAATGACATAACCGCGCTTTTGAAAAAACTTCAATGCCTGTAGATTATCGTTCGTTGTAATCGCTTTAATAGTATGGCATTTTTTTTCCTTAGCGATATTTTCCATCACATAAAGCAATGATGAGCCAACACCTTGATTCTCATGCTCACTGTTCAAAGAGATGATCTGACATACATGGTCGGACAATTTGTATGTTCCCAACCCCGTGATTTTTTCATTCTCGTCCATCACCCCAAAGCCCTCAAGTTCCGCATAATGAAACAAGCCTCTTGAAAAAACGACTTGGGTCGTCTCCCAGTGCTGAATGAAAAAATCCTTGACCGTATCTGCCGCAATCATTCTTTTAGCTACGATTTGCATAACCAATTACGCCCCCAAAATTTCTCTCTCTATGCTTATAGTATAAAATGCTTATGCTGATAAGGGAACATTTAATTCTTTACGCCCTTCTAACAAAACATAATACCATTCATATTCAGATAATCAATATTCAAAAAACGGGGGCACCCCAGTGATGCACGGCATCTTCCGGAATCAAGAAATGGTATCATCCTTTATACGCTGGTTCCTTCTGGTGACCTCATCTTCGAATTGCTTCGTTTTCATTTCTTCCTTCTTTGAATATCTTATAATTGCCCTCATCGTAAAAACGGCTGCCACTAAAAAAATGAAGCAAGTTATACCAGCCGAGATATATTCAGTCTTGTCTTCCGGAAAGTAAAGAAACAAACCTAGTACAGCATGATTGAGATAGTCCATCCGATACATCCTTCCTGATAGGGAATTAAACTGCATTATCCCATTATATCAATTACCAGAACAATCCACTAGTGGGATTAATCCACTAAACCCCGAAAAAAAGAGAGGCACTGAGCCCCTCGCTTCTCTTTTATTTATAAAATGGTGATCCCTTTAATGACCACGTCCACTGCTGGCTTGTCTCCCGCAACTGTCTCTACGTTAGCAATCGTATCAACAACGTCCATGCCTTCGACCACTTGTCCAAAGACAGAGTGTTTATGATCCAGCCATGGTGTGCCGCCTTGCTCCATATAAGCACTGATGATTTCTTCCGGATAACCGGCTTGCTTCATTTGCTCACCCATCCTGCTGTCCACATGCTGGGCTTGTACGACGAAGAATTGGCTGCCGTTTGTTCCCGGGCCTGCATTTGCCATGGAAAGAGCCCCGCGCAAATTGAATAATTGCATGGAGAACTCGTCCTCAAATGGAGTTCCCCAGATACTTTCTCCACCCATTCCAGTGCCTGTCGGATCTCCGCCTTGAAGCATGAAATCCTTGATGACACGGTGGAAGATGATTCCTTCGTAATAACCGTTTTCAGCATGTGTCAAGAAATTCTCCACTGTCTTTGGAGCCAGTTCAGGGAATAGTTTAATTTTAATATCGCCCATCGTCGTTTGCATGATGACTGCTTTTTCATTTTCCAAAACTTCACTTGTTAATTGTGGAAAGTTTGTCATTTTACATAACCTCTTTCTTTTTAAAATTAAATGGCATGAAACACCATTTTTCATCTTCATTTGTACACTTTACACGATTTTCATAAAAAAAGCATCTTTACGAAATTGAACAAATTCGCTGTGAAAAATCGTCGTTCTTATGTATCATGAAGGAAGTTAAAAGAAAGGTGGTAGGGAAATGTCAGAACAGGATTTTAAAATCGGCGATAAGGTTACCGCCATATATAAAACTGGAAAATACATCGGGGAAGTCACCGATATCAGACCTGCTGCATATCTTGTTAAAGTGTTGGCTGTCTTGAAGCATCCCATGCAGGGAGATCTTCATAACCCGAAGCAAACGGAAGTGTCCATGTTCCATCAGCGGCGTGCTCTAGCTTTCCGGGAGCAAACCAATGTACCAAAGAATATGGTCAGGAACTTTAATGAGGAGATTCCTGAGTATAAGGAATCCTTAAGAGAAGCTGTTGAGAAAATGAAAGGCACTTTAAGCGAAGCCCAAACAGAGTGGAATGATAAAAGCTTACAGTTGCTTGAAGATCTAGCGGCGGATTATTTTAAATAAAGCATGATAAAAGCCAAATCAGTAGTATATGATTTGGCTTTTATAACGCTAAATGATTCAATACTTTTGATAAATCAATGCGATCGCCAATTGTCGTCGGTTCATGATTTTTCATATAACTTTTATCTTTCTCCACTAACTTAAAGATATTATATGTCGTAATCGCATCATCCAGCGCCCGGTGATGCTTACCTGTCCCTTCTTTGCCATAGGCCTGTACAGCTTTCCAAAGTCCGGTTTGATTTTGATCCCCGAAAAAGCGTTTATACTCCAGGCAAAGATCACTTTGTTTCCCTGTAAAAGGGAAATCCAATCCTGCTTTCTGACAGTTCTGGCGAAGTACCTTCATGTCCATATTTCCCCAGGTAACAATCGTCGTCGTCGGGTGCTGCTCATCTATTTTCTTCAATAAATTAACCAGCTCTTCAAATGAAATCCCCCGGTCCACCTGATCCTGGGTAATGTTCAAGAACTTTTTGCATCTTCCCGTTAAGACTGGAAATTTCATTGGGTTAACAAAAGATGAGAATTGTTCCTGAATGGTCTCATTAATGACGGTGACTAAGCCAACCTCAATGATTTCCGGATAAAACCCTACTGGATTGGCTTTCCCTTCCGGCATCGTAAATTCAAAATCAATGAATACATATTGCTGTTGTTCCTCCATTTTTATGACCCCCTTCATATTCCTGACATCAACATATAAACAAAAAATGGTTTTTTTCTCACGAGACTATTATAACAGAAGATTTAGAAAGTTTTTCGTAACACACCCTCCGGATACGCTATTGCCGTCATACCTAATTTACCCAAAACTCTTTATTGTCTACCTTATTTGGATTATGATGGATGAATAAACCAAAAGTACCATTTTTTCATTCCTTCAATCCAAGGACATACTAAAAATATATTAGTTAGGAAGTTGAACTATGCGCACGTATCTTGGTTATATCACGATTTTCCTCTTGATTCCCGTATTGATCCTTTTCATTTTCCTTTCCTATCAGGAGTGGTCCTTAGCGCAATCTCCCTATCATGTACTCGACGAGCGAATTCCCATTGAATCGATAGAACTGGCTCAGAATAGTTACATGAAGGCCGCAAATGGAAAGGTCATCAGTGAAATTTCCACTGGTGAGAAACGGACTTACCTAAAACTTGAAGACATCCCCCTATTCCTGGAAAATCTATTCATCGTTACAGAGGATCAGAAATTTTATGATCATGCAGGCGTTGACCTATCCGGCATAAGCAGGGCGCTTCTTATCAATTCACAAAATAAATCAATCGAACAAGGCGGCGGTACCATTACCCAGCAACTGGCCAGGAATGTTTATCTTTCACATGATAGGACGTATAACCGAAAACTCAGTGAACTCATTTACGCCTATCAGATAGAGCGAAAAAAATCAAAACCGGAAATCATGGAGCTGTATTTGAATGCCATATATTTCAGTAATGGAGCGTATGGAATCGAAGCTGCTTCCCAATATTATTTCAGTAAACCGACTGGAGAGTTATCCAAGGCGGAACTTGCCTTCCTGGCCGCAATCCCTAATAATCCGGAAAACTATAACCCTCTTAAACATTTCGATGCGACGAAAAAGCGGCAGGAGAGATTACTGAAACAAATGGTGGCCGAAGGTGATTTAGAACAGGCCGAGTACGAGAAGCTTATTAAAAATACGATTAAATTAGACTTGTCCACCCCGGTCGACTTATATCCCGATTATGTGACATATGTTCATCAGGAATTGAAAAACCTGGTGGCATCCTCCGAGGGTCTTGACAAATCTCTGCAAAGCCCTGAAGTCGCCATCCGTAAGAAAGCGGAAGCTGAGCTGGATAAAAAGCTCAAAAAGCTTTTGAATTCCGGTGTAACCATTCATACCGCACTCGATACCAAGCTGCAATCACAGTCAAAGTCTGCCGTACAATCAAAAATCGGTGTCAATGATATCGAGGGAGCTTTAGTGGTTATACAGCATCATACGCACGAGCTTGTCTCTTTGATTGGGGGAAAAGATTATAAAAAAAATTCTTTCAACCGTGCATACCAAAGCATAGGCAGCCAGGATCAGCCATTAAGCCGCTTCTCGATTATGCTCCCTATTTGGAAGAAACGGATGCTGACATCAATCAGCTAGTTAGCGGAGCAAGCTATTGCAGCAATAGCTATTGTCCAAAGAATTATAGCGGTGACAGCTACGGGATGGTCACACTAGGAACTGCCTTCGCTCAGTCCTATAATACACCCGCCATAAGAATTTTTGAAAAGACGGGGGTGGAAACGAGTTTCAATTACCTCGATGCTTTCGACTTTAAAAAGGTAAGCAAAAAAGACCACCATACGAGTTCGGCCATAGGCGGATTCGAATATGGCATGAGTCCCCTTGAACTGACAAATGCCTATACTTCCTTCAATGACGGAAACTATCAGCCAGCCCGCGCCATTATTAAAGTCACCGATCAAGAAGGTAAAGTCCTTTATAAATGGAAAGACCGCTCCAAGGAGATATGGAGCAAAAGCACCGTAGCCAAGATGCGGCAGCTGCTCCATGAAACGATCATTTCCGGGACAGCCCGCAAAGCCTACTTTCCTACAGAATATGTCGGCGGTAAAACCGGTACCACCAATGATGTGAAAGACATGTGGTTTGTCGGCCTGACAGCAAACTATACAACGGGGGTTTGGATTGGAAGGGACAAGCCATCCAATCTACAATCCATTTATTCACATACACCCCATGTATTGATTTGGAAAGATATCAGCCAGACTGCCGAGTGAAAAAAGAAGGTGCCGCAATGGCACCTTCTTTTTTATGGCTATATGGGAAGGCTTGCAATGACGCTGTTATAAAGCTTCAATCCTGCATAAGCGACTATTGAAATCAGTGCCGTCCAAACGAAGATTGGAAAGAAAACCAATCCCACTAACCTCGACAAATTCAAGCTCGGGCTTAACTTATTGACAAAATAAATTAAAGCAACGACATTCGTTGCGATAAAGATGGATCCAAGCCCGATGATGAATTGAACACTGAACAATGAACAGGCACCGCCAATCACATATATGACAGACCCCTTTCTTACACTGTTCAGGGCTTTACCTTCAGAATCAATGCGGCAAAAACCATGAAGAATAATAAGAGCAATACGATCAGCAGCGCCAGCTTAATGCCGGTTTCAGAAAAAAACTCCAGCATCCCTTGGTAGATTCCCAAATTTCCAAATAAAGAGAGCATTTGCATTTCCCCAAAAATGGCAAAGGAGAGGCTGAATAATAGAATTGAAATGATTGGTAAATAGCTAAGTAAATATGTGTTTTTCATAATTTCTCCATCCACGCGTCTTTTATCCTATATTATGCAAGATAATCCACCATTTAACAATGGATACTCTCCTAATTCACCCTGGAAAAACTTTTTTCAATAAATTTTTCAGGTGGGTTTCCCCTCCTTTTCTACCTATATATAAAACATCATTCAAGTTGGCCTTCACCGTTTTTAATGCCATGCAAACCCACATAAATTGCGTTATAATTTTAAGCGAGACAAGCATTCGATAATAAAATACATATTCAACGAAGATTTCCTAACGTCTAGGATTGCGCGAAAAAAGCATAATAAGACGACTGACTTCGTTTTAAAAAAGGGGGGAGTTTATGTCTTTACTTCATTGGGCGGTATTATCACCGTTTCTATTAGCACTTATTGTACCAATATTGTACAAACTATTTCGACAAATACACACAGGATGGTTTGTTTTGATTTTACCGATTCTCCTTTTCACCTATTTTTCAAGGTTCATTTCCTTGACCAAACAAGGGGATATCATTATGGAAAGGGCAACATGGATTCCTTCTCTCGGAATTCATGTTGATTTCTATGTAGATGGACTAGGGCTTTTGTTCGCCTTGCTCATTACAGGTATAGGTTCACTCGTCGTTCTGTATTCAATTTTCTATTTATCGAAAGAGAAAGAAAAGCTGAACCAATTTTACGTCTTCCTTTTGCTTTTCATGGGAGCAATGCTTGGTGTCGTCCTATCCGATAACCTAATTGTCCTTTATTCGTTTTGGGAATTCACGAGTTTATCATCTTTTCTATTGATAGGATATTGGAATGAAAGGGAGCGTTCACGTTATGGAGCGCAGAAATCCCTGCTGATCACTGTGCTTGGAGGCTTAAGCATGCTTGGTGGCATAATTCTCCTTTCCGTTATGGGGAACACATTCAGCATACGTGAATTGATTGCCCAAAGCGGGGAACTTATGGACCACTCGCTCTTCGTTTCTGCACTTTTGCTTGTGCTGCTTGGCGCGTTCACTAAATCCGCACAGTTCCCTTTCCATATCTGGCTTCCTGACGCCATGGAAGCCCCGACACCGGTCAGTGCTTACCTTCATTCCGCCACAATGGTCAAGGCCGGAATTTATTTGGTTGCCCGATTAAGCCCTGTTTTTGCAGAATCAGGATTATGGTTCTGGCTCGTTTCAATCGCCGGATTGATCACCCTGTTCTGGGGCTCATTCTCTGCTATCAAGCAGACTGATTTAAAGGGGATTCTCGCTTTTTCCACCATCAGTCAGCTCGGATTGATCATGTCGCTTTTGGGACTAGGTGCGGCGGCCCTTCACTATGAATCTTTAGGGGAAAATATATACTTGGCAGCTACGGTTGCAGCAGTATTCCACTTGATTAATCATGCGACCTTCAAAGGCAGCCTTTTCATGGTTGCAGGCATCATTGATCATGAAACCGGTACACGTGATATCAGAAAGCTAGGCGGATTGATGCAGTTGATGCCGATCACTTTCACCGTCGCTGTCATAGGTGCTTTTTCAATGGCTGGACTTCCGCCCTTCAATGGTTTTTTGAGCAAGGAAATGTTCTTAGCCAGCATGGTGAATGTATTGGAATTGAATATCTTCAATATGGAGACATGGGGGGTCCTGTTCCCTGTGGTAGCATGGGTAGCCAGTGTATTCACTTTTATTTATAGCATGATCGTCGTGCTCAAACCCTTTACAGGCAAACTTCAGTTACAACTATTGGACAAGAAGCCCCACGAGGCGCCGATCGGGATGCTGATATCCCCGATCATCCTTGCTTCGTTGGTCATCGTTTTCGGTATTTTTCCAAACTTGCTATCTTCATCAATCATTAAACCTGCGGTAGCCGGCATACAGCCAAGCTTGGCGGGACCGGATTTCCAAGTCCATATCGCCTTCTGGCATGGATTCCAACCTGAAGTATGGATGACCGTCGGCATCATAGCATTTGGAATCCTTTTATACAAAACGCTTCCGAAGTGGCAGAAGATGACTCAGTGGATTCCTGAACGCATCTCCCTGAATTCTTTGTATGATAACGGGGTAAGAGGGCTCGAACGCTCAGCTTCCTTCGTCATGAAAGTATTAATGACAGGTTCGATTCGGACTTATCTGCTTTCAATCTTCCTTTTCTTCATTCTTTCCTTGGGCTTTACGCTCTATTGGAAGGATGCATTTAAATTGGATACAGGGAATTTTGCCCCGATCGGCATATATGAATTGGTATTAGCTGTGATCATCGCTATCGGCTCGATCGCCATTCTGTTTGCAAGATCCCGTTTAACTTCCATTATCATCTTAGGAGCCGTCGGTTATACGATTTCCTTATTTTTCGTTTTGCTGCGGGCACCGGATTTAGCCCTGACTCAACTAGTCATCGAAACCATTTCGGTATCGCTGTTTTTGCTTTGTTTCTTCCACCTTCCTTTAATGGCAAGCAGAAAGGAAGAACGGGTGACATTCAAGTTGAATAATGCCCTGATATCCATTGGTGTAGGAGTCATAGTGACATTGATTGCCTTATCGGCACATAGCAATAAACTATTTGATTCCATATCCAGTTACTATCTTGAAAATGCTTATAAGGAAGCAGGCGGGAAAAACGTCGTAAATGTCATTCTCGTTGACTTCCGCGGACTTGATACGATGTTTGAAATCAGTGTCCTTTCCATCGCTGCGCTCGGAATATTCGCGATGATCAAATTGCGTTTGACAGGGGGGAAAGACAAATCATGAAGCAAAATGACCTGATTCTCCAAACGGTTACGAAAGTCGCCGCCTTTGTTATCTTGCTGTTTGCGGTAGCCATCTTTTTAGGCGGGCATTATTCTCCAGGAGGCGGGTTTGTCGGCGGTTTAATGACTTCAGCCGCCATAGTCCTGCTGTTGCTCGCTTTCGACATTAAAACCGTCACCGGCATCTTGCCGATTGACTATAAGTTAATGATCGGTTCAGGCTTGTTCATATCAAGCCTGACCGTTGCCGGCGGGCTGTTGTTCGGGGTGCCCCTCATGACGCATGTTTATCATTATGTTGATTTACCGCTCCTTGGGCACATCTCGCTTCATACCGCGGTACTTTTTGATCTGGGTGTTTATCTTGTGGTTGTTGGTGTAACGATGACCATTATTCAAACGATAGGGGAGAGTGAATAATGGAACTTTTAATGGCCATTGTCATTGGAATACTATTTATGTGTGCGACCTATTTAATGCTTTCCAAAAGCATTTTAAGAATCATAATCGGTACTGGGCTGCTCAGTCACGGCGCCCACCTTTTGATCTTGACGATGGGCGGTTTGAAAGGCGGTTCCGTTCCATTGCTAAGTGATAAAGCTGCATCCTATGTCGATCCGCTACCGCAAGCGCTTATCTTGACGGCGATCGTCATCAGTTTCGGTGTCACATCATTTCTGCTGGTACTTGCTTATCGGACCTACCAGGAACTCGGTACGGATGACATGGAAGAAATGAGAGGTACGGAAACGAATGAATAATCTTACCTTCATGCCTGTTTTATGGCCGCTTTTCACAGGCATCCTGCTCATTTTCTTTGCAAAAAAAATCAAGCTGCAAAGAGGGATATCCCTTACTTCCTCTCTTATCGGAATTGTAATTTCCCTTTACCTAGTGTTTACGGTCCATACTCAAGGGATCTTGACTTTAGGCGTTGGCAGCTGGGATGCGCCGTTCGGGATCGTGATCGTTGCAGATATGCTTTCTTCGCTGCTCGTACTGACCACGAATATCATTGGATTGGCCATACTGCTTTACTCGTTTTACTCCATAGGGGAAGAACGTGAAAGACATTATTACTATCCTGTATTTCAATTTTTGCTGATCGGGGTAAACGGTGCCTTCCTTACGGGGGATCTTTTCAATCTATTCGTATTCTTCGAGGTCATGCTGATGGCTTCCTACGTGCTGCTTGTACTGGGAGGGACGAAAATCCAACTGAGGGAATCATTGAAGTATATCATCGTCAATGTACTATCCTCTTCCTTTTTCGTCATCATGGTGGCGTATCTTTATTCAGTCCTAGGAACATTGAACATGGCGGACATCAGCCAGAGGATAACGGAAGTCAGCCAGCCTGGAATCATCTCGGTGATAGCGATCGGCTTTCTGATCGTCTTCGGTTTGAAGGGAGCCATTTTCCCGCTCTTCCAATGGCTGCCTGGGTCCTATTATGCACCGCCCATTCCAGTGATGGCCCTATTCGGGGCATTGCTGACAAAGGTCGGGATATATTCCATTTTCAGGACCTATACACTCATGTTTTATCATGACCAGGATTTCACCCATACTTTCCTTGCGATACTTGCAATCTTGACCATCATCATCGGTGTCATTGGTGCGATAGCTTATTGGGATGTAAAAAAAATCATCATTTACAATATCATCATCGCCGTCGGGGTTATTCTATTCGGCATCTCCGTCATGAATGAACAGGCCTTATCGGGTTCCATTCTATATATCATTCATGACATGCTGATCAAGGCTGCACTCTTCCTGCTGGTTGGCATCATGATAAAAATCAGCGGATCGGATGATTTGCGGGACATGGGCGGCTTGATTAAGCAATACCCGGCCGTTGCATGGACCTTCTTCATAGCTGCCATATCATTGGCGGGAATTCCGCCGTTCAGCGGTTTTGCCGGCAAGCTCCTTATTCTTCAGGGAGCTGCAGAAAAAGGGGCCTATTTGGGAATGGCCGTTGTCTTAATTTCAAGCTTGATGGTCCTATACTCCGTCATGAAAATATTCATGAATGGCTTTTGGGGAACTCCAAAAGCTGATTATGCCATATCTAATGAAAAGGTTAATAAAATGCTGGTTCCTGCAGTCCTCCTCGTCATCATTTCCGTTTTATTCGGAGTAGGAACAGAATCGGTTTACCCATACATTACACAAGCTGTAGATGCATTAATGAATCCCGAAATCTATAACAAAGCGGTTTTAAAGGAGTAGTGCCTGATGTCATTCCAAATTTTACTGAATGTGTTCCTTGCGGTTATCTGGATGTTTTTAAAAAATGAATTTAACGGGAGCACTTTTATCATCGGATATATGTTGGGGCTAGGCATCATGTTCGTCTTCCGTCATTTTTTCAATGATCGTTTTTACTTGAGCAGGGTGAATGCCGTCGTTCTATTGCTGCTCATATTCGCAAGGGAGCTCATACTTTCCAACATTAGCGTCCTTAAGGCAGTGCTTAAACCAAGCCTGGACATGAGACCTGGCATATTCGCATTTGAAACCGTGCTGACCAAGGATTGGGAAATTACGATACTATCGAATTTAATTACACTGACTCCAGGAACACTTGTCGTTGAAGTATCGGAAGATAATCGGACTCTTTATATCCATGCGATGGATATTGCCGACAAAGATGAGGCCGTGGACAGCATTAAAAATACATTTGAAAAAGCGATTATGGAGGTGAGCAAATAATGTTCGATCTAATGCTTAAAATCGCGTTGCTCGGTGT
This sequence comes from Bacillus sp. CFBP9009, assembly GCF_036541465.1. NCBI lineage: Bacteria > Bacillati > Bacillota > Bacilli > Caryophanales > Bacillaceae > Bacillus > Bacillus sp. CFBP9009. The sequence goes on along the minus strand of NZ_JAZHFU010000006.1, from coordinate 119,995 downwards.
TTCGCTTTCTATGATTGGATTCTTATACCGTTTAATCAAAGGGCCTTCCGTACCGGATCGGGTCATCGCACTCGATGCAATGGGAATCAATCTTATCGCAATCGTTGCACTTGCCTCCATTGTCATGGATACAAGCGCATATCTGGAAGCCATTCTTCTGCTCGGAATCCTATCTTTCATCGGAACGGTCGCTTTCGCCAAATTCCTTGAGAAAGGGGAGATAATCGAAGATGACCGCAATCGTTGAAATCCTATCAGCCCTATTCTTATTAATGGGAGTCTTTCTCTTTTTAGTCTCGGCTTTCGGCATCATCCGGCTGCCCGACGTCTATACAAGAAATCATGCTGCCTCAAAAAGCTCGACACTTGGAATCATGTTCATCCTGATCGGCACCTTGTTATATTTTTATTATAAACATAGCCATTTCGATTTCCGGGTCGTGCTCGCGATCATCTTTATCTTCATGACCAGCCCTGTTGCCGGACATTTAATCATGCGCTCGGCTTATCATACTGGCGTGAAAATGTGGGATCGGAGTGTCCAGGATGATTTAAAGAAAACCCGGTGATCCCTGCCATTGCAAAAGAGCTGCCCTGATTAAAGGAGCAGCTCTTTTCTGTCTCAATCTTTTAAAAATACCTGGTCGCCCACTCTGATTTCACCTGTTTGCATGACCGAGGCATATACGCCAAAATGATTTTTCCTTTCCTTGACGACAGTTTTAAGGAGTGATGGATCTCTATGGGAATCGCTTGGATCGACAGTTATGATCATGCAGCGCTCACAATGCCTTTTGATCTCCAATTCCACTTCATTCCCGATTAGAATCCTTTTTCCGAACCATTGCTCTTCTAAAAAGGGCGTTTTGTTCACTAAGGATAGCACCAAATTTTGCCTGAATCTCCTGCCATCCAGTTCTTTTCCCCAAAGCTTTGTCAATTCGCCAATCGAGGCATCACTGACAAGCAGGATGTTTTCTTCTTCAATCGCACCTAACGGAATATGTGCAGGGTGATAAACAATTGGTGCTGCCTCCTGTTTTAACAATCGGTCCATTTCCTCCTGAAAGGCTTCCTCCCCCCATGTCAGCACGTTTCCTGAAGGAGTCTTCACTTTGATTTCCGGATATTGGCCAAGGGTTTCCTCACCAGAAAAAACAGCTTGATAACGGACCATTTCCGGGACTTGGGTTATCGTCAGGAACTTCCCATTTTTGCCTTTAAAGGCATGACTGCGATCTCCATATAGTCCATAATCCATCACCTTCGTTTTTTGTACCTGTTCACCAGTGAATGATTTTACAGGATGACGGGTGATTTCTTGTATATGACCCACCAGCATAAAAAAACCTCTTTTCATACAATAGTCTACTGCCATATTATATTTAAACCGGATACTATAGAATCATTGCGCCACTTTGCGATTGTTCATTCGATTCAATTTGACTTCGGTAAGTCGATAACGGCCAACGTACAGCGTGAAATGCAGATAAGATGATCATCTTCATCACGGATTTTCACGTCCCACACCATCGTCGTCTTCCCGCGATGGATGATGTTCCCTTCTGCGGTAACAAAACCGGAACGGACACCCCTTACATGATTGGCATTGATTTCAAGGCCGACGACAGCTTGTTTTGTACTATCTATCAGCTGCATTCCGCCAAAGCTTGCAACGGATTCCGCAAGGGCAACGGACGCTCCCCCATGCAATAAACCATATGGCTGCCTAGTCCGTTCATCCACAGGCATCGTCGCAATGACTTTCCCATCGCCGACTTCTTTCATTTCAATCCCAAGCGTGCCTATCAATGACTTTTCAATATTTCTCTCCATCCCATTACCCCCGATTCTCTTGTTTTTTTACCAAAAAATGAACCATTATTCATATTAGTATACAAAAAAAGGATGACCCAAGTCTATCAAGTCATCCGTCAATAATGTGAATTGTATTATTTGGAGAGGATTTCTTTTAATTCAAACCAGCTTGTCAGTCTTGGAATATCCAATTCCCTGTTATAGGAGTTATCCATTGCATACACTTTCGTTGGAATATCCAATAAAGTTTCCAGCACTGCCGGTTTATCATCAAAATAATAATCCAATTCCAATTTGCGGATCGTATCAATTTTTTCATGATCCTTCATCCCGCAGTAAAAATGGTCATCCTTAACCGGAAAGCCGTTTTCAATCAGCCATTTTTTCGTCCGTTCACCATGCTCTGCTTTTCTGGCGGTGATGTAATAGATTTCATGGCCATCGCGTTCAAGCTCCTGCAGCGTTTCCACAGCGCCCTCGAAGGCTGGACAGGATGAATAATACACTTCATCGGCAAGGCTGTTCCACATCTTGCCCCCAGCCTCTTTATCAAGCCCGAATGCTTCATGGATCTCCAACGTCTTTAAAGCTCTGAATTTCGTTAACTCTATGTTCGTATTAAGCTTTTCATTATAAAGATGGAACGCGAACTCCCTCAAGTTAATAAGGGTATCGTCAATATCAAAACCGAATTTCATATCCTTCACTCCTATTCAAACATAAGCTGCGGCAAACTGTGATGCGAAGGACATTTCCTTGTCCACCTGAATGGCCTGTAATCTTTCAATCTCGGCTTTTCTTTTTGGCTCAGCCATTTTAAGTCCAAGGAAGCCAGTATCCTCCTGCAGTATGCATCCAGAAATAAGCTCCGCCAATATATCGGCATCCTTCATGGCACAATTGAGGCCGAACGCACCTGTAGGTGTCATCGTATGGGCTGCATCACCTAATAAAGCAACGCCATCCTTTGTCCACGATTCACAATAGCTGCTGTAAACATCCAATAAAATGAAGTCCTGCCAAGAGCGGATATTTTCACACACAACCTTTTTTAATTCAGGAAAGGCAAAAAGCAAATCTTCAATGAACGGTTCAAAATGCTGTTTTCGCAAATGGGGAAATGAACCATGTTCTATATTCCAGCCAATTTGGATGGAACCTCCAGCCTGGGTGAAGAGGGCAACCTGGGAGCCATTGACCAATGCCATCTTGATCGAAGGCTTCCACCCCTCCGGAGCAGGAATTTTTGCCCACAGTAAATCATAGCCATGATCTTTAATCACGACTGGTATTCCAGCTTTTTTTCGAACGATGGAAAATCTGCCGTCCGCTCCGATTATCAATGAACTTTGCACTTCCAGGTCATTCCCGCCATTTCGAGCCTTGACGCCCGTAAAACGGCCCATTTCATTCTGTATCAAGCCGGTAACCCTCGTATTCATCATCAATTGAAAAGAGTCCAGCTTTTCGGCTTCATTCAATATGGCTGTAAGCAGATGATTTTGAGGGACATGTATCCCAACATGATCGACAGGCCATTCAGGGAAAATGCTTTTAAATATGTGGCCGTCATGCCAATATTCAATTTGTTCCATCCTAAGCAAGCCAAGTCTTTCCACACTCTCGAATAAACCGTGCTTTTTTAGAATGCCCTCTCCTTCATCGTTCAAGAACTCGCCCCTGAACTCCCTTGAAACCTCAGAATGCCTTTCAAGCAAAACGACTGAAATGTCCTGCTTAGCCAATAGGTAAGCCAGCAGGGCTCCTCCAGGACCTGATCCGACTATGCATACATCTGATTTAACCATCATGCCTCTTCACCTGTTGTCTATTTTTATTTAGGATAAGCCGTTATGCGTATGTCCTCACCAAACGTTTCCACGCCAGAGAAGGAAACATCCATCGCTTCATCCATCGTATCCACATTCATTCCAGTATACGGTGTTAGTGAGTTTCTTCCGCCCAATAGTTTAGGGGCTATATAAATCAAGTATTTATCGATGAGCCCTTCCCTAAGGAATGAGGCATTCACTTCGCTTCCGCCTTCCAGCAAGACATCCGTAATCCCCTTTTTATACAGCTCTTCCATCAAAGCCCTTAGATTCAGTCCCGTCTCGTTTTTTGGTACGAAAATGAATTCGATCCCTTTTTCACGTAAAAGGCCCATTTTATCAGCAGGTGCATTTTCCTGCGTTACGATCAAGGTTTTCGCATCTGATGCTTGTACAACATTGGCATCCAAGGGAACCCGTAATTCACTGTCTAAAATGATCCGGATCGGATTTTTCCCTCCGCCCTCCGGAAGTCTGGTCGTCAGTGATGGATCATCGGCCAACACAGTCCCGATACCAACTAGAATGGCATCCACCTCATCACGCAGCAAATGAACGGAGTGACGTGATTCTTCTCCTGTTATCCATTTTGAATGGCCTGTGTGGGTTGCAAGTTTTCCATCGAGCGTCATCGCATACTTCGATATGACAAATGGACGATTCGTCAGCATATTGTGAATAAAACGCTCGTTCAGCCTTTGAGCTTCCTTTTCCAGGACGCCAACTTCCACTTCAATGCCTGCATCCTTTATGATCGATATCCCTCTGCCGGCTACTTCCGGATTCGGATCTTGAGTAGCCACAACAACTCGCCGGACACCTGATTCTTTCACCAAATTTGCACAAGGAGGAGTCTTTCCATAATGGGAACAAGGTTCAAGAGTCACATATAGCGTTGCACCTTCTGCATACTCACCCGCCATTTTGAAAGCATGTACTTCCGCATGCGGTTCACCCGCTTTACGGTGGATCCCTGTCCCGGCTATCACACCGTCTTTGACTATGACTGCACCGACCACTGGATTCGGATTCGTCTTTCCTTTAGCACTGGCTGCCAAATCCAGTGCCAGCTTCATGTAATATTGATCATCATTCATACTATAGCTCTCCTTATACAATCAAAGTTGGCTTCTTTTGGGGAATATGTCCAGACTTCTTAACCTTTGTATCCAGATAGAAACTATTATCTTCCGTCAAACCGCCCCAAAGCGGAATATGGTCCTTTGCCGCAAGTCCATGCTTCATGAGGGCATCCAGCTTTTTGGGGTTGTTCGTGATTAAAGTCACCGGATCCTCGCGCAGTTCCCTCAACACGCGAATGGCTCCCTCGTAAGATCGCGTATCGTCTTCGAATCCTAAAGCCTCATTCGCTTCGACAGTGTCATAACCTTCCTGCTGTAGCAAATAGGCAAGAGATTTGGAAAACAGGCCAATCCCTCTTCCTTCATGGTCAGCAAGGTAAAAAATTGCCCCGCACCCATGCTCGGCTATCATCTTCATCGATTGGTGGAGCTGGTAGCCGCAATCACAGCGTTTACTGCCGAAGATATCACCTGTGTGACAGATGCTATGCATCCGGACAAGTGCATCCTCCGACTTTTTAAAGTCACCATACACCAATACGGAGGATTGCTGTCCGAAAGCGAGGTTGGCTTCCGAAAGCGAATCAAGCACCGCTTCCTTGTCATTATCCGCGCCGTCAAGCTGTAGCCATGTATACCATTGGAAAACCGTTGAGAAATCCCCTTGTTCAACAGGCAGGTTCACAGGCCCTACAAGGCATATATCAGCTTTTCCCGGTGTTTTTATGATATTCATTTTATCTATTAAAAGGTTTTTTGTTTCCTCGGTTATTTTCATGTTAACATCACCTATTTTATGATTTATAGTGTGCCTTCTCCTTACTTTAGGTAAGTAAGTATATTACTATACACTATACCTGTCAATGAAGCAGTTTACAAATAATAGTGTGTCTTTGATCATAATTTTCAAGAAGTTTTTTTGCAAAAGAAAGTCATTCACAAACCGATATCATATCAGCTGGCCTTTATACATATTTTAACGTATAACGAAAACGTGTCTATAGACAGACTTAAGGAAAGGAAGGAAACCTTTTGGAGGATTTCCCTTATTTTTTATATGACCCTATCCTATTTCCGCCTCACGCCAGGGCAATGAATATGTATCGGGAACGGGAAGGAACATTGCGTCCCTACTCTGCAACCAATCCAGATGTGCTAGTTAAATCGGCAAAGACCTCGCAATCTTTAATGCTTGATGTAAAAAAAGTCATGGATACTTTAGCCACATCCAAGCCTTTCTCGAACAGGTTGATGACTGCTGCCCAAGCATCGCAAAAGAATGTCGTGATCGATATGATCCGAAAGATAGGAATTAAGAACGAACCTGATATCACGTATAACCCCGATGGGATCCGTTTTGATTTCTATCCTAAAGCAGGAGAAGAAAATTGTCATATCATCGTCAGCTTGAAATGGAGGGATGTATAACGTCCAACACCTTTTTGGTAAAAAAACCGAAGCCTATTTTTGGCTTCGGATATTTGGGTTCATCTTGTTTTCGATTCAAAGGTTTCGACCAATAGTGCAAGCGTTCGTGCCATGACACCGGTAGCGCCCGCCGTGCACAATTCAGAGCTGCTCGAGGTTGTGGATGTTCCGGCAATATCCAGATGGACCCACGGAGTGTCTTCGGCAAATTCGCCGATGAAGGCCCCGCCCATGATCGCATGTCCTGCTCCTCCAGGTGAATTATTCAAATCCGCTATTTTACTGTTGCGTACCCGCTCTTTATCCTTTTCTGTAATCGGCAATCTCCAAATGGGCTCCCCGGCCTCCTCTGAGGCTTTGACCACTTGTTCATAGAATTCCGTGTCATTTGTCATTGCACCCGTCATATCCATGCCCAGCGCGGTTATGACACCACCCGTTAAAGTGGCAACGTCAATAAGATAGTCTGCACCATGATGTTTAGCGTATGTCATGGCATCCGCCAAAACCAGCCGGCCTTCCGCATCCGTATTCAATACCTCTATCGTCTTGCCGCTCATGGCAGTGATCACATCGTCCGGCTTGAATGCATCACCGCTGATCATATTATCAGTGGAAGGAATGACAGCCACGACATTTTGGTCCGGTCCTAATTCTCCAATTATTTCCATCGCACCTAAAACAGCTGCCGCACCGCCCATATCCGTCTTCATTCCAACGATTCCGGCCTTCGTTTTCAATGAGTATCCACCCGTATCGAATGTTATGCCTTTACCTACCAACCCGATAACATCCTTCCATTCATCCTTACCTTGATACTTCAGGACGATCATTTTCGGAGGCTCGACCGAACCTTGATTGACGGCAAGGAGTGCACCCATTCCCAACTTAAGCATATCTTCCTTCTCGAGGATCTCCACTTCAAAACCATAACGTTCACCCAAGGCAGATGAATAATCCGCCAAATCCGTGGAAGTCAACAAATTGCCTGGCGTGTTGACCAATGTTCTCGCTGAGTTCGTCGCCCTTCCGAAGATTTTCCCTACATGAAGCGCGGCACCGACCTCTTCTTGATCATATTCACTGTAAACCGTAATCGATTCAAGGCTTTTTTCGACCTGGTTCGACTTTTGCTTGTATCCGTCAAATTTATAGGAAGCAAGTTCGAAAGCCTCAGAACAAGCATGCGCTGCATCCAACGCATCCAGATTTTCAGTCGTGAATGTATCCAAAGCGATCGAAAGTGTCGTAATCTTGGATTCTTTTATCGTCCTACGAGCTTTTCCCAACGCTTCGCGGAGCGTTTCAAAGGATAGCTCCTTTTCCTTGCCCAACCCTACAAAAATCAATCTCTTTATGCCTAATTTACCTAATGTATGTATTTTGACCACTGATTTTTTCTTGGAAGAGATTTCTCCCTCCTTCACTAACTCTGTTAGCTGGCCGTCCAATCGTTCATCCGCTTCTTTTCCTATGCCTGAGAATTTTACGGGTCTGTCAAATACGCCTAGAATCAGGCATTCGTCAATCAAATCTATATTCAAGGAATCTTTTACTGTGAACATTCTGCTACCTCCTCCATTCGATTACATCCATTATAACGAAATCTTCAAAAATTTTCGAATAAGGCCCGCGAAAATAATAATAACAAGGGATATTGTTTAGAATGAGTGACTTTAGAGTAATAGTATAAGAAAGATCATATTTATACTTATACCAGCAGGGAATCGACAGGACTGAATGGAACTAATAATAAGGGCCTTATTCCGAGCAGGATGTAATTACCCATATATGGATTTCATCTTTACTTATAACTAGAAAGAAGGCTGATACTCTTGGAATTATTACTCAACTTCCCTTTAATCGCAGCATTGATTGCCATTTTCTTTGCTCAATTCATTAAAGTGCCCATCCACTTCATAGCATTTCGTAAAGTGAACTGGTCACTCATTAACTCAACAGGCGGTATGCCAAGCTCCCACTCTGCGGCCGTGTCAGCCCTAACCGTAGCGGTAGGGATTGAAACCGGTATGAATTCCCCTGTATTTGCCGTTGCCGCGATTTTTGCAGTCATCACGATGTTCGATGCGACAGGAGTCAGACGGCAGGCAGGAGAACAGGCAGCCGTCTTGAACCAGCTCGTTACGGACTTCAATACATTTGTCGAGCAAGCAAAGAACTGGCAGAAAAAAGCAGATAAACAGAAACAGCAACAATTAAAGGAACTGTTGGGACATAAGCCAATCGAGGTATTTTTCGGAGCCTTGACCGGAGTATTCATTGCGCTGGCACTTCACTTTTTCATCTTTCAAGGGTAGGTGTTCAATTTGAAAATAATCTCTCTTTGCCCCAGCAATACGGAACTCTGCACATATCTAGGGATTGAAGATCGGCTGATCGCCATCGATGACTACTCTGATTGGCCTGAAACCTTACAGCACCTTCCTAAGGTGGGGCCCGATTTATCGATTGATATAGATCGTGTAGAATCCCTAAAACCCGATTTGGTGCTGGCTTCACTAAGTGTACCGGGCATGGAAAAAAATATTGAGGGCCTAAAAGAACGAAACATCCCTCATATCATCTTCAACCCGCAATCACTTGAAGATATCGCAAAAGATTTACTGACCTTGGGCGAGGCCATGAATCTTAAGGAAAAAGCTGAGGAACAGGCTGCCAAATTCCGTGATGCCATCCTTCAATACAAAAACGTCGCCGACAAAATCGAAACAAAGCCGTCCCTGTATTGGGAATGGTGGCCTAATCCCTTATTCAGCCCCGGGGGAGTTAATTGGTTATCCGAGATCAGCACGCTTGCGGGAGGATATAACCTTTTCGAAGATGTCGACATGGCAAGCATTCAAGTCACTTCCGAAGAGATCCAAAAAAAGGATCCCGACCATATTTGCTTAGCTTGGGTCGGTATCCCTTTACGAAAAGTAAACCCGGAGCTGGTCAAGAAACGGAAAGGGTGGACTGATATGAAGGCAGTCCGGGATAACAATATTCACATCATGGAAGAACCTTTATTCTGCCGGCCCTCTCCGCGATTACTGGATGGGCTTTCCAAATTGGCAAAGACTCTGCATCCTGAAGCCTACAAAAGTATGGACTAAGGGCGTCCCGAGGAAAACAGACAATCAAAAAGGCTGCCTCAATTGAGGCAGCCTTTCGCTTTCACTTTTGTCCCTCATTAAAAAGCAAAGGAAGCTACATTCTCGTTCAATGTTTTCTGAGCGATTTTAGGCTTGAATACCTGCCTGATCTTGGTTTCATTCAACTTGTTTAACTGTTCTTCGGATAACTCGCCGTTCCCTTTTTGGACAACATATACTTCAAGGGTTTTCTTCCCCCAATTATCGTATACATCTTGTACCGTTTCGTAGTATAGATCCAGGTGGTTTCCTTTGATCGCACCACCCTTGTCCGCTACAATCCCATATCCATAGCCCGGAATCCAAAGGATGGTTCCGATAGGGAATATGGTAAGATCGGCGGCAATGGTGGAAAACAGATCCCGTTTCACCTTCACCCCTGAATAAGTGATACCATAGGATGGGCTTTCCGGGTACTTTCCGGTTGATTCATACCCTGCTGTATATCCTGTAGCCAAGACTTCATGCTTCGGGTATTTCGAGAGCTCGATTGCCTCCGCTATCGTCGTGGGACCATCGCTCGTGGATGCGGATGCCATTAGCGTCGCCACTTGACCTCCACTATGGATGGCTTTATATTCGAGACCAAGCATTTGATGTTGTCTCATCACCTCTTCAAAAGGATGATCCTCAGGCACGGCTCCAAAAACATGATTAAAGGTCGATTCGATGGCCAAGATAAATAATATGATAATAGCAACCCTCAAAAATAACGCCTTGACAATCTTCATATGTATTAGTTCCACTCCTCTCACAAGGATATTTGTTCCCTTTCCAGAGTGAAAGTATTCATAAAGCATGAAAAGATCGAATTTTTCATACAAAAAAAAGGCCCGTCCATAAATGACGGCCCTTCTCATTATTAAAACATTTGATATCCTTTATTCCTTAGAATCCTGATGACCACACCAGCTAAAACCGCGCCAAGCAGCCCGCTTGATAAAATAATGATGTCTGCCGTATGCAAGGAAGTGAGGTTCGTTCCAAGATTAGAAAAAGAAATTCCCGGATTTCTAAAATATTCTATTAGCTTTGTTTCATTGACAATGATGATGAAGACGATTGGAAATAAGATGACCATGATCCACGAAGAACGAAAGAGCATATTCAGCAAAAAGCCAATTCCGAAAAACAATATGAAAAATAAGAGTATTGAGATAATTAAAACAGGCAATGGCATGTTATTCTTGACCCTCCTTAAAAAGCGACACCTTTAGTTTACTGAAAAAATAATTGCTGCGTCAACGACTTATACCAAATAATTCCGAAGAAAAGATAATTACCCAAATCACATGAATAATTTATATGATGTATACCCAAATTGATCTCCCGGGTTCAACCCGTCAAGCATCGTCTGCATTCTTTCCTTTTTAAAAGCTAAAAGCTGTTCCAATAGTAATGATTGCTTCCCTTCCTGCATGAGTAAATCAGGGTCATAAAATTTAGCTTCATATAGTTCATCCAACTGAGCGGTTACTTCAAAACTGACCGGTTTAAGTAAAAATATCAACATATTATCACTAATATTCCCTTTGATGACTCCGCTTCTCACTCCTACAATACCTTCAATTTCTGTATGAATACCCGTCTCCTCCAACACTTCCCTTACGACAGCTTCATCGACGGTTTCATCATTTTTGACAAAACCTGCCGGAAGCGACCATTGCCCTTTCAATCCGCCATACCTTTTATTCACGACCAGCCATTCACCTTTATCAGATATCACAAGGCCGGACACTGCAAGCCAAACATTTTTGCATCGTTCCACCAAGACCCACTTCCCCCTATATTCATTATTATTGTAAACTTCAAACAGCAGAAGAATATACGATTAAGCTTCGTCATCCTTACCCCATTATATTCCACATAAGAACCGTGCATACTCCAATAGATGGCACACCACCCATTGATGGGATGTCAATGAAAAAGCCATTCAGGGAAAATCCCCAAATGGCCTTTATTTGTATATAGAAAAAATTAAAGGACGTTGAATTTACCTTTTTTAGCAACAAGGGAAGCTCCGCCAATCATTAACAACGCTCTGTTATCAACCATTTTCTTCAAGAATGATGCAGTCTTACCTGTAACTTTCTTGCCGAATACAACACCAATCGCGTTGTCTTCACCAAGTGAACATACCGTTCCTTTGTTTTCGAAAGTGAACGTTTCAAGGTCGCCTTCGTTACGAACCAATTTAGTCAGGTTTTTCGCAATGACCTCACCTTGCTGCATCGCGATTTGTGCGGTAGGTGGATATGGACGGTTAATTTCCTCGTTGATGATCAAAGCGCAGTCCCCTACGATAAAGATATCGTCATGACCCGGTGCCCGCATGTCAAGGTTCACTTTAATACGTCCGCGCATAGCTTCAAAACCGGAAGCCTCTATCACGGAGTTACCACGTACGCCAGCTGCCCACACTACGGTTCCCGCTTTGATTTCTTCCACTTCATCTTCGCCTTTTGCCACGATGATGCCTTCAGGAGTCGCCCCCTTGATCGGTGTACCGATCTTGAATTCGACACCTTTTTTCTCAAGGTAAGATACTGCATAATCCACCAATTCCGGATCGAAGCCAGGGAGGACGGCTGGTGCTGCCTCCACACAATACATACGAACCTTTTGGAAATCGATGTCGTATTCTTTACAAAGTTCAGGGACACGGTTAGCCAATTCGCCTAGGAATTCGATTCCCGTAAATCCTGCTCCTCCAACAACGATCGTCAAGCGGTCTTCATTCTTTTCGACCTCTGTACTGTAAGTAGCGAATTGCAATTGGATATGGTCACGGATTTTACGTGCCGTGTTCACGTTAGAAATAGAGAAAGCATATTCTTTTAGCCCTTGGATTCCGAACGTTTCCGATTCAGGTCCAAGACCTATCACTAAGTAATCATAAGAAATTTCGCCGTTTTCAAGGATGACTTTTTTGTTCTCTGTTTTCACTTCCAAAACAGAATCCTGGATGAATTTAACTTTGTTGTTAATGACACTTTTGATTGGATATCGCACACGATCATGATGAAGCGTTCCAGCCGATGCTTCATGCAGCCATGTTGTTTCATAGTGGTAATCATTCTTGTTAACTAATACGATTTCTGCTTCATTTTGACCTAATGCCTTCTGTAAGCGAGTAACAGTCATCAATCCACCATAACCTGCTCCTAAAACAACGATTGTTGGCTTTTTCAAAAGTATTCTTCCACCTTTACGATATTTTCTTGTGATGCTTTCCATAACTAAAATATATTGTCTATCTTATTAATTTCCATTATAAAAAGCACTCTTATACATTTGTGACGTATTTCACGTAACACTTCGTAATTGTCATGAAAAATCCATAAAAATTTTACAATGATGTCTAAGTAAATATTAGTCTTTTTCCATACCTTTTTCAAGTAACTTTTCGCGTTAAAATAAAGCTGGAAAACGTTACTTTCCACCCAGTTCCGAACTATATTTATACGATAGCTCAACATTGGTAATGAGTAATTTCACCCAATTATGAAAGCGGTTAAAGAACATTCATCATGCAACCGTCCTTATATAGTCAAAACTTTCTCACTTTTCTAACTTTCTCCGTTTTTTAAAACACCATCTATGTTAAAATAAGAGGATAAATTTCAGCAAACCTAGTATATCGGAGGGATTACGTTGGAAGTTAATGAAAAAGTATATGATATTACCATCATTGGCGGAGGCCCAGTTGGATTATTCACTGCATTTTATGGAGGAATGAGACAGGCATCCGTAAAAATCATCGAGAGCCTGCCACAATTAGGCGGACAATTGTCGGCCCTTTATCCTGAGAAATACATCTATGATATCGCTGGTTTCCCAAAAGTGCGCGCACAGGAGCTAGTGAATAATTTGAAAGAACAAATGGCAAAGTTCGAGCAGGATGTTGTCCTGGAGCAAGCCGTTCAAGAAGTGGAAAAGCAAGCCGATGGAGTTTTCAAGTTAACGACTGATAAAGAAATCCATTACTCCAAAACGATTATCATCACAGCTGGAAATGGGGCTTTCCAACCCCGCCGCATCGAAATTGATGATGCAAAAAAATATGAAAGCGGCAACCTTCACTATTTCATCGACGACCTCAATCATTTTGCCGGCAAAAGAGTGGTGGTCTTTGGAGGTGGGGATTCAGCAGTGGACTGGGCCCTAATGCTGGAGCCGATCGCCGAGAAAGTGAGCATCATCCACAGAAGAGATAAATTCCGTGCCCACGAACATAGTGTAGAAACACTTAAAAATTCAAAAGTTGAAATAAAGACCCCTTACATACCTTCAGAGTTGATTGGTACAGACGGACGTATCCATTCAATTGTCATCAAGGATACAAATGGTGAAGATACAGAGACCATGGAGGTAGATGCAGTCATCGTCAACTACGGCTTCGTTTCTTCTCTTGGTCCCATCAAGGAATGGGGACTTGATATCCAGAAAAACAGTATTTTGGTGAATTCCAGAATGGAAACGAATATCCCGGGAATTTATGCAGCAGGTGATATTGCAACATATGATGGCAAAGTAAAATTAATTGCAAGCGGTTTTGGTGAGGCCCCCACTGCCGTCAATCATGCCAAACAATATATTGACCCAAAAGCAAAAGTTCAGCCGATGCATAGTTCCTCCATGTTTTAAAATTACGCAAAAACCCGACTTTCATAGCCGGGTTTTTTTTGTCCCCAATTCGGTTATTGTGGATAACTTTTTCCATTACTTATCCACAGTGCTTACCTTTTTCCTACTAAGGGTAAAGAGTAGAAGAAGCCATGAAAGGGGAATGCATATATGAATATTTTAATTGCAGGAGCCAATGGAACGACAGGAAAGCAGATTATTGGGGAATTATCAAAAAATCCGCAAATGACTGTTTACGGAATGATCCGGAAAGAGGAACAGGCTCAAACGATAAAAGAACTCGGCGGGCATCCAATCCTTGCAGATTTAGAGGGAAATGTGGATAAAGCAGTGGATAACATGGAAGTCATCATTTTTGCCGCCGGATCTGGACCCAAAACAGGGCCGGATAAAACAACAGCTGTGGATAAGAATGGAGCCATTAAACTGGTTGATGCCGCCAAGAAGAAGGGTATCGAACGTTTTGTCATGCTAAGCTCTGTCGGTTCTGATCATCCGGAACAAGCCCAAGAAGGAATGCGCCATTATCTTGAAGCAAAGCATGATGCCGATGAACATTTAAAAGCAAGCGGGCTGACATACACGATTGTCCGGCCGGTTGCTTTGACAAATGAACAAGCGATCGGAAAAATCTTTGCGGATGAGAAAGTGGATCATACTAATAAGTCCATTCCAAGAGCCGATGTCGCCGCCGTTCTTGCCCAATCTGTCACAGAGGAAAAAACGTTCAATAAAACATTTGAGATTTTCAGCGGCACCCTCCCAATCAAGGAGGCCCTGCACAATATTTAAAGCAGCAAATAAGCATGAAAAAGGGCACTTTTTTTAGTGCCCCCTTAGACTGTAGTCAAATTTGATGTTTGCCTGGTTTTTTCTTTAATAAACGCTCCACTGTTTTCAGTGGAGCACTTTTTATTCGACCTTCCTCGAACTTTATTCGGCCGTTCTCGAACTTATTCGACCTTTACGGCACTTTTTTCGACCGTCCACGTACTTAGCCCTGTTTTAAAATCATGGTTCGGGATGAGACCATTCCAAATCCCTTTTGCCTATAAACTAAGGGGGGCACTTGTTAAAGTGCCCCCCTTTTCTCAATGATAAGAGTTCTTAGCAGTTTTCCGGCGTACCGGCGTTTTTAGCCGTTTTGAAGGAAGACCCGCAACCGCATGATGCGATAGCATTTGGGTTTTCGATCGTAAAGCCTCCACCCATCATCGTTTGTTTATAATCAATTACCGTTCCATTCAATATATCTGCATCCTGGGCATCAACAAGGATCTTAATTTCAAACTGTTCCAGCTGGCTATCTTTTTCTCCGGGCTCTTGTTCAAAACCCATTCCGTAAGATAATCCACTGCAGCCTCCGCCTTTAACGGCCACTCTTAAAAAGGAACCCTCTTCACCATTTTGTTTCATCATTTCTTTTATCTGAAAAGCGGCAGCTTCCGTTATTTGAACAACTTCACTCACAATAAATCCCTCCTTCTTCTGATATGTGAGATAGAACTATTACTCTTTATAGTATATACCAAAGAAATTCCCACGCTCAATTTTCCAGCTTGAAAAAATTCATATTCCCCCACCTATTTTACCAACAAAAATTAGTTTATAATAAAGGTTGTAGGTATAATGAACCGTTCTATTGGACCCGACCCTAAATTACAGTAAGGGGGTAATCTCCATCGAAGGCATACATCCTCTATATGATAAAAGCATGGAATGCCTTTTATGCAAGCAAAAATCAACCACTAAAAAGGTACGGTCGCGTTTTGTAAAAGTTGCTAAATATGACACGGACTTTTGCCCCATTTATGCTGATTCAGCCGTTAACGCACTTTACTATAATATCTTTGTTTGCCCTCACTGCGGCTTTTCGTATTCGGAGGATTTCTCCCGGTACTTCCCCCCCACTACAATGGAAATCATTATGGAAAAAGTAAGCTCCCAGTGGGTTCCCCACCATTTTAGCAAGGAGAGATCCATTAAAGACGCGATCAATACATACAAGCTGGCGAGTTATTGCGGAGCTTTAAAAAAGGAAAAACATATAATCCTTGCCGGAATCTGTTTACGGATAGCATGGTTATATAGGATCAACAAAAACAAGGAGCAAGAAGAAAGATTTTTGAGGTTCGCCCTAAAGGAATATGAAGCATCCTATTCAACAGGAGACTTCAGCGGCACCCAGGTATCCGAAGCCAGAATCCTCTATCTCGCTGGCGACATCTCAAAGAGGATAGGAAATGAAAAGGCAGCCATCAAGTATTTTTCATTAGTGTTCGAAAGTCAAAACAATGCCCGGGAAGCCTCCATCATCCAGATGGCCAGGGACCGCTTTCAGGAGCTCAAGCAGCAACGAACACCCCACTCGTTGCTGCAGCACTGATATTAAAAAGGCTGTCCGCGAAGGAACAGCCTTTTTGTTCGCCGTTGATGATTAAAACATTTCAAATTCATCAATGTACTTATATATTTTATCAACCAAGTCATCCGTTGTGTCACCAAAAACCACTTCACCGTTTACAAGCGCATATAAGTTACTGGAGCATCTGCCGCAATAACCCAGACAACCATATTCTATGATATCCAAATTCGGATCCCGCTCCAATCTTTCCAGAGCCTCCTGAGCGCCGCTGGCCAGATTGCTTACACAAAATTCAATAATCGGGTACATTGTTTCACCTCACAGTTACTAACAAACCATCTTATTACTTTTCCCTTTTACAGTCAATATTTATGCATAAAAAATCAGCTGATTTCAAGATATCGGTTGTGATTTCCTGTTATATTCGTTATACTTTTGTCGGGGTACGTAAATAAAAGAAAATTATCTAATTTTTTATTCTTGCTACTAATTGGGGTATATATATTTAATTAAACTTTAAAGGGGACCATTTGGGGGAATCCTATAGTTAAATGCTAGTCAAATTTTTCAAGAGATCAAATAAAGGGGAAAAATCATATGAAGAATCTAGTCATACTTGGTGGCGGGTATGGTGGTATGCGCATGTTGCAAAGATTGCTGCCTAATCAGCTTCCTGAAAATGTGAGCATCACGCTTATCGACCGTAATCCTTATCACTGCTTAAAAACGGAATATTATGCTTTAGCAGCAGGTACCATTCCAGATCAGCACATCCGTGTTGCATTTCCTGAACATCCTCGCTTGAAGAACGTATACGGAGAAGTACTTTCCATCGATATGGAAAATAAACAAGTCATTATAGAAAATCAAGATCCTGTCGTTTATGATGATTTAGTCATTGGCCTTGGCTGCGAAGATAAATACCACAATATTCCTGGTGCAGACACACATACCTACAGTATCCAAACAATCGATAAATCACGCCGCACATATTCAGCATTGAATAATTTAGGTGCCGGTGCAACCGTTTCTATCGTTGGTGGCGGACTGAGTGGTGTTGAGCTTGCAAGTGAATTGATTGAAAGCCGTTCAGATTTAAACGTTAAGCTATTCGACCGTGGACCGCATATTCTATCTGCTTTCCCAGAAAGATTAAGCACCTTTGTCGAATCATGGTTCGATAAACATACAATCGAAATCGTCCATCATTCAAATATAACGAAAGTTGAGCCAAACCTTCTTTATAATGGCGACGAAGCCGTTCAAAGCGACGTCATCGTATGGACAGCTGGAATCCAGCCAAGTAAGATCATCCGCGATATGGATATTGAAAAAGACCGTCAAGGAAGAGCCGTTCTGACTCCTCAGCATTTCCTTCCTAATGATGACAGCATCTTTGTGGTCGGCGACTGCGCGAGCCTGCCTCATGCACCTAGTGCTCAATTAGCGGAGTCCCAAGCTGAGCAAATCGTACAGGTTCTTGTAAAGAAATGGGCAAATGAACCACTTCCTGAAAGCTTCCCGACAATGAAATTAAAAGGGACATTAGGTTCTCTTGGGAAGAAACAAGGTTTTGGTCTTGTTGCAAATCGCCCAATCACCGGTAGAGTGGCACGCCTGATGAAATCAGGCATTCTCTGGATGTATAAATACCATAACGGTTGATTCCAACCCATCTATGCTACATTTCAATAACTGGCCCAATGAGCTGCATGCAGCTCATTCATGGGTCAGTTTTTCTTATTTCTTCCATTATATATCACACTTGTATTGTATATCCGTATTTTTCCATCGTTTCCACCACTTTTTTGAGACGCACATTTCCTTCTGCGATGATTTCTCCTTCGATGAGGACCAGTGGATAAAATAAATCTTCCTCGATCATCTTCGCGGCAAAGCTCTTTTGCTTTTGCGTTTCTGGAGGATTAAACATATCTATATAGGATATTTTGAATTTCTGCTCAGGAAACTTCCTCGTTAAAGCGGCTTCAAGCCACTCGCAGGTATCTTTCGAAGAAGGGAGATTCACACAACTCGCGCAAATTTGCTCCGCACCATACACTTCTATCTCAATTTCTTTCATTACCATACTCTTCCTCCTTCATTTTAGTATATTTGCTTCATTTTGAATAATGTTTAAAAACTTTACCTGTTTCCATCATACCAGAATAATATAGATTATATTTCCGCAAAGTTACAGTTGGATTTTTTACTACCTTCGCTTTATAATATGATTAGGAAAGGAGTCGATTGCAATGTCTGAACAAACAATGGAAGTTCAAGTTCAAGAAGTCCTAGATAAGCTTCGTCCGTTTCTTCTTCGTGATGGCGGTGACTGTGAACTAGTTGACGTAGAAGATGGAATTGTAAAATTACGATTACTAGGAGCCTGCGGAAGCTGTCCTAGTTCGACCATTACGCTAAAAGCTGGGATTGAGCGTGCCCTTCTTGAAGAAGTTCCTGGTGTAGTGGAAGTTGAACAAGTTTTCTAATGGCCCTTTAAATAACATGCTGCGTATGGATGAAGGCTCACTTCATCTATACACGTTCAACCTTTTTATACAGGCCGGAATCTTTTCTAGACTGCAATAAAAATAAAGCTGACTCGGCTTTTGCCCTATCAAATTGATACGGCTTGACGCGAGTCAGCTTTTTTATATGGACAATGAATGAAGCATGGCTCACGATTTCAAAAATTTCAATTCCTTTTTTTCTTGTTCTGAAAGGGTTGCCGTATAACTGCCTTCATTATCGATTTCCAATTCTCTCACAAGAAATTCCGGAAATGTTTCCTTCAATACTGTGAGCAAATTTTCACTATTTTCTGCGGATGATAAGCATAAAACAGTTGGACCTGCTCCGCTTAGGGCTGCACCAAATCCGCCTTCATTGAGGACAACTTCTTCAATAAGCGCTAAATGAGGGACCAACTCTGCTCTATATGGTTGATGGAAACGATCACTTTGCATCATTTCACCAACAAGCTTCCAATCTTTAGATAGAACTCCTGCCAGCAAAACATTTGCGGCTGCACTTCCGCTTATCGCCTCTTTATAGGAAAGCGAATTCGGAAGGACATTTCTTGAATCTTCCGTAAGCAATTCAAAATCAGGAATGACAGCAATCACCTTAACTCCCTCGATTGGAAACGAAACGACATCCGTTCTTTCCTCCGTATGCAGGCCCACAACCAATCCACCATACACTGATGCCCCCGCATTATCCGGATGCCCTTCAAAGAGGGAAGCATGCCTATTCTTCTCCTCATCGGATAAATGAAGTTCACCAACGATGTTCGCCAATTCAATCCCCGCCACAATGGCAGAGGCACTGCTTCCAAGACCCCGTGCCAGTGGAATTTCGCTAGAGACGAAAAGCCGGCATGGGGAAAGTTCCTTTCCATAGGATGCCGCCGTTTCCTTGGCAATTTGGACGATATAATTACGATCATCCGTTGGAAAAACAGACATTTCCTCTGAAAGGGGAACGACTTCCCATTGATCTGATGAAGATCCGTGTATTTCCAAGTAAAGTCCTAGCGCCAAGCCGATGGAATCGAATCCTGGTCCTAAGTTGGCCGTACTTGCTGGTACACGGATCAAGAACATCTCTGATTCCGCATTCATGCCTGTTTCACACCCTGCAGATGTTCTAAAATGACCTCTTCATCCATTGGCAGCAATGTCGGCTGAATCGTGCTTGTATTGACTGCCACATTCGGATCTTTCAATCCATTTCCAGTCAAAACGGCAACAATCTTACTTCCTTTTTTGATTTCACCGCTTTTTAATTGTTTATAGATGCCTGCAATGGAAGCACATGATGCCGGCTCTGCAAATACCCCTTCTTTTTTAGCAAGGAAATGATAGGCTTCCAGAATTTCTTCGTCCGTCACCTCATCAATTTTGCCTTTGGATTCATTTGCTGCTTCCACAGCAAAGCTCCAACTTGCAGGATTTCCAATCCGGATGGCTGTTGCAATCGTTTCTGGATTTTCAATAATGCTATCCCGGACAATTGCAGCCGCACCTTCAGCTTCGAACCCTCTCATTTCAGGAAGGCCCGTTTGTTTCGATTCGTTATATTCTTTAAACCCTTTCCAGTATGCCGTTATATTACCTGCATTCCCGACTGGAAGCGCCAAAATATCCGGTGCGGAGCCGAGGGCATCACAAATTTCAAAAGCCGCTGTCTTCTGCCCTTCAATCCGGTATGGGTTGACCGAATTCACAAGAGTTATCGGTGAGCTCTCACTAAGTGAACGGACGATTTTTAAAGCCTGGTCGAAGTTCCCTTCGATCGAGATGATTTCCGCTCCGTACATGACGGCTTGGGCAAGCTTGCCCATGGCTATTTTCCCTTCCGGGATGACAACGATACAGCGCAGGTTGGCACGGGCCGCATAAGCGGCTGCAGCTGCCGATGTATTCCCTGTGGAAGCACAGATGATCGTGTCGCTGCCCTCTTCTATCGCTTTGGCCACGGCCATGACCATTCCGCGGTCTTTAAACGACCCAGTTGGATTCGCCCCTTCATATTTTACATGTAAGTCGATTCCCCACTCTTCGGATAATCGATTCAGTTTGATTAAAGGTGTATTACCCTCCAAAAGGGTTAGTGCAGGTGTGTTTTCATTAACGGGTAAAAATTCTTTATACGTGCTTATAAGTCCTTGCCAGCTCATTTGATGTCCTCTCCTTCAACTCTGTATGTGCTTTTCACTTCTCTTACCATATTGTAATCATGTAATTTCTGTATTATTTGCTCAAATGCAGCCTTTGTGGCAGTGTGCGTAACTAATACGATTTCGGAAGATTCCTTTTCATCCAGAGGCAATTGAAGGATTTTATCGAATCCTACTCCATGCTCGGCAAATAAATTCGTGATTCTGGCCAAAACGCCAACTTCATCCTGAACATGTAATCGAATGAAGAACTTAGCGAAAATCTCAGTGGCATCTTTTAATTGTTTCGGGTACTGAGGTGAAACGGCACTGCGGCCATTTACGCCCAGCCTCATATTCTTGATGACCGTCACCATATCCGAAACGACTGCAGTCGCAGTAGGAAGACTGCCGGCCCCCGGTCCGTAAAACATCGTTTCCCCTACGGCTTCCCCATAAACGTATACAGCATTATACTCATTATTTACCGATGCTAACGGATGTGCTTCCGGAAGAAGTGCAGGCTGGACACTTACTTCGACCCTATCCCCTGCCCTGGAAGCGACCCCGATCAATTTCATTGTATAACCAAGCTTCTTACTATATCTCAAATCCTCTTCGGATATCTCGGTAATGCCCTGTACCTCAACATCATTCAAACCAATGTTCATTGAGAACCCGAGTGTTGATAGGATCGCCATTTTACGGGCCGCATCCAATCCACCTACATCGGCTGTCGGATCGGCTTCAGCAAATCCCAGCTCCTGAGCTTCCTTCAATACGTCATCATAAGCTCTGCCTTCCTTGCTCATTTTCGTTAAAATGAAGTTTGTCGTTCCATTGACGATTCCCATCATTTTCGTGATGCGGTCAGAAGATAAACCATCGACAAGACCGCGTAAAATCGGAATTCCCCCTGCAACACTTGCTTCATAGAATAAATCACATTGATTCTCGGTGGCCAATTCCAGCAGTTCCGGTCCATATAAAGCCATTAGGTCTTTATTGGCCGTAACGATATGCTTTTTATTTTTTATAGCTTCTATCAGATAACTGCGTGTTTCTTCGATTCCACCCATCACTTCTATTACAACATCAATCTCGGGATTCGAAAGGATATCCTCAGGATTGTCAGTTAACATTCCTTTATCGACCTCGAAAAGCCGCTCCTTCGTCGTGTCTTTGACTAGTATCTTCTTAACGGATATGGAACAGCCCACTTGATGCTTGAGCTTGTCCTGATGGCTTTCAATGATTTGTACGACTCCTGATCCGACTGTACCTAACCCCAATAAACCGATCGAGATGGCTTTCATAATTTGGTTCCCCCTTAAAAACTGTTTGCCTGAAGAAAACATTTGTATTTGTATAGTAGACATTATAAGTTTAATTCATATAATTATCAATAGTTAGAAAAGATGGATGCACGACTTTTTTCTTCCATCCCTTGAACGAGTAAGAACGGGTAAAGCTAATTTTTTTATGGGAAACCATTTTGATGATTATTATTTAACGCTCTTCAATGAATCATTTGTACCCATTACAATATGTGGTTTTTGCACGGGATCCATCCATTTCAGTAAACTGAGGACATTCTTTTCGGCTGTGGCTGTACATCCCGCCGTCGGCTTTGTATCTCCTCTCCATACATGAAGAAAGATTGCACTGCCTTTTCCTTTTATGATGGGATTCGTATTATAATTGATGACCGTGCCATACTTATAGAGTTCATGATTCATCCTTTCGAAAGACTTCCATTTAACTGCAGGATTTCCTTTATAGGTTTTCCACTTGTTATAATCCTTGGATGTCTGATCATCAATCCAGTAGTCATATTTGGTCGTTTTCTTATAACTCATTTTCATTCCGGTTGGCTTCGTTCCACTTCCAAAGGCCGTACCGAATGAATAAATTCCAACCGGGGATTTTCCATCACCCTCTTTTTTGCTCTTCGTGAAGCCGTTCTTTCCAATGACACCCTCCATCTTCTTCAATGCCCGGCGCCATTCCCCTTGTTTCTTTTCATACGTTTGGATCGTGACCTTTGTATCACTCATCGCTTTTCCTGTTACCGATACAAATTGGTTAACGCCTTTTCTACTATCGAATTTCTTTAGAAGGGCTTTTTCACTGGTACCGAAAACCTCTTTAGCATCTGCCATATTGATATATGCTGTCTTTTTCGAGTGACAGACCTTATACCAGTTTCCAGTTCTTCCACTTGCCGATAATTCTTTGTTTTTCTTATAAGTTATTAATGTTTTGCTTGCAGCCGACGCCTTTTTCTTCACATCCGCAGCAGACTTCATGACAATCTTGAATTGATTTGGTTCGCAACTTGTTTTCGTTTCAGCTTTTGCAAGATTTGTCGTTTGGATGATTAAAAGGGCTAAAAGGGCGGCCAACATCAATCTTTTCATGGTCCCATCCTTCCGTAGCGATTAAATATCTAATTATTCTAAAAAATCTTGTTATCATCATAACATAGTAAGTAAGGATGAATCATATTTCTTTCCCGTTTTTATCTAAATCCAGTCAATTTTAGGCAAATCATATTGCTTGGCCGGGACCTCCGCCAATTCATAAAAATGTTTGAGGAAGGACTCATATTGTTGGGAGGATTTCGTGATTGAAGATATTTTATCCTCCAACTCATTTGACCTTGATTCCGTCGTTTTTGAAAAATACTCTTCCACCGTTTCAAAATAATGAATGGGAAACAGCATCCTTGAATATAACAACCGGGCTGAAAAGCTGGAGAACGGTTCTACGGATTGATATTCGTGAAAAAATTGGCCAATGCCCCGTTGATGGGTATGCACATTTTGAAAATAGTGTTCCCTCACCCATTCCGCGACATCCCTGGTTCCGTGGTCGAATACCCAATCGAACGGATTTTTCATCCACTTATTGCTTTTCCAGGTATCATGTAAAAAACGTTCATAACATACCGTTCCACTATCGACAATTTGCGGGGTATCATCAATTTCCGTGTCGACTAAATATTGAATCGCATTTTCACCTATGACCATATAATAGGGAAAGGTTTCTATAAATAATTTTTCAAACTGGTTATCAGGATGGGCGTTGAGCTTATCCCGCCAAATCTTTTCTAACTGATCGATCCTTTGTTCCCAGAGTTCTTTCCATTTACCGATCCTTGAACATGTTCGAATCGTTTCATTAATATTTCTCCCTCGCTGATGAAATCTTGCCAGACGTCTTCCTGGATTGAAATTTTTCGGACCTTCCAATGCCTGATTGGCAAGAAGAATGAATAATTGTTCATCCGCTTCCGAAACATAACTTCCATGATTGGCAAGGACAAAAGCGGATACGTGACGATCTCCTTGTGAAATCAGATGTTGAGACATTTTATACCGTTCCACTAATTCCTCCTGCTCCATATTTTCAATGGGAACGATGCTGTAAACCATATTTCCTGAACGGAAGCTTGGAAACCTGCTATTGGCTTCTTCAAGCTCCACCTGTATGCCATAATTATTAAAAATGATTTCTTCTATCATGGAATGGCCCCCTTCATCAAATGGATATAATAGAAATATTGGACATCATATACTTATATATATGTGGAATAACCCGTTTTCTGAATGATTATCGAAACCTTATTAGAAATTCGGATCAAAACATCCTTCATGGGTTTTCATTTTAATCAAATCAACCTACCTGCATTAGAACTATCCCTTTAAAATATAGAGAAATGGGTGATGACATGGCTAATATTGAACAATCAATGTCTGAAAAAACGGCTCGAAGATGGCTAATTGAACGAGGAGTGAAATTGGAGGATATCGCTGAGCTTGTCATGTATTTACAATCTGGCTACCATGAAAATCTCCAAATGTCCGATTGCCTTCACAATGTCGAACGGGTCCTTTCAAAACGCGAGGTCCAAAATGCCATCCTTACCGGCATTCAGTTGGATATTCTAGCTGAGAAAAAACTGCTCGAGGAGCCTCTGCTGAGCATAATTGAAATAGATGAAGGCCTATATGGGGTCGATGAAATATTGGCTTTTTCAATTGTGAATGTATATGGATCAATCGGCTTTACCAATTATGGTTTCATCGATAAACAAAAGCCGGGGATCTTAAAATATCTAAACGATAAAAGCACAGGTAAGGTGAACACCTTTTTAGATGATATCGTTGGGGCGATTGCAGCTGCCGCTTCAAGCCGGCTTGCCCATAGAACCGAAAATGCAGAATAAAACGACATGAAAAAACAGGACTGCAATCGCAGGCCTGTTTTTTTTCATTCGAAGCGCCATAAGTCGAGAGTGTCCACCACATGCGTAGGCTGCTCCTTATATTGCTTTAGGCGTTCTTTTGTCGTCACGCCAGTATGTACAAGCAGTGTATCGATCCCTGCATTAATGCCGGCAAGGATATCCGTATCATAGTTATCGCCAACCATGATTGTCTCTTCTTTAGGTACCCCTAATACTCTTAGTGCTTGCTCCACTATGACGGATTCAGGTTTTCCAATGAAAATCGGCTGTACCTGAGTCGAAACGGAAACAACGGAGGTCAAGGAACCATTCCCGGGCAAAAGGCCTTGCTCAGTAGGAATGGCAATATCACCATTGGTCGAAATGAAAACAGCACCATTTCTAACAGCAAGACAGGCTTTTGACAACTTTTCATAATTGACGCCGCGGTCGATGCCCATTACCAGAAAATCTGGATGCTCTTCGACAAGCTTCATTCCTTTTTCCTTAAGAGCCTCGATGATGCCTTCTTCACCCACCACATAGACCGATGCATCCTTCTTTTGTTCGGCTATGTAATTGGCAGTGGCCATGCTTGTCGTGAAAACCTGTTCATCCTCTGTTGAGATGCCGATGCTTCTTAACTTATCCGCTACTTGTGCCGGAGTCCGAGATGAATTATTGGTGACGAATAAATAAGGGATATCCCTTTTCCTTAGGTCATTAATAAACCCTGCCGCTTCCGCAATTTGTTCAGTTCCACGATACATTGTGCCATCTAAGTCAATTAAATATCCTTTATACGACTTCATTTGAATTCGCCTTCCTAACGCTGCTAGTTTTTAAAAGCTGATACAGGTCCCAATTCATTTGTTAAATAGTTCCTCACCAAATCAGGGAATTGCTTGAATGCCTCGATATTTTCCGAAAATACGGCATGCAGTTCTTTGTGATTCACTTCAATGAAGTCTTGAACCAGCATTTTCCTTAATGGCAAAACCTTTTTGAATTGTATCGCTTTTTCTTCTGAAATCACTTTTTCATCTTGAAGGATATCGATAATATCTTCATAACTTCCTGGATCACGCATAATGAAACCATCAATTACCGCATTTCCTACATCCAACACGGAATCGATGGAAGTTTGTATGAGCCTTTCTGCGATAAGTTCCGAAAGGTCTCCATCCCAATTATCATGCCCTTCAAAAAGTCCAAGCTGCTTTTCAAGAAAACCTAATATTTGTTCAATTTTTTGACGGTCTACAAAGTACATTATTTCCAGATCCTTTCTGATCTAAGATGATATAGGGAATCATTGGTTGAATGATCGGCAAAGGTAAAACCCTGTGCCGAACCAACCTTATTCATTGATAATACCATAGCTTCTCCCTTACTCTCAATTCCTTCAACCACAACCATTGCACCATCCAACTACTAACAGGAGCGCTGACTTACACATTGCCTTTTCTACAGGGGGGCATTTTCCGACGTCCACTCCAAGAAAACCAATTCATGATCCCATTTATATTCTTAACCATTTTCATTTAATCGATGAACGCAAATGATTGCTGGAGGTTCATGAAGCATCATGGGGAGGGATTAATTTCTCCAGCCGGCAGCACAGAAAAATGTCTGTTCCCCTATTGAAGTCACTTTGTTATGATGGAACTACAAATGTGAAGATAAGAAGGGAATGAGACTATGGAAGATCGTTTTTATTTATACAATGACGTCGTTGATTCAAAAACCCGGTTCATAAGCTTCATGGGAGAGGAATCGAGATTCGATTTGGCCATTACGACTACCGATCGGTTTTATGGAAAGAAGCTTGTTTTGAATATGCAGAGTAACCGTTTCGCGATTATTGGGCCTGATGATTTAGAAGAGGAAGGCTATCTTGAGCATGCCTTTCAGTTGTCAGAAGCGGAAGCCGAGGAACTACGTCACTTTTTAATGGAAATCGTCTGAGTGCTGAAGTTTTTTATCTTAAACGGGAAAACCTACTGAATGTAAGATCGATTACATGAGGGGGGATTATCTTGGACAAAGAAGAATACCACGATTTTTCCAATGTCGAAAAACAGAGGGATTATTTAATTCCTGAAGAATTTCCCGAAGGACCTTTTGGATCATCCATTGCAAAAGATGCACCAGTCCAGAATAAAAACACACCGTGGCAGGAAGGGCAACGATATCAAAGTGCCTTCAATTATGAAAATAAATCGTTGCACGAAGGCTTACCTCGACAATATCCTGGTGCTCATCCGACACATGATGATCCAGAAAAAGATGAACAGCCTCCATATAAAGGATATGGTAACTCTTAACATGGAAGGCCAGAGTGAATTCTGGCCTTTTTATTTCTTTACTTTCTTCACGACGAAATAAGGACAGCCAAAATTGCAGTATTCATATAAATATTCACTAAGCGTGCTTATTTTCGTATCAAAGGTCGCTTTCTGATTGGAATCATCAAAAAATCCACGCAGCCTCAATTGCCCGTAACCCCAATCCCCTACTATATAATCATACTTCGTTAAAATCTCACTGTATCTGGCTTTAAACGCTTCTTCGTTATAGCCTTCCCTTTCATCCTCAATTATTTCGTAGGTCATGTTATTGATGGTAATCATTGTTTTCACCTCTCATAAATACATTTCTTCTTTAAATTATAACTGATTCCCCATCAATTACTAAGCGAAAAATAGAGAAATATGTTCATCCTAAAGTTACGGGGGTGTTATTGATGAAAAAAACGATAATAACGATAGGTTTAAGCTCGATTATTGCACTAACCGGATGTGCTGATAATGAAGATGATCAGGGGCTCGGTGCAAAAAACAATGCAGGCAACCCAACAAACGTAAATAATCCAACTCAATATTATGATGAGGATTATCGTAATAATGACAACAAAAGTGATGATTTCGGTTTTACCCGCACCAATAGTGCAACCATTGACGGCCGTAACATTTCCAACAAAGCTGCTTCGATTGACCGTGAACAACTGTCTGATGTCATTTCAAAACTTAGTGTTCAGATTCCAAATGTCAATGATGCCGCTACACTCGTTACTGATGAGGAAGTACTTGTCGTATATGATACAAATAACAAGGATCGGACGGAAACCGCAGACCAAGTTAAACGTACCGCCATGTCCGTCGTACCTCGCTACTATCATGTCTACGTCAGTGATGATTATCAAAACCTTGCCCAAGATGTCGAGAATTTCGCTACAGTGAAATCCGGCAGCAAAGGGATTGACTATACGATCGAACAAACGATCAAAAGAATGCTGAAATCGCCTCAAGGATACAAAATGAGTGACGCGGAAAATGAAAATGGAGAAATGGTTAACGATAAAAGAGATCATCATGATAACATCCATCAAAAAATGGATAACCGTTGAATAAAAAAGGACCGAATTTTTTTCGGTCCTTTATTTCACTCTATTTCAATAATTCCTCACCTTTGTTTTGCTTATGTTTAGCCGCAGCATTAACCTGTTCATCCGCATGGTAGGATGAACGGACAAGCGGACCGGATTCACAATGGCTGAAGCCTTTTTCCAATGCACGTTCTTTCAGTTCGGCAAATTCCTCAGGCGTGTAGTATTTCAGCACCTTTAAATGCTTTTTAGTCGGCTGTAAATACTGGCCGATCGTCATGATATCGACATTATTAGCCCTTAGGTCATCCATGGTCTCGAGGATTTCCTCCCGCGTTTCACCCAGACCTACCATTAAACTCGATTTTGTCGGGATTTCCGGATACAGTTCCTTGGCTCTTCTTAAAAGCTCCAAAGAACGTTCGTACTTGGCCTGAGCCCGTACACGGTCGGATAAACTTCTGACAGTCTCTATATTATGGTTCAGGATATCTGGTTTAGCATCCATCAAAGTCTTGATATTTTCAAACACCCCACCCATATCAGACGGTAATACTTCAATAGAAGTAAATGGATTTTTGCGACGGATGGCACGGACTGTTTCAGCGAAAACTTCAGCGCCTCCATCCTTTAAATCATCACGGGCAACAGCTGTAATGACGACATGCTTTAAATTCATCAAAACAACGGAATCGGCAACACGCTCAGGTTCAGCCCAGTCCAATTCATTCGGACGTCCGGTAGTAACAGCACAAAAACGGCATGCCCTTGTACAGATTTCACCTAAGATCATGAAAGTAGCCGTTCTTCTCACTGCCCAGCATTCGTGAATATTCGGACATTTTGCTTCTTCACAGACTGTATGAAGATTTTTCTCGCGCATCATATTTTTTAAACCGAGGTAATTTTCGTTAGTATTAAGCTTTATTTTCAACCAATCTGGTTTACGAAGAATTTCTTTATTTGTAGAAGACATGAAAATGCCACTCCATTCTATAGAAATTAACACACCCTACTTTAACAATAAAAAAGCATTTATACAAGTTATAGTTGGTTTCCCATTATTTATTTTTCATGTTTATAGCTAAATCAGCAAAACTATAAAAGATGGATGGACTGATGTATTTTAATTACGGAGAATGTCATGAAAGGAGCCTGCCCCGTTGAAAAAATTATTCCTTCTTACCATAACTTGTTTGTTAATTTTGAATGCACCAAGCCAAGTGGCTGATGCTGCCGATACCCCAGATGCTTATCCCGGGAGAATGGAGCTATATAAAAATATGGAGGCTACTCTCCAAATCCCGTGGTATTACCTTGCTGGAGCTGATCAATATGAACACAGCCTAAGGGCTGCACGAAGGGACTTAGAGCCGGCAAAGGGTTTAATAGGCATCCACATCGAGCCTTCAAAGTGGAGCGGGGCCCTGAATCCTGACTTAAATGACGTGAACCCGCTCACGATCACATTTTTTGATGGATTGGGCCAGGATGGCAATGGTGATGGCAAAGCTGATATCAATAATGATACCGATCGATTGTATGCTTTTTCGAAGCATCTCCAATCTTATGGTGCAGATGAAGATAATATCCGGATCGGCTTGTGGGATTATTATAAACGAGATAAAGCAGTCAGCATCATTATCGGCAATGCCGAGATTTATAAGAAATATGGCCGGCTGGATTTACATGAAAAGGCCTTCCCTGTTCCAGTACGGACTCATTATACGTACTTGAATACATGGGGAAGCGCTCGTGGATGGGGCGGAAGGAGAATCCATGAGGGCACTGATATTTTTGCCGATTATAGCCTTCCCGTTCGTTCCACCAGCTATGGAATCATCGAGATGAAAGGCTGGAATAAATTCGGCGGTTGGAGGATAGGGATACGGGATTTAAATAATACCTATCATTACTTTGCCCATTTAAGCGGCTTTGCCAAAGGGTTGAAGGTCGGACAAATCGTCGAGCCCGGACAAGTCATCGGAGGTGTCGGCAGTACAGGTTACGGTCCTCCGGGAACTTCGGGAAAATTCCCTCCGCATCTTCATTACGGGATGTACAAAGACAATGGAATCACAGAATGGAGCTTTGACCCTTACCCTTATTTAAGATTGTGGGAAAGGAAAGATTTAGCTAAAAAACGAAAGTGAGCGGCGTGAATTTTACGCTGCTTTTTTTTGATTTCAACATAAACCCCTGAACTTGATGCATAGGTATTAGTAAAGGGGGCTAAAGCGTGTTCCGAAAAAGATTTCGACCGAAGAAATTCCGAAAAAAGGGGCCTCTTCCCACCCGAAAAGTATTTCTCTATTCATTTATCCTGTTCATCATATCAAGCATCATGACTCTTTGGTACGTGGACAAATCGATCGAACCCGTGATAATGAGTGTAGCCGAATATGAAATCAAACGGATTGCAACGGAAACGATTCATGAATCGGTTGATGAGAATATAGCCAAGGTTGATATGAACAAAATCATCACCAACAATAAGGGTGGTAAGGACTCCAGTTCCTCCTATAGCTTCAACCCGGTCATATACAGTGAATTGCGGGCTAACATAACGAAGGACATTCAAAAGAAACTTGGCATCAAACAGGGAAACCCTTTTAAAACAGGTTCAGCAAAAATAAATGATGAACAATATAAAAGTGTGGTCTATTATATACCATTTGGTGTTGTAACCGGGAATAACCTCCTTTCCAATTACGGACCAGAAATCCCAGTGAAAATGTCAGTCATCGGGAATGTTGAATCGGATTTGAGGACAAAACTGACAAACGCAGGCATCAATAATGTTTATTATGAATTGATTGTGGATTTTGATGTCAATATTCAAATCGTCATCCCCTCTTTCACAAAGGAGACCAAGGTGAGTCAGGAAGTGACAGTCGGAAGCCTGCTGATCGAAGGTGATGTTCCAAGTTATTTTAGTAACGGAAACGGTTCGGTGGCACCTGCGATCATGAAGGAAAACAAGGAATGACAATACCAGCTTATCCTTGGGGTTAGGCTGGTTCTTGTATATTTAGACATTTCATGATAAGCAAATGCAGATTTTTATTTAAGTCCACTTCATAGGGCTCTTTTATCTGCTCCCCGTCTTCTTCTAGTATCCTTATCATGGGGCGGTCTCCAATCCCCTCATTTTGAGTGGATACTACTCCTTTCCTTCCATCATTCAATTCTACTGATAGACCATTAGGATAAATGGCAACCGCCCTGCGGAAAGCCTCGATGATCGTATTGTCGAACTTTTTCCCGACTCCGGCATAAAGGACTTCCAAACCCTGATGAGGCAGCATGGCCTTACGGTAAACCCGATTGGAAGTAACGGCATCAAACACATCGGCAACGGCAATGATCTTGCCGAAATAATGGATTTCATCTCCCTTTATCCCACGGGGATATCCAGATCCATCTAACCTTTCATGATGCTGATAGGCACAATTCGCAACTAAAAGTGAAACGGTATGAACATTTTTGATTAGATGAAATCCGTAATCGGCATGTTTTTGGATTTGTTCAAACTCCTTTTCCGTCAGTTTGCCGGGGTTACGGAGGATTTCCAAAGGCACGAGCACTTTGCCGACATCATGTAAAATCGCCCCCAGCCCAAGAATTTCGAGATTCTTATTATTGATATTCAATTCCATCCCGATCGCAAGGGTATATAAGGTCACATTGAAGGAATGAGTAAAGATATAGTCATCGTATGTATAAACGTCGGCTAATAAAGTCATTAACTCTTTATTCCTTTTCAGCTCGTCCATGATGTTCCGGACTATTTGAGTGAACTTGACATTAGCCTGCTCTATCGTGAATGATCCATCAAGGTTCATTTTGTTCTTCATGTCCAGGAAAGTGGTTTCAATCGTATTAATGGCTTCTCTTCTAAGTTTCCCGGACACTGGGGGCATTGGAATGATGTCATCCGTCCTGGAATCTTGAATGTAAACAAAGGGTATATTAAGGGACACCAGTCGATTGATCATTTTCTGCGTTAATGTAAGACCCTCGCACAATAGGACATGGCCCCGCTCATTATAGATGTTTTTACCGAGCCTTGCTCCAGGGCTTAGGGACTTTGTAATAGCTAGCCTCATACTTGTACCCCATCTCCCCATTCAATATGTTTGTAAATCAAACCGTTTCTTTCCTTTATAAAGATTATCGGAAAATATTTTGATAAATGAATCTGTTTGAATATATTTATTGAAAAAATACCAGCATTTTCATATAAAAAAATAAGGCCCCCTTCTGAAAAAAAGAAAGCCCGCCTTTTCAAATCATTTTGATTAATGCCTCTTTACCAATCATTCCTGGATGAATGCCCTTTTCCACAGCCTCCCAGGTAACCGATTCAAGCGGCGCTTCCAATAACTCTTCAATCGATTTAACTCCTGTAGCCCTCCCTGCAAGGATTTTACGATCTTTCAATTTATCATTCAGCAGTCCAACATCTAACGCACCGCACATTATATACCCTTTTTCGGACGCGATAGCAAGTAAATTCGTTTTTGGAAGTCGGACAGAAATGGCTAGGAATGTATGATTATCAAGAATTATTGGTATCATGTTAATCAATTGGTTTCGCCCCTTTCTTCCCCATACTTTATGAAAAAAGGGCGAAACCGTGATTTAGCGTTAGGCGTTTGTGTATATTTTTTTCAGCTTCCATAAAAGGATATCCCGTAAGAATTCCGGCAGCAGGTATTTCTTGCGATTGGAGCGCTGGATACTTGGAAAGAAGTGCCCAAATGTAAACATATCAGGTATGGCCAGTTTATAGGACTTATCCGCCTGCAGTTTCTCTCCTTTTATAAGGATCCCTTTTACGATACCATTCTCCATTTCGTTAAATTCAATTTGATCATAATGCATGACTCCCATGATTTTTCCGCGGAAACCGAAACCTTTCACCTGAATATGTGGCCATTCCGCATTTCTCGATTGCATTAAGATTTCTTTTAATTCATTCCCATTAACTTCAACTACGCAAGGGTTTATGGGATGTGGACAGATTCTGTGAATATCCCCTTTTGTGACAGGACCGTCCGGCAGCCCTTCAAGCAGGAGGCCTGCATTCAAAAAGGAACAATCCGCCTGACTCCACTCCCTTAGGGCCTCCCCTAGGATTTCTATCAAAGGACTTACTTTGAACCAATCATTATCCAGTGCTTTTGGTAAGTCCACTGCAACCTGTTTTAGCGTTTCCCCTCCGGCCTGGTATATCTCTTCAACCCATGACCGTTCATTCTCCAATTCCAAAAAGTCATTGGTATCATAAAGAATGGCTCTCTTCTGGCTAATTTTCTTTTCCTGATTGACGGTCATTTCCACCTGTCCAACAAAGAAGCCATATTTCCCGGCACCGCAAAGGAGTGTGTCATTGATCAATTTCCCCTGGTGGAGGATGTGGTGGGTATGCGCGCCAAGTATGATGTCAATCTCCGGAAAGTCCTCTGCCATCCTCTCATCATCATGGATGCCCAGGTGGGAAAGGATGATGATTACATCCGCCTCTGTTTTGACCCTTCCAAGCTGTGCCTTTAACTCCACGAATGGTTCTGTTATTTCCCAGCCCATCGCAGAGTAAAACTTTTGAAAAAAGGCTGTCAAACCTATCATGGCGATCTTGGTGCCTTTTACCGTTGTATGTATCCAATATGGCAGCGCCCATTCCGGCCTTTCATTATCACCGTAATAAATATTGGCTGCCAAGACCTTGAACCTTGCATGATCATATAAGGAGTCTAACGCATCATGAGGTAAAGTAATCCCTTCATTATTGCCGATGGTCACATATTGGTAGCCCGCTTCATTCAGCAGTTCAATATTGCCTTTACCCAATGTACCTTCTGTATATGGATGCCAGCGGTCCACATGATCGCCTATATCCAGTATGATCGCTTCTTCTCCCGTTTCTTGATGAAGTTGTCTTCTTTCTTTAAGAAACTTATCAATACGAGGCCAATTCTCAAAATGACTATGGAGATCATTGGTGTGATATAAATGAATGATTTCTGACATCATTTCTCCTCCTCGTTTATCCTGTAATGCCTTGGTATATAAGACGTAAACCAATGATTATCAGCACTATTTTCAACATATTTTCCAGCGACGCACTCTTTAGGCGCGTATTGATGAATGCGCCCAATTTAGCACCGAACCATGCACCCGGAATCAGGGCAAAAGCATATGGCCAATTAACATTTCCAAGGGAAATATGGGTAATTGAATTAGTGATGGATGATAAAAATACCATGAACATCGAAGTCGCTACAGCCATATGCGGAGGGAAGAAGAAAAGAAGCATCATGACGGGAACCATTAAGGCCCCACCGCCAATTCCAAATAATCCGGAGCTGAATCCCACGACAAAGGAAATCAATACAGCTAACACGGGGTGATAACCATAAGAAAATGAATGTCCAATTTCAGTTTCATACGTTTTCACTATTTTCCCTTTTCCAGGCTTGAAAAGCATTGGCTTCAAACGATTTTTCACTAATAACACAATGGCCATGAAAACCATGAAAATACCAAAGTACAATGAAAAAGCTTCGGCGTTAAGGTTTTTATTCACATATGCCCCTATTATTCCACCAGGCGCACTGCCAATAAAAAAGATTAAGCCGGCCTTATAATCCACCACTTTATGTTTTAAATAAGATAAAGTAGAAGATAAGCCGGTAAAAATCATGATAACGGTTGAAACACCTACAGCGACCTGAGGAGTCAGCTCATCGATAATATTTGTAGATGTACCTAAATATAAAAGAGAAGGCACAATGATGATGCCGCCGCCAAGACCGACAAGAGCTCCGATTGCTCCCGCAAATAATCCAATACCCACTAATACTAACCATACCATGTAGAAATCCGCCTTTACCTGTTTGTGAGAATATAACCTCTACTAGTTGTCACAATATCTCTTTATTTAATTATATATATCCTCTTAAAACAAACCAAGCTGCTTAGGAGCCAGTCCTTCATATTCTATACCAAGCAACTCAATCATTTGTTTGGCATTATCAGCGGCATCTCCGCCTGAATTATTATTGAACAGGACATATATATCCTTGGATTCCTTTTCCAATATCCTGATTTTCTCCACCCATTCAGTCAATTCCTGCTGATTATATCGATATAGGTACCTGACCTCACGCCAATTATCACCCGAAGAAGACCTTTGCCAACCATGCAGGTTACGGCCATGAAAGCGTATCAGGGTTTTATCTTTATCGGTGGCCTGCAGAACGACTGGAATGGATCCCTCTCCAGCCTGCGGCTCATCGCATACAGTATGGATCCAGCCTTCCTTTTCGATAAAATCCAAAGTTTGCTGGACTACGTTAGACCTGTACCAGCTTTGATTCCGAAATTCTATGGCCGCTGGAATATCGCCCATTTCAGCTTTGCACCATCGCAGGTAATTCACATTTTCACGTTTACAATCAAACCATGGCGGAAACTGAAATAAGACCATCGCGAGCTTTCCGGACTTCTGATAAGCTTCCAGAGAGACGCAAAATGCCTTGAACATTTCCTTCTTACTTTCAAATGGGATTTCCCCACGCTGATGTCCTGTCATCCCTTGATAAGCTTTAACGACAAACTGGAATGATGCCGGCGTCTCGGATACCCACTTTTCACTGTTCCTCTTTGGCTGGACTGCATAAAAAGAGGCATCTACCTCCACAATGGGAAAATGAGCCCCGTACTCTTTAAGTTTATCACGTTGGGACACACCGCCATGATACAAACTATCATGATCTCCCCAACCGGTCACACCAACGTAAATCATCTGCATCATCACTCCTTCGGGACAGGCCCCATTTCATGACTTCTATTGTTATTTTTACCCTTATTGAGCCATATCTAATCTATCGTATAAGGGTGTGGAATATCAAAACAAAAAGCCTGCCAGTCAGACCCGGCAGGCTTTTGTATGAATGGTTATTCTAAATCGCCTTACAGGCAGGCCAGTCGGTCATTATCCGATGGAGCCTTCCATTTTGACATCAATTAAGAATTTCTGAGGCTTTATAGTCTCTTAAATCCATATTTTTAAATCTAATGATAATACTCTTTTCAGATCGCATCAAGTTTTATGAATCGTGGTCCGCTCAAAATAGGCACAGTAAAGAACGTAAAATATATTCTCATTTAATTTTTTTTATATGAATGTAACTTTAATGATTCTTCATTTTTGTATCTTCACCAAAAAATTCAAATGCTTCATACTAGCATATTAAATTTCTCCAAATTTTCCAAGTAGAATTGAAAATAATAATCATTAATATCCTCTTCATATTCACCTGTTTCATGAACTAGCTTTGCTCCTACCATTAAAGCATTAATGTATCCATCCAGATATTCACATCTAGCCTTCACCTTACATTCAGAAACATGATGTCCATCTTTACTTTCAAGAACAATATCAATTCGTCTTCCTTCATGTTCATCGATAATCATTTGATTATAATTATAATCGAGCCAGTTTTTTTTCATTTTACTTTTTTTAAGTGGGTAGCGACAATTGTCCTGCCGTTGTTCTTCATGAAATTTTAGTTCATGTGGCAGGAAAACTTTTTTCAACACATCTTTATCACATATTTTGAGGCAAAGAAATATCTTCTCATAATCAAAATGCTCATCCCTTGGCAAATCAAGAATTTCTGCTTTACTAAATTCCTCTGCCTTGAACTTTTGCTTCAATCTAGTTACAATCTCTTCTTTGTTAAAAACCAAGTGTTGTTTTTTTTTAAGTACTTTTTATAAATTTCCTCGTAATTAAAAACCATAACATTCCCCCATTATTTAACAGGACCTCCATAAAAAGCATGAGCATTTGGCGACTTTTTATATGGATGCCAATGCCAATAATAACCTTTTCTAGGTTTATTATCTTTCTTATCCACTTCAGCAAAAGGCTTACCTAAAGTATTTGCGCCTTGTGCTACACTTTGTGCTTGATTACTTGAGACTGACCATGTATCTTTTTTAGATTTCATTCTAGAAATAGCTGCAGATTTAGAAAGCCCTTTACCAATATATACCCCACCACTTTTTACAGTCGCTTGAAAATGACTATATTTCTTATCTTTTTTTGCTTGTGTAGCTATCACAAAAGCACTTCCGCCAACAATAATCATAGCCCCCGTATGGAATAATGCAGTTAACACTGCTGGACTCATAGCAATTCCTATAGGAATTAAAAATGCTAGTGATGGATTTCCTTTTTCCGAATTATAATTGAATTCTTCACCTGTATCTGTATCGATAATCGTTACGTTTTCAATCTCATTATCTAATGTACTATATTCTAATTCGCTTAATGGAACTTGATATTCTTTGCTTTCTAATTCACTAGATTCATTAACCTCTTCTGTATAAAGGGTAATAAACCCTCCCCCTGGTTCTACTACTACCTTGATAAATCCAGACTCTCCTAGAGCATTTTCTACAGAAGCCTCTAAAACTAATTCTTCACTAGAAAGATCAAATCCTTCTAGTTCTATATTTTCATCTAATAATTCAGATTCTATATTATCTTGGAGTTCTTTTATTTGTTCTTCGCCTATTATACTCTCACTATGAGCACTCATTTTATTAGGTAATATTGAAATAAATAATGTAAATAAAAGTAAAAATATTAGATTTTTTTTCATCTAAACTCATCCTCCTATGGAAATGTCGGTACTCCATTACCAACCTTCTCTTTATTAAGATTTATACCTTTTGAATTTTTTTTAAGTAAATACATAACTTCAGAAAATGTATTTTTACCTTTTTCAATATCCAGATTATATAAATTTTCTACAATCACTCCTGACACTAATGCAGCTGAAAATGAGCTTCCATTGAATTGAGAATACTCTCCATGATTATCTAGAGATATTAAGTTTGTACCAGGGGCTACAAAATCTATTTTTCCAATAGCAGATAGTTTAGTTGGTAACAGTTGTTCGTTTACAACCCCAATTGAGATTACATTTTCAAACCTTGCTGGATACTGCGCATTCAGACCATTAGTGTTACCGCTTGAAGCTACAATGATAATTCCATTATTAACCGCTTCATCAACTATGTCTTTTAATTCCTTAGATCCTGTATTGAATCCTAAACTTATGTTAATTACATCGACATTCTCATCTATCGCCCATCGCAACCCACTAATGAAATCGCTTACATTTACTTCCCCATTATCTTGAATGACTTTAACAGAATAAATAACGACGTTTTTTGAAACGCCTATACTATCATCATTTTTAGATGCTATTAATCCAGCAATTGCTGTCCCGTGGCCGAAATTATCAGACAAATCGTTTGAGTTATTCAAAGCGTTGAAACTTTTTTTTACAATACCTTTTAGCTCAGTGTGATTTTGATTAATTCCACTATCTAAAACAGCGACTACAATTTTATCCTTTGAAATAGACTTAGATTCAAAGCTAGAATTATAGTTAAAAAGCTTATTATGCGTTACAATTTGCTGTTGCTTTAATTGATCGAATGATTCATCTTGTGATTTTCCCTCTATATGTGTATTTTTAAATTCCATATACAAGAAAGCAGACAAAAACATAAGAAAAATTGTCAATACCAATCCAGTGAATGCACAATTTTTAGTAATATTATCACTCCCATCTCGTAATTTTTTAATAATTCACTATAATCCCAGCACTTTTACTTTATGCTTTTTACAATAAATAGTCATTATCATTTTTAATGTATTTTTTACATAAAAATAACAATTAATATAGATTGTTTTGCTGATGAGTAAAGAAAATATAATTTTATAAAAAAATAGCAACAAAGCTCTTAAAGTCTTGATAATCATATATTTCTAAGTGAAGCTAAGCGGGCTCGAGCATCCACGGTTCCTAAATATGTGTAGGACTTAGTACTAAAATAAATAATTGAATTTACTTCAAGTATGCTTTTAAATATAGCGAACAAAATAAAAGAAGACGAACAATAAAGTTCGCCTTCTTTACTAGAAGGTAATCTGAAACTGCACCAATGGTACCCTTCAAAATTACCTTATTTAATTTTTTATCAATATCTTACAGCTTATTATCCGATGGAGCCTTCCATTTCGAACTTGATCAGACGGTTCATTTCAACCGCATATTCCATTGGAAGTTCTTTTGTAAATGGTTCGATGAAGCCCATTACGATCATTTCCGTTGCTTCTTGCTCAGAAATTCCGCGGCTCATCAAGTAGAACAATTGTTCTTCAGATACTTTGGAAACCTTCGCTTCGTGTTCAAGGGAAATGTTATCATTCAAGATTTCATTGTAAGGGATTGTATCAGATGTAGACTGATTATCCATGATTAATGTATCACATTCAATGTTGGAACGGGCTCCATCCGCTTTACGTCCGAAATGAACGATACCACGGTATGTTACTTTACCGCCCTGTTTAGAAATTGATTTTGATACAATCGTTGAAGATGTATTTGGCGCTAGGTGAATCATTTTCGCTCCAGCGTCTTGGTGTTGGCCTTTTCCTGCAATGGCAATCGATAATGTCATACCGCGAGCGCCTTCACCTTTTAAGATGACAGCAGGGTATTTCATTGTCAATTTGGAACCGATGTTACCATCAATCCATTCCATTGTTGCGTTAGCGTCACAAACCGCGCGTTTCGTAACAAGGTTAAACACGTTGTTTGCCCAGTTTTGGATCGTCGTGTAACGGCAGTAAGCATCTTTCTTGATGACGATTTCAACAACCGCACTATGAAGGGAGTTAGTTGTATATACAGGAGCTGTACAACCTTCCACATAGTGAACGGATGCGCCTTCATCAACAATGATTAGCGTACGTTCGAATTGCCCCATGTTTTCAGAGTTGATCCGG
Organism: Bacillus sp. CFBP9009; assembly: GCF_036541465.1. NCBI lineage: Bacteria > Bacillati > Bacillota > Bacilli > Caryophanales > Bacillaceae > Bacillus > Bacillus sp. CFBP9009. Next base: position 79,505 of record NZ_JAZHFU010000006.1, on the reverse strand, counting down.
AAATAAGCTTGAAGCGGAGTATCCACTTTAACGCCTTTCGGAACATAGATGAAAGATCCACCTGACCAAACTGCTGAGTTCAACGCAGAGAATTTATTGTCTGTTGGCGGAATCGTTTTTCCAAAATGCTCACGGAAGATATCTTCATTTTCACGAAGTGCCGAGTCCGTATCTTTAAACACGATACCCAAATCTTCCAATTCCACTTTCATGCTATGGTAAACCACTTCTGATTCATATTGAGCAGATACGCCAGCAAGGTATTTTTGTTCTGCTTCAGGAATTCCCAATTTATCAAAAGTCTGTTTGATTTCATCAGGAACCTCATCCCAAGACTTCTCTGATTTCTCTGATGGCTTAACATAGTATGTGATTTCATCAAAGTTAAGGCTTTGCATGTCGCCGCCCCATTGAGGCATTGGCATGTTGTAAAAATGCTCCAATGATTTCAAACGGAAATCAAGCATCCATTGCGGTTCATCCTTCATTCGAGAAATTTCTTCCACGATTTCTTTTGTCAGACCACGCTTTGAACGGAAGATGGAAACATCTTTATCCGCAAAGCCATATTTATAATCGCCGATATCAGGCATTTTCTTTGCCATAGCTCGTATTCCTCCATTTCAAATGGCTGAATTACAACAGCTCATTTTAATTTAATTATTCCTTCAATCCCTTTTCCATGGCTTTCCAAGCCAGGGTAGCACATTTGATTCGTGCTGGGAATTTGGAAACGCCTTGAAGGGCTTCGATATCCCCAAGGTCCATCTCATCGTCGTATTCTTTCCCCTGAATCATTAAGGAAAAAGTCTCGGACATCGCTAGAGCAGTATCAACGTCTTTGCCCTTAATGGCTTGAGTCATCATGGAAGCTGAACTCATGGATATCGAACAACCATCACCATCGAATTTAACATCGCTGACCTTGCCATCTTCGATTTTCATCGTTAAACGAATCCGATCGCCGCAAGTTGGGTTATTCATATCGATTGTCATGCTTCCATCTTCTAGCATGCCCTTATTACGCGGTTTCTTATAGTGATCCATAATGACTTGACGGTAAAGTGTATCTAGGTTATCAAAAGACATTACTGAAATACTCCTTCGTTTTAACAAGCCCGGACACAAGCTTATCAATATCTTCTTCCGTGTTATATAGATAGAAACTTGCTCTTGCTGTCGCTGATACGTCAAGCCATTTCATTAATGGCTGTGCGCAATGATGACCGGCACGGACAGCAATTCCATCTGCATCAAGAACGGTAGCGACATCATGTGGATGTACGTCATTAATATTAAAGGTAATTACACCCGCACGCTTTTCTGCATCTTTAGGACCGTATATGGTCAGCCCTTCAACTGCTGACATTTTCTCCATTGCATATGCGGCGAGCTTATGTTCATGCCGTTCAATATTATCCAAGCCGATTTCTTCCAAGAAATCAATGGCAGCCCCCATGCCGATGGCGCCGGCAATGATTGGGGTACCTCCTTCGAATTTCCACGGGAGTTCTTTCCATGTAGACTCATACAAACCTACAAAATCAATCATCTCTCCGCCGAATTCGATCGGTTCCATTTTTTCAAGAAGGTCTTTCTTGCCATATAATGCGCCGATTCCTGTTGGACCGACCATTTTATGACCTGAGAAGGCAAAGAAATCACAATCCAAATCACGGACATCCACTTTTAGATGCGGCGTGCTTTGTGCCCCGTCGACTACCATTACAGCATTGTGATCATGGGCAATTTTGGCGATTTCCTTCACAGGATTGATAACGCCAAGTACATTCGAAACCTGCATGATGGACACGATTTTCGTTGCTTCCGTAATTGTAGCCCTCACATCGTCAATGGAAATCGTGCCGTCCTCCTGAAGCGGAATATACTTCAATACAGCGCCTTTTTCTTTGGCAAGCTGCTGCCACGGAATGATATTACTGTGATGCTCCATGTAAGAGATGACGATTTCGTCACCCGCTTTAATATTTGCACCACCGTAACTTCTTGCTACAGTATTCAAAGCAGTCGTTGTGCCTCTGGTAAAGATGATTTCTTCTGTAGAAGAAGCATTAATGAATTTACGCACCTTTTCACGTGCACCTTCATACGCATCCGTAGCTTTTGTTCCTAGTGTATGCACTCCGCGGTGAACATTCGAGTTGTATCCGCGGTAATATTGCTCAATCGCTTCAATCACTGCAGCCGGTTTTTGAGAGGTTGCAGCACTATCTAAATAAACTAATGGCTGACCATTGACTTCTTGATCTAATATTGGAAAAAGCTTACGAATTTCGTATGGGTTCATTACTGTACTTTCCTTTCAATGACCGCTACTAATTGTTTTTTAACTCCCTCAATTGGAAGCTGGTTAACAACAGGGGCCAAGAATCCGTGAATGACAAGTCTTTCTGCTTCTTTCTTTGTAATACCACGGCTCATTAAATAATACAGTTGAAGCGGGTCGACACGGCCGACGGAAGCAGCATGACCAGCCGTTACATCATCTTCATCAATCAAGAGGATCGGATTGGCGTCTCCGCGTGCTTTTTCACTTAACATCAATACGCGTGACTCTTGTTCGGCATTGGCTTTTGTAGCACCATACTCTATTTTCCCAATTCCATTAAAAATGGAGGATGCGGCGTCTTTCATGACACCGTGCTTAAGGATATAGCCCTCAGAGCGTTTGCCATAATGAATGATGGCAGTCGTGAAGTTCTGCTTTTGTTCCCCGCGTCCGACTACAACGGTTTTTGTATCCCCGTGAGAGCCATCGCCCATTAGATATGTTGTATTATCTGAAATCGTATTTCCATCGTTCATCAGGCCAAGCGCCCACTCAATACGAGCGTCACGTCCTGCCACTCCACGGCGGTTAACATATGTCGTGAAGCCTTTTGAAAGGGTATCGACCGCACCGTATTCGACTTTGGCATTCGCATTAGCAAATACTTCCGTTACGATGTTGGCAACCCCTTCGTTAGACTCAACGGTTGAGAAGTAGTTCTCTACATATGTGACAGAGCTATTATCTTCCGCTACGATCAAAACATGGTTGAAAAGTGTAGTATCAGGATTATCCAACAGGAATACCGATTGAATCGGCTCTTTGATTTCTACATTTTTTGGAACATAAAGGAATGCTCCCCCATTAACTAATGCAGCATGAAGTGCCGTTAAACGATGTTCATCTATTTTAACGCCGTCTTTCATGAAATATTTTTGCACGAGCTCAGCATGGTCACGAGCCGCTGATAAAATATCCGTAAAAATGACGCCTTGTTCTTTCACATTTGCTGACAGATTGATATGTGCCGGCGTATTATTGCGTTGAATGTATAAGTTTTCATTTTCTTCAATGATGGATTTAATTTCTTCCGGAAGCTCCTCTAATGAGGCAAAAGCTTCACTCTCAACCGTATGAGTCTGGAAAGAAGTAAAATTCCATTTATCGATTTTCGTTTTATCCGGCTTTGGCATCGGGAGCTTTTCTAATTCAGAAAACGCTTGAATCCGAAGCTCGGATAGCCAAGCTGGATCATTATTTTTAGTTGAATAGGAGCTTATATCCTCTTGTTCAAACGGTAATTTCGTTTCTGTAGTCATTGCAAATCCTCCTACTTACGCTTCTTCGCCAACAGTTTCGTCTTCAATGCCCAATTCTTGTTTAATCCAGTCATAACCTTCCGCTTCCAAGCGGGCAGCAAGTTCAGGACCGCCTGATTTTACAACACGTCCTTGCATCATTACATGTACAAAATCAGGAGTGATGTAATTTAATAGACGTTGGTAGTGGGTGATGATCAAGCATCCAAAGTCTTCTCCGCGCATTTCGTTGATTCCTTTTGAAACGACTTTAAGTGCATCGATATCTAGACCTGAATCAATCTCATCAAGGATTGCAATTTTAGGTTGGATCATCATTAATTGAAGAATCTCGTTGCGTTTTTTCTCTCCGCCGGAGAAACCTTCATTCAAATAGCGTTGCGCCATATCTTCATCCATTTCAAGGAATTCCATTTTTTTATCCATTTGACGGATGAATTTCATCAATGAAATTTCATCGCCTTCTTCACGGCGTGCGTTAATGGAAGAACGTAAGAAGTCAGCATTTGTAACACCGCTGATTTCACTTGGATATTGCATAGCTAGGAATAGACCGACACGAGCGCGCTCGTCGACTTCCATTTCCAATACATCTTCACCATCGAATGTGATGCTTCCGCTCGTTACTTCATATTTAGGGTGACCCATGATCGCTGATGATAAAGTGGATTTACCAGTTCCATTTGGTCCCATGATCGCATGGATTTCTCCACCTTTAACTTCAAGGTTTACCCCTTTTAAAATCTCTTTACCTTCAATTGATACGTGAAGATCTTTAACCGTTAATGTAGAAGCTGACATAATAATACCTCCGTGAACTAATTCCAATTTTATTACCAGAAAGTAAAGATTACTTTCTATCACTATAATTTACGTAAAAGCATTCTCACTTTATTCTCATTCCAATTTTATAACAAATCCAATTTGGAATCAACTAAATAGATAGGGTTTCCACTTCTTCTATGTTAAAAACCTGTCCCATTCTTACAATACTAACAGATATAGCCTGTTTACTGCATAATCATACTTATTTTAGCTTTTGTTAAAATTATCTTATTATTCGGCAAATCTTCGTCCTTATTAATATATGTTCGAAGAATTCGATTGCAAGGTATGAACGTTCCGCTTTAAAAAGAAAAAAATCGGACTGCCAGGCATTATGTAAGTTTATCCAATAAGGAAATCCTTATTTTATGGACCACTTTCCATTTTACCTCTACAGACCGATCTTTTAAAGAACTCTTTTATTTACTTAGCCGTGAATTTTGCGTTGCAGGTCCTGGACCATTTTGTTGCACTTTACATGTTCCCTATCCCGTTCTTTCTCAACCTCGATGCGGAGGTCTAAGTTTCTACTGTATTCACTGTAGCCAATCCCATGTGAAGACTGCATCGCCTTTTCCATTTCGCTTGTTACATTTAAATCCAGAGTATTGATAGTGAACCATCCTTTCAAATTTGTGTATCATTTTATTACCTTCATTATCTCTATACCCTTCACTTTCATGATTAAACATAAAAAAACGACCTGAATTAGATCAGGCGCATACCATAGACAAACTGGATGATCATTTTTTGTCTACAGTTTTTTAGGTTTTTAAAATTCGAACGTTACTTTCCACTTTAGGCACTCGCTTTCCGCGGGCGGTCCGGAAGCCTCCTCAGCGCTTTTGCGCCTGCGGGGTCTCCCTTGGACTCGCTTTTGTCGCAGGAGTCTCGTACCTTCCGTTCCAACCCACTAAGACTAAACAATCAGATAGAACAACTTTTACCTAAAGTGTTTATTCTTTCGATGCGTAAAACGATTGAAGAAGTTGAAATCAACATCATACCGTTGGTTGCGGCAGCTGACTACGGATTTGTGTTGGGGACGATAGTAACACCTGGAAATACTCATGTCTTATCTTAGAGCCTCTGGTTGAACAAGTGATTGAGAAGTAGCTATTGCCGCAGATGCAACAAAACACCAGCTTTACCCTATACACGTCCTCTTACAAAAGAAGAATTCTTCCGCAATCATGACTATATGTAATATGAACGTTTTTGATTGTTATCTCTGCCCATAGGCGATATTTTAAAGAACTCAACAAAGAATAAAGAGGGCTATCGTGAGTACAAATCGCTTTAACTGCCTCAAATCCAATAAAAATCAAAAAGGTTTCGGAATGAGACTATTCCGAAACCTTTTTGTTTACAAACTGCGGTCTGAATTAAATCAGGTCGCCCATTCTTGAATTATTTATCCGCCGGTACAACTGCACCTTTGTATTCTTCAAGAATGAAATCTTGAATTTCTTTAGAATGCAATACTTCTACAAGCGCTTTTATTGCTTCTTTATTTTCGTCACCTTTGTTTACGGCAATGACATTCACATATGGTGATTCCGAATCTTCAATCGCAATCGAATCTTCAAGCGGATTCAAACCGGCGTCAATTGCATAGTTGGAGTTGATCAAGACTGCATCGCCTTCGCCACTCTCATAAATTTTAGGAAGCAGGGCCGCTTCATAATCAGCATCGAATTTAAGGTTTTTCTTATTTTCAACGATGTCTTTAGTTGTAGCCGTTGTTTTATCGATGCCTTCTTTCAAAGTGATCAGGCCATTCTTTTCCAAAAGGGATAAAGCTCGTCCATGATCAGCGACAGAGCTGCTCATAATAATTGTTGCGCCTTCCGGAAGTTTATCAATGCTTTTATATTTTTGTGAATATAGAGCAATCGGCTCGATATGGATTCCGCCAGCATTAACGAAGTCATATCCATTTTCTTTAATTTGCCCCTCTAAATATGGAATGTGTTGAAAGTAGTTAGCATCCAATTCCTTATCATTCAACGCCTTATTCGGTAAAACATAGTCCTGGAACGTTTCGATTTCCAATTCGATTCCTTTTTCTTTAAGAAGCGGCTTAGCTTCCTCAAGGATTTCAGCATGAGGAACATTGGATGCCCCTACAACTATTTTCTTCGATTCTTTCTCCGTATCACTGCCACTTTTATCCTTTTCACTTCCACAAGCAGCCAAAGCGATAGATAACACTAAAATTAATGCAAATCCTAAAAACTTTTTCATCCTATTCATCTCCCTTTATCTTTTGTCCAATTTAGATGTAATCACATCTCCAATAATTTGAATTATGAAGACGATAATTAGAATAACGATCGTCGCTACAAGCGTAACGTCATTTTGATTTCTTTGATAACCGTCCAAATAGGCTAGATTACCGAGCCCGCCTGCGCCGATGACCCCGGCCATTGCGGTATATCCAACCAATGCAATCGATGTTACCGTAATCCCGGAAATAAGGGCGGGCATCGACTCTGGAAGAAGGACCTTCCAAATGATCGTGCTCGTTTTTGCCCCCATCGATTTAGCGGCTTCAATTACACCTTTATCGATTTCACGAAGGCCGATTTCAACCATACGCGCATAAAATGGGGCCGCACCGATAATAAGTGCCGGCAGTGCAGCGTTCTCTCCGATCATGGAACCGACAAGCGCTTTAGTGAAAGGAATGAGCAGCACGATCAAAATAAGAAATGGAATGGAACGGAATATATTGACGACAGCACTCATGATCCCGTTGACTGTCCGGTTTTCCCACATATTACCTTTCCCTGTCAGGAACAGGATTAATCCTAATATTATGCCTATAAAAAAGGTTGCCACTACAGAGACGCTTGTCATGTAAAGCGTTTCCCTCGTAGCTTCAATAATGTCTTCCCAATCAACATTCGGCAATAATTCTTCAAGCATGAGTAATCACCTCCACGCCTACCTGCTGTGCTTTAATGAATTCGATTGCGCGGAGCATTTCATCCTCTGTGCCATCAAGATGGATAAACAATGTTCCATATGAACCGCTTCTTGTTTGGGATATCTTACCTTGAACGATATTGACATCCAACTCGAAGTTACGTACAAGCTTGGTGATCAACGGGCTTTCTGCATGATCGCCTACAAAGGTCAATTGAATCACTTTGCCTGCAGGATAGCGTTCGAACAAATGGTCCATCGTTTCTTTCGTTTCTTCCGGTTCCGTTACCTGTTGCACGAAACGCTTCGTCATTTGTTCTTTAGGGTTCCTGAAAACATCCAGGACAGGTCCCTGTTCAACAACTTGCCCGCTTTCCATTACGGCGACGCGATGGCAGATTTTGCGTATCACATGCATTTCATGTGTTATCAAGACGATCGTCAACCCCAAGCGCTGATTGATGTCAACTAGCAATTCGAGTATGGAGTCGGTAGTCTGCGGATCCAAGGCAGAAGTCGCTTCATCACACAGGAGCACTTTAGGGTCATTTGCCAGAGCCCTGGCAATTCCCACCCTTTGCTTTTGCCCTCCGCTTAATTGTGAAGGATATGCCTTTTCCCTGCCTTCCAGTCCGACTAACTTGATCAATTCGTTCACACGTTTGGTTCGTTCAGTTTTAGAAACTCCTGCAATTTCCAATGGGAAAGATATATTCTCCTGAACGGTCCTTGACCATAATAGATTGAAATGTTGGAAAATCATGCTGATTTCTTGACGGGCCTTACGGAGCTGAGCGCCTTTAATTTTTGAAATTTCCTTCTCAGCCACCACAACGGATCCCTCTGTTGGTGTTTCCAATCCATTGAGCATTCTGATCAAAGTACTTTTCCCCGCTCCACTGTAACCGATGATACCGAAAATCTCGCCTTTATTTATTTCAACATTCACATTATTTACAGCCTTGATCGTCTCACTGTTTCCTTTTCCTGTTCGGAAAAGCTTACTGACTTTCGTCAATGTAATCATTAACCCTCACCTCTTTTATCCAATAAAACCTATGAACTTAGTTGATTTCTCTACATTATTAGTCTGTTTCTCATATCATGTAAAAGTTTACCCCATTAAAACAGAAAAAACCTTTCTGCATGAGCAGAAAGGCAGGTGAAGAAACAGGCCTTCCTCTCATCTTCCAAAGTGATTAAACTTTGTGTGAATTGGCACCTTTCCAAGGAAATCTCCTTGTCGGTTGCCGGGTTTCATCGGGCACATCCCTCCACCTCTCTTGATAAGAGCTAATATATAGAATATTTGTACAACATTAAGTTCTTTAGTATGGTGAAATTTTATCATAGATAAAAAAGGAGCGCAATGTATAATATTTCTAGTACAAGCATACAGAAACTTTACTTAAACCGTTTTGGATGTCAAGGAGACGATATTCGTCGCTTTTTCAATTGCCTGCTCCAAATCTTCTATTAAATCCTCTACATTTTCAATCCCAATCGATAAGCGGACTTGGTCGGCACTCACACCCGCTTTCACAAGACCCGCCTCATTCAATTGTTGATGGGTCGTACTGGCTGGATGGATGATCAAGCTCTTCGCATCCCCGACATTCGCTACATGGGACCATAATTCCACAGAATTGATAAGTTTTGCCCCAGCTTCTCGATTACCTTGTATCCCAAATGTAACGACAGATCCAGCTCCCTTTGGCAAATATTTATCCGCAAGGGCTTTATCGGGATGATCCTCATCACCAGGATGTGAAACCCAATTCACCGCAGGATGGTTTTTTAAATATTTAATGACAGACTTGGTGTTTGCTAGATGCTCTTTCATCCTTACATGCAGCGTTTCAAGTCCAAGCGTAAACTGGAATGCACTTTGGGCACTTAGCGCAGGGCCTAAATCACGGAGTAACTGGACTCGGGCTTTCGTTATGAATGCGGCAGGTCCAACTGCCTCGGCGTATACCAGATTGTCGTAACTTGGGTCAGGCTCCGTGAAGCCAGGGTAATTTGGCGAGTTCCAATCGAATTTCCCTCCATCCACGATGACACCGCCAAGCGTCGTTCCATTTCCCAGAAGCCATTTTGTAGCGGAATGGATGACAATATCCGCTCCAAAATCAATTGGTCTGCATAGATACGGTGTCGCAAAGGTATTATCAATGATTAAAGGTATTCCGGCATCATGGGCGATTTTCGCTACCGCCTCAATATCAAGCACCCTCAAACTTGGATTTCCGATCGTTTCAGCAAAAATGGCTTTAGTTCTTGGCGTAATCGCCCTTTTGAAATTTTCAGGGTCATCGGGAGAAACGAACTTCACTTTAATCCCATATTTAGGAAGAGTATTTTCAAAAAGGTTATACGTACCCCCATATAATGTAGAGGCTGAAACAATCTCATCCCCTGCAGCGGCAATATTCAGGATTGAAAGTGAGATGGCAGCCATTCCGCTTGCTGTTGCCAATCCGCCGATTCCGCCTTCCAATAAGGCCATTCTTTCCTCAAAAACGCTGATCGTGGGATTATGAAGTCGTGAATATATATAGCCATTCTCCTTTAGGCCAAATAAATTCGCTGCATGGTCGGTATCCTTGAACAAGTATGCATTGCTTTGGTAAATAGGAACTGCACGGGCACCTGTTTCATCAGCTTGCAGACCGCCATGAACACTCAATGTTTCGAAACGCAACTTTTTCTCTGACATATGATTTCACCTTTTTCTATGGATTTAGTTGGAATTATATGATGATATCTGGTCTTTTATAAACAAAAAAACCACTTCAATAAGAAGAGGTTTCAAGAACACACCTCATCTACCAGAGCCAACACTCTGCTGGAATTAGCACCGTATATAAAATTTATACCGGTTGCCGGGCTTCGTCGGGCCAGTCCCTCCGCCACTCTTGATAAGAACTATTAAATTCTGCCGTTACTTAATTCAAAATATAGCATTTTAGATTAAATCAGTCAATGAATTGTTAGAATATTCTTTGTTTAACTTCATCTGCATTCATATGTCCGCAACAAAGAAACCAACCACGGTTCTGATTGGTTTCTTAGCTGATTTCCTTAAGCAATCCGTACAAATAAGGAACGGATTGAAAGGCGTATATTTTTTTGTGCAGCTGTCCTTCTTTGAAAAGCAATAAACAAGGAACACTTTCGATTTCATATGATTCGGCAATTGCTTGGACATAATTCATATTCACCTTGCCTGCCTTCAATTCCGGGAATAGCTCCAAGGATATCGTCAGCATTTTGGAGGCAACCTGACAAGTGCCGCATAAAGGGGTATATAAATATAAGCAAAAGGTTTCCCCATTTTCAACAGCAAGCTTACACTCTTCTTCTTTCCATTCCTGCATCAATTAGTCGTTCACCCTTTGACTTAAAAATTTCATTTTCACATTCATATTGGCAGATAAAAGCACAGTTGCGATATGATGTTCGGGCGAGCTTTCCACTTCTTTGTACATTTTATTAATATACAGGTGGTTCGCTTCAGGCATTTCCCTTCGGAACTGCTTCCGCAGCTTTTCTCCTGATTCATCTGCGTCAAAAAGGAGATAAACATCACGGTCCATCAATTCATCCACTAATTCATCCAGCTTAGTTAATGATATGGTCCCATTCGTACATCTTATTTCCACATCTTCATTTAAAACGGAGGCAACTTTTCTTCTATCGGAACTGCCTTCTACAATGATCACTTTATCGAATTCGCCCCACTCCATGTCATCACTCCATCTCACGAATTATGTGTGCAACTGCCACGGTACAAAATGAAAAAGAGAGCAGGCCTTTTCAGTCCCCCCTCTCCTTCTTTTTAACCGTTGATTAAACTCTCATACTCTTCAGCGCTCATCAAGTTTTCAATATCACTGCTATCAGATGGTTCAAGCACGACCATCCATGCCTTTTCATAAGGAGACTCATTTACATATTCAGGGTTGTCACTTAAATCTTCGTTTACTTCAACAACCTTGCCACTGATAGGTGCATAAAGCTCAGAAACGGTCTTAACGGATTCAACACTTCCGAATGGTTCGTTCGCTTTCAATTCATCGCCGATTTCCGGAAGCTCAACGAATACGATGTCCCCAAGCTCGGACTGTGCGAAAGCTGTAATTCCAATGCGCACTGTTCCATCTTCCGTTTTGACCCATTCATGTTCTTTAGTGTAACGAAGTTCTTTTGGTGTTGTTGTCATTATTAACCCTCCATATGTACATCTTATTTTATCTATTCCATTATAAGGTAGATTGTTTGTTTAAGTAAGGAATTAACCAAATATTTCGAGAAATTTTCAGTTCCAAACCTGTTCGAATTGCTCCTCTTTGAAACCTACCGTCACTTTGGTGCCATCCGTAACAATCGGCCTTTTCAGAAGCATGCCATCTGTGGACAATATATCAAGCATCTCTGCTTCAGAAGCTTCTTTCAGCTTATCCTTTAAGCCCAGCTCCCGATATTTTTGACCGCTAGTATTGAAAAACTTCTTCAACTCCAAATTGCTGATTTTATATAGTTGCTCTATTTCTGTTCGCGAAGGAGGATTTTCCGCTATATGGATTGCTTCATATTGCAGTTCATGATTATCCAGCCACTTCTTCGCGTTACGGCATGTGCCGCATTTTGGGTACCAATATAATGTTAAGCCCATCATTTCACCACCTATCAATAGAATACCCGTTTTCATCACGCAATACAACGAATTGTCTTTTGAATTTCCAATGCGATTTCACTCAAAGGAAATAAAGGGAATGCCTTTACGGGCATTCCCTTTACTGATTTTGATTCATTGCTTAAAGAGCATATTTTTCAGCTTCGATTACCTTGACGGAAGCTTCACGCTTTTTCGCAATGACATTGATCGGATTATGTCTTGTCAGCTTGCGGAGCGACGCAAGCATGATGCGAAGAGTATCGCCTGTTTCCACTGCGATTAACGTTTCCTTTGCGTGCTGTTCTATTTCATTGAAAGCTTCCTGAACGAAGATTTCAGTGTAAAGCACCTTTTGTTTGTTCTTCTCCAGACCTGTAGCTGCTATTGCTTTTTCCGTACGCAATACCACGGATTCCGCTGCATAGGCAAGGGATGCGATATCAGCAATGTTGGAGAGGATTTCTTGTTCTTGATCAAGAGTTTTGCCGTATTTCTGTGCAGCAAGGCCAGCTGCCAGAATCCCGATTTTCTTAGCGTTTCTAACAAGCATTTTTTCTTGTGCCAATGGCTCATCGCCAGGTTCTTCCGGCATCATCATCATTAATTCCTCTTGCAGGCTTTGAGCCTTTTGAAGAAGCGGCAATTCCCCTTTAAGTGCTTTCTTCAGGAAAGTTCCAGGGACAAGCAATCGATTGATTTCATTTGTACCTTCAAAGATCCGGTTAATCCGGGAATCACGATATGCTTTTTCAATTTCATACTCCTGCATGAAACCATAGCCTCCATGAAGCTGTACGCCTTCGTCCGTAACATAATCCAACACTTCGGAAGCGAAGAATTTATTCAATGAACACTCAATGGCATATTCAGCGATTGCAGCCGCCATTGATTTCCCATCTTTCACTTGCTCATCCGTCAATTTGCTTTGTCTTTGTTCATAAAGGCCAACGGTACGGTATACAGAGCTTTCTGCTGCATAAATTTTGGATGCCATTGTTGCAAGTTTTTCTTTCGTCAAGTTAAAATCGGAAATTTTCGTTTTGAACTGTTGACGTTGATTCGTATAAGCTGCTGTAATCTCAAGGGCACGTTTAGATCCGCCGACAGCACCGACGCCTAATTTATAACGGCCGATATTCAGGATATTGAAAGCGATAACATGTCCTTTTCCGGCTACACCCAAAAGGTTTTCGACTGGTACATGTACATCTTCAAGGATTAATGTACGTGTAGATGAACTTTTGATTCCCATTTTCTTCTCTTCAGCACCAGTTGATACGCCATCATAATCACGCTCAACAATGAAAGCGGAGAATTGTTCGCCGTCGATTTTGGCGTATACACAGAAGACATCTGCAAAACCTGCATTTGTAATCCACTGTTTTTCACCATTTAGAATATAGTGTGTTCCTTCGGCATTCAATTTCGCTGTCGTTTTTGCTCCCAAGGCATCTGAACCTGAGCTTGGTTCTGTTAATGCATACGCAGCAATCTTCTCACCCGTTGCCAGTAAAGGGAGGTATTTTTTCTTTTGTTCTTCATTCCCGAATAATACGATCGGCAAAGATCCGATACCTACATGTGCACCATGCGTAATTCCAAAGCCGCCTGAAAGTGCCATTTTTTCTGTAATCAATGCCGAACTGATTTTATCAAGACCCAATCCGCTGTATTCCTCAGGAACGTCAGCACCAAGTAAACCGATTTCACCTGCATGCTTCAGTAATTTAACGGAACGGTCAAATTCATGGTTTTCTAAATGTTCAACCTGCGGCAGAATTTCATTCACTACGAAATCCTCGGCAGTTTTGGCAATCATTTTATGCTCATCAGAATAATCTTCCGGTGTAAACACTTGATCATACGTAATATCTTCTACTAAAAAGGCTCCGCCTTTAATGAGGTTATCTGTAGTTTGATTGGACATATTATTTCCTCCTAAGTATTTAAGATAGTAAACCCGCCGGAAGCATGACAGCTTCCGGGAGGGGTGGGATTACGCCAATAATTCAAATACTCCAGCAGCACCCATTCCGCCGCCGATACACATTGTCACGACTCCGAACTGTTGGTTTCTGCGCTTCATTTCATGTAGCAGGCTTAATGTCAATTTTGCCCCCGAACATCCTAGTGGATGGCCTAAGGCGATGGCTCCGCCATTTACATTGACAATCTCTTCATTCAAACCGAGCTCACGAATGATTTGAATGGATTGGGAAGCAAAGGCTTCATTCAATTCAAATAAACCAATATCCGATAACTCAAGACCCGCTAGCTTCAAAGCTTTAGGAATGGCTGCAATCGGTCCGATACCCATGATTTCAGGCGGTACTCCTGCTACAGCAAAGGAACGGAACTTACCCATCGGTTTCATCCCTAATGAAGAGGCCTTTTCCCCATCCATGACCATGACCGCGGCTGCACCATCACTCGTTTGTGATGAATTCCCTGCTGTTACGGATCCTGTAACAGAGAATGCAGGTCTTAGTTTTTTTAGCACTTCAGCAGTGGTGCCTGGACGAACGCCCTCATCCTGTGTAAATGTAAATGATTTTTCCTTTAACTTAAGATCTGGTCCCACTGAACGAAGGGTTACGTCAACCGGTACGATCTCATCCGAAAACTTTCCTTCTGCAATGGCCTTCGCCGCCTTTTGATGACTACGAACAGAAAACGCATCTTGATCGTCACGGGAAATGCCGTATTTTTTTGCAACGGCTTCAGCAGTGTGGCCCATACCCATATAATATTCCGGTGCCGTTTCCGCAAGTCTCGCGTTCGGACGTGTTACATGGCCCATCATTGGCAAAAGGCTCATGGATTCCGCTCCGCCTGCAATGACAGTATCACTTTGGCCGAGCATGATCCTTTCCGCTCCATAAGCGATGCTTTGCAGCCCGCTTGAACAGTAACGATTAATCGTTATGGCCGGTACTGTATAAGGCAATCCTGCCAATGCCCCAATGTTACGAGCCATGTTCAATCCTTGCTCCGCTTCAGGCATTGCACAACCGATAATCAGGTCATCGATGGTGCCTTCATAATTCCCTGCACGCTTTAACGTTTCCTTTACAACAAGAGCCCCTAAATCATCAGGACGTACACTGGCAAGAGAACCTTTTTTCGCTCTTCCTACCGGAGTCCTTGCTCCAGCTACTATTACCGCTTCTTTCATGAGGATCCCCCTTACTCATTTTTAAGCTATCGATCTATTAATCTTCGTTTTGGCCATTTCTTCGTCTATTCATCAATTACGGAGTGGTTTGCCTTTAACAAGCATATGCTGCATCCTTGCCTGGGATTTCGGAGTCGAAATCAGTTTTAGGAATGCCTGTTTTTCTAGGTTCAAGATATACTGTTCATCTACTTCCGTGCCAAATGGGAGTTTTCCCCCTGCCAGGACGTATGCAAGCTCTTTGGCTATAACAAGGTCATGCTCTGATAAGAAACCCGAAAGGCGCATGGATTCCGCCCCTAATAGAAGTGCGGCATATCCCGTTTCACCTACGACAGGGATCTTTGTGCAGGCCGGAGCGGTATAACCTTGTTCATGCATGGAAAGTACCGCCTGTTTCGCATCATATAGCTGATGATCCGCATTCACGCTTATTCCATCCGCTGAATTAAGGAAATTATTCCCTCTCGCTTCCTCGGCGGAGGTCGAAACTTTTGCCATGGCGACCGTTTCAAATACTTGGTTGGCCACTTTCTGTAAGTCGAAGTCGACGCCCTTCGGCATATTCCTCAACGTCTTGACATAAAGTTCTTTAGTCCCGCCGCCGCCTGGGATCAAACCTACACCAGCTTCCACTAGTCCCATATACGTTTCAGTCGTTGCCTGGATGCGCGCTGCCGGAAGGGACACTTCTGCCCCCCCGCCAAGTGTCATATTAAACGGGGCAACCACTACAGGAACTGCACTGTACTTGATTTTAAGCATCGCCTTTTGGAATTGGCTGATGACCATATCGAGTTCAAAAATATTGTCATCCTGCGCTTCCATCAGCATCATTGCAATATTAGCGCCTACACAGAAATTCTTTCCTTGGTTTCCGATGACCAAGCCTTTAAAATTCGCTTCCGCTTCGTCGACCGCCGCATTGATCATTTGTATGATATCCAGACCGATTGCATTATTCGGTGAAGTGAATTCAAGAAGTGCCACTCCATCGCCGATATCCATCAAGCTTGCACCACTGTTTTTCTTGATTACGCCTTTTTGTTTCTTGATCGCTTTAAGATTGATCACTTTAGGATTTGCAACAAGTTCCTTATATTCACCATTATTATAATAGTGAACTATGCCATTTTCTTCTTTATAGAAAGAAGTGATGCCTTTAGCGAGCATATCCTTCACCCATTGCGGAACGGTGATGCCTTCCGCTTCCATTCGGGCTACCGATTTTTCTACCCCTATCGCATCCCAGGTTTCAAAAGGGCCTGTGGACCATCCGAAGCCCCATTTCATCGCTTGATCGATCGCCACGATGTCATCCGCGATGTCCCCAAGCAGCTGGGCAGAATACACAAGCGCCGGATTCAGAACATTCCAAAGTAATTGGCCGGCACGGTCTTCGCTATAAACAAGCGCTTTCATTTTATTTTCCAAGCCCTTGGCCTGTTTAGCCATTTCGATGGAAGGCGTTTTTAATCTTTTTCGTGCAGCATATTCAAGGGTTTCGGGATTCAGTTCAAGGATTTCCTTTCCTTTTTTCAAGAAAAATCCTTGGCCTGACTTGCTTCCAAGCCACCCATTCTTAAGCATTTCATTCATGAAATCAGGTATTTTGAAAACTTCTTTTTCTTCTCCATCCACCTGTTCATATACGTTTCTGGCAACATGTGCAAAGGTATCCAATCCAACTACATCAAGTGTCCGGAAAGTCGCGCTAGTTGCCCTTCCAATCAACGGACCTGTAACCGAATCGACCTCACCAACACTGTATCCGCCGTTTTGCATTTCCCGCAGAGTGACCAATAAACCATAAGTTCCAATGCGGTTTGCGATAAAGTTAGGGGTATCCTTGGCTTCGACGACACCTTTTCCCAGTACATCTTCGCCGAATCGTTTCATGTATTCGAGCACTTCTGGTGAAGTTGCTTCAGTTGGGATGAGCTCCAACAACTTAAGATAACGCGGCGGATTGAAGAAGTGGGTTCCCAGGAAGTGCTTTTGAAAGTCCTCCGAACGGCCTTCTGCCATCGCTTCGATTGAAATTCCGGATGTATTCGAAGAAACGATGCTTCCCGGTTTACGATGCTGATCAACCTGGGCAAACACAGTTTGCTTAACCTCAAGCTTCTCAACGACCACTTCGATGATCCAATCGACATCCTTTAAACGACTTATATCATCTTCCAGGTTTCCCGCCTCGATCAACGCAATGTTTCCCTTAGCCGAAAGCGGAGCTGGTTTCATTTTTAAAAGTTTCGTAATCGCAGTTTGGCTGATGCGGTTACGCACTTGTTTATTATCTAATGTCAGTCCCTTTTTCTTTTCATCCTCAGTGAGTTCACGAGGTACAATATCCAATAATAAAGTCGGAATGCCGATGTTAGCAAGGTGTGCAGCAATCCCTGATCCCATAACTCCTGACCCTAGAACAGCAGCCTTTCGTATTTGTCGAACCAAGTTCATATCCCCCTTACGCAATTTATTGAATGAATGCTCATTCATTTTTAATTCAAAAAAATTTTGAATATTTTTTCTTATTTCTAATATAGAATATATTTGGAAATTCCGCAATGATTAAACAGGAAAAAAAATATTTTTTTCTCCGAGTTCTTTTGGTTATTTCTCCTCCGTTCAGTAAAAAATAACCGGGCAGGAGGTGACTTATATAATGAAGCGTAAAGATAATCCTTCTAAAGCAGCCGTAAGCGCAGCAAGCGTTAAAGGCAATGCCGGCCCTGGCGCTGAACGTCAACATGGAATCAATAAAGTGAACAGCCAGAACAACCAGTTCAAAAGATAATCTTCTTAATTTGAGCAGCCGTTCCTTTTCCGGGGCGGCTCTCGCTTCCTATTTCTTGAATAGGCCTTTTAAAACGAAAGCAATATTGGCCGGTCTCTCCGCAAGGCGGCGCATGAAATATCCATACCAATCCGTACCATAAGGAACATACACCCTTACCTTATATCCTTCTTTAGCAAGTTCAAGCTGTTTTTCAGTGCGGATGCCATATAACATTTGAAATTCAAATCGATCCCGGGTAATTCCCTGATCTTTGACCAAGTCCCTCGTATAATCAATGATTTTATCATCATGCGTGGCAACGGCAGTGTAATTTCCATTTTGCATATGCTTCTTGATGATTTTCTTGAAATTCTCATCCACATCTTTTTTCTCGGGAAAAGCCACTTCCCTTGGTTCTTTATAAGCCCCTTTAACAAGTCTTAGATTCGGATGGTATGCATCCAGCTCCTCAATATCCTTCTCAGTCCGATACAGATAAGCTTGAATGACAGTCCCCAATTCATTATATTCAGACTTTAGGTTTTTGAATACATCCAAAGTCGGCTGACAGCGCGGAAAATCTTCCATATCAAGCGTCACGAAAACACGATGGGCTTTAGCTTCATCCAAGATCCTCCGCATGTTATTCATTACGACTTGTTCGGATACATCCAAGCCCATCGAGGTCAGCTTCAGGGATAACTGTGAATCCAGTTCATTTGTGCCAATCATCCGGATAGCTTCGATGCACTCATCTGCCATCTTCCCAGCTTCTTGTTCATCTTCAATGAATTCACCTAAATAATCAATGGTGACAGCAAGCCCTTTCCGGTTAAGATCAGCAATCACATCACATGCCATATCCAAGGATTCTCCTGCCACGAAACGAGATGCACCAAACCGCAGCCCGTATTTTTTCGCAGCCTTTGTCATGCCTTTATTCTTTGATAAAAAAAGGAATAGATTTTTCAAAATTCTTTCCATCTGCATTCCCCTCCAAATCATTTTGGAAAATAGATGCACAAGATTATTTTACCATTTAATTCATTTTTCAGATATTTAGAATCAAGAATAAAAAAATTTCATGAAGGGAAAATTAAGCTCGTTTAAAGAACACTTAAGGAGGTAGAATGATGGAACAGCAAAATTCGTTTAACAGCCAACAGCAGTCCACCGGCTTTATGAAGCAGCCGCCGGAAATGGTTTCGGTGAAAGATAGCTTATACTTAACCGATATGCTTGCGTGGAATCTGAATGCGGTTAAAAAAGCACATTTTTTTGCCACACAATGTAAGGACCCGCAAATCATTGATGCATTAAATCGGTGCGGACTCATGCATCAACGCCATTACGATACCATTTTGAAACATTTGAACCCGGACCAAAATCAGGGTCAACAACAATACCAGTAAAGGAGGGTTCTTGATGCCCAATGAAAACAAAGTCCAAAATCCTGAATCTCCCGTGGCAAAGACACCGCAAATGAATGACAGGGATTTTATAAATGATATGCTTTCAACTGAAAAGTACTTTTGTAACTCCCTTTCCGTTGCCCTGCATGAAATGAGTAACCAAGCATTATTCCAAGACATTTTCTCCGTTTCCAAAGAAAATCAGGAGATGCAGCGCGAACTCTATAACCTTATGTTCGAAAAAGGCTGGTATAGTTTAGAAAAGGCGCAAGCTACCAGCTTAGGCCAATCATATCAACAATTTTCCGGTTATAAAAATCAATTTCCATCTGGAACGAACATTCAATAAGCAAACATTAAGTGGCGTGGATTCTGCTCCTTTTGTTTTTTTGCTACAAATAAAGCCGGCCCATGGGGGGCCGGCTTTATCTTTAGATATCCGTAGAAAACATATACTTCTTATAGTGATACCGAATGCTGAATATTAAGCCCATGGCCATCATGTTCCCCATTAGCGAGCTTCCTCCATAACTGACAAATGGAAGCGGAATCCCCGTAATCGGCAAAAGGCCTACAGTCATGCCGATATTTTGAAAAACGTGGAACGTCAACATGCTTATAACGCCAACACAGATATATGTATAGAAGTTATTTTTCGTGTCCATTCCTGTTTTTGTTATATGGTAAATCAATAGGAAAAACAAGGAAATAATGATGCTTGATCCGATGAAGCCGAATTCTTCACCGATGATGCTGAAAATGAAATCCGAATGACTCTCAGGCAAATAAACTTCCCTCGAACCGATTCCCTTTCCTGTGGTCTGGCCGGAGCCGATGGCCAGTAAGGATTTGGTTAAGTGATACCCTTCGGAGCTGGCATAATTATATGGATCCAGCCAAGAATAGATGCGGCCGAATTGATAGGATTTTACCCCTAGATATTTTTCCAGGATTTCCGGCTTCCAAAGTACAAAGTACAGAACCGTTGAAGCGACGACAATTCCTCCCGAAACGATTGGCAGCAGGATCTTCCATGTTACCCCTGATATGAAAATCATTCCGAGCATGATTGACATGATGACAAGCGAGGTACCCAAATCAGGCTGTTGCATGATTAACAATAAAGGGGCACCGGTAACTAGACCGATTTTAATAAGCAGCCAGATATCCGTTTGAATTGTTTTCAGCGTGTTTTTGAGATGATGGTTTGAGATGACATTTGCTAAAGCCAGGATCAGGAAAACCTTCATGAATTCCGATGGCTGAATCGAACCGATTCCCGGAATGATGAACCAACTTTTCGCACCATTTCGGACAGGAACGATGCTATCCGGCATAATGATCAGCAAAAAAAGCAAAAATAATCCGAAGCCATAGGCGTACCAAGAAATTTTTTTCAACTGATCCGAATCAAGGGTGATGAACCCTAATACGATTCCGATTCCTACTATATACCAAAAAATTTGTTTAATTAAGAAGTTTTCAGCGTACTGTCCAGTCGTTTGGGCACTATAGATTGCTAGGCAACTTCCAACGCATAATAACAGCAATATTGTAACCAAAGAAAAATCTATTCGTGATGAAAATTTATTTTGTTCTTCCATACTTAACTCTCCCTTAAAAAGGCTCCTGCGATACTTCTATAAATACACTTATTCATTATACTTTAAACAAATAAAATCACAACTATATAGAAGAATAGTTTACAGGCTTCATGGAGTTATTTCCTTGAAGCCTGTAGGCAGGGAGAGCTATGCATGTGATTCCTTTGATTTTCTCCGTTTCAGCAATCTACTGACCAATCCATGGCTTGGGGAAAAGAGAAAGGCCAATCCGAATAATATGGCGGCCGAACCCACCATGCAACCTGATATCGAGGCATCCAAAATGGTGGCTGAATAGTAGCCGATGACGGAACTTAGCACCCCGACCCCGATACTGACCAATATCATGCGGCTTAAACGGTCTGACAGCAGATAAGCCGTTGCCGCAGGTATGATGAGCATTCCAACTACTAAAATGGAACCTACACTATCAAAAGAAGCTACAGTTGTCAGTGAAATAAGGCTCATCAATAAGTAATGAAAGAACAGTACAGGAATTCCCATTGCAGCCGCAAGTGATGGATCAAATGAAACGAGTTTAAACTGTTTGAAGAAAAGGAAGATCATTATGAGGTTCAGGATAAAACAACTGCCGACTATCCAAACAGCTTTTGGTCCAGCTTCGATTCCCGCGATTGTCATCGTGTTCCACGGAGTATAAGCTATTTCGCCATAAAGGACATGTTCCAGGTCAAAATCTATTTGTTGCGTATACAAGCTCACAAGTACGATCCCCGTTGCAAAAAGGGAAGTGAATACAATCCCGATCGCTGCGTCAGATTGAACGCCCGACGATTGGAAAAGCTGGATCAAGAATACGGTAAGCAAGCCGAGCGCAGCAGCCCCTATCAGCATTGGAACCGAATCACGGGTTCCGGTTATTAAAAATGCCAATACGATTCCCGGCAAAACGGAATGACTGATGGCATCCCCAATCAACGTCATTTTCCTGACTATCAAAAAACACCCTAATACACTGCAAGCACCCGCCACTAATGCTCCGACTAAGATAATCCAAAAATCATTCATGATGAGTGGCTCCTTTTCCTTCTATCCTGTTCGAGAGAATATTTCTTTTTCGTCGATACCCTTCTCCATACAGATGAAAGCACTCCGCGTTTAGGTGCAAAAAGCATCGAAAAGAAAAACCATACCGTCGCGGATAAGACAATTAACGGTCCTGTTGGCAAATCATTGACTGATGTACTGATCAACGTTCCAGACACACCGCTCAACATTCCGAATATACCAGACAGGATGACCATGATATGCAGCCGCTCCGTCCAATACCTCGCAGATACCGCAGGCGTGATCAGTAAAGATGCCATCAATACGACGCCTACAGCCTGGATACCGATCACTACAGCTGCCACGATCAGCATCATGATGAAATAATCCAGAAAAACAACCGGCAATCCCATCCCCTTAGCAAACCCAGGATCAAAGGACAGTAATTTGAATTCTTTAAAAAATACGGTACAAGTGAAAATGAGAATAAAGGAAACAGTCATCATCATATATACATCTGACATGACCATTGACGCCGTCTGCCCGAATAGAAAGGTATCCAATCCACTCTGGTTTCCATACTCGCTCTGCTGGATCTGCGTAAGCATGACAATTCCGAAGCCAAAGAAAGAAGATAAGACGATTCCCAAGGCCGCATCCTGCTTGATCTTACTGTATCTCGTAAGCACACTGATCAAGAAGACAGCCACTAAACCAGCTAGTGCAGCACCTATTAGAAAGTAGGAAGTTGATTTCACTCCAGTTAACATAAAGGCGACACAGATACCGGGTAACGCTGCATGTGCGAGCGTGTCGCCAAGCAAAGACTGCTTTCTGAGGTAGGCAAAGCTGCCGATGACCCCGCTGCTTAATCCGAGGAACATCGTGCCAAGCAATATCCACCTTGTATTTGGATCAGTAATAATATCCATTATGTTCATCGTGTACACCTCATTTTAATAAAAGGCCGGACTTTGTGTCTGATAGTATCGCTAGGCGGCCTCCATATGTTGCCTGTAAGTATTCGGGAATGAACACTTCTTCTGTCGGGCCTATTTTCATCACCTTTTTATTCAATAACATCGTCCAGTCGAAATATTCCTTCACGGTGGATAGGTCATGGTGCACAACCAGAACGGTTTTGCCTTTTTCCTTCAATTCCATCAGCAATTGTATGATCGCTTTCTCTGTTGCGGCATCCACCCCTACGAACGGTTCATCCATAAAATAAATATCCGCTTCCTGTGCCAATGCACGGGCCAGGAATATCCGTTGCTGCTGTCCGCCTGATAGCTGGCTGATCTGGCGGTTAGCGTATTCAGCCATCCCCACCTTTTCCAGGCACTCCATCCCCTTCTGCCTTTCGGACTTCCCTGGTCGCCTCAGCCATCCGAGATGACCATATCTGCCCATCATCACGACATCGAGTGCGTTGGTCGGAAAATCCCAATCCACTGACTCCCGCTGTGGTACATAGCCGATACTCTTCCTCATCGATTTATAAGTAGAACCCTTTATTGTGATTTGCCCCGATATTTTTGGGATCAATTCGAGAATTCCCTTTATCAAAGTGGACTTCCCTGCTCCATTGGGGCCTATGATACCGATTAAATTCCCTTCCGGCACCTCAAATGAGACATCTTCGACAACCGGTTTCTTATGATATGCAATCGTTAAATTCTCGACCTTCAAAGCTGCTTGATTCATAGTTTCTCCCCCTTATTTCAAAGCACGGACGATGGTGTCGGTATTATGACGGACCATTCCGATATATGTTCCTTCTTCCGTCCCTTTTTCACCCATGGCATCCGAGAACAATTCACCGCCGATTTCCACTTTGTGGCCCTGCTTACCTGCTCCTTGAATGACTGCCTCGATAGCCTTCTTTGGTACGCTTGACTCAATGAAAATCGCTTTTATTTTGTTCTCCACAAGATAATTCCGCATATCCGTCACATCTTTTGATCCATATTCCGATAATGTATTGATCCCTTGGAGCCCTCTTACATCCAGGCCATATGACTGCCCGTAGTATCCAAAAGCATCATGTGCTGTAACGAGCACCCGTTGATCTTCTGGTATTTTATTAATTTCATTTTGAACATATTTATCAAGTTCCTCCAATTGCAGAACGTACTCTTCATAATTTTTTCTAAACTCCGCTTCATGGTCCGGATCATTGGCGATTAACTCTTTCTTCACTGCCTCCGCCGCGACGATCCAAAGCTTTACATCAAACCATACGTGGGGATCATGCTCCGTTTCACTCACTTTGCGAAGTTGGTTCTCCTTGAAGTCTTCCGTTACGGCAATCGTCGGTTTATCCTTGCTCATCATTTCAAATATATCCGTCATTTTCCCTTCAAGATGCAATCCGTTATAAAAAATCATATCAGCCGAATCCAGTGTCTTCACATCACCCTGTGTCGCTTTATATAGATGGGGGTCCACTCCCGGTCCCATTAAACTGGTGACCTCGACATGTTTACCGCCGATATTCTCAACCAAATCCCCAATCATTCCCGTTGTTGTAACGACATTCAGCTTGCCATTGCCATTATCCCTTTCGGCCATATCATTACCGCACCCCGTTAAAATCAGCAATGCAGCAAGCACGCCTCCAATAGATTTTAGAAAACCCATCCATATTCCCTCCCTTTTTCATCTTTCTAAAATAGTTTGCCGTGTGCAAAACTAAGTGTAAATTTTTTTACATTGTCGCAAATGCTAAAAAGTTTCCTCTACACAACTTATTTTATACTATACACAAATATACAAAAAAAGTGCAACTATTTTTAAACATTTCAAAAAGGCGAATGACTTTTACACACAGCAAAAACTGTCAGGAATCTCCTCTAGAGAGCTCCCTGACAGTCATTCCGTACATGAAACGTAACGATGAAGTTATATTTATATTGTGGAGTTTTTATGGTGAATATAAACCATGGAGGCTATTTCGGGACGACGTGAAATTTACGAGTAAATGTGCGGTTCACGAGTAAACGCGGATTTCACGCATTCAAAGTGCATTGCCACTCATTTTTCCTGTTTCAAGGAAATTGCCAAGTACGCAAATCCCAATTCAATTCCGCAAAGCACAAACAGGGTGATTAAGGTTTGGAACATCATGATCTCCTCCTCCTCTAAGACTTAAACCAATCTTAAAGGATGAAACCAATACCAGAACAAGACCTTATTTGAAGAAATCTTCAGCAGGCTCACTCTGATCTCTTGCCCTGAAATGGGTTTCATACTGTACAATATAAAAAAAGAAAAAACGGTGATACCATGACAAATATTAAAGAAATAGCTCAATGTGCTGGTGTATCTGTCTCAACAGTGTCTCGTGTATTGAATGATCATCCATATGTAAGCCCCGATAAAAGAAAGAGCGTCCTGGAAGCCATCGATCGTTTGAATTATACGAGAAACATCAACGCCATTCATCTTTCAAAAGGCAAGACTAATCTTATCGGCATCATCATCCCCTTCAACAATCACCCATATTACGGGGCAATCGTTAACGGAATCACTAAACAGGCAAATGCAATCGGCTGTCATATCGTCATCTTTCAAACAAATTATGACAGAGAGAAAGAAATCCAGGCTTTTAATATGCTGCAAATGAAGCAGCTCGATGGCATCATCGTTTGTTCAAGGATTTCAGAAATGAAAATCCTCTTGGATTATCAAAAATACGGACCGATTATTTTATGTGAAGATACTGCCCAGGCTGAATTCTCATCCATCAGCATTGATCATTATGCAGCTTTCTCCTGTGCCCTTGAGTACGTGATTGCTAAAGGATATAAGAAAATTGGATACAGCCTCGGCCGTAAAAAGAGCAGAAATAGTTCCCATCGAACAAAGGCCTTTAACGATATCATGAGAAAACATAAACTGTTAAACAATAAGGAATGGCTGTTTGAAGGCAGTTATCACATCAAAGACGGTGAACAATTGTTTCAGGATTGGAATTCAATGATGGACAAACCTGAAGCTCTCATCATCACGAATGATGACACGGCGGCAGGCTTCATTCTTACCGCTAAGAAATCGGGTATAAGGGTACCGGAAGATGTGGCCATTCTCGGCTTCAATAATGATAGCCTGAGTGAAATGCTCGACATCACGACCATATCCTTACCCCTGGAATGGATTGGTAAAATGGCAGTGGATCTATTTGAGAATCCTGAAGTGGTCAAACATGTAAAACTGGATTATGCCCTTATAAAAAGGAGTACCGTTTAGTTATCAGAATGCTTTATTTTGGTATACCGTCATTTGAATTCTTCCTTATTGCCATCTTTGATTTACTAGGAAAAAATAACCACATAAAATAATCATTGCGATATCCCAGAAGTTATTTTATAATTTTGATATAGTAAAGTTTACTCAATTACTAGCAATCTATTAACGATTGCATGAATTTCATGAGTACAATCGTCCGACGTCACTTACAAACTGGCGCAACGATATTAGAAAATTGAATACTTCCTCATTTACCGATGAGTTAGAGGCTGCAGCTTATAAAAGTAAAACGGACGAGATTCTGGAAAATTAAAGACTCCGTTTGAAAGGATAAGTTGCCGAAGTTAGGGTATATTCCATGTATATTCTTGCTGGCGGTGTAACCGAACAGGAACACCACTGTCACGTTTTTTCACAAAGCGTGGGGAGCTATCTTCGGAAGGATAAACGGGTTTATTATAAACAGCCGTCGATCTTTTTCGACTGCTGTTTTTTTATTTTTCGTTCCCTTCCAATAAAAAGGAGTGTAACATCAATTGTCAAATTCACAATCAACATCAAGCCCTACTGAACTGAAAAGGAGCCTGAAAGCGCGACATTTAATGATGATTTCATTAGGTGGAACGATAGGAACAGGTTTATTTTTAGCTAGTGGCGGGGCCATTCATTCAGCCGGACCCGGCGGTGCCTTGGTGGCATACGCAATCATCGGCATCATGGTTTATTACTTAATGACAAGTCTTGCAGAAATGGCAGCGTTCATGCCAGTGGCCGGTTCGTTCCGTGTCTATGCATCCAAATTCGTCGATCCGTCTTTCGGTTTTGCGATTGGTTGGAACTACTGGTATAACTGGGCAATCACCATTGCCGCCGAATTGGCAGCCGTTGTCTTAATTATGAAGTTCTGGTTCCCGGATAGCCCTTCAATTATCTGGAGTGCCATTGCGTTAATCATTATGTTTCTTATCAATTACATGTCAGTTAAAGGTTTCGGGGAAACAGAATTCTGGTTTGCCATGATCAAGGTCGTGACAGTCGTCATTTTCTTGATCACGGGTGTTCTGATCATTCTCGGAATCATGGGTGGGAAAGACCCAATTGGTTTTTCCAATTTCACAATGGGCGAAGGTCCCTTTAACGGAGGGTTCTTCACGATTCTAGGCGTATTCATGGCTGCCGGCTTTTCATTCCAAGGTACGGAATTGCTTGGAGTGACTGCTGGTGAAAGTGAGGATCCAGAAAAAAATATCCCAAAAGCGATCAGATCCGTTTTCTGGCGTATCATCTTATTCTATATCTTAGCCATTTTTGTAATTGGCATGATCATTCCGTTTACCGATTCACGTTTATTGAGTGAAGATGTTGCCGTAAGTCCATTCACGCTTGTATTTGAACGGGCCGGCCTTGCATTTGCTGCATCCATCATGAACGCGATCATTTTATCATCCGTACTCTCTGCCGGTAACTCTGGCATGTATGCTTCAACCCGTATGCTATGGGACTTGGCACGTGATGGGAAAGCACCGAAATTCCTAGGCAAGTTAGATAAAAGAGGAGTACCTGTGAATGCACTTATCGTGACTTCATTAGTTGGCTGCGTTGCATTCTTAGCTTCATTTTTCGGTGATGGCGTCGTTTATATCTGGTTATTGAACGCTTCAGGCATGGCGGGATTCGTCACCTGGGTAGGGATTGCGATTGCCCATTATCGGTTCCGCAAAGCCTACGCAGCTCAAGGCCTTGACATGAATGCTTTACCATTCCGGGCAAAAGGCTTCCCATTCGGGCCTATATTCGCACTTGTCCTTTGTATTATCATTATCATCGGACAAGGCTATCAAGCTTTCAGCAGCGATGGGATCGACTGGAATTCAATGTTCGTTTCCTACATTGGCTTGATTCTATTTTTCGTCCTATGGTTCGGCTATAAAATTAAGCATAAAACGAAAATCATTCCCCTAGAGGAATGTGACCTTAAATCAAAATAATACGCAAAGGACCTGTTCTTCCCTAAACGGAGAAGAACAGGTCCTTTTTTCATTTCAAAAGATAAACACGGCATTCATATGGTTGCAGGGGTTTGCTGGAGATTCCTTCTTCCTCCTGATCATAATTGCCGATCAGCTTTGTGGCAGAATATGCATGCAGCTCTTCAGGCAAAGTATAGGGAGCCTGCTCTTCTTTAAAATTGCATAGCACCAACAGCTTTTCTTCTTCCAATGATCTCGTGTAGGCAAATATTCGTTCATCATCCGGCAACAGCAGTTCAAAACGGCCATAAACGACGATTTCATGTGCCTTGCGTAATTGGATAAGCTTTTTATAAAAATGAAAAATGGAATTGTGATCATTGTAGGCATTTTCTGCATTAATCTCGGGAAAATTGGGATTAACCTTAATCCAAGGAGTCCCTTGCGTGAATCCTGCGTTCCGGGAGTCATTCCACTGAATCGGTGTTCTCGCATTATCCCGGCTGCGGGCATGGATGGCTGACATCATCCGCTCTTTTGACCAGCCATGAGAATTGACTAGTTCGTCATATGAATTCAATGTTTCGATATCCCGGTATTCATCGATGCTTTCAAATGCAACATTGGTCATGCCCAGCTCTTCCCCTTGATACATATAAGGTGTACCCTGAAGCATATGAAGACAAGCGGCAAGCATCTTAGCGCTTTCAATACGATACTTTCCATCATGACCAAACCTTGAGACAACCCGGGGCTGATCATGGTTGTTCCAGTATAAACTGTTCCAGCCATCCCCCTCCAAACCAGTCTGCCACTTGGTAAGAATTCGCTTTAAATCGGTAAGCTTCCACTTATCATTACTCCACTTTCCTTCTGGCCCGCTCCCCAAATCCATATGTTCGAATTGAAAGACCATATGTAGCTCACCACGATCTTTACCTGTGAATAATTGCGCGTCCTCCGGTGTGACGCCTGGCATCTCCCCAACCGTAATCACGTCATATCCAGAAAGTGCCCGTTGATTGATTTCCTGTAAAAACTCATGTATGCGCGGGCCATTCAGGAAAAACGGGCTTCCGTCACCAAACTGCTTCTCATGATGAACGGCTCCATCTGTATAGCTTTGATCTTTTGAAAGGAAGTTGATGACATCCATCCGGAAGCCATCGACACCCTTATCCAGCCACCATGTCATGATGCTGTAGATTTCTTCACGGAGCTTAGGGTTCTCCCAGTTTAAATCCGGTTGTTTCCTGCTAAATAAATGTAAATAATATTCATCAGTTCCTTCATCATATTCCCATGCTGAACCTTTAAAAATGGACTCCCAATTATTTGGCTCTTTCCCGTTCCTTCCAGGTTTCCAAATATAATAATCACGTTTCGGATTATCTTTTGACGATCGCGATTCCTTGAACCATGGATGTTCATCTGAAGAATGGTTGACCACCAGGTCCATCATGATCTTCATTCCACGTTCATGAACTGCCTTCAATAACCTATCGAAATCAGCCATGGTCCCGAATTCAGTCATGATTGATTTATAATCACTGATATCGTACCCATTGTCATCATTGGGAGATTGATAAACGGGGGATAGCCATATCACGTTCACACCCAGCTCTTGTAAATAATCGAGCTTCATCAAGATCCCGTTTATATCCCCTATCCCATCGCCATCACTATCCATAAAACTCCTTGGATACACTTGATACACAACTGCCTCTTTCCACCATGCTTTGTCCATGCTTTTCCCCCTTTTTAGCCGCATTGACACAATTATTACACCAATACCCTATTATAAAGGGGGAAACTCCAGAATATTCTACTTTTATTCAGCTATTCCCGTTTGAATCATTTCAATATCCAAGTCGACCTCGATTGGAATATCGGGATATGCCTCCTCCCAATGTTTTTGATTGAAATTTCTTGTTTTACTTTTAGCGTGATCACCAAGTGCAATCGGGTCTATATCGTTCTCCTGAAACATGGTTACCATCTCATTTAATTTTTTACCAATGACATGCTCGGCCCTGGCCTCTATTTTTTTCAGGTCGACCGCTTTGCCCAGGTCATAGCCTTGGACCTCTAGCAGACTCGCTTTTAATTTCACTCCAATCCTTACCTTGGGGTCTTGATTGGCATTCGAAATATGATAATGGACACGTGACTCCACGTTATTGATATCTGTAAAGTCATTTTCCTTCCATTTAATTTCATAACTCCCCAGCTTAAAGTTTTCACTAAGGACTTTATATAAAAAGCCGTCTTCATAAGAGATATATTTACCAATATAACGATCCTTTTTAAACAAGGCGATCCCTCTTACCCGTATTTGGTCTCCTTCTGTTTCCAATAAGGGCAAGACCGGATCGATTCCTTTACCATGACACGCATATAAATACCTGTGAAGATCTACATTAGGCAAATTAGTCCTTATATTCTGTTCGATCAGCTCTTTCACTTGAACCCCTGGAGTTTTAATCAACTTTGGCTCCATTTTAACTACATCCTCCGCTTTGCCATGAACGACCGCTAAATACAAATCCCTTCCCACCATTGGGTCACGCCTATATGTATCGACATAATCATTCAACCCCTTACCTGCCAATTCTTCACCATATAGAATGACTGTCAGTCTCCCGCCGACAATCGGGTATGGTGTTTTTGCATTTTCTTGCTGGCGGGCCGCCTTTATATCATGGGAGTTCGCTTCATATACTTCTTTACCCAGATCTGCTTTCTCCCCAGGCTGAGGAACGCTGACAACGACCGTACCTTTGATTTTTTTGTCTTCGGCATCATCATAACCTACGACTTCAGCAATTAAAATATCTTCTAATATTTGCTTTTCCACGCCGCATGCCGTCACCAAAAAGCCTGCTAATGTTATCAATAGAAGTTTGATTTTCATGATTTATGACCCCTAACTTTATAGACGATCGACTGCCATATGAATAAGAAAGGAAGATACAAATAAACGATATAAAAACCAATTTGCGAACTGATCGTGTTAAACTTATCGATTCTATAGCGGTTATCCAAAAAAACGCAGGAAACTAAGATGATAATCAGAATGAGAACCAACATCTTTTTCTGTCTTAATCCAAATACTCTTTTTGCTGTCCTGCTCGCTGCCCAAACCCCTATGCAAACATTCGGCAGCACCATGAACAGCCAAACGGAAATCCCTATGTATTCGAACCTTTCAATGAATGGAAGGTCTACGATTTTCCATAACGTCAAAGTTGCCCAAATTACATCTTTCAGCTGATCTTGATGATAGTAGGCTAATGAAACAATAATCGATACTAAATAAATCGACATAGTAAGCAACGCCCCTAAGTGGGCCCACTTTTGAGATTTTTCACGATTTTTAATGAAAGGATAATAAATGAGGAGTAATTCAAAACCAAGGTAATTCAGGGTCATTTTCTTACAGGCCTTCATGATTTCCAAAAAGGAATGATCAAGAAAAGGACCCAAATTTTCAAAGTGGGCATACTTCAATGGGAAATAATTCAAAAGGAATAATGGCGATCCGATAATAAGCCCGATTATGCAAAAACCGGTAATGACCCTGAAACCTCCCTCCACAAAACTATACACGAGAATAAGAATGATGGTTATTAGCATCAGGACATTGACACCAGGGAACATCCAAACCTGTATGACTTCTAAATAAGTCCTGATAAGAATGATGGAGATCATTATAAAGTAGAGGATGAATAAAATATTGAAAGCATTTCCGACCCATTTGCCAAACAAATCCTTGTGGATGGCGACTAAGTCAATTGTTTGGGGACCCCTGCCTAAAAGCTTGAAACACATCCAAAGCAGAATATTTATAATCAACCCTGATATGAGGACCGATATCCATACGTCTTGGCCAGCCTCTTTCGCTATGATCCGTTCAAACCCCAATATCCCTACTCCAATCTGCATGCCGGGCATGAGGAAAAAAACAAAAAATGGAGATATTTGTTTAGTTTCATTTGGTTTTAGTTCCATACCTTTTCACCGCTTTCTACTTCCTTATTCATCAATATCGTTATGTGAGTTTCGCGCTTCCGCCTCCTTCCTTATCCTTAGTGGATTTTCCGTCCGCAGAAACTGCGGGCGTTTTTTCTGCTTTGAAAAAGGGAGGCGAATCAGACTATCTTTAAAGTCATGAATTCTTAACGGGTAAAGAGGATCTAAATAAGGACTGCCAAGCGAAGTCAATTTCAATAAATGACTTAAAATGAATGCACTGCATAAAGCTATTCCAAACAGTCCGTATAACTGGGCTGCAATTAGAAATGGGAAGCGGATAAGGCGAATCGTATTGCTGATTTGGTAAATCGGCACCGTAAAAGAAGCCAAGGCAGCCAAAGCGACAAGCATCAACAAGACATTACTGACAAATCCCGCTTCCACAGCGGCTGTACCGATGACTATACCGCCAACAATGCCGATGGTAGAGCCAACCTTAGCAGGCAGCCTGACCGCCGCTTCCCTCAGCAATTCGATCGTCCCTTCCAGCACGATCGCTTCCAAGATCGGCGGAAAAGGGATCACGCCCCTCGATGATATTAAGATCGGCAGCAAATCCGTTGGAATCACTTGATAATGATAGGTTAAAACAGCAACATACAGAGGTGAAGACAAAACGGAAAACAGTACTGCGAAAAGCCGAATCAAACGGAATGATGTACCGAGATTCCATATTTGAAAATAATCTTCAAATGACGAAAAGAACGAAATGATGGTATTGGGACCAACTAATGCATGAGGAGAGCCATCCAGCATGATCCCTATTTTCCCTTCCGATAATACACTGGCCAGATGATCAGGCCGCTCCGTATCAATCAGTTGCGGAAACATCGAATTCCGATTATCCGTTATCATTTGGCTCACAAACGAAATATCGACGATCGTATCATATTCTATATCTTCTATTCTCTGCATGACTGTCTTAATGATCTGTTGATTTACTACTCCATCTATGTAGAGTACCGCTAACCTCGTTTGCGAGATGCTCCCGACCCGAAATTCCTTGGATTGCAATTCAGGAGTGGGCAACCGGTTACGGATCAGATTCAAATTCAAATCAAGCGATTCTACAAAGGCCTCCTTGGACCCAACGACCGTATACTCCGACTCGGGTGTGGAAATTTGCCTTTTCACACTATGAACACATGGAATCAGCAAACACATTTCATCATCTTTCTTGTATTGAATCATGACCGATCCTGCCAAAACCAACCTTTGAATGTCTTTTAGATCAGCCGTCAATTTCATATCTTCCATCGGAATATCGCCTTTTAGTTGCTTAAGGACCTTCTTTGGTTGATTCGACATGACTGCCAATACTTGTTCATGGAGCTGTTGTGCACTAACCAGTGAATTGAAGTAGGAGATTTTATAGCCATCATCATTCGGGAATTGGAAGGTAAGAAAATCATTAGATGCTTTAAACTTTTTAAAGAGTTCCTGAAAATCCTTGGAAGTAACCTGAAAGGAGGCTGAATCCATTTCCCTCCTTCCCTTAAATAACCTCACCATCCCACCCCCATTACAAAGTTTTTAGTTCATTCGATTATTGTAACCACCCTATTTAAAGTTAGTCATGATCCACCGATATCCTTAAAATAGGAAAAGACCTATCCGGAATCCACCGGATAAGTCTTTAATTCAATAATAACAAATTACCTTGGACTTGGAAAAATCCGTGTTACAAGTTCACGGAACTCTTCAGCGAATCCTGCAACGGGTTTTCCATTCTCGATATCATTCGCATACCCTTCCATTCTTTGAACAAAGTCCGGATTTGCCGACACATAAACTTGGTCTACCGATGGATCGGCTCCCCTTACTGTATCAGCAACCCTTTCTTTAAGGTCATTCGAGATATCCTTATCCCCGCCATCTTTTAATACCGCCCCTACATAAGCATTATTTTCAGTCACGATGACACTTGCGTTACTTACTTCCTTCATGGCTTCGACTCGATTTGAGATATCCTCGGAGATCCTCATATCGTTTATACCATTATCATTATTGTTGTTATTAGCATTATTTTCATCATTAACATTTTGCCTTGTGTCGCTTACATTCATCGGATTATCTAAATTATCCTGATGATTACGATTCAGGCCAAGATTTTCACTGGCACCTTCGTTATCATTAGTTGCACAACCTGTAATCACTAAAGCCATCATCGCACTTGATACTATCGCTTTATAATTCATATTCATCACTCCTCAAAATCATTTAACATTACTATTTGCGAGGAGTGGATAGTTTATTCAGAAGAAGTAACCTTCAAGCCGATAATTCCCACCAAAATTAAACCGACGAATACCAAACGCATCGCATCCTTAGGCTCGTTAAATACGATGATGCCTACCAGAACAGCTCCAAGAGCCCCTATTCCGGTCCAAATTGCATACGCTGTTCCCATAGGCAGGGTTTTTATCGCCGATGATAAAAAATAAAAACTAATAACCATGCCAGCAATCGTTATGATAGAAGGTAATAATTTCGTAAAACCCTCGGTATACTTTAAACTCGTCGCCCATACCACTTCAAATAATCCTGCAATAACCAATTGAATCCATGCCATCTATCTTCCCTCCAATTACAGAAAAAGCCCGAAAGGTCATAAATCATAACCTCCCGGGCTTTTTTCCCTCCGTGTACGCAGACTCTGCGCGTTTCTCTTGGACCATTCCGGTAAAATTCAACCAAGGAACCCTAGAAACTTATTATTTCCATACTATATCATGTACATTTCATATCGGTCAAACACTCATGCATCGCCTCTGTTTCTAAGCTTCCACTTGTCACCTTTAATTGAAAACCAAATATTTTTAAAGGGTTCAGGTATTTCTTTAGCCGCATCAACCGTATATTGTACGGACTCTTTTTTATATTGAACATCTTCAGTGATTTCTTGCTGTGTCATGGCGAGTTGGTCCGTCTCCGATTTAATCTGGTCCGTTTTGGCCTGGATGCGTGTAACGGTTTCAGTCACATTTTCAATTGTCGGTTTGGAATCCTTAAATGTTTTAAAAGCAAAAAACGCTAAATAGATAATCGATCCGATAAAGAGGGCAAGACTAATATATACAATGACCACCTAGATTCCTCCTTTTATTTTACCTTTACTATACCCGTAATAATTGAGCAGAAAACGAATCCCTATGTATTTTCTTTTATGCCTGGTCATATTATTGAAAGAAAAAGGAGGAATGAAAATGAATCAAATGCCTCTGCTTAAAGCCTGTTTTAAAGCTGGAATCCACTTCATCAGACATATGACCATACAGCAGGCTGCCACTATTGCAGGAATCATTTTTTTAATCATTCATCCAGAAGTTTTCAGCCCCCTTTGGCTTACACTGGCAACATCCGTCTTGATTCTGCTCCTGCTTTGAAGATCGTAAGTAGCCTTCCACACTGGTTGAGTTATGGTTTCTTCGCTGACACCCACATCAGGAAGCAACATTCAGAAGTACATACGGAACCAAGCAGGCAACAGGCCGTCACGTTGGATTTCACCCTTACTGCTAATTGATTTCAACTCCTTCATAACGATGATCTAAAAAGTTTAATCAATCGATTGATTAAACAGGAATTTGGCTTGAACCCCTTGTGACAGAAGAACTTCCCTCCCCCTTCATATATTGATTACACTACATTTACCATTTTATCAAACGGAAATTATTAGAAAATTACAAAATTTGTGTATAATTAGGCTATATTCATTAAATCTTAAGGAGGAATCATAGTCATGGATACTCTTATTCAACAGTTCAGGAATTTGCCCACCACGGCGATTTCTGATGCAATGGAAGGGTTGAGCAACCTGGAATCGGCGATTAAACCCTTAAAGGAAGAGTTTCGTCTGGCCGGACGAGCTTTGACCGTACAGATGCCCGTCGGTGATAATTCAGCCGTGTTAAAAGCAATCGGCGAAGCCAAGCCTGGGGATATAATTGTCGTTGACAGCAAGGGTGATACATACCGGGCGATAGCAGGAGACTTTGTCGTCGGCATGATGCAGACCATGGAAGTTGGCGGTCTCGTTATCGATGGAGTCATTCGCGATCTTGAAGCAATTAAAGAATTGAATTTCCCTGTTTTCAGCAAAGGGGCGACGGTTGCCTCAAGCGGCAAGGAAGGTGTAGGCCAAACCAATATCCCCATTTCCTGTGGAGGTGTCACCGTATTTCCAGGTGACATCATCATAGGTGACATGGATGGAGTCGTGGTCGTGCCACAAGCCAAGGGTGAAGAAATCCTGTACAAAGCGAAGGATAAAATCATGAAAGATGAACAGCGTGCTGAAAAATATGCAGGGAAGCCTGATCAAATTAGAAAGTATATTGCCATGATGACCAATAAAGGATGACGCATATAAAAAACAGGCAGGAAGCGATGGCTTCCTGCCTGTTTTTTCATTAGCCTTATTTATCGGTCTTATCTTCCTTTGAAGCCTCTTCATCATATGTGTAATCATAATCAGCAGGGTCTATCGGTTTAAAACCATTTGGAGTATAGAAACGGAGTAAGTCGCCGTTCACTACTTGGTCTGATAAATTGAGCATCGTTTCAGCTCTCGTTTTATAATTGAGGATGTCATCATTTTCCTCGACCAATTCTCCTGTTTTAGTATCGTAGTATTTCCCTTTAATGGAAGTGACCTCCGGTGTTACAAAATCACCATTCCTGAAAGGTACTACTTCATTATGATCTTTTGACAATAAATCGGAACCGAATTGTACATAATCTTTAGATTCAATTCCTAACAGATGCAATAAAGTCGGGAGAAGGTCAATTTGTCCTCCGTATTGGTGCATTTCCCCGCCTTCGACACCTGGAACATGAATCAATAATGGTACACGTTGCAATTGGGCATTCTCAAATGCGTCAACATCCTTGCCAAGCACTTTTGACATGGCTTCTTTATGGTTTTCGGAAATACCATAGTGATCACCATACATAACGATTACCGAGTTATCATAAAGACCGGATTCCTTCAGATAATCGAAAAACTCTTTAAGCGCCTCATCGGCATAGCGTGCAGTTTGGAAGTAACTATCAACGGAAGCATCGCCTGTCGTATGCTTACCGATTGTTGCTTTTTCCTGGTCCATGGCATATGGGAAATGATGAGATACCGTTATGAATTTTGTATAGAAAGGCTGTTTAAGCGTTTCTAACATAGGAATCGATTCTTTAAAGAAAGGCTTATCCATTAATCCATAACTTAGAACTTCCTCTTTATTTTCCATATTATAATGGTTTGCATCGAAGAACTGATTAAAACCAAGAGACTTATACATATTATCCCGGTTCCAGAAAGATTTGTAGTTACCATGGAACACAGCAGATGTGTATCCTTGTTGTCCTAAAATCGCTGGTGCTGCTTGATACGTATTTTGGGATCGGTTTGTGAATGCTGCACCCTGTGGTAAACCGAACAGGGAATTTTCGAGCATGAATTCAGCATCCGCCGTTTTACCTTGGCCTACTTGATGGAAGAAATTATCAAAGTGCATGAAATCTGACTTATCTGCTGCAAGTGAGTTTAAAAATGGAGTAACTTCTTCTCCATTCAACTCATAATCGATCAGGAAATTCTGCATGGATTCCAAATGCAGGTATATGACATTCTTACCTTTAGCTGCCCCAAAATACTCAGGGTTCGGTTCAGCGCTTGTTGCCTTCGTATAGTTGACCACTTCTGCGATATCCGTGCTATTTGCAGTCGCACGCTGAGCGTATGTTTTAGTATTCTGAACGGCATCATAAACCGTATAGTTGAACATGCCCAAATATTTGACGATATAGTTCCGGTCGAATGTTCTTGATAATAATTGCGGACGATCCTTTTCAGCAAGTCCCAAATTGATCGCAAAAATTGCAAGTCCCGCTAGGTAAACCATTCCAACTGTACGGCGTTTGACTTTGAAGTCTTCCACTTTAAAGTCTTTGAATCTGTACAACAGGATCAAAAGAACCGTATCAAGGAAATAAAATACATCATGGCCTTTAAATAATTCTAAAATACTCGGCCCCAAATCCCCGGCGTTTTGCACTTGCGTCAAGGTTGGCAATGTAATGAAATCGGTAAATGACCGGTAGTATACAATATTGAAGAATAACCATAGTGACATCAAAAGGTTCAACCTGATGATCCATTTAAACGTTTTTTTGCCTCTAGCCAATAGTGCCAAGCCAAAGAATAAAATGGCTGAACTAATCGGGTTTATGAACAGCAAAAACTGTTGCAGGCCATTTTCAATACCTAAGTTAAATTCAACTCGATATCCAATATAAGTTTTAATCTGAAACATAACTACTGCAATAAAGAAAAAGCCTAGTATGTTATCTGCAAATAAATGCCGGCTTTTTTTGAGAAAATTATTCATGCTTTCACCTCTATTAATCTAGTGGTTTATTTATATAAATTCTTACAAACTTACAAAAGACGGAAAAACGGAAACCTTATAATAGCATTCTTTCACTTGGATAGTCAAGATTGTGAAAACCACCTTTTGTCACATCCATAACTCTTATATCCAGAACACTTCTTTAGCTTATGAACAAGCCTTTGAAAAAATAACAGAGCTTCGCCCGTCTCGAATGTCCAGCGCACCTATAACAAATATATAGGAACTCCATGTCTTAATCCAATAAATATTACCGTAACTTTTTGGGGTGACTGCGGATGACAG
Source organism: Bacillus sp. CFBP9009 (assembly GCF_036541465.1). NCBI lineage: Bacteria > Bacillati > Bacillota > Bacilli > Caryophanales > Bacillaceae > Bacillus > Bacillus sp. CFBP9009. The sequence goes on along the minus strand of NZ_JAZHFU010000006.1, from coordinate 40,530 downwards.
TCACTGTTTTAGTTTCACGTCCTTGAACCTTTTCCATTATAAACGACTCTTTATAAAAAAACCAGTACATTACAAAATATGTAAAGATATAAATCTTCAATTATTGAAGGCTACCTGAAATTCCCAGGACTCCTTTCCCGATAATTCGACAGTTGAAAATGGATTGCCGATTACATGGATGCACCTCTCCTCCGCACTTTTGTTACCCTATTCAAAATCCAAGCCTGCAAAAGTTTGACTCATTCATAATTGCATCCTGCCGCTTCGAAATCCCATAAAATAACAAATAGATTTCGTGTAATATCGACATCATTCCCCTCCGGCTTCTTTATTAGCTTTTTTCAAAAAACTTTTCCTGAAAATCCTGATCATATTATTTTTATATTTTACTTTCAGGATAATTTTTATCATCCATAAAAGATTTGATTTACCAAAATTAACTTAAATTACAATTTAAAAAACTCTTCTTGGAACCGGAAAGCTTCAAGTATCCATGGATTTGACATTATAATAGGAAGAAACTGAATTTTTTCATATCGGCTGAAGGGTTACATTCCTTCGATTGCAGCCCATATGAGCCATAAAAAGCAACTGGAGTGAATATACCTTGTCCTTTTCCCATTTCCCCTTAATTTGGTCGTGGGGGACCTTATAAGCTTACCTGTATTTTGTCACCTTTATATGTGAATTCCTTTGTCCCCTTTGTTAGTATATTGGTTTCATCCAGCTTTATTATAAAAAATAAAAAAATCCTGCCCTCGATCGAGGACAGGATTTCATTTAACAATATTTAAATTACTTAATGCCTTCTGAAACTTCTTTAACCATAGCGTCAACAGATTCTAAACCGCCGCCTGATAAGTACCAGTAGTTAGGGTCTAGATAAATGATGTTACCTTCTTTAAATGCTTTTGTATTTTTCACAATGTCATTTTCAACAGTATCTTTTGCTGCAGCTCCATCACCGGCAACCGCATCTCTGTCTACAACGAATAGGTAGTCAGGGTTCTTTTCAGCAATATATTCGAAAGAAATACTTTGACCATGTGTCGATACTTCCAATTTATCATCTACTGCAGGTACTCCGAATACATCATGGATGATTCCAAATCTTGAATCCGGTCCGTAAGCACTTACTTTTCCACCGCTGGCAAGAACGATTAAACCAGTTTTGTCAGTTGGAGCTTTTTCTTTCAAAGCATTGATGTTTTCTTCAACACTTGCCAATTCTTTAGCTGCTTCGTCTTCTTTATCGAAGATTTTACCTAAAAGTGTTACGTTCTCTTCAAATGATTCCATATACTTTGTTGTATCTACACCCACAAAAACAGTAGGGGCAATTTTGCTTAGTTCTTTATATGCTTCAGATTGACGGCCAGAAATAAGGATTAAGTCAGGAGCGATTTCGTTGATTTTTTCGAAGTCAGGTTCTTTTAATCCGCCGGCATTTTCAGTTGTACCTTTATATTTAGAAAGGTATTTTGGAAGGCCATCATGAGGAACAGCTGCCACTTCCACACCCAATTTATCAAGAGTATCAAGAGCACCCATATCGAATACAACGACTTTTTCAGGGTTTGTTTTTACTTTCGTTTCGCCTAGTTGGTGCTTAACTGTAATTTCTTCGCTTTTAGCACTTTCTTTTTTCGCGCTTGATTCTTCTTTTTCCTTATCTGATCCACAAGCTACAGCCACTACAGCCAGCATTGCAACCAAAAGAAGTAAAGATAATTTCTTAATCATTATGGTCACCTCAAAATTTTTTTATTTAAAATTACATATTGAATCCTCACCTTCACAGAATTCACCTTCATCACTTCCCTGCCATATGACAGGAGGCGGCTATAATCTTTGGGCGCCCGCCAACTCTTACCAGCCTAAGAAGCGTATGTGGTGATTTCTGGGACGGCTATGAATACTGAAGTAATTTAAAACCAAATGGAATTGTCTTACGTGAAGTACACACAGATCTTATTGTCATTGATGCTTTGGATTTCAATATCCATATCATAGATTTCCTTTAAAACATTGGAATTGATGACTTGTTCGGTAGGTCCATTATGAACAACCTTTCCATCCTTCAATGCGACAATATAGTCGGAATAGCAGGATGCAAAATTAATGTCATGAATGACGATAATGACCGTTTTGCCTAATTCATCGGCCAATCTCCTCAATACCTTCATGATTTGGACGGAATGCTTCATGTCAAGATTGTTCAGGGGTTCATCAAGAAGTACATACTCCGTGTTCTGAGCAATAACCATGGCAATGAATGCCCTCTGTTGCTGCCCGCCGCTAAGCTGGTCAAGAAACTTATCTTGCATGTCGGCAAGTTCCATATATTCAATCGCTTCATCGACGTATTTCCAATCCTCTTTAGTCAGTTTGCCTTGTGAATAAGGAAAACGGCCAAAGGCGACGAGTTCACGAATCGTTAAACGGATATTGATGTGATTAGCCTGCTTTAAGATGGCAATCTTCTTCGCAAGTTCATTGCTATTGAATTTCCCCATATCCTTTCCCTCGATCAGGACCTCTCCTGAATCCCGGGTAATGAGACGGCTGATCATCGAAAGGACGGTACTTTTCCCCGCTCCATTAGGACCGATGAAGGATGTGATTTTCCCTTTCATTATTTCAATGGAAACATCCTCGACAACCGTTTTACTATTATATTTTTTGAATAAATTTTTCACTTCTACCATGATTTATTCTCCTTTAATAGAAGATAGATGAAATAGACGCCGCCGACAAAGTTGATGATGACACTTAAGGTGGTTGAGAACGTAAAGATCCTCTCCACAATGAATTGGCCGCCGACCAGGGCAACCACACTGATCAGCATCGCACCCGGGATGATAAATTTATGCTGATAGGACTTAATGAATTGATAAGCCACATTTGCAACAAGCAATCCGAGGAACGTGATCGGACCGATCAGGGCAGTCGAAATGGAGATTAAAACCGTAACGACGATTAAAACCCGCTTCGTGACAAAATCATAATCCACACCCAAGTTTATGGCTTGGTCCCTCCCCAGGGACATGACATCTAAATACTTCAAAAATCTCATGAAATATATCATTGCAACTATCATTAGGATAATAGCTAACGTTAACAGGTCCGTGTTGACATTATTGAAGCTGGCGAACATTTTATTTTGAATGATTTGAAATTCATTCGGATCAATCAATACCTGCATGAATGAAGACATGCTGCCGAATAAGGTTCCGAAGATGATACCGATCAGCAATAGGAAGTAAATATTACGGTTTTTCTTGAACATGAATTTGAACAGAAGGCTTGCAAAAATAAGCATGGCCGCAAGTGTAATCAGGAAATTGAGATTTTTATTCATGATCATGATATGCGTTGATCCGAATATGAAAATGACTCCCGTTTGGATCAGCATATACATTGAGTCCAACCCTAAAATGCTTGGTGTCAGGATTTTATTATTCGTGACTGTCTGAAAAATCACTGTTGAAAAAGCTATTGCACAGCCAACCACGATGATGGCGATAATTTTTATAACCCTTCTCGGCAGTGCATAATCCCAATTCGGGCCAAGGTCCCAAAAGATATAACCTGCCGTTAAAACTGCTGCAAGAACAGCCAATATAATGATCCTACTTTTATTATTCATATGCCTTTCTCCTCATTATCAGATAGATAAATACGGCGCTTCCTATGACACCAACCACGAGTCCGATCGGGATTTCAAATGGAAATATGAGGATCCTGCCCAGAATATCGCAGATCAATAGGAATACTGCCCCTAGCAATGCTGTATGAGAAAGACTCTTTTTCAAATTGTCACCAAGGTAAAGGGATACAATATTTGGTACGATCAACCCTATGAAAGGAATCGTTCCCACCGTTAACAAAACGACAGTGGAGGATAATGCCACGATGATCAACCCAAAATTGACTATAAGCTTATAATTGAGTCCTAGATTGATAGCAAACTCCTCACCCATCCCTGCCACAGTGAATTTATTGGCAAAGAAGTATGCGAGAATGACGAGAGGGATACTTACATATATAAGTTCGTACCTTCCCGACATGATCATCGAGAAATCCCCATTCATCCATGTGTTGAGGCTTTGAATCAAATCATATTTATAGGCAAAGAAAGTCGAGATGGATCCGACGATATTACCAAACATCAAACCCACCAATGGAATGAAAATCGTATCCTTATATTTCACTTGATCAAGAATTTTCATGAACAAGAATGTACCTGCCAAAGCGAATATGAAAGCGAATGCCATTTTCTCAATAAGTGCTGCCGATGGAAAAATGATAATGGCAAGAAGAAGTCCCAGCCTTGCAGAGTCCATGGTACCGGCAGTCGTCGGGGATACAAATTTATTGCGGCTCAATTGCTGCATGATCAGACCGCTTATACTCATCACAATACCGGCAATGACTATGGTCACCATTCTGGGGAAACGGCTTTGCAGCATGATTTGCACTTTATCATCACTTAGATTCAATAAATCCAGGGGGGTAATATCTTTTACACCAATGAATAATGACGTAAATGATAAAACAATTAACGCCATGACTAAATATCTTATCTTCATCTACATTTCCTACTCTTCCTATCTCACTTTAATACAGCGATAATATTTTTAATTAAACATATTTGAATAAAGACTATCGTAAAGTCACCTATTGAAATGGAAATCATGAAGTTGCAATAGTTAAAAGGTTCTTCCATTCGTGATAATGAGATTCATTATCATTATCAGTCATTCTTATTCTATCATTTCTTAGACATGTGTCAATATATACAAGGGAATTACTTTGATATTCTCCGAATAGTCAGATTGTAATGAATTTGGATGAACCAATCATGCATTTCGTTACAGGAAATGATAAAATCAAAATAACAAATATTTACTCATCCAATGAAAGAAGCGATATGATGAAAAACTTGCTATTCAAAGTGTTCTCAAAAAAGGCGAAAAACCAGATTGAATTTTGTCAAAATAATCTTGACCGCTTCCTTAATGAACAAACAGTTGCCGATTATGGCAAGTTCTTAGCGAATCCAAGGATTCAATATAAGGAATATGAATGTTTGAGTGAGTGTAAGCTTTGTCAGAAAACCCCCTATGCAAAGGTGAACGGCCAGATTATGAGTGGCGAAGATTCACAGGATCTTTTAAATCGGTTACATGATGAATTGAAATGATACGGGCCAAACAAATTGCTTGTTCCGTGTCATTTTGACTACTTACCTGTAATTATACAGAATACAGGTGATGAACATCTATTAAAAGGAATTGCGAATTTAACATTGAATTATTAATCTAGTCGTTACTTCCTGTTTTTCACTATTTCCTACGTTTTCACTGTATAAATAGCTTGAAATATGATAATTTATGGAAAAAGATAGACAGGAGGACGTCCATGAAAAAAATCATTCCTACCATCGTTTCAGTCGTAACACTAGGTCTTGTCACTGGATTGCCTGGCCCTATCGCCGAGGCGGAAGAATTCACCCCTTATTATGGAAATGGTCCAAGCTACATTCAACCAGATAACCTCTCCCACCTTTTCCCTGACCCTAATGTTTCTTTCAAGACCCCTGCCTTTAAACAAAACAAGGTCGCCTTTACGAGCCAGGAAGAAATGTTGGATTCCATCAAGTCCCTCTCCCATAAAAACAAAAACATCCAGGTCAAGACGATAGGTAAATCCACAGAAGGACGCGACATCCCGATGCTTCTTTTCAGCAAGGATTCAAAAAGGCCGATTAAGAATTCCCATAAACCATTGATTTGGATTCAAGGTCAAATCCATGGCAATGAACCCGCTTCAAGTGAATCTACATTAGTCCTTGCACAATGGCTGGCTGAAGGCAAACTTGGTGATGTCCTCGAAAAAGTGAATGTTGCCATCGTTCCACGAGTGAATCCTGATGGCTCTTATTATTTCAAACGATATACCGCAAATGACATGGATGCGAATAGGGACTACTTAAAAGTGGAGTATCCTGAAGTGCAGACGATTCATCAGTCAATCGATGATTATGAACCAGAAGTCATTCTGGATGTACATGAATATACAGTGAATCCCGCCCCCCTGAAAAAAGTGGGAGCAAATGGATCGATTGCTTCCTATGATTTACTCATCTCCTCAGCCAAGAATTTAAATATTCCCGAACAGCTTCGAAAAGCTTCCGATGAACTGCTTTTGCCTAATGTTTTTAAAACATTGGAAAAAGAAAAGCTTTCCTATCACGATTACTATACACTGGCCACTTCTGATGATGGAGTCCTTACCGCCACAGAAGGAAGCACAGAAGCCCGGATTGGCCGAAACGCCCTCGGTTTGAAAAATACAATGACCTATTTAATTGAAACAAGGGGGATCAATATCGGCCGTACGGATTTTAAACGACGTGTTTTTGCACAAGCCACTGCACAGGCAGCATTCATCAAAACGACAGCCGAACAGGCCAGTAAAGTTAAAAAAGTCGTTAAACTGGCAGAAGCTGAAGTCGTGCGAAAAGGGCGAAAAGCAAATGATAACGATGAAATTGTCATCACCAGCAAAAATAAATTGGTTAAGGATCAAAAACTGACTGTAGTCGATTTAGCGAAAGCGAAAATGGTCGATGCCTCCATCGATTGGCTGGATTCTACCGATGCCTACCCTACCCTTGTCAGAGATCGTCCGACAGCCTATATCCTTCCACCTGAATATAAAAATATCGCCAAGAAACTTCAGCTATTGGGAGTGGAAGTGAAAAAATTAAAAAGACCTATGAAAGTAGCAGTTGAAAGTTATAGGGTCAATGATTTAAAAGTTTCCGCTGAACTGGAAAGCGGACATTCCACAAGGGAAGTCACGACCACCGTTACTTCAAAAACTCGGGTTTTCCCAAAAGGAAGCTATGTTTTCGACATGGCCCAGCCTGATGCTAACTTCATCTCCCTTGCCCTCGAACCTGAAGGCATGGACAGCTATGTGACATTCAATTTCATCCCGGCTGCCAAAGGAAAAGAACTGCCGATTTACCGCTATATGCAGCCATCTTCCTTACCCGTTAAATGATGCATAGTATCCAAATGACGCTTTGGCAGCTTTCATTGCCAAAGCGTTTTTAGTTTCCCCCCCTCCTTTATTCGGTTGGAACGATGCGCTGACATGATTTCTTGAATGCAACGACAAGTTTTGAATATACATATAAACGGAAAATGTGTTTTTAGAGGAGGAAAGTCATTGAACCAACATGTACAATTGGAAATCAATCGCCTTGTTCATCGCTTGAAACAAGACCAATCCCCTGATGGTTCGTGGAATTATCCCTTTGACACCGGGATAACGGCAGATGCCTATATGATCATATTATTGAAAATTTTAGATATGGAAGACACTCCTCTTATAGAGGCTTTAGTAAAAAGAATCGAAAGCAAGCAAACGGAAAACGGTTCATGGAAACTTTTCCAAGACGAGAAGGACGGCAATGTTACGGTTACGATCGAGGCTTACTATGGCCTTCTTTTTAGCGGACTCCGCAATAAAAATCATCCCCATATGAGGAAAGCCAAACAATTCATTCTTTCCAAGGGCGGCATCAAACAGGCCAAAATGTTAACGAAAATGATGCTTACCGTCACCGGACAATATCAATGGCCGCGCCTATTCCCCATTCCTCTCGAAGTGGTTTTACTGCCTCCGACCTTTTTCGTCAGCATTTATGATCTTTCTGTATATGGGCGGGTCAACATGATTCCATTGCTATTGCTTGGCCATAAAAGGTTTCAAATCAAGACCCCTGACACGCCAAGTCTAAAAGATTTATTTCAAACAACGGAGGACCGATCCGAAGAGCGTATGTGGGAAGAGTATCGTACCGAAGAATATCGTTCCTTTTTCTCCAAACTTCAAACAGGCGTCAAAACCTTGATTGGTTATCCGGATTATTTGCATTCCTTAGCCTTGGATTCAACGAAAAGGTTTATGCTCGACAGGCTGGAACCAGACGGGACACTGTACAATTATTTCGGTTCTACCTTTTTCATGATCTTTGCCCTCCTTTCAATTGGGTATTCGAAAAGAGATCCAGTGATTCTAAAGGCCATGGCCGGTCTGAAGGGGATGGCCTGCTCTATTGAGGGACACACACATATCCAGTTCACGACGCCCCATGTTTGGAATACCTCCTTAATAAGCTACGCCCTTCAAGAAGCGGGCATACCTTCCAAAGACAAAGCGGTCAAGGCCGCCAATCAGTACTTACTGTCACGCCAGCATTATATGTATGGAGATTGGCTGATCCATAATCCTAACGCGATTCCAGGCGGCTGGGGGTTCTCGGATTTAAATACCATGAATCCGGATGTCGATGATACGACCGCCTCACTGCGGGCGCTGGCTAAGCAACTGCAAGCAAAACCGGATAATCGGGACAGCTGGCAGCGCGGTGTCTCCTTCACGATATCCATGCAAAATGATGATGGCGGATTTCCAGCCTTCGAACGGAATAACGACCATAAATGGCTGCAGCTTCTTCCTATAGAGGGTTCGAAATATCTCCTGACTGACCCTTCTACCGCTGATCTGACAGGAAGAACGCTGGAATTCCTGGGGAACTATACAAATATGAAGAAGCCGGAGGAAGTCAGTAAAAGAGCGGTGGATTGGCTATTGGAAGACCAGAAGCGTGATGGCTCCTGGTATGGGCGCTGGGGCATCTGCTATCTATATGGCACATGGTCTGCACTGACCGGCATGAAGGCAGCAGGGCAAGCCACTGGACATCCATCCATCCAAAAAGCCTTAACTTGGTTGAAGAAAATTCAAAATGAAGATGGCGGCTGGGGTGAATCTTGTTACAGTGATATCAAGCAACGATATATCCCCCTCGGAACAAGCACACTGACACATACAGCCTGGGCTGTGGATGCATTGATATCGGCGTCAGAAAAGCCGACAGCCGAGATCGAAAAAGGCATTGCCTATCTCATCCGTGCAGGTCAACAAGAAAGCTGGACCAATGATTATCCTGCAGGCCAGGGAATGGCAGATTTTTTGTATATCCATTATCATAGCTATCGCTATATTTATCCCCTTTTAGCCTTAAGTCATTACAATAAAAAATTCCTGAAGACTTAATCACCAGTGTTTATTATCATATTAAAGGTGAATATGTGGATTACCTGTGGAAAAGTAGTGAATAACACCGGAAAGTTATCCACAATCCGAGGTTATCCACATTCATTTATCCGTAAAAGTGCCAAATGCAAGAAATTCCCCGTCATATTGTTGATTAATTCATTTCAGCTATGTAAGGATGACTTGTTTTATACAGGTTTTGTGGATAGTTTGGGGATGATCACTATTATGTGAAAACTTTATCCAGCTTATCACTATAAAATTTTATGGCCTTAGCATAAGATTGTATTTCTTGATCACTCGAGATTTCGGCAATTATCTTCAAAAGAGATTCCATTGCAAGATCATGGTGGCCCAAATTATAAAATGCCATGGCCCTGAATACCAATAAAGCCTTATCCTCAGGAAACTTCGCCAGCCCGGATTCCAATGTCTGTCTTGATTTTTCATATTCCCCTATGGTGCGATATGTGCTCCCCAACCCTAGGTAGGCCCCTTTTGCATCCTCCTTTGGCAAACCTAATTTGAGTGCCGCTTCATAATAGGGCACCGCCTCTACCTCAAGTCCGAGAATATCCAAACTCCAGGCACACTGATACTGTATGACTGCATCCCCGGGATTTTGCTTTGCCAGATCCATCAATAATCGATTGGATTTTTCGAATTCTTTCTTTCCCCTTAGTGACAGTGCCTCTTCCAAATTTCCCATTGCCATTCCTCCATTGTATAAGATTCCTTATTGCCCCTATTCGCGATTCCTCTTTTTAATTCCTTTATAACCGCAGATTTTTTCAGAGTATCATCAGCTACATGTTGGTTGTTCCACCCATACGCCTCTTCATCGAAAGGAAGTTTCTTCTTCCTTCTCCCTAATTTCGCTTGAAATTCATAATCGCACCTAAAAAAAGGATCTGCCACTTGGCAAATCCCTCTCATACATTTCAGTTCAAGTTCATTCATATATCACATATTGCTGATTAATCATCCAACTGGTTCTTCAATACTTTACCCGTGGTTGCATCCACCACAACATCATATTCCTTTTGTCCTTGTTTTATTTCCAGCTCGTACACAAGGGTGCCATTCTCTGAATCCAGCTCCATATCCGTTACTTGACCTTCCACCGCTTTCAAGGCAATCTTTTCAGCTTGATCTCTGCTGACTTTTGCAGTTTCCACGGCTTGTTGTGTGCTCATATCCTCATCGTAATCGTCTTCCATCTCCTGAGAAAGAATCTCTCCCTTTTCAGCATCAACATCAACGTCTTGATAGCCTTCTTTTGTTTTAACGGTCATCTCATAGGTCATCGGCTGGTCCCAATCCTTTTCAAATTGAGTAACTTCCCCGCCTAGTTTTTCTGAAATCACTTTGACAGCCTCATCCTCGGATAGGTTCCCCTTATTGACTGCATATACCGCCGTTCCAGCAGCACCGCCGAAAAGCAATACGGAAGCTATGGATACCGTCATGATTACCTTTTTCCTTTGAATGATACCTTCTTTAATCGTACTCCACTGTTTTTTCATGAATGAATTCCTCCTTTAAGTTGTTACCTTAATAATAAGCACCCTTCATGAAACGAACATGAGCGTTAGATTAGAATTTGATGAGAAAGAGTAAGAGTCACCAACGTTCCCTCTCCCACCTCACTTTGAATCTCCAATTTACCGTCGAATGACTCGACAAGCGTTCGGGCGATGGAAAGCCCGAGTCCATTGCCTCCCGTTTTCCTTGCCCTCGATGAATCCACGCGATAAAAACGTTCAAAGACATGAGGGAGATGTTCTGGTGATATCCCTCCGCCGTGATCTTTCACACCGATGAGAATTTCATTATCCTGTTGTTTTATCATGATCTGTATACTTGATTCACTGTATTTCATTGCATTGTCCAATAGGATGATCATCACCTGTTCAAGCTTACTGGAAACGGTCATTGCATATATTTCCTTAAACTCTGATTCTATCGTTATTTCACGATTTCCCGTCCTTCTGAATGTTTGGGCAATCCCTTCACAAAACGAAATAAGTTCTATTTTTCCTTCCACATCAGCTGAAAGTTCCGTTTGGGAGGCAGACTGCAGAAGATGCTCCGTCAGCTTTTTCATCCGGACGGCTTCATGGTGGATTGCCTCCACCGCCTCTTCCTGAATCGCCTCATCCTTCATTCCCCAGCGTTTCAATAGAGAGGAGTAGCTTTCTATGACCGTAATCGGTGTTTTCAATTCATGTGAAGCATCTGAAAGGAATTGCTGCTGTTGGTTATAATTCCGCTCCAGCCTTTCTATCATCCTGTTGAATGCCGCTCCCATCACCTGCAGCTCGTCCTTTGATTGATCCGATAGCGGTATCCGTTTGTATTCTCCGCTTTTCTCAATATCCTTCATCGTTCCGCTCATGATCGATATCGGTTTGAGGATCAGGTTGGCCAGCCACTTACCGGCAAAAATGGATAAAATAATGACAAAAAGGGATGCACCGCCCAAAACGAGGGCAAGCGTCGATAAATTATCAAGAAGGGTATCCTGCGGCTGTGTGACCTCGATCACCCCTAGCTTCTTCCCTTCATCAGGATAAGGATAACGGTAGGTCAATACATATTCCCCGTCAGCTTTGGTAAAATCATATCCTTTCTCGTTAATGGCTTTAACCGCAAGCCCCTTAAGGTCCTCTTCATCCGTAAATGATTTTACCAACCTTCCATCAGTGTCGAATATCCGCACCATTCCATCATCAGGGATATACGGCTCCATTAAATCGGAATCACTGGAAATCAAATCTTTCGTCAGCATATTTTCTTCAATTAATGAAGCTTGATCTTCAAGCAAATCCCGTTCCCTTTCTACCGATATCCAAAGAAAGGCGATTAAAACGATGATACTCAACAATATAAGCATGACGCTTAAAAAAAGACTGGAATACGATTGGATTTTCGTCCGAATCTTCATACTGGCTCCTTCAAGCTGTAACCTACACCGCGGTATGTATGTATAAGCTGCAGGTCAAAGGGATAATCTATTTTTTTGCGCAAATAACGGATATACACATCAACCACATTCGTATCCCCTGCAAAGTCAAATCCCCATACATGTGTCAGGATTTGCTCCCTCGAAAGTACTTGATTTTTATTTTGCAAAAGATAAACCAGCAAATCGAACTCGCGGGAAGTCAGCTCAATCCTATTGCCTTGCCTGTGAATGTCCCTTGTACCAAGGTTCAACTTCAGATCATGGATTTTAAGTTCATCCACTTCACCTTCGGATTGGCTCTCCCGTACATTGGTACGAAAACAAGCACGGATCCGTGCCAGCAGCTCTTCAATTTCAAACGGTTTCGTTACATAATCATTCGCACCATGGTCCAGGCCATTCACCTTGTCTGGCACAGCATCCCTTGCGGTTAGAAGGATTACCGGTGTCGATCCATTCTTTTTCCGGTAACGCCTAAGTACTTCTATGCCATTCAACTCGGGCAGCATCACATCCAATAAGATTAAATCCCACTCTTCGGCTTCTGCCCTTTCCAGACCTGTTTTTCCGGAAAAAGCCGATTCTGTTTGATAACCCTCATGATTAAGTTCTAGCTGGAGGACCCTCGCTATTTTTTCTTCATCTTCTATTATTAAAATTCTCTTATTCATGATCATCACCACCTACCCCTTAGTGTACTGAAGAAATATGAAAATATCATGAGAAATTGACCCCTCCGCATAAAAATCCGATGAAATAATGAATTTAATTTTTGTGCCTTTAAAAGGACAACAAAAAGAACCGGATGTGTATGGTCCATGCCAGACACATACAGAGATTCCCCATATCTAAATAACGGTTAACCATAATAAAAAGACTATGGAATATTTCCATAGTCTAGGATGAATAAGCCGAAAATACCAACTAAATCCAAATTTTTCATTACTGATGTATCTAAAAAGGTTATAAAAAAAGTGAATTAGTTGTTACCTCTTGTTTTATAAGCTTTGTCATTTAGAAAATTTAAAACAGCTATGATAATACCTGCTACTACTAAAAATACGAACCCTGTTTTCGAAAAAGCTTTAAGATAAAAAATTGATAACGCAATTATAAATAATACAATTATTAAAACTTTAAAAATCCAATATTTTTTCATAATTTCGCCATTTACTATATTTCGTTATCTTGTCTTCATTCACCGTTCCAATGCTGGTCAATGAATTCATCGCGTCCCGATTTCGCACGGTCCGCTTTATAATCATCTTTGTTTTTTTTATGATAGCCTTGATGGTATTCTTCGGCAGGGTAAAAGGTTTGGGCCGGAAGGATTTCCGTTACGATTGGTTTCTGGAACTTCCCGCTGGCCGCTACCTTTTCTTTCGCTTCAAGAGCCAGTTTTTCTTGAGCTTCATCATGATAGAAGATGGCCGTCCGATATTGGCTTCCTCTGTCATGGAATTGACCGCCATCGTCGGTTGGATCAATTTGCTGCCAATATAGCTCCAGCAATCTTTCATAAGGAAATAACTGAGGATCGAAAGTGATTTCCACGACTTCATAATGTCCCGTAGTTCCCGTCTTCACTTCCTCGTAAGTCGGGTTTTCAACATGTCCTCCCGTATAACCGGATACGATTCCCCCAATCCCCGGTTGTTCTTCAAATGGTGTCACCATGCACCAGAAACAGCCTCCAGCAAATGTAGCCTTTTGCATAATGGTCATCCTCTCCTGTATGTAATAAAAATTAATATACCATATATCAATTCTGACACAGTGCTTTTTTGATTTGCAAAGCCGCCAGGGAATTACCTTTGATCAATCTTTTGACCAGCCCTTTTCCTTGAATCTTACAATCGCTTCAACGCGGTTGCTCACATCCAATTTATCGAGGATAACCGATATATAATTACGGACCGTTCCATTGGTCAGATAAAGCTGGCTTGCGATTTCCTTTGTGGTCTTACCATCTGCGATCAATTTGAGCACTTGGCTCTCTCGTTCAGTCAAAGGGTTTTCTTCTTCAAAAGCCATATCCACCAGCTCAGGAGCATAAATGCGCCGCCCATCCATGATGACACGGATCGAGTTCGCCAGTTCCTCACTTGGGCTATCCTTCAGAAGATATCCGCCTACCTCGGCCTTTCTGGCTCTTTCAAAATACCCAGGACGTGCAAAGGTGGTCAAAATGATGACTTTGCATTGGTGGCCTTGATCCTTGATCTCCTCCGCTACATCGAGCCCGGTTTTAACTGGCATTTCAATATCGGTTATGCAGATATCTGGCTTTAATTGATTGACGAGATTCATTGCTTCTTCCCCATTGCTCGCTTTTCCTACAACTTCCATATCACTTTCCAAATCAAGGATGGAACCTAGCGCGCCAAGCAGCATCCGCTGATCTTCGGCAATTACGATTCGAATCAAGGTTAATCCCACCTATCCATTATTTTTTATAGCATTCGGAACCCTTATATAAAGTGTCGTTCCCTCTGTTGATTTAATATCCAAGCTGCCATTAACAAATTCTAGCCTTTCTTTCATTCCTTGAAGTCCATTGCCTTTAATATACTCTGATCTATGTGAAAGCCCCACTCCATTATCCTGTACTGTGATCGTCACTCCTGTTTGTAATTCTTCGATGACGATATTACAGCAGTCGGCACCGCTATGTTTGACGATATTGGTCACAGCTTCCTTCAAGCACATGCTCAAAACCGTTTCAACAAGCAATGGGGTATCTTGCAATTCTGTGGTCCCTTCCAACTTGAATTCTATCTCTGCGGCTTTCAATATTTGCTTGACCCGGATAATTTCATCGCTTAGCTTGGACCCACGCATTTCCGACACCATTTCACGTACTTCCTTGAGTGCCGTCCTCGCCGTTTGACGGATATCCTTGATTTCCTTCTTGGCCGTCTCCGGATTCAAATCGATCAATTTCCCTGCAAGGTCACTTTTCAAGCCAATCAAAGACAGCTTTTGTCCAAGTGTATCATGTAAGTCACGGGCAATCCGCTGACGTTCTTCCATTTTGCCAAGCTCTGATATTCTTTTATGAGCGTCCTCCAATTGTTCTTCCAGCATGCCCCGTTTATTCCGATTATACGTGTTGAAAGGGAGCAGGATCACGCCTACCACACAAATGAGCATAAAGGGAAATTGCGAAAAGAAGGTAGGGTCTTTCATGATGAAGCCAATATTGACAGACACGATGGTAGCCAATAGCTGGATCGAATATAATACGAAAAAGCCAACCTTATTTTGAACATTCCCAATAAAGAATGCTAAAAAAAGTGAAAAGTAAATGTAGCTGAAAAATATGGTCATCGATATGGAAATGATTATTTGTATCGCGGTCCATACGTATACGGGCCATCCCTTCGAAACGAATGAGAGACCATATGATATGAAAAACAATATGATCATGACGATTCCAAAGACTATCTCCAACATCGAAGAGGATTTGAAGATGAAATAAAAAGGAAGGATACAAAAAATGATCCAGACATAAGGGCTCAGCCCTGTGTTTTTCGGAAAGATATGATACCAACTTTGCATTGCGCCGCCTCTATTTCTTTTTATCCTAGTATATACTAAGGAGTTTCATCAAAAAACCATCCAATGGGAATCGAATGGTTTTTTGGTGAACAATTTATTTTTCTTGAAGACTTGGACGTTCATTATTAATTTCCATTTTTGATTTTGTTTCATTTAGACGTTCCTTAATCTCTTTAAAACTGACAAACGTCTTGTTTTCGCCATCATAAAGGCGGAAGCGAAGTGATTTTAAACTTGAACTAAGGGTGATTGTCGTTGCCTGCTGCAAAGGCAGGGTGGATTCATGGACTTTTTCCAGATTATAGTTTGGCACTCTTGGACTAAGGTGATGCACGTGGTGAAAACCGATATTACCAGTTACCCATTGCAAAACCTTTGGAAGTTTATAATAAGAACTTCCATCGATGGCAGCCTTCACGTAATCCCATTCAGATTCCTCTTCGAAATATGAATCTTCGAACTGATGCTGTACATAAAACAGCCAGATGCCCAATGATCCCGATATAAAAAGAATCGGTACCTGAATCATCAGGAATGCCTGCCATCCGATAGCTAGGCATAAAAGACCATAAATCGCTACGATTGCGGCATTAGTCAAATGCGTATTTCTGCGTTCTTTCTTTTTAGCGCCTTTTTTATTAAGACGGTTCGATACAAGGAATAGATAGAATGGACCCAATCCAAACATGACGATCGGATTTCTATATAAACGGTATGCTAGACGTCCCCAGAATGAAGCGTCCACATATTCATCAACGGTCATGACCCAAATATCTCCTGTACCGCGTTTGTTTAAATTACTGCTCGTTGCATGATGTATGGAATGACTATGCTTCCATTGCTCATACGGAAATAATGTGACGATTCCACTGATCGTACCCAGGATGTCATTCGCTTTCCTGCTTTTGAAAAACGACTGATGACAGCAATCATGGAAGATGATGAAAATCCTGATTACAAACCCTGAAGCCATTACGGCAAATGCAAGGGTCAGCCAGTATGAGATGGTTAAGCTCTGATAAGCTAAAAACCATAACAAGAAAAATGGCGGAAATGTATTTATGAGCTGTTTCACGCTTGATTTAGTATTGGATTTTTCAAAAGGGGCAACATCTTTTCTCAATTGTTTTTGATTATGATTACTCATGATTTCCTCCTCAAAAATTATAGGAATGGAGTGTTTAAATGGATCGGTTATGCTTGCATCTCTTCTTTAAGTATAGGAATAATAACCGATTTTCTATAGTCATAAACGTCAAATCCCTGCCATGACACTTGTCATATACTTGTCTGCTTCAAAACTTTTCACACGTATTTTTTCCTCATTCATCATTTTTACACTTAAAAAAACGAGGAATTCCCATCAATCTGATTCCAAGAAAAAGCCTTACATTTATTCGAGCAAATAAAAAAAGATCCGCCGCTTGGCGAACCCCTTTATATCTTGATGGCATAAACCCGTTCAGGACGTCCTACCGTGCCATATGTTAAATCGGCATCAATTTTTTCCTCTGACATCAAGTGCTCCAGATAACGCCTTGCTGTTGTCCTGCTCACACCGATTTCCTTTGCCACTATTTCGGCAGTTAACCCCGGGGAGGATTTCCCCAACACAACCATCACCTTCTCCAAAGTCATCCGATCGATCCCTTTTGGCAGTGAAGTCTGTTCCCTCTCTTTTTCTTTCATTTCCTTTCGCAAAAGCTTATCCACCTGTTGCTGCGTTACGGGAAAATTGCCCTTTTCCAATTCAGACAGTTTGATGTGATACTCTTGATATCGGTGTAAGGACTGCTTGAAACGTTCAAATGCGACAGGCTTGATAATATAATCAAATATGCCGATTTTGATGGCTTCCTGTACTTTTTCGATTTCTTTAGCCGCCGTAATCATGATGACATCCATTTGTTTGCTTTGCTGCTTGATTTCTTTCAGGATATCGAGCCCATTCATATCCGGAAAATACATATCGAGCAGCAATAGATCCGGCTGCATGATTTCGATGAAGCTTTTAGCCTCGTCATAGCTTGACGCGATTCCGATCGTTTGAAACCCCTCAAGCTTTTCGATGAATAGCTTTTGTATCTCGGCAATCCGCAGGTCATCTTCTACGATCAAAACTTCTATATCGCGATTGGCCATCATTTAATCACCCCTCTGTTTTTTGGCAGTGCAACAGTAAAAATCGTATATTCCCCTTCTTTCGTCGAAAAAGTGATATATCCCCCTAATCCATCAATCGCTTCCTGAACAAGGCTCAAACCTATACCTGAATTGGTTTGATGGCTTTTCGTCGTAAAACCGTCCTGGAAAATCAGTTCGGTAACATCTGAGTTCATTCCTTTTCCATTATCTTCAACTTCTATGATCAACTCTTTACCCAAGTCCGTGACGAACAACGATACCCTTTTTTCTTCCCTTTCGTTTTCCCGTACAGCTTCAAAGGCATTATTGATGAGATTGCCGATGATCGTCACCAATAAATCTCGATCTATTTCAGATGGAATATCTTTAAAACTGCTTTCTCTATCAATGGTAAAATCAATTTTCAGCTCACTGGCTAAACTTACCTTCCCTAAGATGAACCCAGCAATGATCGGATCAGGTACTTCCTTCATTAGAAAGTGAATGAAGCCTTGGGTGACATCGACTTCCTTCGATATGAAATCCATTGCTTCTTTATATGAACCGAGTTGAATCAAGCCTAGCAGTGTATAGAGCCGGTTCGAATATTCATGTGTCTGGGCCCTCAGCCCTTCTGCATACGCCTTTACATGTGACAGTTCCTGAAGAAGATTGGATAGTTCCGATTTATTTCTCAAACTTGCAACTGCACCGATGATTTCACCCTGTCCATTCAAAATGGGAATCCGGCTTGCCAAAAAAACTTCACCGTCAATCATGAATTCCTGATCATACTCGGCCCGTGCCGTGCTGACTACATCAAGCAAATGTGTATGCGTTATGACTTTTTCGATTTTTTGCCCGCGAAGCATGACGTCTTTAGGGATATGAAGGATTTTATGCGCCGTTTCATTGACGACCGTGATTTTTCCATGAACATCAATGGCAATGATGCCTTCATGAATAGATTCCAAAATGGCATGCTTCTCTTGAAACATCCAGGCGATCTCTTTCGGCTCCAGGCCCAATATCGCCTTTTTTATATTGAATGAAATGAAAAAGGCTACCAACAAACCGCCGACTAATATAAAAGAGATGATCCAGACGATCTTTCTTTGTATACTGGACAATTCTTTTTCAATATCGTCCTGAAGGTAGCCAACGGAGACGACACCAATGACCTTTTCATTGGCGATTATCGGGGATTTCCCCCTAATGGAAGGTCCCAATGTCCCAGTGGACTCCGTGATGATGGATTTCCCATCCCACACCTCGGCGTTATCTCCTCCTACCATTTTCTTCCCGATCAAGTTTGGATCTGGATGGGACAGCCTTGTTTCATTCTCATCTCCTATTACTATGAATTCCGCATCGATCTGCCTGCGAATTTTTTCCGCGATGGGCTGGATGATTACAGAAGGATTATCCGTTCTAAAAGCTTGTTTAATTTCAGGCAGCAAAGAAATGGTCTGGGCAACCGACAATGCTTTTTCCCCTGTTTCCTGCTTCAGGTTATTTTCAAGGATATTTATGAAAATAACTTCAAAGATTCCACCCATTAAGATGATTAACGTACAGATGCCCAGCATCAACTTGGTGTGTAAACGCATTCAATCACCTCTACTTACATCATATAAAAAAAAACCCCTTTAAAAAAGGGGTTTTTTCACAACATTCAGAAAATATTAATTAACCTTCAATATTGATGACAACATCCTTCCCTCTCTTCTTGAGTAAAACCGGAATGAGCAGCCATAATGCCGTTACGATCAGGAATGTCAGCGAAAGCGGCCGAGTGAAAAACAAACTGTAATCACCATCGGATATCGTCAGTGCCCTGCGCATATTATTTTCTATCATCGGTCCTAAAACCAGTCCTAATACCAACGGGGCGATTGGATAATCATTTTTACTTAAGAAATATCCCAAGATTCCGCATCCTAGTAATAGCAATAAATCATAAGTTGATACTTGTACCGCATAAACGCCAAAAATGGAGATCGCGATAATGATCGGAATCAAATACTTCTTTGGCGTTTCTATGATTTTCGCAAAAACCTTAACGAGCGGGAGATTAAGGATGAGGAGCATCAGATTCCCGATGAACATACTGGCGATAAGTCCCCAGGCCACCTGGGGATGGTCCTCGAATAATAATGGACCTGGCTGAACATTGTACATCATGAGCGCACCCATTAAAATCGCCGTTGTACCGGAACCCGGAATTCCCAGCGTCAATAATGGAATCATCGCTCCGCCAGAAGCCGCATTATTGGCCGTTTCAGGACCAGCCACTCCAGCGATTGCCCCTGTACCAAATCTCCCGGGGTTTTTTGAAATCCGTTTTTCCATAAGATATGAGAAGAATGAAGCAAGAGTAGCCCCTGCACCTGGCAGGATTCCTACAAAGAAACCTAAGAACGACCCCCTCGCAATCGGCCCCGCAGATTCCTTGAATTCTTCTTTGGAAGGAATCAAATTATTGATTTTTGCAATTTCCCCATCATCCTCGTCTTTTTCCAAGATTGTCTTGAATACTTCTCCAAGAGCGAATAGACCCACTGCGATCGTCAGGAATTCGACCCCTTGATACAGCCAAGGAATGTCGAATGTAAAACGGGCGATCCCGGATACATTATCGATGCCTATCGTCCCGATCAACAAACCGCAAACCGTCATGATCAGTGCCTTGGTTACGGATTTTCCCGCGAGGCCGCTGACTGCCGCCAACCCTAGAAGCATGAGCGAAAAATACTCAGCCGGACCGAATTTAATGGCAATCGTCGATAATGGCTGAGCCAAGGCAATCATGGCGACAAGTGTGACAATCCCTCCGACGAAGGAACCGATTGCGGAAATCGATAAAGCACTACCGGCTCTTCCCTTCTTGGCCATTTGGTAGCCATCCAGTGTGGTGACGACAGAAGAAGATTCACCAGGTGTATTCAATAGGATTGAAGTTGTCGATCCTCCATACATCGCTCCATAATAAACACCTGCAAGTAAAATGATGGCGCTTGTTGCCGCTTGCTCTGGGGGAAGTCCCCCTGTTATCGAAGCGGTTACCGGAATTAAAAGAGCCACACCGCTCATCGGCCCGATCCCCGGCAATACGCCGACAGCCGTACCGATCAATACTCCGACAAATGCAAAAAGTATATTATACCAAGTAAGTGCCGTTTCAAAACCATGCATTAAATAATCAAAAGTGCCCACTTCACATCCCCCTCCCCTTTATGAAAACCAGATTGGCCAACCCGGCAGTGTTCCCTTTAAAACATTCACGAATAAATAATAGATGATCCCGGAAAATCCTGCGGAAATGATGAGCGATGTCACCCACTTATTTCGTTCCATCGTTTGAAAGCAAACAAACAAAAACAGAAAGGTCGTAATGACATATCCTATCGTTTCCAATGTCAAAATATAAATCAAGGTGGAGAGCAGAATGATGATAAAAGGTTTATACTCCAGCTTTCCCTTACCCGATTCCTGCACATTGCTCCGAAATGCCTCATAAAACAGGCGAATACTTAAAACAGCAAGAACGAGCCCCAATACAAAAGGGAAAATGTCCGGTCCTACGGAACTTCCATAAGAAGAACTGGCCAGCTTCCTGCTTCCTATCATAAACAGCACTCCGACAGCCAGAAAGGCTACAGATGCAAAGCGATCAAATTTAACATCCATCATAATCCCTCCATTTCAGAAAATAAGAAGAAGGTGAAAGCACCCCCTTCTCCTCGATTATTTTTCCATGCCTAAAGCTTCCAATAATTGCTGCACCTGTTTCTCCTGTTCTTCTAAAAACTTGCTGAATTCTTCACTATTTTTATATTCTTGTTCCCATCCTTGAACTTCCACTTCCTTTTTCCATTCAGAAGTTTCAACTAGCTTTGCAATGGTTCCGTCCCAAAAGGTTTTCGCTTCACCAGACATATCCTGAGGTCCAAAAACACCTCTCCAAATCGTGAATTCAGCATCAACACCCTGTTCCTTTGCCGTCGGTATGTCTTTAAGATCCCCACCTAAACGTTCCGTCGAAGTTACTGCCAACACTCTAATCTTTCCTGCTTTTAAAAATTCCCTGACACTGGATGCATCCGTTCCGATCACATCCGCATTTCCCCCAAGCAATGCCGTAATCGCTTCCCCGCCACCGTCGTACGAAACGTATTTAAGTTCGGTTGGATTCAAGCCATATTCATAGGCTGGAAGAATGGAAATCAAATGATCCATGGATCCCGGAGCCGATCCTCCTGCAAAGGTCAACTTACGCGGATCTTTTTTCACCGCTTCCAGCACTGATTTTAAATCCTTGAATTCAGAATCCGCCTTTACCACTATCGCCCCATAATCTTTTGTCAGCTGCGCCAAAGGAGTCGTATTTTTATATCCATAAGGACTGTTGCCTTCTTTTTTAAGGTTATTGATGATGACAGGCGGTGAATTCACGAACAGCATGTCATTGTTATCCGCTTGCTGTGTTGCATAATCCGCCATGAAGACAGCGCCCCCGCCACCGGGTTTGTTTTCGACGGTTAATGGCTGGTTCACCAGTTTTGTCTCACCCAAGACCTTTGTAAATGAACGGGCGGTTAGATCCCATCCCCCGCCTGCGCCCGATGGAGCAACGACCGTTATGGCTTTTTTCGGATAACCTGTACTTTCTTTCTTTTCTCCTGATGTACCCGAACTGCTGCATGCACCTAAACTTAAAGCTAACGAACCCGCCAATATGACCGCTGAAATCTTTTTACGAGAAAACATAATAATCCCCCTTTTGAAAGCGTTTTCTTAATTCTACAAAAATATCTTCCTTTTATTTGATTGCCCAACTAAAATGCATAACTTCCATAACTTCCATATTGTTCATAAAGTTTTATCGCAGTAAAAGGGGGAAAAGACTGCTCCTTCAGAGCAGTCCCAGTTTGCAGACAAAAGGGGTTCTATCTAAATTAAACAAAGTGATTGGAACGGAAGGTGCGAGACTCCTGCGGGAAAAGCGTGTCCAAGGGAGACCCCGCAGGAGTAAAGAACGCCGAGGGCGTACCAGCGAGTGCCCTACGTTCCAATCACGGTTCGATTTTACAAACACTTTAAACTGTAAACAAACTCGATTTTCATCGAGTTTGTCTACAGTCAGAGACTGCACTTTTGACTAGACCTGCTAGAATAATATTTTTGATAGATATACGACCATCGTTACCGTTATGCTGCTGAATAAAGTCGACATCAAGACTGCCTGTGCCGCATACTCCGGATGGTTGTCATATTCCAAAGCGAATAATGCGCTGTTTCTTGATGTGGGAAATGAGCTTGCGATAAACAACCCTTGGGCGACAGTTCCTTCCAAGCCCAGCATGATGATGATCAGGAAGGCGATGGATGGTGAAAGGATCAACCTTCCAACCAAGCTAAGGATAAGCGGAAGCGGGAAATGCGTCATTTTCAAATAGGCACTCTGTGCACCCAATGTAATCAGGGCGATGGCTATGAAGGCACTCGCGATATTATCAATCGGGGTCCATAAGAACAGAGGAATGTCGAAAGAAGCTGCCTGTAATAGAAAACCGAGTAATAAAGCATAAATGACTGGATTCTTCAAGAACTCGCGAATGGCCCCTTTTGCACTTTTTGTATGGACGGAAACGGAATTCATCAATCCATAGGTATAGGTCAAGAGGTTTTGAAAAATGATCACGATGACTTGGATCGACAGCCCAAGAGGATTTCCGTGAAAAACCATCTGGCTGACGGGTAACCCGAAATTGGCTGAGTTATTCAGGACTACACTATTTTTAAACGTGGCCGAAAGGCTTTGATCAAACCTGGCAAGTTTAGCAATCACTGTACTCACGATGATGAGGCTTACTGCTTGAAGAGCAAGGAAGCTGAATATCTGGACGATCATCCCCCCGCCCATTTTACTTTGATAGATATTAATAAAGCTAATGGCCGGCATAAGCAGGAAGTGATTCAATTTAGACAGCGTATTCATATCCAACTTGAATTTACGATGCAGAATGGCCCCCGCCCCTATGAGGAAAAAGACCGGCACAATGACATTCAATACGATCAGAAACAGGACACTCACTTGACTTCCTCTCCATTCCTTAGGCAATTCCTGATGATTTACATCTCCATCTATCATAATGCCGGGATAACCATAATTAAAATACAAATAAATTATCGTTATCCATTCGAAAAAGGAATGATAAAAAAGCACAGAGGTTTCTGCGCTTCCAGTTAAATATCCCTCATGAAATCGACGCCTTTGACAAATTCGACAAACTCCTTGACCAGCTTTAATTCCAGCGACTTTTCATGATATAACATCCACGTATTCCTGATAAGGGGATTACCTTGCTTATCCTTAAGGTCCATTTGACGGAGATTTTGGTCCTTCTCCAATAAAACACTGGGGAGGATGCCATATCCCAGGCCATTCCTGACCATTTCTTTGCATGTATCACCTTTGTCCACTTCCATCCCCACCAAAGGAGGTCCAGAAAAATTGTCTCTCCACCAATTATCGATCATTGTTTTCAAAAGAGTATCTGTCCCATAATCGATCCTCGGCAAAAAAGGCAGGTTCCGGACTTCGATTTCTTCCTTGGAAGCAATACAAATCGTTTCCTCAAAAAGATGATGCCTTGATCCTGACCATTGATAGTCCCCACGAACGATCCCGACATGCACTTCTTCCTTGTAAATGAGGTTCAGCACTTCTTTACTCCATCCAGTTGTCACATGAAAATCCACTTTAGGATATCGCTCACGAAATATTTTCAGCAGGCCTGGCAATTTATGCAGCGTAATATAGTTGGAAACACCCAGCCGTAATGTTCCACTGATTTCCTGACCCATATTGAATGCTGTCTCTTTTATCTGCCGGAGCCTGATCAGCATCTCATCTGCACAGATGGCCAAATATTCCCCTTGAGGCGTGAACTGCACTCCCCTTGTTCCCCGCTCCACAATCTTTAGATTGAATTCCTTCTCTATTTGTTGAATCCGTTTCGTTAAAGAAGGTTGCGAGATATATAAACTTTGCGCCGTTTTAGTAATATTCTTGTGTTCATGCAACACCTTTAAAATATGCCAATCCCTTTCATTCATAACCCTTCCCCCGATACGCATTTCCTTGAATGTTTTATCCAAACTGTACCACAAAAGGCCTGTTGGATATATCCTTTTACAAGTACACAAAAAGCCCAAACCATGTTGGCAAGGACTTTCCGATAAGTACCTTTTAAGCGAATGATGCTCATTCATTCAATTGAATTCTTTCAGGGCATGTGTAGATATTCAGTGAATCATTACGAATGAATCCGACCGTGGTGATTCCCAATCCTTCAGCCAACTCCAAGGCCAATTCGGTTGGAGCGGATTTCGAGAGTATCAGTTCACAGCCGATTTTCGCCACCTTCAAGAGAATTTCCGATGATATCCGGCCGCTGAACACGATAGCTTTTCCTTCTATCGAAATACCATTTTTCAGGCAATAGCCGTATATTTTGTCCAATGCGTTATGCCGTCCGATGTCCATCCTGCTTAATACGAGGCCATCGACATCACATAAAGCGGCATTGTGGACTCCGCCTGTGTTCTGGAAGGTGACGGCAGAATTTTGTAAATCCTTCATCAAGCGGAAGCAGTCATCAGGAGTCAGTTTCACCGAAACATTATCCATTTTCTTGGCAGTCAATGCATCATTTACAAAGACGAAACCTTGTCTGCTCATTCCGCAGCATGATGTAATATACCTCTTATTCTGAAAATTCTGGAAGTAAGGATTCACTTTATCTGTCTTCACATGAACAAAGCCTTCTTTTTCCTGGACCCAGATTTCTTTTATCTCATCATATTTTTTGATGATGCCTTCCGAAGCCAAATAACCAATCACCATATCCTCGATGTATTCGGGTGTACAAACCATCGTGACGAATTCCTGGCCATTTATTTTGACAGTAACGGGATGCTCCGTTACGATCGCATCTTCCGTCCGCTCGATGTTACCTTTGGTTATCCGGATGATGTCCCTCTTGATTTCAATCGCTTTCATGCTCCCACTCCTTTTAATATCCAGGAGCCAATTGACCAATATGTAGGAACATGGTCAATGCCCGTTGAGTTTGTCCGCTATATTCTTATCAAAAACGAATACGGAAATCGCTATGTTCTCTTTGATTTTGATGTCTGAAAACAAATGGAGCAGTTTAGCTCCAACCAGTTCTTCCATTCCATCAGGAGGACTCTCCGAATACACATCCTGAACCATTTTGGTTCGTGCAGAATGGACCATATCCCTTCCTTCCTCCGATCTTGATATGAACATTTCCGTTGGAGTCAAATTCCCATATAACGTAGAAACGGCCATATTTTCCACGAAAACCGTGTGTATGCGTTCTGGTCCTTTACCGAATAGTTCCTTGCGCAGCTTACGAATCATATCATTGAATTCATGGATAACTTTTGACACCGTTGCGTCACTCCAATTCAAGAAAATTAAGTTCTCAATTTTCTTATCATAAATCAATGCGAAGAAAAACGAAAGGAATTTGGGAATGATACCCTCTTTCCAGGATTGTTTCTTTTAATAATTAAAGGTATAATATCAATGATGAAAGTTGGGAGCATAATAGTGTACTGTTGTGTCCTATCTTTTTTAAAATTATCCATTATGGTATGGATTGGTATATTGGCAAGCTTTGCTATTAAACTATTCCACCATGACCTACATTTCCGTTCAGAGACGGAGGTGTAATCATGGTGGTTTTTTTGCGTCTTTTTGGCTATAAAAGGGGGAAATATAATGAGCGATTCAAACATCACCATCAAAATCAACGGGAAGGATTATACCGCTAATGAAGGAGCGACAATACTGGAGGTCATCAACCAAAATGAGATGGCTCACCCACAGATTTGTTATGTTCCTGAAGTGGATCCGATCCAAACATGCGACACATGCATCGTCGAGGTTAATGGGAAACTCGTCCGATCATGTTCGACAAAAGCAGTGAGCGGCATGGATATAGCCTTGGACTCAAGCAAGGCAAAAGAAGCCCAGACCGAGGCCATGGACCGGATCCTGGAAAACCATTCTTTATACTGTACTGTATGTGATAATAATAACGGAAATTGCAAACTGCATAACACAGCAGAATTAATGGAAATTGAACACCAAAAATATCCTTACACACCGAAAGTGGAATTGGGTGCCGTCGATATGTCCCATCCATTTTACCGCTACGATGCCAATCAATGCATCGCATGCGGGCAATGTGTTGAAGTCTGCCAAAACCTTCAGGTCAACGAGACGCTGTCCATCGACTGGGAAGCAGAACGCCCTCGGGTAATCTGGGATGAAGGAACGGAAATCAATAACTCATCTTGTGTAGGCTGCGGACAGTGTGTAACCATTTGTCCATGTAATGCATTAATGGAAAAATCGATGCTGGGTGAGGCTGGTTTCATGTCAGGTTTGAAAAACGATATGCTTGAACCAATGATTGACCTTGTCAAAGAAGTGGAGCCTGGATACAGCGGGATTTTTGCCATTTCGGAAATTGAAGCGGCAATGCGTGATACACGAACGAAGAAGACAAAAACGGTCTGTACGTTCTGTGGGGTAGGATGCACATTCGAAGTCTGGACAAAAGGCCGTAAAATCCTTAAAATCCAACCTACTCATGAAGCACCCGTCAATGCGATATCCACATGTGTCAAAGGGAAATTCGGTTGGGACTTCGTAAACTCGGAAAAACGTTTGACAAAGCCCCTGATTCGGAAAAATGGAAGATTCGTTGAATCAAGCTGGGATGAAGCACTTGATTTGGTTGCATCCAGACTCGGTTCGATCAAACAGCAATACGGCGGAAATTCAGTAGGCTTCATTTCCTCTTCCAAGATCACGAATGAAGAAAACTATGTAATTCAAAAACTGGCACGGCAAATGTTCGAAACGAATAACGTCGACAATTGCTCTCGTTACTGTCAATCGCCGGCAACAGACGGACTGTTCCGTACAGTCGGCATGGGCGGAGATGCTGGTACGATCAAAGATATCGCCGCAGCTGGTCTTGTCATCATCGTTGGGGCTAACCCGGCAGAAGGCCACCCCGTACTCGCGACACGCGTTAAACGGGCTCACAAGCTTCACGGTCAAAAACTGATCGTAGCTGACATCCGCAAAAACGAAATGGCCGAGCGTTCCGACATCCATATCAGTCCAAAACAAGGAACAGACCAAGTTTGGTTGATGGCGGTTACAAAATATATGATCGATCAAGGCTGGCATGATCAAGAATTCATCAATGAAAATGTTAACTTCTTCGACGATTATAAAGAAGTACTTGAGAAATACACCCTGGAATATGCAGAAACACACACAGGTATTTCAAAAGAAACATTGATCCAAATAGCTAAGACCATTCGCGATGCAGATGGAACATGCATTCTTTGGGGAATGGGAGTTACACAAAACACCGGTGCTTCCGATACTTCGGCTGCAATTTCCAACCTGCTATTAGCTACAGGTAACTACCGTCGCCCAGGGGCGGGAGCTTATCCGCTTCGCGGCCATAACAATGTACAGGGCGCTTGCGATATGGGCACCCTTCCAACATGGCTCCCGGGATATCAGCATGTTACCGATGACGCGGCACGTGCTAAATTCGAAAAAGCTTATGGAGTGAAAATCGATGGTAAACCAGGCATGAACAATATTGAAATGCTTAAAGCGATAGAAAAAGGCGACATGAAAGCCATGTATCTTGTAGGTGAAGATATGGCACTTGTTGATGCGGATGCAAACCATGTTGATAAAGTGTTATCCGGATTGGATTTCTTTGTTGTCCAGGATATTTTCCTTTCAAGGACAGCCCAATATGCCGACGTGGTATTGCCCGGAGCTCCATCTCTTGAAAAAGACGGAACGTTCACCAATACGGAGCGCCGTGTACAGCGTTTATATAAAGCCCTTCCCACTATGGGAGATTCTAAGGCGGACTGGGAAATCACTCAAGAGATCGCAAACCGCTTAGGTGCAAATTGGAACTACACTCACCCTAGTGAAATCTATGATGAAATGGCAAGCCTGTCACCGATATTCAGCCAAGCGAATTACGAGGTGCTGGAAGGATGGAACAGCTTCCTGTGGGGAAGCCATGATGGATCAAGCACGCCGCTTCTTTATGTGGATGGCTTCAACTTCCCTGATAAGAAAGCGCGCTTTGCACTGGCTGACTGGGTGGAGCCGCATAAATTCCCGAAAGAATATGACCTTCATATCAATAATGGACGTATGCTGGAGCATTTCCATGAAGGCAATATGACGAATAAATCCAATGGAATCCAATCGAAAGTACCTGATATTTTCGTTGAGGTTTCACCAGAACTTGCCAAAGAACGTAAAGTCAGTGATGGCGGACTCGTTCGCTTAGTGTCTCCATTCGGGGCCGTTAAGTTAAAAGCCCTGATCACAGACCGCGTTAAAAATAATGAGCTATTTTTACCGATGAACTCCGTTGATAAAGACTCTGCCATTAACTTCCTGACTGGTCCTATCTATGATCAACGCACAAGCACGCCTGCTTACAAACAGACGATGGTCCGCATGGAAGTATTAAGCGCAAGCGGGGATATCCCATTACCGGGTACCAATCCACGGAACAAAAAACGCCATCCTAAAAATGGTGTCGAGGTTGAACGTAAGTGGGCCCGTCCAGGGTATGTTCACTTAACGGATAAATAAAAAAGGAGGGTGAAGATCATGGCAGCTCCTATTACGGAAATCCATAATCCCATTACTGAGGAAGAAGTAAAGCTACAAAAGCTGGAAGAACTTAAAACGCTGATCACCAATAATGAAGATGCCTTAAATAATATGTTTAAAATCGTCAATGAACTGAATGACTCGGGAGTATTCGAAGCCGCGACCTCCATGCTCCAAGGAAAAGAACAAATTGCCAAAATCGCACTTCAACAAGTCACAAGACAACCTGTAACAAACCTGATCAATACCCTTATGGGAGCAACAGGAGCCTTGATGAACGCCGATGCCTCACAATCCACGAAACTGCTTAACAGTGCACTTGCAGGAATCGATGAAGGAAACAAATTCCTTCAGGCCGATAAAAAGATCGGCGTTTTGGATTTAATGAAAACATTGAATGACCCAGACATAAACCGGGCGATCGGCTTTGGCGTCCACTTCCTAAAGGGAATGGGCAAGGAATTAAAAGAATAGAATCGGATCAAAGACTCAAGAGAAGCTTCTTTTGAGTCTTTTTTCTATCATATGGCTTATAGCTGCAAAACTGCTGAAAGTGCAGCGTATTGGATAAGATTAGCATTGGAGTGGATGATTTAATGAATCAAGAAGAAAAAATTAAGGAATTAGAATACGAATTGTTTTTATTGAAGCATGCATTTTTTAAATTACATGATAGTATGGCCCGAATTTAAAGTCTGGGTATTATGAGTTATTATCACATGGCTTTACAGAGTAAGAGGTCAGTAAGTTAGATAGATTTTTCATGTCGGTTTACGGCACAAAAAATTATCCCACAAAGGAAGAAATAAGAAAAAAATGGCGGATATAAAAAATATGGAAATTGAAGAATTACATATTGCCTCAGGAAAAAAATCTTATTAGCGTATCAAGCTGATGGGGTTTTTCCAGTAATAGATATTATTCTGCAGGATTTCCAAAATGTTGATGTGAATATAGAGAAATGATTTAAGATCACTCATCAAAATACAGGCTGTACACCCTCCCCTTATTCACACCACGGCTTGTCAGATTCAATGATTGCAAGATTCTCGTTGCACTGGATGAAGAGGAAATGTTTAAAAAATCCCGCAACTGCCGATTCGTTATAGTTGTGCCTATTAGATAAAAATAATCTCGTAAAGCCTGGATATGTGCAGTTTTACTGGAGAGTTGGCATTGATTGCAAAGCCATGTGCCATGCCTTCTAAATAACTTATTGCCCTTACAATTCTCACAAATCACTCCTTTAATTAGGTCCTTTTCGGTAAGGTTGTATCGTTCCAGAATGGAAAAGTCCGCATCGATGTGGTGTTTATTCATTACGCGAATTGCTTTCTTCAAATCTTTCTCACTAAAACTGGATTCAGTTATGGAATGCTCCATTTGACTAATTTTAGCGGGAAGTACATCGCGATGGATTACTTTATAGTGGAGTTCATGGTTTTCAGGAGCTGTACGGATGATTGTTTGGGGATTACTGATGACAATCAATGAAAGGATGGGCAGTGAGGGAAAACCGTTTTTCAAGAACCAATTGGTCAATTGTGATTCCTGGCGGCTGACTTGTATGATGGGATCAGGAAATGCCGTTTCTTTTCCTTCTATCGTTCGAATGAGCTGATTGAAATGCGGATCAAAATAGATCGCCCCTGCAATGTTCTTCACTTCAATGATAAGCGCATATTTCTTGGAGATTAATAAGGTATCCAGCTGAAAAAATCGTGTTCGATCCTGCAGCCTTAAATCGTGAAAGATGAAATAGCTTTTCGGTTCAAGAAAGCCTAATGGAAAATCAATGGAACATTCCCCTTTATAGCCCGCTTCCCTTTTTTTGAGATCGTTCATGATTAAGGGGATTTTAGGGTGATTCGGAGGAAGCCTGCACGCTAATGCACGTAATTTACGGATGGCAAGAGGAACTTTTCGCTTTTTTACAATCAATTTCATCGCTCCAATCTTGGTTTCTCCCAAAGGATTCTACAGCAAATGATGGAAATTGTACAATTTATCTGCGAAATTGGGAATATATCTTCGAAAATGAAGATATATCAACGAAAAATCCTCATTTATCTGCGAATTATACGATTTATCGATTTTTCGACAAAAACGACGAAAAAAAACCAAATAAAAAACCACCAATATATGTATTGGTGGAGACGGTGGGAGTCGAACCCACGTCCAGACATAACGGCACTTAAGCTTCTACGAGTGTAGTCGATATATTCGCATTTCGCGAACTCATTAGCCTATCGACAGGCGGCAGAGCAGCTAGTCTGATTGGTCTCTTCCTTCATCCTCAGACGGTGGATTCCGGCGTATCCCACTTAGAGTGAGTCCCTTACCCTACCACGTGGGCCATGGAGGGAGGAACAGCTATCGACTGTTATTAAGCAGCGAAAGCTAGGTTGTTGTTTTGTTTGCCAGTTATAGGCGTTGACGTTTTAACGAGGCCGATCCCCTCGACTCGCAACTTAAGCTCGAACTATCCCTGTCGAATCCGTAACGTCCCCATGATAGAAATGGAGCGTACGAGAGAAGAATAGTCAGCAAGTTGGCTGATATTCAATTGTCATCGGTACAGGATTAATTATAACAGATTGGTTCAAAAAATCAATTGTAAGGTCTTGGCAATTCTACATCTTCTGCCGATCACGGAAAGCACGTTCAATATCACGCTTCGCTTCCTTCTTCTTCAGGTCTTCACGCTTGTCATATTGCTTCTTCCCTTTACCGAGTCCGATCAAAACCTTGGCAAAGCCATTTTTCAAATACATTTTCAACGGTACGATGGTGTAACCTGTTTCCTTTGTCACACCGATCAGTTTACTGATTTCTTTTTTATGCAAAAGAAGTTTCCGTGTCCGCAACGGGTCATGGTTAAACTGGTTTCCCTGCTCATAAGGGCTGACGTGCATATTATGAAGATAAATTTCGCCATTTTCTATTTTAGCGAAGGCATCCTTCAAATTCACTCGGGCCGCACGGATTGCCTTGATTTCGGTCCCCTTCAAAACGATTCCGGCTTCAAACGTTTGTTCAATAAAGAAATCATGATAAGCTTTTTTATTTTGTGCTAGTTGTTTACCTGAGCCTTTTGGCATCTAACTCTCCCCTTTTTACATCCAATCGCGGCAAGAGGATGAAAGAATCATCCCCCCGCCTCAATCTTTATCTCTTTTTTGGTTTTCTCTTGCGCTTGGCAGCTGGCGCATTTTCAAAGAATTTTTTCTTCTTTTTCGGTTTTCTCCCAGTAGAAGGCGAATCTCCATTACGGCCGCCGCCTTTTCCTTCATTACGTCCTCCATTGCCGCCACGGCCGCGTTTACGTTCACCTGAATTGGCTTTGAATATTTTCTTCTCGCCAGATGGACGCGGACGGCTTACCTTCATGCCGATAATTTCAAAATCGATGGCGCGTTCCTCTTTATTGACGTTGGAAACACGTACGTCGATCTCATCGCCAATCCGGAACACATTACCGGTACGTTCCCCGATCATTGCAAGCTGACGCTCATCGAAGCGGTAATAATCATCCGTCATGAAGCTGACATGGACAAGTCCTTCAATGGTGTTCGGCAGCTCGACGAACATCCCGAAATTCGTGACCGAACCAATGATCCCGGTATACTCTTCGCCGATTTTATCCAGCATATATTCCGCTTTCTTCAGATCATCCGTTTCCCGTTCAGCATCGACTGAGCGACGTTCACGTTTCGATGTATGATCGGCAATCTCAGGTAAATTGGCATTCCATTTCTCCTTTGTAGCTTCATCCATTTTACCTTCCACCAAGTAGGTCCTGATCAACCTGTGCACGATCAAATCCGGGTAACGGCGAATCGGCGATGTGAAATGTGTATAAAACTCAGCAGATAAACCAAAGTGACCTAAGCTCTCCGGATCATATTTCGCCTGTTGCATGGAACGAAGCATGACGGTGGATATGACCGTTTCTTCCGGTTTACCGGCAACCGCCTCAATGATTTCCTGTAACGCCTTAGGATGAACGTCATTGGCAGATCCCCGGACAATATATCCGAAGTTCGTAATGAATTCAAAGAAACGCTGCAGTTTTTCCGGCTTGGGATCTTCATGAATACGGTAAATAAACGGTACGTCAAGACGGTGGAAATGCTCAGCAACGGTTTCATTAGCCGCAAGCATGAACTCTTCAATCAGCTTTTCGGCAACCGACCTTTCACGTAAAACCACATCAGTCGGATGGCCTTCTTCATCAACGATGACTCTCGCTTCATTGAAATCAAAGTCAATCGCACCACGGTTCATCCGGTTCTTGCGAAGGATGGCAGCTAACTTCTCCATGTCCTGGAACATCGGCACCAACGCTTCATAGCGTTCGAGCTGTTCTTCATCTTTATCGACAAGGATTTTGTTCACATTTCCATATGTCATACGTTCCGTCGTCTTAATGACACTTTCAAAAATCTCATGGTTGACGACTTTGCCATCTGGCGTGATTTCCATTTCACAAGAGAGTGTAAAGCGATCGACTTGTGGGTTCAAGGAACAAATGCCATTCGATAAACGATGCGGGATCATCGGGATGACCCTGTCCACCAAATAAACGCTCGTCCCTCTTTCCAAGGCTTCCTTATCGATTGGTGATCCTTCCTTCACATAATGGCTGACATCAGCAATATGAACACCCAGCTTATAATTGCCATTTTCAAGTTTGGAAACAGTGACGGCATCATCCAGGTCCTTTGCATCCGCTCCATCAATCGTGACCAAAACATCATTGCGCAAATCCCTGCGGCTTCCAATTTCACTTTCTTGAATGGTATCCGAAACGGCATTGGCTTGTTCCATGACGTCATCCGGGAACTCCATTGGCAAACCATATTTATGGATCACGGAAAGAATATCTACACCAGGATCATTTTTATGTCCAAGAATCTCAATGACTTCACCTTCGGCACTAATGCGTCCTTCAGGATAAGAAGTAAGCTTGACGACAACCTTATGGCCCTCTACCGCTCCATGTGAAGCATGCTGCGGAATGAAAATATCGTTTGCGATCTTTTTATCATCAGGGATGACGAAACCAAAACTTTTACTTTCGGAGTATGTACCGACCACTTGTGTAATACCGCGTTCAAGAATTCTGATGACCGTGCCTTCTTGCCTTGAGCCCGATGTTTCCGAAGATACTCGTACCATGACGACATCTCCATGCATCGCTGTGCCCGTTTCATTCGGCGGAATGAAAATATCATCCATTCCTGGGTTATCTTCAGGTGTGACAAAGGCAAATCCCTTAGCGTGTCCCGTTAATTTACCGCGGAACAAATTCATTTTTTGCGGCAGCCCATAACGATTGCTCCTCGTTCTGACCACCAATCCCTTTTCTTCCATCTTTACTAAAGCCTTAACGAAATTCTTAAAATCTGCCGAGTCTTCGATTTTCAAAGCCTCTTCCAGTTCTTGTACCGTTAACGGCTTATACGCTTCATCCGTCATGTATGTCAGAAGCTTATTAATATGTTCTTGAATGTTATCTTCCATGAAAACCCTCCTATTCAGGGTATATTTTTGTTATTCGGCCCAATCCAGACTTTCTAAAAATTCCAATACATCTTCATGCAGCTGGTCCTTTTCTTTATCAAGAGTTATGACATGACCGGATTCTTCATACCACTTGATTTTTTTGACCGGTGATTCAATGGCATCAATAATAATATCGGCACTTTTTGGATTGATAACATCATCATGCCGACCCTGCACCACAAATGTTGGTGCGTATATAAGGTCGACGTGCTCTCGTACATCCGTTATCAATTCCTGAAGGGCTTTCAATGTATTCATCGGTTTATCGGCAAGGAGGTCCATTTCAAGCTCTATTTGCTCTTGAGTTTTTCCTTCATACTTCTTAAATTCTCTGGCGTACTCCAATACTCCTTTAAACATCATTTCTTCACTTTTGATATACATAGGCGCACACATTGATACGATACCCTTTATAGGTACAGTGTAACCTAATTTAAGAGAAAATACGCCTCCTAATGATAGTCCGGCAACAGCAATTTCTTCATGGCCTTTGCTTTTCAGGAAATCGTAGGCCATCATGACATCTTTCCACCAATCTTCCGGACCCGTTTTCACCAGCTCCTCTGGGGGAACGCCATGCCCTTTATAGTGCGGGGCATGGCAGGTGTATCCCTGTTTCTCCAAGTAACGCCCTAGCATCCGTACATCCGCTGAATTCCCCGTAAATCCATGCAATAGTAAGACAGCTCTTTTTCCGCCTTCAAAAGTAAAGGGCTGCTGCAGCTTTATTTTCATGATCTTAAGCTCCTTTATCAGTAAATAGAATTTAAAAACATCCCTATCCTATAATTAAGTACTAAAATCACTATATCTATTCATGTAACTATTGTGCAAAGAAAAAAGTCTAGCTATTTAGCTAGACTCATTTTTGATCCATTACACATCAAAATATGCAACAAGTAAAGTTAAAGCAAAGAATAAAATCGCCAATACTATTGTCGCACGATGTAAAACCAGGTCCAAACCGCGAGCCTTTTGCTTTCCGAATAGCTGCTCAGCACCGCCGGCAATCGCACCTGATAAACCTGCACTCTTACCTGATTGAAGCAATACCGTCACAATGAGGGCGATACTGACAATCACTAAAAGCGTTATGAGAAATGCATGCATGCAATTACACCTCCTGAAGAACCAATAAACAATTACTTTAACTTTACCACACCCAATAAATATCCACAATCTTTGTTATACTATGATGGTAAGAATTCCTAAAAACCCATAGTCATTTATTTTCTTTTTGAATCAAAGTTTGAGATAATTTGCATAAATAGAGAAAGAGGTGTCAACATGTTTAAGTCCATACTCCGGATTCTTGATCTCCTGACCATCCTATTCTCGGCGGTTGCCGGCTATTCTTTATGGACAGGCGGAAGCAATTTTATCAGTGTCCTATTAATCATCCTATCACCGCTTTTATTGCTGCTGGCAAAGTATCACGGAAATCGATACTTATTATTTGCTGCATATATCACGACAACCGTTTATTTTACTGCTATTATTTATAATGGACTTTCCAATAGCGGTACTGACTTTTTCCAATCAAGCTTCAATGTCCTCCTGATCGGGGCAGCAGCCGCCTTGCTGAGCGTCATAGCGGCGGTCATTGGGTTTGGGACCAATACTCTTACGATTCTTTGGTTATCGCTTCACGCCCTTGTCACATTCGAGACAATCAGGATGTCATCTGGTTTCCTATCGAGCTTTTGGTCTGATCCCGTCGTGGAAACCGCAATCCGTAACGATTATCCATTTTTATTGATGGTTGTCTGGATTGGCTTATTTCTTGATAAATATCAAAGTGAATTAACAAGGGATTACTTATCACGATAATTTTTCAAAACTACTTTTATTGGAAATCTTATATTAAAAGCAAGGGGCCTTTCATATGTTAAAACCTATATTTGCAGCAACTGCTCTATCATCTTTCATTCTGATGGCTGGCTGTTCATCCGACCTGACAAGCGAGCATGAAAAAGAGCAAAAAGAAGAACAACCGAGCTCCCAGGATACGGAGACGGAAACTGAAACCGACAAGAATAATGATTCAAAAGAATCGGCCCAACGCCAGGTGGAAGTTGATGAAACGGCTAAACCCGCACAGGCTGGCCTTCAGACGTTAGCCAATCCGGAAAGCATACCTGTACTTGTCAATAAGCAATACAGCCTGCCTGAAGATTACAAACCTGATGACCTTATCTATCCAAAAGTGGATTTCATCTTTGAAGATAAAATCGAAAAAAGAATGATGCGGGAAGAAGCGGGAAAGGCTCTTGAATTGATGTTCCAAGCTGCCGAAAAAGACAATATGCACTTTGCCGGCGTTTCCGCTTACCGCTCACACCAAACACAAATCACGGTCTTTAATAACTATGTGGCTAAGGACGGGGAAGAAAAAGCGAAAACCTACAGTGCAATGCCTGGGACAAGCGAGCATGAAACGGGCCTGGCGATTGATGTCACGACCCACGATGGTGCGTGCGCTGCCCAAGACTGCTTCGGTGATACGAATGAAGCGGCCTGGCTTGCTGAACATGCACATGAATACGGATTTATCATCCGCTACCCTGAAGGCAAGGAAAACATCACAGGTTATAAATACGAACCATGGCACATCCGCTATGTTGGTGTCGATACCGCAACTGAAATCTTTGAAGCGAAGATTACATTAGAAGAATACTATAATGCCGTACCAGTGGAAGCTGTATCGAATAAATAAAAAAAAGGTGCCCGGATGCGGCACCTTTTTTTATTAATCAAACGTTTGATTAAATCCTTTCATCTCCAACCAAGCCGGAATCGGTGACTAGTTTATAGGCATAAAAAACTCCTATTCCATGTGGATGGCCACATGGAATAGGAGGAGAAATTACTGTAATCGATTCTAGTCAGAAATTACTTCTTCAAGTTATAGAAAGATTTCAAGCCGCCATATACAGCCAAGTCACCAAGCTGGTCTTCGATGCGAAGAAGTTGGTTGTATTTAGCGATACGGTCTGTACGGGACATGGAAATCCAATAAAAACATGATTATATCAACGTTCATTATTTTTTTCTTCCTATTATATATGTAGTTGTATTACTTAACTCGGACAAAGCTATCTTTATCAACTCAAGCTAAGTACAACTTAAATCAAAATATATCATAACTTTGATATTACAATAACCAAAAAGAGGTAAAATGGCATTTGAATTAATAAATAACTTAGATATCAAAGCGGAGAAATCAGAACTCGTTAACCAATCACTGTTGTATCTCCATTGCCATGACCGTAGCCTTCTTCCGCAGCTATTGCATCTTCTTTAGTTACATGAACCGTACCCAATGGATGTTGTGGAGGAGCATATATCGAGTAAAGTTTTAAAGGGGTATTACCTGTATTGGTTACATTGTGCCATGTTCCTGCAGGTATCATAATGGCAGAATCATCATAAACGTTTCTTACAAAGTCTAAATTATCCTTTTTCTTGCCCATTTGAACAATCCCTTGACCTTCTTCAATACGTAAAAATTGGTCAACGTTAGGGTGAATTTCTAAACCAATATCTTCACCAACATTAAGACTCATCAATGTAACTTGCAAATGTTTTCCTGTCCATAAAGCGGTACGATAGGTAGTGTTTTGCTTCGTAGCCTCATTGATATTCACTACAAATGGTTTCGGTCCATAATCTTTTACCTCAATTTTATTTCTGCCATGAAAAGTTCTTTCAAGACCTCTTTCAAAGGCTGCGAGATGATTAAGTGATGCGTTACGTAATTGTGTAAAGATATTTCTCACATCGGTAGGAATATCAAATGTTAAGAACCTTTCATACATAGAGATATTGTCTATTTCCCCTTGAACGCCAGCAGCATATGCTGCCTTAATGTTTTCTGGAGTTGAAACGAATGACTGCGATATATTTTCAGGTAAAGGCACTTGATAACGTTCAAAAAGGGACAATAATGCATTTATATGTCTCATTTCCGCTTCTTTTATTTGTGCAAATGTACGAATATATCCAAAGGTTTCTAAAATATTATCATATCTTGCTTGTGCCAAATATTCGTCCTGAAGGGCATAAGTCAGCATTTGAGGTAAGGACAATGTGGAAGCACTTAATGCCCCTTTAGCACCGTAATTTTCAACTTGCCGATCGGTGTGCGTTACCTTTGGATTTATTGAAAAAAATAACAAAAACCATACAGCGTGATTTTGTTCGTCTGCTGCTGCACGTCGAAATCTTTCTTTAATAAAAGTATCCTGTGCCTTATCTGCTATATCTAAATAAAAATCAACGGCTTCTTGTTCATCTTTAAAGGCAAATTCGATTCCTGCTCTATACTTTTCAGGACATTCTTCAGTGATTTTATAAGTGGGCTGCCTACCTGTTAAATTTGTATAAATTCCGCTGAACTCTTCAAGATGACGTCTTTCATCTTTTTGAATCTCAAGTATTTTGTTCCTTTCATCCTGTGTAGGTGCAATATTGGCTAACTTTTCATAACAAGCAATAGCACTAAACTCCGCATTAATTGCTTTCTGAATATCGCTTGCTAATTGGGTGTCATTCGTTTGACGAAAATATCCATTATAATATGGATGATAATTATAGAAATCTTCATTTGAATACATTATTGATTGTCCTCCAGATGTTAAATAGTCAACTTATCATATGCTTTGTAAATAGGTGGGTGTGCAAGGACAAGGACATGGAGGGATTAGTTAGTTATATAGGAGGTCATAAAAGGTATTATATTTAGTTTGCACCCACGACTTCCGCTACATTGTTTTATACTGTCTTAGTCTAATAACACTCGTGAAGAGTTAGCTCTACAAACTCGAAGCATTAGACACGTTATGTTTCAATCTGTAGCAGACAATATAAAAGACGAGTTTTATTAACATGTGTATCTATCGATGAATTACTACCCAATGTTCAATCATTGGACTTGTTCCCTATTTCTTTTTGATATTGAATAAACTTCTTAATGTGCAAGGAGGAAACATCCTCAACATCTGAAATATCATGATGTGTTTCCAAGAAATTAATCAATTGACCGACATTATAATTGTACGTTTCAATCGTCCTCTTAGAGTAGTTCTTAATCTGCAAGTCAAATGTAAACTCCTTCAGCAAAGCTTTAATAAACATAAAAAAACCTCCTATTTAATGCGGATTTCCACATATAAATAGGAGGTTAAAAGAAATAAACTGTACGACAAAGTTCATGTTTTTGTATGACTTAATTCAAGTCCCTTGAATTTGCCTTGTACGACTAAATTCAACCACTTATAACATGAAGCAAAAGATTACTTCTTCAAGTTATAGAAAGATTTCAAGCCGCCATATACAGCCAAGTCACCAAGCTGGTCTTCGATGCGAAGAAGTTGGTTGTATTTAGCGATAC
>NZ_JAZHFU010000054.1:0-330 GCF_036541465.1 Bacillus sp. CFBP9009 | reverse complement strand
TAAATGGGAAGGATGGGTATGTCAGTACTGACTATCTTTCGACGACAAAGCCTGGAATGGAATCCAAACCATCCATACCTGAAAAAACGACGACGAAATATGTAAACGTAAGCTCTGGAACACTCAATATGAGAAAAAGCGGGTCGGAAAGCGCGAGCATAGTCGCAAAGCTGTCAAGAGGAACGGAAGTGACGGTGTATTCGGAATCAAAAGGTTGGGCGAAAATCAAGGTAAATGGGAAGGATGGGTATGTCAGTACTGACTATCTTTCGACGACAAAGCCTGGAATGGAATCCAAACCATCCATACCTGAAAAAACGACGACGAAAT
>NZ_JAZHFU010000053.1:0-365 GCF_036541465.1 Bacillus sp. CFBP9009 | reverse complement strand
GTGGTGTCTTACTCATATCTTACTGAGGAGCCCTATTTTTTTCAAAGCTGAAAAATAACGAACTACAGGAATGCTATCCTGCCCCGTTAGTTCCATAAAGAAAAATGCTGCCTCAGCAACCTGCCTTATTGAAGTAAAGCACCCGTT
This sequence comes from Bacillus sp. CFBP9009, assembly GCF_036541465.1. Taxonomy (NCBI): domain Bacteria; kingdom Bacillati; phylum Bacillota; class Bacilli; order Caryophanales; family Bacillaceae; genus Bacillus; species Bacillus sp. CFBP9009. The sequence goes on along the minus strand of NZ_JAZHFU010000053.1, from coordinate 218 downwards.
AGCACAAGAAGCGACTTCTCTTGTTGAGTAATCGTACCCTTTTAAGAAAATGATGTATTAGAGCCTAAAATGAAGACTTTTTGAAGAGCTAAATAAGGAAATATATGATCACTAAAAAATAGACTTTGGTAGACTAACAAACTTAACTAATACTTTTCAAATATTTGATGGTCATTTTTTAGCCTCTTCCATTAATAAACTAAAATATGAACGCAAAA
>NZ_JAZHFU010000052.1:0-458 GCF_036541465.1 Bacillus sp. CFBP9009 | reverse complement strand
GTGCGCCCTTTCTAACTTAACCGTTAAAAAAGATCTTACAGATGCTTTGAAAAAATTAATTGCCTTCTATCTATTATCTAGTTTTCAAGGAACAAGCTGTCCCAATCACAACGTGATTGTTTCATTGGTGGAGCCTAGCGGGATCGAACCGCTGACCTCCTGCGTGCAAGGCAGGCGCTCTCCCAGCTGAGCTAAGGCCCCGTTTTGGGAAATGGAATGGTGGGCCTAAATGGACTCGAACCATCGACCTCACGCTTATCAGGCGTGCGCTCTAACCAGCTGAGCTATAGGCCCATTCACATAAATAATAAGCTTCTGCTTCCCAAGCTTATCGCGGGATTGCTATTTAATTGAATGAATCACTCATTCAAAACTGAACAAAACAAAAGCGCTCTCGTAATTATCCTTAGAAAGGAGGTGATCCAGCCGCACCTTCCGATACGGCTACCTTGTTACGA
>NZ_JAZHFU010000051.1:0-507 GCF_036541465.1 Bacillus sp. CFBP9009 | reverse complement strand
TATTGAACAAAAAAGAACAAGCAGAAAAAGACCTAACCGATGCGAAGAACAAAGTGGAAGATCTGTTCACGGACGATAAGTTCGATACATTGGAAGACACGACGGATCAAGGGGCGATTGACGAAGCCCAAGAAGCGGTCAATAAGCTTCCTGAAGGTGCAGAAAAAGACCGTCTGCAAGACTTATTGAACAAAGCTAAAGATCTATTGAACAAAAAAGAACAAGCAGAAAGAGACTTAACCGATGCGAAGAACAAAGTGGAAGATCTGTTCACGGACGATAAGTTCAATACATTGGAAGACAAGACGGATCAAGCAGCGATTGACGAAGCCCAAGAAGCGGTCAATAAGCTTCCTGAATGTGCAGAAAAAGACCGTCTGCAAGACTTATTGAACAAAGCTAAAGATCTATTGAACAAAAAAGAACAAGCAGAAAAAGACCTAACCGATGCGAAGAACAAAGTGGAAGATCTGTTCACGGACGATAAGTTCGATACATTGGAAGACA
>NZ_JAZHFU010000050.1:0-709 GCF_036541465.1 Bacillus sp. CFBP9009 | reverse complement strand
GTGTGCTCACTTAAAATTTAACGTTGGCGCTTTGTTTTGTTCAGTTTTCAAAGAGCAATTTCACAATCGTTCTTGCGAACGGCTGTTTATTCATAATAACATCTTATTGATTAGTTGTCAACTTCTGCGAAGTTTTTAACTTATTTTAAATCGCTGTGTTTTTCAGCGACCATTTAATCTTATCATTTTCATAGTAAGAAGTCAATAGTTATTTTATTTCTTTCAGCAATCAGCCAAAAGCGATGAGGTTTTTCGTTTGTTTTAATTGGTGCTTATTTATATTAATCCTTTCCCACCATAAAGTCAATACATTTCATAATAAATAATTCCTTTTCTCAAAGTTAGATCAAGATTGGTTTCAAGGTCCGTTTTGCTAGTTGGACAGATCTGAAGGAATCCCGACAAAGCCTTAATGCTTTTTATCTTTTGAGCTGTTTTCGTAAAGTTTGTTATTTTTGAACAAAGGAATATTAGAGGATATAGTGAGATAAAGTAGTAAGTAATCTTTTTAAGGAGTGATTAAATGGCATATGCTTATACTTTATTTGTTATTTCTGTAATATGCTTTGTTTGTTATCGGCTGATAAAAAAGAAATCAGCACCTTCAAATAGATACACACCTTATGATGACATCACAATGGGAATTAAAGATGACGATATACAACAAGATAATCCAATACAGGATACTACAAATCATCACATTCAATAT
>NZ_JAZHFU010000005.1:0-271719 GCF_036541465.1 Bacillus sp. CFBP9009 | reverse complement strand
CTTGCAAGACAATAATGCCATTTATCGTGTCGGAAATTTAGCGACAAAAAGTGATAACCCAACAGAACTAGATTTGGGGAGCAGTAAATCAGAGGAAGACCAAACATTAGTAATGCTTTTTGCGGCTATTGCATTGGATGCTGCCAAGCAAGGGAATAATGATAAGTTCAAAAAAGTAAATAACGTTGTCGAAGCGAATTATACGCTGGGTACAGGTCTACCTCTTCGGGAAGTTAAGGAAGGGAAAGATGTTGGGTACCGTTCGAAGCTACTGGGATCCGTTCACCAAGTAGAATTTTTAATTACACCTAAATACCAAGGTATTAAGGTTAATATCAAATTTGATGAAGTGAAAGTCTATCCAGAGGGCTTCGCCGCATACATTAATTTAGTCATGGACAATGATTTGAATATCATTAACCGTGAATTAATAGATAGAAGAATTCTCATTCAAGATATTGGCGGACTATCGACAGATATCGCGGTCATTAAAAACCGTAAAGTTGACGATGATAAGGCGCAAGGATTCAATCTAGGAGTAGCTGAGGCTCTTGAATCTATTCGTGAAGAAATCAGAAAAAAACACGGTGTCGAGCTGGATAGCAGACGAGATGTCGTTGAAATCATCACGAAGAAAAACGATCGTAACCATATTATGGTTCGCGGAAGCCGGACAAGCGTCCATGATATCGTCGACCGGATTTTAGGAGAACTTGCGAAAAAGCAATATCGCCATCTGCGCAACGTATGGCAGAAAAACTCGCAAACGGAAATCTGCTATTTTGTTGGCGGAGGTTCGATTGTCTTGAAAGATTACCTGAAAACGCTCAATCAGAATTTTGATGGCTACAATATAGACTTTTTTGAAGATGAACGGGAAAGCGTTTGGATGATGGCCAACGCCTATTATAAATTGATTTCGGATTTTAATCGCCGGAATTCAAAGGAACAGCAGCAATCCCACCAAAAGAAGAAAGAACAAAGATCAGGTGCTGTTAAATAGGTGAGAGAATGAAAAAAACAGCTTCTTCTGAAATCAAAAGAGGACAAGCCATCACTTTTCGTATCCCTTCAGATGTATCAGATTATACGTTAAGGCAGCTGCAGAAATTGAAGGAAACGGAAAGAAGGAATTTTTCCAGTAAAATTGCCGAGTATGTTCTCGATGGAATCGGACAATCGACCCATCAGGAACGGGAAATGATTGCCCTGCCCATGCCGAACAAGCTTAGCAAATCTCAGCGTGACTGGCTCAAACATTCCCACTCAGAAGCTATGCTTGGAACGATTATGTACCATCTTTTATCCGATCCTTTACGCGCAACGGCCTTGCTAGCCTCATTAAACAGCAATGTAATTAATGAGGAGATTTATTTGCAGGATGAGCCCGAAGAACAGGATAATGAAGTGGTGCAGGCAGAAATATCTAAGAAAGATTTGGATGACTTTGATTGGAGTTTGGAAAAAACCACACAACAAGTGGAGGAACCAGAACCTGAAGAGGAAAATCTTGATGATCTTCTTGGTGATTTTCTCGATCAAATGAACCAGTGAGTGAATATATAGGAGGATATCCGGCGACAAGTTGGATATCCTCCTTTTTCTTTGCGGGGGTTATGAGGAATGAAACATAAAAAAGAATATATCAAGCTGCAGCCTTTTCCCGGCAAACATCGGGGAAAGGCTTTTTCTGTCGAATGACGAGTCCCCCAAGTAACACCGGACACATTCCTCCTCTTTTCAATAGTGGCGCAAGGAGGTTTGTTTTCCCATCACAATCCGGTTTACCCCTGAGCTATTGAAGGTTTTTTGTATGGGGAAATTGTCGAATGAACTATACGTTTAAGCGACTGTTCCAAGATTAAAACATCTTATGTTGATTTTGAGAAACTCACATCTCAAATCCCTTGTAACATTAGATAGGCACCACTCTTTTCTAGGTCGACTAGGGTGTCGTGTCTGGTTTCTGCCCTGGAAAATGCAAAACAACTGTAGAAAAAATGAATAAAAGACATGGGAGTATTCAGATGAAACGATTATATGAAATAACAGGAATATTTACTGTGTTTATCGTGGCGCTCTTCTCCCTTCAGTCAATTGCCGCCGGGGCAAACGAGATCTGCAGTCCCACGACGGGCACCGCGATTCAGTTATTGGACAATAAAGGGGAGTTAAAACAAACGCTGTCGCTAGACGCAAACCATTCCGCGACATCGATCCGGACGACCCTTAATAATGCCATTACAAAGGTTTCTGCCTATCCGCAAGATGTATCGAATGGGAAAAGGGGAACGGTCCGTTTGTCAAAAGGCCAGTTTACGGCGAGTGCCTTTATTGCAATGAAAGAAGGGGTCATTTTAGAAGGGACGGTTGAGAACGAACGCCCCGTCACGACAATGTGTACCCAGCCCTCAAGCAATTCTGTCACGATTAAAATCATGGTGAGCCATACTGGTGTCAAAAACCTGATGCTAGAAGGAAAACGAAGGACTGAAGACCCCCAAACTGGGAAACCGAGAAATTATTTTGAAGCAAGGAACAGGGGCATTGAGGTCACTGCAATCGATCAATCCAAATCCACGGCGGATTTGGTGTCTGTCTATTCGGCTGTGAATGATTTGCACAGGCTTCAAAATATCCTGATCGAAGATGTTCAAATTTCCGGGTATGAGGGATATGGCATTTACTTAGAACATGTGAATGGAGTCATGATTAAAGGGTCTGATTCTAGAAAAAGAAACAAAATGGTCATAAAGGATATTGGATATGCAGGCATCGGCGGTTATTCCGCGAGTAACGTGACTGTAAGGCATGCGACAGTGAGAGGTCTTGGGCCAGGGGAGACGGTGGGCAATACCAAACAAAGCTATGGCATCGCCTTTAGTCACCGGAAAGACAGTGCGGGAGATGCAATGACTCAATCAAAGTTCCAGCGAAGTGACACAATCGCAGTCGATGGGAATGTGGTGGCGAATAACCCTGGATGGGAAGGGATTGACACCCATTCAGGCCAGAATGTTTCCTTCACGAATAATGTTATATTAAACACGCGTTTTCCAATCATTGTCGGCGGAATGGATTACAAGGGAGGAGCTATCTCAGCTTACGCACCCGGCAATATTATGATTGAGGGGAATAGAATCAATTCTTTTAATGATTATGCGTATTACGATATAGGTAAAAATGCAACAGTCAGCGAACGGGGCATTACAGTCAACGGAACTCAATACCATGATCTTACTGAAACAAAGATGGGATTCCTGCAAAAGGTCGTGATTAAAGGCAATTATGTGAATAATGTCCGGGCTAATGTCGAGGAATGGGGAGGCATCAGTATTCATGTGACCAAAAATGCCCTCATTGAAAGCAATATCATTGAAAATAGCTTCAACAATGGCATCGTGATTCTTAGTTCCAACAAGTTCACCAAAATCAAAGGAAACATCATAAACCAAATTCATAAATCCGACGAAAAGTTTATTTCAGCGGGCATTGGTATCAGAGGGTCGCATAATAACGGCAGCCCTACAAATGACTATGCCATCACCTCTTTGAACATGAAAAATAACGTCATTGAAGGGGATAACATATTTACCGAAGTTGGGCATGAAATCCATGTACAAGACAAAACGGTTTATAACCGCCTGGATGACTGGATTGCCATCTCGGCCTTCCTTGACTGGAACAAACCTAATGTGATGAAAAAGCAGGAGTAAGGAATGGCTGTACAAGATGCTAGTGGGTTTCAAAGTTAAAACGCCCCATTCTAAAAAAGGGACATGCCTCACCTATATTAAGTGTTACATTTGTTTTCTGGGGTGAATGCAATAGGGAAAGCATTACTCTGTAAGTCAAATTGAATCACATTGGGTAAAAGAGGAAGTGAAAAAGTGAAGATTCTTTATTTGCATCAATATTTCAATACCGATAAAGGCAGTACCCGATCTTATGAAATAGCTAAATTTTTAGTCTCTAAAAATAATAAAGTCACCATCATCACCGGAAATTCCATAGATTCGCGTGAGGGAATAAAGATCATATCAACCAAAACTAAATATAAACAAGAATATAGTTACCTGAAAAGATTATTATCGTTTATTCATTATATGTATAAAAGTTTTTTCATTGGGGTGAAAGAGAAGGAGGTAGACGTTGTTTATGCTTCCTCGACCCCTTTGACAATTGGATTGATAGGTATGCTTCTTGCTAAGGTGAAGCGCAGCGAATTTGTTTTTGAAGTAAGGGATTTATGGCCAGATATACCTATTGAGCTTGGAATCATAAGACATGAATGGTTAAAGAGAATTTTATTGAAACTAGAAAGCATGATTTATTCTTCAGCTGATAAAATCATCGTGCTTTCGCCTGGAATGAAAGAAGATTTATTGAGAAAAGGAGTTAAACGGGAAAAAATTGCTACGGTTACTAACTTTGCGGATATAAACTATTTTTCTCGAATTCGTTCCGAAGATAAAGAAGAAGCATTGGATAAATTAGGTTTAAAAGCGAAGTTTATCTGTTTATATGCAGGCACATTAGGATTTATCAATAATATCGATTATATTTTACAGCTTGCCGAAAAGACGGATGACCCCGATATTGTCTATCTAATTGTAGGGGATGGAAAGGAAAAAGAACGCTTAATTCAAGTGAAAGAGAGCAAAAAATTAAACAACGTTATTTTCTTGGATCAGGTATCTAAAAAAGAAGCTTACTTATTAATGGCCGTATCTCATATAGGTCTGTGTTTTGTACGTGATAATGAAATATTGGATAGGAATAGTCAAAATAAACTTTTTGATTTTTGGGCAGCCGGAAAACCAACATTAATAAACTATAAAGGCTGGCAGCATGAGGTCATGACAAAATATGATGCAGGTCACGGTTTTGAATATAGAGAACGATCAAAGATGATAGAGTATGTAAAATCAATGAAAAGTGACAAACGAATGTATCTGAAAATACAAGAAAATATAGAGCGTTTAACCCTGAATTATGAGAAAACCAAATTGATTTCAAAACTGGAGAGAACACTGTCGGAATTGGTTGATAATAATCATTGAACATTCATGAACAATGGGTCATTCAGAATTTGATATATTCGTCTGCATCTCACTTAAAGTCTATTGAAAGATCTAATTTTGGAAAAAGGATGGAGTTCCATGGAGACAATCGTAAATACAAAGCCAGTGATAACAGGTTGGGTAAAACAGGAATACCTTAAGAACATTGAGCGCATTTTGGATTCTGGCAGGTTAATTTTAGGTGAGAATACTCGGAAATTTGAAGAAAGCGTCAGACAATACAGTGATTCTAAGTATGCTGTCGCACTTTCCAGTGCAACGGCAGCCATTGAAATTATTTTAAAGTATCTAGATGTTGAAGGCAAAGAAGTGATCATGCCAAGCAATACGTTTATTTCTCCAGTATATGCGGTGAAAAATGCGAAAGGAAGGGTCGTTCTTTGTGACATTAATTTAGAGGATTTCAATTTGGATTTAAATAGCCTGAAGAACGCCGTGACTCCTAAAACGAAAGTTGTCCTAATTACGTATATTGCTGGAAGGATCCCTGATAACATCTTTGAGATTAAAGAGTTTTGTGATGAGAATGATCTTTATCTAATCGAAGATGCTTCACATGCTTTTGGTGCCACTATAAATGGATATAAAGCAGGCACAATTGGATTTGCTGGGGTTTTTTCAATGTACCCCACTAAAATTGTTACAAGTGCCACAGGCGGTGTCATTACATCGGATGATATAGATTTAATCAAATACTGTGAGTTGTTAAGGCACCATGGGAATGAAAATGGTGCAGTCAATCAAGTATTATCCGGTGACATGCTTCTTAGTGAATTTAATGCATTGCTTGGTTATCTGCAAGTTCAGGAAGCTTATGGGATGATCCAGGTCAGGCAGGAAATCTTCAGTTTCTATAAAGAAAATTTGAAAGAGATTTTTCATGAACACGGTCTTTACTTCCAAGCTTCATCTGACCACAATATATCTTCATTTTATAAAATTATCGTCATGTCTAAAAGCAAAGAGCAATGCGAAACATTTAAAAAGCATTTAAACGAGTGTCATATAAGCACCGGGCATTGTTATGGGGTCCCATTACATTTACAGCCCACATTGCTAGAGGAATATCCCCTTGCATCTCTCCCGAATGCCGATAGATTTCGTGAATCTCATTTCACGTTGCCATGTCACTTGGATTTGTCAGATGAGGATCTGAAATACATTGTAGCGAAATGTAAACAGGCAGTGGAACATGGCGATTAAAAATAGGATTGGAGTGGTGGGGTCAGGTCCAATAAGCTGTGCCATGATTGATGCCATTAATGAAAGTTCAAATGGAGAGGTGATGGGAATATGGGGGAGAAGATTTCATTTTGCCAAGGAGCTTGCAAAAGAAAAAGGAGTTTCTAAAGTTTATGGATCCCTGAATGAAGTGTTTGAAGATGATGAGCTGGATACTGTTTATATAGCCACTCCAAATGCTTCCCATTATGATCAAGCGATGGCAGCCATTGAGCATGGAAAGAACGTTATTGTGGAGAAAACGGCATTCATGACAGCCGATCAGGCCAATCGGGTTTTCGATGCTGCAGAAAAACAAAATGTTTTTGTGTTTGAGGCAGTAAGATCCATTTATGAACCCAACTTTCAAATTTTAAAGAATGCTATTAAAAAGTTAGGGAAAATCCATGGGGCAACCCTAAAGTACCAAAACTATTCCAAGCAGTATTCGGCCTTATTAAAAGGGGAGAAAGCGCCACTTTTCGATGAAAATCATGGTGGCGGGACATTAAGAACGATTGGAATTTATCCTATTTATGCGGCCATTCAATTATTTGGTGTTCCCGTTAAAAGTTATTATTTTAAACAACTGATCGTAAAAAACATTGATTTAGGCGGTACGTGCATTTTTGAATATGAAGATTTTAAAATAACGATGTTGATTTCAAAAATTAACTTAACGAATGATTCAATATCGGAAATTTACGGAGAGAATGGAACCTTGCGTTTTCACTCGTTATACGATATCCGCACAATAAGTTACCGCAGTATCATTAATGACATTGAAGAAACGATAAGTGAACCTATCAGTGATAATAGTTTGCTTTATGAAATCACTGAATTTTCAGAATGTATTTTAATGAAAAATGTAAAGGCCTACATGGAACAAAAGAACATTACGCTTAAAGCGATATCTATCATTGAACAAGCTTTAAATGGAGGAACATGATGAAAAAAATATTGCTAGTAACAGCACACCCAGATGATGCGGAAATTAGTATGGGCGGTACCATTCGTAAGCTGTTGAACCAAGGACATTACATTATCAACATCATATTTTCCATCCCTTCGAATATCGAGGTCAGGAAACAAGAGGCAATAGAGTCATCAAAGAATTTCGGATATGAGGTACAGTTTTCTAAGTACTGTGAGGGTAATAACGTTGAGGATATCCCTCTTCATAAATTAATAAAAGAACTCGACGATATCATCGAAAAGATGGATCCAGACGAAGTCTACACACATTGGATGAATGACAGTCATCAAGATCATCAAAAGTTATCAAAGGTGGTAAGAAGCTGTTTCAGGAAAAAACAATTTACACTATATGAATTCGAACAAATCAACCAAAATAATAACATCGCTGCCAATCAATTTCACCCGAATATTTATAGTGATATTACAGAGTTCATGGAAGATAAAAAACGTATGATTACCATGTTCCAATCACAGCTAACCGGTTATATGGGGCATTATTTAGTGAATGCGGAGCATATCGGCAGTTGGAGGGGTTCCCAAGTGAATTGCAAATACGCGGAAACATTCCTATTAATTTTTTCAAAAGAGGTTTTGTAGGTGGAAAAAAAGAAGATAGTCACAATTCACCAGCCCAATTTCCTGCCCTGGATTGGTTTGATTCATAAGGTTTTCCAATCGGACGTTTTTATATATTTGGCCGATGTGAAATACTCTTCAAGTAATTTTCAAAATAAAGCATATATTCTAGGTGCTGATGGAAAAGAGTCAAGGCTAACTGTACCGCTTCAAAAAAAGCCTGAAATGTTACATGAAAAATTAATCAGTTATCATTCCCCAAATCAAAAATGGAAAAGGAATCATTTGAAGCAAATATCGGAAGTTTATAAAAAAACTCGGCACTTTCAAGATTTTTTCCCGCTGTTGGAAGAAGCATATCAAAAAGAACACGCTTTGTTAGTCGATTTAAATATTCATTTATTTGAATTGATTTTAAAGTATTTAAACTATGAAGGAGAAACACACCTTTCCAATGATTTTAACACTTCCTTTGGAAAAACAGAGAGATTAGTCAGCTTAGTTAAGCAAACCGGAAGTACATGCTATTTAAGCGGGAAAAGCGGAAAGGATTACTTGGAAGAAGAATTGTTTCATAAAGAAGGTATTGAAGTCGTTTATCAAAAGTTCATACATCCCGTGTATTATGTGAAAAATGAAAAAGAGTGTGTAAAAAATTTATCGATTCTAGACTGGATCATGCACTATCCGGCGGATCAAATAAAAGAAACGTTAACGAAAGATAAATTAGGCAAATCATAACAATGTAAATGAGTATATAAAATAGAGATGTGGCGTGGTTGAAAATATGAAATTTAAAAATGAATTTATGAATAAAATCCTTTTATTATTAACTGGGAATTCACTTGCACAGCTTATTCTATTCGCAAGTTCTCCCATACTGACAAGAATATATACACCAGAAGATTTTGGTGTGTTTTCAACCTATACGTCACTTTTGGCCATTCTCATGTCATTTTCATCTCTTTGTTTAGAAAAGGCGATTCCTTTAGAAAAAAAACATAGTAATACGGTTCACTTGATGTACATTAGTATGTTTACGATTGCCGTCGTTTGTATCCTGAATATAGGTTTAGGATTCCTTAATCTATCATTATTTCGATTATACGGTATAGAAGCTTCGATTATGAATGACCTTTTGCTTTCAATTGGCCTGTTTTTTGCTGGAATCTATCAAGTGATGAGTTACTGGATGTTAAAAGGAGATAAGTTTAAAGGGCTAACTCATTCTAAACTGCTTCAATCGATTAGCAATGTAATAAGTCAGTTCTCACTTATCTCCATTAATCATGTGACTCCAGGAATTGGTTTAATAGCGGGAGATATGATTGGACGGGGAATAACCCTAGTGTACATTTGGCGATATTTCTTAAAGCAAATGCATTGGCCAAAAGTGAACTATAGGAGAATCGGATATTTGCTTAAAAAATATGAGAAATTCGCCAAATACTCCACATGGTCAACCCTCGTAAGTTCCTTATCTCTGCAAATCATTTTTTTGTTATTGATGCGTCTATACGGACCTGACGTGACAGGGCATTTTTCCATGGCTACAAAAACGATCGGTTTACCCATTAGTTTGTTGGGAGCGAGTATTTCGACAGTATTCTATGCCGAAGTGGCAAAAAGCATTTCAAATGAACCGGGAAGAGTTTTACATTTGTATAAGAGCATTATTACTAAAACGGCCATGTTAGGTGTGCCGTTAATGGCAATTTTGGCATGGATAGCACCCGGTCTCTTCAGCTTTGTTTTTGGAGAAGAGTGGCGTGTTTCCGGTGAATATGTGACATTGATGTCATTTATGTTTTTAAGTCAAGTGATTGTCATGCCAGTTTCCCAAATATTGTTTTTAGTCAAAAAACAACGGACTCAGCTTTTATGGGATGTTTCAAGGATGTTACTGTCATCTTCTGGAGTACTGGTCATTTTCATTTCAGGGGGTTCGGCTGAAACAGCCATTTTATACTTTAGCATTTGTATGGGGGCCAGTTACTACTTTTTTGCTCTCCTTGGCTATAGGGCGATACATTTCATGGATCGAGAGGATAATCTAAAAAAATGAAGCTGATTCAACTGGGCCTGGTAGGATTATACGTCTGGTTAATGGATATATCCTACGTTTACTTTATTTCCCCTGAATATGCTTATATGGGGTATATATATCGGCAACATCCAAGTGCAGTCATGATAGTAATTTCCATGTTTTTTATTATATTGCCAGCCATATTAATAAAAAAGGAACTGGATAAGCCGTCGGAACTCGTTTTCTGGATTTTGTATTTTATTGTCTATATACCGGTAGTATGGGTTCCGAACTATTTATTTACGCTGCAGCCTGATTTTATATATACGAATGTTCTTTTGTTTTTTTGTTTACTTACCATTGGAAATGTAAATAGATTGCCAGCCATGAAGATTACACCTCCTAATGTTAATCTCGGTCTATTAAAAATCATTTTTGTTATAACATTATTGGTTTTTTTTCTTTACATCTTCAAAGTTTCGGGGGGAATTAGTCTAAAGCCTCCTATAAATTCTGAGGATATCTATGATAAGCGAATGACTTTTCGAACAAAACTAACCCCTCTTGCAGGCTATATTATACAGTGGCTTGCAAAAGTATGTAATCCATTAATCGTTACCATTGGCTTATGCAAAAAAAAATATACCTATGTGGTTATCGGACTAGGGCTGCAATACCTTTTGTACACCGTCAATGGCTTGAAATCCACTCTTTTATCGACTGGATTACTAATCATTGTATTCATTGCTTTTCGGAAGAAGGGAAGGGATTTTTCCATACTTTTTTGTATAAGTCTTTGCTCGCTGTTAGGCATCAGCATTTTTCTGGATTTTATCCTTGATCAGGCATATTTTTCTAATTTGTTTGCCAGAAGGATGATCATCACACCGGGCTTGCTGACAAGCTATTATGTAGACTTCTTTTCAACTCACCCAAAAGCCTTGCTATCTTATAATATTTTAGAAAAATTCATAGATCCTGTTTATGACAAGAGTCCGCCATACATTATCGGTACAGAGTACTTTGGCAGACCAGAAATGGCAGCCAATGCCAATATGTTCGCCGATGCTTTTGCTAATTTCGGTTATATTGGATTCTTGGTTTATACAGTGATCTTAGCAGCGATATTATGGTTTTATGATAGCCTTACGCAAAATGAAAAGTGGCAAGGTGTCGGCATAATCTTGTTTGTTGTACCTGCATGGTGTTTAGCGGATACTGCGCTTACAACAACGTTTGTGACAGGCGGGATGTTTTTTACTTTCGTTATCATGTATTTATTGTTAGGGTCAGATTTACAAAAGGGAGATAACAGATGAAGTTATTTTATAATATTAGTTCGGTGCACCCATGGAATGATACGAGGATTTATTTCCGGCAAGCCTTTTCTTTTGGAGAAACGGGAATGTACAAGGTGAAGCATATAGCGATTGAAAATAACTTGATCCCTGAAAACATCCCTGCCAATATCGAAGTTGAACTGTTGACTAAGAGATCCAGGAAAGGGCGAATGTTGAATTGGATTGCTCTTTACCGCAAGATCAATAAAGATAAGCCTGATGTGATTCAGTTTCATGATCCGGAGCTGCTGATTTTAATGAACATCATAAGAAGGATTCCCCGTTATCACCCAGTCATTGTTTATGACATGCATGAAAATGTACCAAAGGTCCTTATGAGAAAAAAAATCCCCGGAATTGCATTGAGAATGTATCGTCTTTTGGAGAAACGATTGCTAAGGGCATGCAGCGGAGTCTTGTTTGCAGAAATGACGTATAAAAAGGATTATCAGTTCTTAACTTGTCCAACAACAGATGTGTACAATTACCCGAAAATTCCTGAAATGAAAGAAAACAAAGGAAAAGAAGATGTTTTCACCTTTATCTACCTAGGAAGCATCTCTGATATACGTGGCGGGGAAACCATGCTGATTCTTGCAAAAAGATTAGTAGAATTAAAGAAAGTGTTTCATATGAAGATCATTGGAACTGGCAGGGAAGGCTATATCGAAAAATTGAAAACATTCATCCTGGACAACGGCTTGGAAGATTATATCAGCCTAGAGGGTGTAATGGCCTTTGATAAAGCATTCGAATCCATCCAGAAAGCACATGCAGGCATGGCATTTTTAGTTCCTGATCCTAATTTCATGGGTGGTAAAACAACAAAGTGTTTTGAATATATGGCCGCGGGCATTCCATTTATGGTTTCTGATTTTCTTATTCAAGATGTACTGGATAAATGGAGCTGTGGAGTGTCGGCCGATGTAGCGAACATGGATGATATGGTTCAAAAAGCGGTTTATTTACTGGAATCCCCAGCCATGGCAGCGAACATGGGGGAACGAGGAAAAGCTGCATATAGACAAGAATATAATTGGGAGAATGAAGAGGAAAAACTACTATCTCTGTTAGATGAATTAAATTCATGCTCCTAGGAGGTTTGCTATGGGATTATTTAAATGGATAAATAAATTGGCATTTATTAGTAACTGGGGGAGGCTGGGCGGCATCCACGGAATAATCGTCATGTTTGTTTACCGGATAGGCAACATCATTTACTATAAAGTGAACGTTCCAATCTTAAAACAAGTATTATGGATTGTGTACCGCATGATTGATTTGTTAATTATAAGACTCTTCATGAACTGTGAATTTCCTGCGCAATCTCAAATAGGAAAAAAATTGCATCTCCCACATGGAGCTAAAGGCATTATAATCAATCCGTTTACTAAAATAGGGGATCACGTTACAATATTGCATCAAGTAACGTTCGGGCAAAGTAAAGAAAGCAGAAAAGCTCCTGAGGTTTGTGATTATGCATATATTGGAGTGGGCGCTAAAATATTGGGCGGCATCCGAATTGGCAATAATTCGAAAGTGGGGGCAAATGCAGTTGTTTTGACATCCGTTCCCGATAATTGCACGGCAGTTGGAGTGCCAAGTGTGATTAAAGGTAAGCAGAAAGAAAACGTTATAAAATAATTGCACGTAAACAAATAAAGGAGTGTTCAATTAGCCTAATTGAACACTCCTTTTTATTATCCCATGGTGCCCTTCATGAGATGATCAAGCCAGGAAAATCAGTTGATAAAGAAATAGAGCAGCAAACATGTACACGAACGGATGCACTTCACGGAATTTGCCTCTTGCCATTTTTAAAATGGGGTAGGCGATGAATCCGAGTGCTATCCCGTTGGCGATGCTTGATGTTAAAGGCATGGCGACAATGACCAAAAAGGCTGGGAATGATTCATCAAAGTGTGTCCAGTCAATTTCATTAATGCTCTTAATCATCATACTTCCCACGATGATCAAGCTAGGTGCCGTGATTGCCGCTACATTTGAGACAGCTCCTATCAGCGGGCTGAAGAAGGCGGTTATTAAGAATAGGATGGCCACTACCAAAGCGGTTAAACCTGTCTTGCCCCCGGCTCCAACACCAGCTGATGATTCAACCGAGGCAGCGGTCGGGCTTGTACCGAACATGGCGCCGACAGTAGTGCCGACGGAATCTGCAAAGAAGGCACTGCCGGATTTTTCAAGCTTATTCTCCTTCAGCAATCCAGCTTGACGGACAATGCCCAATAAAGCACCGGTCGTATCAAATAGCATTACAAGCAAAATGGAGAAGACGACGCCATAAAGCCCATAGTTAATGACATCGGCGATAGATGTTATTGGATTGGCGACTATTATTCCTTCAGGTAAGGAAGGGGTGGAAACCAGGCCGTTAATTTCCAATTGGCCTGTAAAAAAAGCGATTATGGCTGTCACGATCATTCCGATGAATATCGCTCCCTGTACATTACGAACGATCAGCACGATCGTTATGACCAGACCAACCAATGTAAGTGCCACACTTGGATCCCTGAAGCTTCCAAGGGTAACCAGGTTGGATTCATGCTGTGTTACGACACCTGACAAACGAAGCCCGATGAAGGTAATGAAAAGCCCGATTCCGGCACTGATTGCATGCTTCAAGTTATTTGGTATGGCTTCGATCAATTTTGAGCGGAAAGAGGTTAGAGATAAAAGGATAAAGATGATGCCCGTAACAAAGACTGCAGAGAAAGCAACTGTGTATGAGATATCATGGGTTCCCAATACTGAGTATGCAAAATAAGCATTCAATCCCATTGCCGGTGCTATGACAATTGGGTAATTGGCTAAAAGGGCCATGCATAGGGTACCGACTATTATTGCGATTATGGTTGCTGTGAATGCCTGGTCGAATGGAACACCGGCATCAGAAAGGATCATTGGGTTTACAACGATGATATAAGCCAGTGTTAAAAAGGTTGTAAGCCCCGCAAGTACTTCCGTCTTAATATTTGAATTCCGTTCTTTTAATTTAAACATGCGGTCACTCCTTTTTTCTATACAAAAAATCCTTGCAAAAAATCTACAAGGAGGAGATGCTTACCCTTTTTCAAGTAAGTAGCTCGATGATAATAAATCTTATAAATTATATTAGAAAAATAACTAAAGTACAATAGCATGAAAAATTTTAAGGTACAGGTTTTCTCGAAAATAGATAATGATATACTAACAAATAGCTTAGACTAAGGATAATGACATGAAGTGAACGAAGCTGTTACCATTAAAGTGGATTTATCAGTCAATTAAATGAAGAAATTCAGAAAGTAGGCCCATACATGACAGAATTCATCGACCTTGGCGTCAGCCCGGCGATTAATAAGATATTAAAGCAAATAGGAATATCCGCCCCTACCCCGATTCAGGAGAAATCGATACCAGATATCCTTGCTGGAAGGGATGTCATCGCGAAGGCGCAGACGGGAACGGGGAAGACTTTGGCATTTTTGCTGCCAATCCTGGAAAAAGTCGATCCCGCCGCATCCCACATACAATCATTGATCGTCACGCCAACCAGGGAATTGGCTTTGCAAATCACTGCAGAATTGAAAAAATTCGCTGATGAAATCGAAGGACTTCAAGTGCTTGCAGTTTATGGCGGACAAGATGTCGAGCAGCAAATGAAAAAGCTGACAAGAAACATCTCCGTGGTGGTCGCCACGCCAGGCAGGTTATTAGATCATTTACGAAGAGGCACCATCGATCTCTCACAAACTGGAACACTTGTGCTTGATGAGGCTGATCAAATGCTTCATATTGGGTTTTTACCAGAAGTGGAAGAGATCATGGGACAGCTTCCAGAGGAGCGCCAAACGCTGCTCTTTTCAGCGACGATGCCTGAACAGGTGCATCAATTGGCAAAACGCTACATGACTAAGCCATTAACTGCCGCTGTGAAGGCTGAGCAAGTAACGGTCGAGAAAATCAGGCAGCTTGTCATCGAGACGACCGATCGTGCCAAACAGTCTTCATTAATCAACATGATCAAAGAAGAACAGCCATACCTTGCGATCATATTTTGCCGTACAAAACGGCGTGTTTCGGTTTTGAATGATGCCCTGAAGGCAGCTGGATTCAATTCTGAAGAGCTTCATGGTGACCTTTCACAAGCAAAGCGGGAACGTGTGATGAAAAACTTCAGAGACGCAAAGCTTCAATATTTAGTGGCAACGGACGTTGCTGCACGAGGGCTCGATGTAGAAGGCGTGACCCATGTGTTTAATTATGATGTTCCCGAGGATGCAGAAAGTTACATCCACCGAATTGGCCGGACTGGCCGAGCGGGAGAGAATGGCTTGGCTGTAACCTTCATAGCAACGAAGGATCTTCAGCTTTTAAGCGATATTGAAAAAGGGATATCCATGAAAATCGAAAGAAGGACGATTGAAGGAGTGAAAATGTTCCAACCCGATGAGGTGAGGCAAAAAAGGAAGCGTCATGATGACTCTTCCGATGAGGGTACCCGCCGCCCGCGTTCGGGAGGGGGAAGGAAACATCGGGAACGGATAGATACGAGAGGACCGAATCGAGGCAGTCACCGTTCTGTAAATCAAGCGGACAATCGTGAAGTCGAGAGGGAGAAACCACGTGGAGGCCGGATGGAAAACAGCCGCGGACTCAAACGTGACGATTCACGGGGAAGCCGTTCGGAAAACGGTCGTGGACCTATACGTGACGATTCACGGGGAGGGCGTTCGGAAAACGGCCGCGGACCAAGGCGAGAGAATCCGCGGGGTGGCCGCTCGGAAGAAAGCCGTGGGCCAAAGCGTGACAATCCGCGAGGAGATCAAAGAGACAGCCGTAGATCTCCTAGTACACAAGGGGCAAGTAATCGCAGGGGTGGATCTGGAAGCTTTTCTAATAGAGGGAGAAACCGGTAAAAGGGGGAGACGGGAGTGGAAAAGCCTTGGTTGGCAGAATATCCAGTTTCGCTGGAGCTTGCAGGGAAATTGATCAAACTGCAGTTTCCGGAAATTGAGTTGAAAGAGATCAAGCAACTAGGGGAGGGTTTCGATAACACGGTGATACAAATCAATGGGCAATTTGTATTCCGTTTCCCCCGCCGCCCTATTGCAGTTACGTTGATTCAAGTGGAAAATAAGCTTTTGCCATCCATTGCAGGCACTTTTCCGCTAGCTATCCCTGAACCGATCTTTTTTGGGAAACCAAGTACCCTGTATCCATATCCTTTTACCGGTTATAAAATGGTAAAAGGACACTTGCCTGTAGAAGAATCAGAGGCAAATAAAGTCGAATCGGCAAAAAGGTTTGCCCGTTTTTTGAAGGTTCTTCACAGTTTCCCTGCGGAAAGGGCTATGCGTTTGGGTGTGCAGCCTGATGGGATGATGAGGCTTGATGTATCCTATCGAAAGAAATCACTTATGGAAAATGTCTCGAATCTATTAAAGCTAGGATACTTTGAACAGGCACAGGCGGTTAAGGATTTTATTGAATCCTTAGGCGAATTGGATGTTCAGCATCCGATTTCACTCGTTCACGGAGACATTCATATCCGGAATGTTTTACTTGATGACGAAGGCGTTCTCGCAGGTATCATTGATTGGGGAGATGTTCATATCGGGAATCCAGCCATTGATTTCTCCTTTTTATACAGTTATTTCCCAAAAGAGGCACGCAGAGCTTTTTTCGAAATCTATGGTGAAATCGAAAAGGAAACAGAGAGCTTAGCCCGGTTCAGAGCCATATATATGCTTGTTACATTACTCGTTTATGGCATAGACCGCCACGATGAAGAGCTGATTGCCGTTACGAGTACCGGTTTGAAATTTGCTATAGAAGAATAATCGTCATGCTCTTTTGATGTTTAGGAGGTACATATGAAGGCAAGTTATTATCATACAATCACCTTAATGGCGAACATGTTGAATCAAGCTAATATTCCATACCAATACACAGGTCGATCTGCTCTGTTCGTACAAGGAGTGGATATCGATGAATATAAGAAAATCGATCTGGATGTACAATGGGATGTCTTTAATGAGGCTTTGGATCTTTTTTCCGAATACTCCCCAACAAAGCCTGAAAGAAGTCCTGAGACTGCATTCTTTCTAATGGATGTCGAGGGGGTTTCTGTCACTGTTCGCTGCCGGTTTAACACGACCATTAAAACGGACCCTTATCGTTTGTCCATAAAGATGGGGAATATGGAGGTTTGGTGCAGGTCGTTATACAGTTATTTATACGAAGAAGAAATGAGAAAGTACAGTGCCGAGATTCATGCTTACTTATCAGCCGAGCAGAAGGGGTTCACAGCGGAAAATGAACAGGCGTGGAACCAGAATAATTATTTAGCGCTTGTCAATCGTTATGGAAATCCCGTGGAATTGGCTTCAAAAATCAAGCAAAACCCAAAATGGAGACTGCACCCTTTTTATAAGTATATGGGGGATATATCCGGCAAAAAAATCACTCATTTAATGGGATCGAACGGTGTCAAAGCAGTTGCCCTTGCCATGTTGGGAGCTGAAGTGAAAGTTGTTGATTTTTCCCAGGAAAATGCAATGTTTGCAAATGAGCTGGCAAGTGGTGCCAATGCCTCCATCGAGTATATCGTTTCGGATGTCCTTTCACTATCATCCGAGCATGTATCAGGGAATCAGGATTTGGTTTTAATGGAGCTCGGTGTGCTTCACTACTTAATAGACCTGCAGCCGTTATTTGAAAAAATTAAAATGATGCTGAAACCTGGAGGCCGATTCGTACTGCATGAATTTCACCCGATTTCAACAAAGCTCATTACTTCAAATGGTAAAAAACACAAAGTCACAGGCAACTATTTCGCTCCGGCAATCGAAAACAATGAGGTCGCTTTTTCGAAGCATATGCCTGATGAGGAAAAAGGGAGCCTTTCAAGAGTTGTACAGCGTAAATGGACAATCGGGGAACTTATAACGTCAATAGGTCAATCAGGGCTGGTTATTAAAGTACTCGAGGAAGAACCGAATCATAAAATCCATGATATTGGGCTTCCAAAAACATATACCTTGGTGGCGGAACGTGTTTAAGCTGCATGATGAGGAAATGAAAGCTGACTGAAGGAGCCCTTTCAGTCAGCTTTTTATTTATTCCATAATAAAGGGGATGCCGCGTTCCGCGACATCCCCGAAAAAATTAATTTTGTGCCGACCATTCCTCTACATCCCATACTTTGGTTACCCAATCTTCATAGAAATCAGGTTCATGGCATACGAGGACAATCGTTCCTTTATACTCTTTCAATGCACGTTTCAGTTCTTCTTTTGCGACTACATCCAAATGGTTCGTCGGTTCATCGAATAACAGCCAATTGCTTTCGGTAAGCATGAGTTTACAAAGGCGCACTTTAGCTTGTTCTCCACCGCTTAGATGGCTCATCGGACGTGTAATGTGCTCGTTTTTCAAACCGACACGGGCAAGAATTGCACGTACCTGCGGTTGATCCAGATGCGGAAATGCATTCCATACTTCATCGATCGGCGTCGTATCGCCTGCTTTCACTTCTTGTTCAAAATAAGAAGAAAAAAGGAAATCGCCAAGTGACCTTTTACCGCCTAGAGGATCGATTTTACCCAAAATCGTTTTTAATAGAGTGGATTTACCAACTCCGTTACAGCCGACCACGGCAATTTTTTCTCCCCGCTCGATGGTCATGGATAACTTCGGAAGCAATGGGCGGTCATATCCGATTTCCAGATCTTCACCTTCAAAGACATAACGGCTGCTCGCACGTGACTCTTTAAAGTCAAAGGTAGGTTTCATTGCAGTTTCGGGACGATCGATACGCTCCATTCGATTCAATTGCTTTTGACGGCTCTTTGCCCGGCCGGTCGTTGAATAGCGTGCTTTATTTTTCGCAATGAAATCTTCCTGCTTTTTAATGAATTCGCGCTGTTTTTCATATGCGTTAATATGTTGGTTTTTATTCAACTCAGCCAGCTCAAGGAATTTTTCATAAGTTGCCGTGTAACGGGTCAGTTTAGAAAATTCAAGATGGAAGATTACGTCGACGACGCCGTTCATGAACTCAGTGTCATGCGAAATCAATAGAAATGCATTAGGATATTCCTTTAAGTAGCTGCTCAGCCAGCGGATATGCTCTACATCCAAGTAGTTCGTCGGTTCATCAAGTAGCAGTACTTCAGGCTGTTCCAAAAGTAGCTTGGCTAGTAAAACCTTTGTCCGTTGTCCGCCGCTCAGGGCAGAGACATCACGGTCCAAACCGATTGCATCCAACCCTAAACCGCGTGCCGCTTCTTCAATTTTAATATCCAGATTGTAAAAACCGCCGGCTTCCAGCTTGTCCTGGATTTCACCCATTTGTTCCAAGAGTTCTTCAAGTTCCTCCGGAGTGGCAGTACCCATTTTCTCTGTAACTTCATTCAGTGCTTTTTCCTGCTCGAATAAAGGTAAGTATGCATCCCTTAAGACGTCGCGAATCGATTTACCTTTTGAAAGTATCGTATGTTGATCAAGATAGCCATATTCGACACCAGGTGTCCATTCGACCCGGCCATCATCATGGATAAGTTGCCCTGTAATGATATTCATCATCGTTGATTTCCCGACACCATTTGCCCCGACCAGACCAACATGTTCGCCGGCCATCAGGCGGAAGGAAACATCCTTGAATAAGGTACGGTCGCCAAAGCTGTGTGCTAATTTATCTATAGAAAGTAAGCTCATTTATATTGAACCTCCCAATTAATTTGAAAAAATCCCTAAGTTTCATCATACTAAAATCTGCACGGGATTGCTATCTAATCTATTAATTTACATATATGTGGGTACGGGGAGCCCCTCGAAGGGAAATCCTTATTGTGAACCAATGGATCCAATGCCATGCCGTACATTATCGCCCTGTCTTATATTATATGAGATAATGGAGGAACCAGTTTAAAAGCGAAAGGATGTTATTATGAGTAAAACAGTCGTACTGGCCGAGAAACCTTCGGTCGGCAGAGATATAGCAAAAGTGCTGAATTGCGGGAAAAAGGGTAATGGCTTTTTCGAAGGCGATCAGTATATCGTCACTTGGGCACTGGGGCATTTGGTCACCCATGCAGATCCTGAATCTTATGATGAAAAATATAAAACGTGGCGCCTTGAGGACCTGCCCATGCTGCCGCCTGCTTTGAAATTGGTCGTGATCAAGCAATCAGGAAAACAATTTCAATCGGTTAAAACACAATTGAATCGCAATGATGTCAAGGATGTCATCATTGCAACGGATGCAGGACGTGAAGGGGAACTTGTTGCACGCTGGATTCTCGAAAAAGCGAATGTGAAGAAGCCGGTCAAGCGGCTTTGGATTTCCTCTGTAACGGATAAAGCGATCAAAGATGGATTCAGAAATCTGAAGGATGGCAAGGAGTATGAAAACCTATTTGCCTCTGCTGTAGCAAGGGCGGAAGCGGACTGGATCGTTGGGATGAACGCGACACGTGCCCTAACAACGAAGCACAATGCCCAATTATCCTGCGGGAGGGTCCAAACGCCGACACTTGCGATGATTGCAAAAAAAGAAGAAGAAATAAAACAGTTCCAGCCCAAGAAATTTTATGGCGTTTCGGCAATTGCAGAATCCAATTTGCGCCTGATCTGGCAAGATGCCCAATCAAAAGATATCCGCACATTCGATAAAACCAAGGCAGAAAAGGTTCTTGCAGCCGTTAAGGGGAAAAGTGCAGAAGTGGTTGAAGTGAACAAGGCACATAAGAAAAATTTTGCCCCTTCTTTATATGATCTAACAGAACTTCAACGGGACGCCAATAAGAAATTCAGCTATTCGGCGAAAGAGACGTTATCGATCATGCAGCGCTTATATGAAAGCCATAAGGTCTTGACTTATCCAAGGACGGATTCACGCTTTTTATCAACGGATTTGGTTGATACGCTAAAAGAAAGATTACAGGCTGTAAGCATTAAACCATATGCCCAGTATGCATCAAGGATCCTGCGCAGCCCGATTAAAACCAATAAATCGTTCGTGGACGATAGCAAGGTTTCCGATCACCATGCAATCATCCCCACTGAGCAAACGCCACTGCCGGGAAAACTGAGCGACAAAGAATCGAAAATCTATGATTTGGTCGTTAAAAGGTTCCTTGCTGTATTGATGCCGCCTTTTGAATATGAACAAACGACCATCACCGCAAAAATGGGGCAGGAAACGTTCATGGCAAAAGGGAAGGTCGTCCTGAAATCGGGATGGAAGGAAGTCTATGATCACCAATTCGATGAGGAAGAAGCTAAGGATGGCCTTGCTGAGCAACTGCTTCCGAACGTTCAAAAAGGTGACAGTTTAACCATTTCGACTGTGAAACAAACAGAGGGTGAAACGAAACCGCCGGAACCATTCAATGAAGGGTCGCTTCTTTCGGCAATGGAGAATCCTGCTCGTTTCATGGCAGGGGAAAGCAAAGAGCTCATCAAGACTCTTGGTGAAACTGGCGGGATTGGAACTGTTGCAACACGTGCGGATGTTATTGAAAAACTGTTCAATAGCTTCCTGATCGAGAAGAGAGGAAAGGGCCTTCATGTTACCTCGAAAGGAAAACAACTTCTTCAACTGGCACCTGAAGACTTGCGATCTCCTGCTTTGACAGCCCAATGGGAGCAAAAGTTAACTGCGATAGCAAAAGGGAAGCTGCCAAAGCAGGCCTTTATCGGCGATATGCGCGCTTATGCCAAAAATATCGTCCTTGAAATCAAAAATAGTGACCAAAAATTCAAGCATGATAACGTGTCAGGAACGAAATGTCCTGATTGCGGCAAGCTGATGCTAGAAGTGAATAGTAAAAAGGGAAAAATGCTGGTCTGCCAAGATCGTGAATGCGGCCACAAAAAAAGTGTTTCACGTGTAACAAATGCCAGATGCCCGCAATGTCATAAAAAGATGGAAATGCGCGGTCAAGGAGAAGCACAGACATTCACCTGTAAATGCGGTTTCCACGAAAAACTTTCTTCTTACAATAAACGAAGAGGGCAAAATAAAAATCAAAAAGTATCCAAAAATGAAGTATCCAATTATATGAAAAAGCAAAATAAAGAAGAGCCGATCAATACTGCATTGGCAGATGCCTTGGCAAAACTGAAATTCGATAAATAAAAGAAAAGAGTCCTTCACCTTTAGCTCCATGGTGAAAGGGCTCTTTTTTAGGGTTATATGCATGGAACAGGTCTGGGCAGTTCCTTGCCGGCAGACCCGTCTTTCCTGACCATAAGGTTGCCGCTTGCTGAAGTGGCGAAATTGGTATAAAAGAAAAATACGGCAGAAAGGGATGGAGCGCTCGCTCCATCCCTTTCCATATATCGCTGCATCTGTTAAGTTTCATTCAGTACGGTGCCATGTGAATCATATTCAAGTGTTTTGTCAGTGTGTGTGTTTATCCGAATCTACTCGTATGAGCGTACTGAATGGCTTCTGATCACCCGGACTGAAAATTGCTTCATCATTCTCTGGATTCCATAGGCTGTAAATACTCATGATCGTATCCTCCTCCTTTGGATGAGAAGACTAGTAATTCCCATATTTGATTATCATCCAACTCTTCAATTGACTCTAACGCTGATCACCGGGACTAAACACCGCTGCGTCATTCTCTTTGTTCCATTGGCTTCTGATTGTACTCATCATGCACTATCATCTCCTTTGGTGAGAATGTCTTACAGTAATTCATATACCCGGATAGGACAGGTTAAAACATATATTTTTAAAAAAACATGATTATATCCTAAAAAATGATTGTGTTTCTGAAATAACAAGTTGTAACATGCCGAGTTTGCGTCAGCTTCCAAATATTCAAAATGCCCCATGACGTTTTTCCATCAAGTAACTCTCAGCTGTAGGCTTCGTACCCAGGCAACGTACATTTTCTGTAAGGGGCCTTGGTTGAAAAGTTGGAAAAAAATCCGTACTTGTGAAAATTAAAGAACCTTTTCTACTATGTTGACAAATCATTATTGTAAAGTGATATAATTTTAAATTGTATGCATGACAAAAGGTAGGAGATAGAATCAAATGAATCAAAAATTAATTAATACTGAGAGTAAGTTTAGACCCGAAATCGAAGGGTTACGCGTTGTTGCCGCACTGCTGGTGGCGGTTTATCATATATGGCTTAATCGTGTTTCAGGCGGGGTTGATGTATTCTTTGTAATTTCAGGTTTTCTTATTACTACTTCAATTGTTTCCACAATTAATCGAACAGGGGAATTTCGATTTCGGCCATATGTCACAAAATTAATGAAAAGATTACTTCCTTCTGTATTTTTTATTCTTGCAATTGTTCTGGTTTTAAGTTGGTTTTTATTACCTAAATCAATTTTAGATAAAACTATACATGAAGTATTTGCCTCCATGTTTTTCTATCAAAACTGGCAACTGGCTTTTTCGAGCACGGATTATTTAGATTCCAGTCAAATGAAAACACCTGTTGAACACTTTTGGGCTTTGTCTATACAAGGACAATTTTATATAATTTGGTTTTTATTATTCACTTTGATTTTATTTTTAATAAAAAAATATAAATTAACTAAAGTTAAAACATTAATTAATACGATTTTAGGAATATTATTTGTTTCTTCTTTTATATATTCCATATATTTAACCTCTGTCAATCAGCCATGGGCTTATTTCATAACGATGACACGTGTGTGGGAATTTGCTTTAGGCAGTTTGCTCTGTATCAATTTATCATCAATTAAGGTAAATAAATATATAGCAACAGTGATAGGGTGGCTTGGATTAATCGGTTTAATTTTAACGGGAATAGTTTTCAATGTATCTGAAATGTTTCCGGGGTATATTGCCTTATGGCCAATGACCTGCGCATTATTCATTGTTTTGTCTGGTACACGCGATACAAAATATGGTGTCAAACGCTTTTTAGGTTCACCCGTAATGGTGAAGCTAGGTGGAATCGCTTTTGGAATCTACTTGTGGCATTGGGTATTATTGGAGTTCTATCGTTATAATGTCCAAGAAACTCCAGGATTCATCGTCGGAACTCTTATTATCATTTCATCAATTGCCCTTTCTTTTTTAATGACTCGATATATAGAAGAACCAATCCGAAGCTCAAAGGACAATAAATTTTCTTTCAAGAGACTCGGGATAATGGGCAGTGTGAATGTACTCTTGATTGCCTCTCTTTTAATAGGAGTATATATAGATCAAAATAAGCTGGAAAATAATATAAACGATAAAAATTATCCAGGAGCGTTAGCTGTAAAAAACCCTGACGATATACCTGATCAAGAACCAATTCCATCATATTCTGAAGTCTTTGATGATTTACCACAAGCGCATTTGGACGGCAGTAACCAAGGGTTGAAGGAAAGTGACTTGAAAATTGGGGAATATGGCGAAACTGAAAATTACGATGCTACAATTGCCCTGATCGGCAGTTCCCATTCAGAGCATTGGTTAGGTGCCATATTAAAAGCAACAAAAGATGACAATTATCGTGTATTGAATATGACCCGTTCAGGTACACGTTTTTCAACAGGTTATGCCGAAGATGATTTGAAAGGTATCTGGGTCAATAATGTTCTCGATTATCTAAAGGATGCAGATGTAGATCTTGTCATTTCTCACGCCACAGCTTCTGATACGCCTAATAATAAAATACAACAACAGATGGTTGATCAGCTGCAGTATGTTAAAGATGAATATGGTATTGAAGTGTTAGCGGTTCGTGATGATCCAAGATATAGTTTTAATGTACTGGAATCATTAGAAACAGATGGGCTAGAAGAAACTACAAAAAAAATGAATTCAGTAGATAATCAGAAAGACGAAAGCTTTTGGAGACAATTTGAAAAAGAGAATAAATCATTGCATAAAATTGACTTAACAAATTACTTTAAAGTGAACGGTAAATTTCAGCCCATTATTGGCAATGTTATAATTTACCGGGACAATAGACATTTAACGAATACTTATTCTGAAAGTTTTGGACCTATTTTTGAAGAAAAAATCAACGAGATAGGCTTAGATAGAAAGTAAGTATAGCTAAAGGGAATTTTGTTTGGGCCTATTGGTTATCTTGATATAAAAAATCTGAGTTCTGTGTTTTACAGGGCTCGGATTTTTTTATATGAACTTGTGATTAGCTTTGTCTAACCGCCCCATAAATCACAGAAAAAACCCTGTTACTACGCGGAAGAACCGCATTGTAACAGGGTTTTTTAATTAGCGTCCCAGATAGGAATCGAACCTACGACCTACAGCTTAGGAGGCTGTCGCTCTATCCTGCTGAGCTACTGGGACATATAAAAAAATTCGACGACTTATTTATTATATTTCTTATAGGCAAACTTTTCAAGCTATTAGCACATACTTATGAAAAAAAATCCTCATAAATGCTTAACAGGTCACTAAGCACTCGTCTTTCCCTTTTTTTCATTTAATGGAATACTTTATTAATCACTGGTTTTCTGATACTATTTTACTATAAAAAATCAGGAGAATGATAGTGGGAAAATATAGAGTTTTATGGATGTTTGCATTGCTGGGGATTTTGATTTTACCTGGATGCTCAAAAGGGATTTTAGAAGGTATAGGCACAAAGACGGCTGCACCGATTGCGGAAGATGACATTGAAGTGGTCGAAGCGGCGGAGAAGGGGCAGGGCAGGAATTGGAGGGCCAGATCGAAACGGGAGACTGGATAACGGCCGAGTCCGCCGTCCAGCTTCCAATCTTGATGTATCACAGCATTTCTGAAGGTAATCGCCTTCGGGTTCCAAGGGAGGAATTCCGGTCACAGATGGCTTGGCTTCGGGAGAATGGCTACTATACATTATCTCCTGAAGAAGCATTCCTCGTTTTAACCGAGAATCGGATGCCAAGTGAGAAGTGCGTCTGGCTTACTTTTGATGATGGCTATACAGATAACTTCACGGAGGCTTTCCCGATATTAAAAGAAAATGATATGAAAGCAACTGTTTTCATGATCGGGAAGTCCATCGATAAAGGTCATCACCTGACTGAAAATCAAATGATGGAGATGAGCAGGAATGGGATTTCGATCGAAAGCCATACTATCAACCATTTGGAACTGAACCGCATGACGGCAGAGCAGCAAGAAGCTGAAATGGTCCAGTCGAAGAAGCTATTCGACCGTATTCTCGACCAGGACACGACAGTGCTTTCCTACCCGGTTGGCCGGTATAACGAAGAGACTCTCAGGCTGTCAGAAGAAGCCGGATACAAGATGGCAGTCACTACCAAACCTGGGGGAGCTTCAAGGGAACAAGGGATGCATGCCATGCATCGAGTTCGGATTTCACCCGGGTTATCAGACGATGGGTTTGCGTCACTGATTGAAAATGCTTCAAATCATTGAATGTGGAAGGGTCATTTCGAACCTGTTCAGAAAAATCATATAATATTCGATTCTTACATGGTGTATAATGAAGGCAGTGAAAATTATATACATATGAACGATTTGGTGTCGTAATGACTTAAAAGGGAAGCTGGTGAAATGCCAGCGCGGTCCCGCCACTGTATATGGGAGCTGACGGCTGTGTACCACTGTATGAGATATGGGAAGGTGCCGTTGACGATGACCATGAGCCAGGAGACCTGCCAAAATTCGTACACCTGTAACCTACGCGGATGGGAAGGTGTGTGGCAGACCATAAGAAGTCCGTAATGATATTGTTGCCATACAAGCACCTTCCGTTTAACGGGAGGTGCTTTTTGTTTTGGGGGCATCTTCCGAGATTATTAGGTGGAAAGAAATTAAATAAAAAGATTGTGGGGAATGAAAATGAAGAAAATTTTTGGTCTGATACTGTTGATGTTGCTTGTTGCAGGCATGATGGTCGGCTGCAGTGACACTACTGATGAAGGAAAAGAAAAGCAGCAAACGAACCATGCTCAACACGAAGCTTTCCCGATTACGATTAAAGATGCAACTGGGGAAAAAGTAACGATAGAACAAAAACCGAAGAAAATCGTTTCGTTAATACCAAGTAATACGGAAGTGGTCTTTGCACTTGGTTTGGGTAAAAAGGTCATTGGTGTTTCCGATAATGATAATTACCCGGAAGAAACGAAAGAAATTGAAAAAGTTGGCGGAATGGAAATGAACACGGAGCTGATTGTCTCCATGAAGCCTGACCTTGTTCTTGCCCATGCATCAAGTGCCCATAATTCAAATGAGGGTTTACAGCAGCTTAAGGATGCTGGAATAGATGTCCTCGTAGTCAATGATGCACAAAGCTTTGACCAAGTCTATGAGTCTATTGAAATGATTGGACAGGCAACGGGTGAACATGACAAGGCAGACGAAATCGTTGCGGATATGAAAACGAAGCTCAAGGATATCGAGGAAAAAGCCAAATCCGTAAAGGAAGAGGATAGGAAGACAGTTTTAGTGGAAGTTTCGCCTTCACCGGAAATATACACACCGGGAAAAAATACTTTCATGAATGAGATGCTTAATATTATTTCAGCGGACAATGCTGCTGCTGATTTGGACGGTTGGGCAAAAATTGATGAAGAGTCGATGATTGCTGCAAATCCTGATGTCATCATTACAACTTATGGTTATTATACGAAAGATTCAGTAAGTGAAGTGAAGGGCCGAAAAGGATGGCAAGACGTAAATGCTGTTAAGAATGGCCAAGTCTTTGATGTCCATTCTGACTTGGTGACCCGTTCCGGTCCACGCTTGATAGAGGGAGTAGAGGAACTTGCCAAATCAGTCTATCCGAACCAATTTAACAACTAAATGGACGTTTCCTTATTTGATTGCGTTGTTAATTTTGTTATTCGCAATGACGATAGGCATTTCCTTTGGTTCGGTGTCAGTACCGATTCCCGTACTTTTACAAATAATCGGCAAGGAGATCTTTCATTTGCCGATTTCTGCTGATCCGGATGTGATGCTGACGAATATCGTGATGAACATCCGCTTGCCGCGTGTGTTGCTTGCGGGTTTGGTCGGGGCATCGCTTGCGATTGCGGGTGCGGCATTTCAGGGGCTGCTCCGGAACCCGCTCGCTGATCCTTACACATTAGGTATTTCATCAGGAGCATCGGTCGG
Source organism: Bacillus sp. CFBP9009 (assembly GCF_036541465.1). NCBI lineage: Bacteria > Bacillati > Bacillota > Bacilli > Caryophanales > Bacillaceae > Bacillus > Bacillus sp. CFBP9009. The sequence goes on along the minus strand of NZ_JAZHFU010000005.1, from coordinate 243,399 downwards.
CGCCGTATTGACAATATTCTTGAATATATCACTGCCGTTCATCGGTTTATACACTCTTCCGGCACTGAGCATCTTATGCTCAGTGCTCACGATGCTCTGCGTATTAATTTTTGCAAAAAAAATGGATCGATCGATGAAAGTGGAAACGATCATTTTAACAGGAATCATTTTCAGCTCGTTTTTAAGTGCATTCATTTCATTGATGATTGCGCTGACGGGTGATGAATTAAGACAAATCATCGGCTGGCTGATGGGAAGCGTTTCAATGCGCGGATGGAATTATATTGCAATCATTTTGCCGTTTTTTATCATTGGTTCGTTTATCTTGATCATGAATACAAGCGAATTGAATGCGATGACTTTCGGGGAAGACCGGGCAAAACACTTAGGTGTGAATGTTAAGCGGCGGAAAATGTGGATCTTGATAGCCGGTTCGACATTGACAGGGGCAGCGGTTGCCGTTTCAGGGGCGATTGGCTTTGTAGGATTGGTCATTCCTCATTTTGTCCGAAAGATATGGGGACCTGACCATAAACATTTGCTTCCGCTGTCATTGTTGATAGGAAGCGGATTTCTAATTTTGGCTGACTTTGTAGCACGGACGGTCATTGCCCCATCGGAACTGCCGATCGGGGTGATCACCTCACTTATCGGGGCACCTGCATTTGCGCTGATTTTATTAAAGAGACGGAGAGAAGGGTAAAAACGGATGCTTGAAGTTAAAGGGTTAACAGGGGGATATGACAACAAAGCTGTTTTGGACTCTGTCTCTTTTGATGTACATAAAGGAGAATTATTCGGGATTCTTGGTCCTAATGGCAGCGGAAAAACGACGCTTTTAGGTATGCTTAGCGGGGTACTCGATTATAAGGGCGGAAGCGTACGGATAAGAGGTAGGGATTTGAAGGATTATTCGTCAAAACAACTTGCACAGGTCATTGCTGTGCTCCCTCAACATTCCTCATTAGCTTTCTCCTATACAGTAAAAGAGACGGTCTCACTTGGGCGATATGCCCATCAATCAGGTTGGTTCCATAGTTGGTCCGCAGAAGATGAAGCGATTGTCCAACGGGTTATGGAACAAACGGGCGTAGCCGATTTTCAGGATCTGCATTTTGAACGATTATCAGGAGGGGAGAGGCAGCGGGTCCTGCTGGCACAGGCACTTGCCCAAGAGCCTGAAATCCTTTTTTTGGATGAACCTACGAATCACTTGGATCTTTCCTATCAAAAAGACCTTCTTGATTTAATGAGGAAAATGGCAAAAGAGCAGAATTTGACCGTTATTTCAATTTTCCATGACCTGAATTTGGCTGGGTTATATTGTGATCGGCTGATGTTGCTTGAGAAGGGGAAAATTCAGGTTGTTGATGTGCCGAATGAAGTGCTCCAACAGGAACGGATTCAGGGTGTATATCATACGACGATCGAAAAACATCCACATCCCGCCCTTCCGAAACCGCAGATGTTCATCGTTCCGGAAAAGCATGGCCATGATACTATTTCATTGGAAATTGATGAATCTTATCTGACAGTCGGACCTGAGATGATTCAATTGGATTCTCCGATCCCGCTTAGAACGATGTCTTCCGGAGTGACTGGTTCGGGGACGGGCTGGCATAAATATTTTGTGAATAGGCACGTACATCATGGCTATGACTGCGAGGATCATCATGTTGAAATGGCCGAGTATTTAAAAACTCATGGTTTTGAACCTCAGGAGACGGTAGGGATGATGACAGCTGTCTTTCTCGATACGGTTGCTTTCAAGCTTTTAAGAGCTGAAGATTTCTCTGTTTTCATTATCGTGACGGCTGGTGTAGGAAATGCCATCGACGCTTCTTTAGCTGACCGGCATTCTTGGAGTTCCGCTCCGGGAACGATAAATACATGGATATTCGTAAATGGACATTTGGCAGAAGAGGCTTTCATCCACAGCATAGTTACTGCTACCGAGGCAAAAGTAAAAGCGCTTCATGATTTGCATGTACTGGATAAGGTGACAAATACATGTGCAACAGGAACATCGACTGACAGCATTTTGATTGCGGCTGCTCAAAGAGGGGCAAAGCTTCAATATGCAGGCACCATCACTCCGTTAGGGAAGCTGATCAGTCGCGGTGTATATGATTGTACAGTGGAAGCATTAAAGAAAAATCGGAAACGGATTGAGGATTTATGATCTATCATCATCTTTTTGCGGTTACGCTGGCATTTTTCCTTGATCTATTAATCGGTGATCCGCCAAATTGGCCGCATCCAGTCAAATGGATAGGAACGATGATAAGCAAGCTGGATCTGGCATTCAATAGAGGGGCATATAAGAAACGGAATGGACTCTTCATGTTGATCATCGTCTTATCGGCGGTGTTATTGATTACGGGTCTTACCGTCTATTTGGCTTATCTAATCCATCCGCTTGCAGGTATCCTTTGGGAAGCTGCTGTCATTTCTACTACGATAGCTCAGAAGGGCTTGAAGCAAGCTGGGATGGATGTTTGCCTTCCGCTTAATGAACGCGATTTTCCTGAAGCGAGGCTAAAGCTTTCCTATATCGTGGGCCGTGATACGGCGGATCTTGATGAATCCGAAATCGTCAGGGGCACCGTGGAAACTGTAGCGGAAAATACCAGTGATGGGATTACAGCCCCAATGTTTTGGGCAGCTATTGGCGGTGCGCCGCTCGCTATGGTGTACAGGGCAATTAATACATGCGATTCCATGGTAGGGTACAAAAATGATAAATATGGGCAATTCGGCTGGGCTTCAGCCAAGCTCGATGATATCGTGAACTGGATTCCCAGCCGCCTCACCGGTTACCTGATGTTACTGAGCTCAAAGTCCCGCTATCATGGATTTGGTGCTAGATGGAAGATATTATTTAATGACGCAAAAAAACATCCAAGCCCGAATAGCGGGTGGTGTGAAGCAGGCGTTGCTGCGATTTTGGGAATACAGCTTGGAGGCCGTAATATGTACAAAGGAATTGTTTCCGACCGTGCGAGGATGGGAGTTCCGCTTGTTCGATTGGAAGCTAAACATATACCAAAAACGATTACCATCATGCATCGGTCATCTTTTCTATTTCTGCTGATGCTATGGCTAGGGGGGCTTATTCTTGACATTACCTTCTCATGGCTCTAATCCTCATTATCTTTATGAAGCGCTGAAAATCGAGATGCCTGAAGCGGTTCTCGACTTCAGTGCTAACATCAACCCATTGGGTCCGCCTTTACGCATAAAGGAACAGTGGGCTGGGTTTTTCGAAGGAATCCTTCAGTATCCAGATCCGCATGCCATTGAACTGACAAAATCCATTGTAAAAAAAGAAGCTCTTCCTGAGCAATCCGTTTTGGTGGGGAACGGTGGTGCTGAAATAATCATGCTGGTAGCGAACGGATTAGCCAATCAAAGGGTGCTGATCATTCAGCCGGCATTTGCGGAATATGCTGAAGCTTGTTTGGCAGCAGGATGTAAGGTCGATTTTCACCAGCTTGATGCTCCTGAGTGGCAATTGGACTTGGAGCGATTGATTCCCCAATTACCCGAATATGATGCAATTTTCTTATGTACGCCTAATAATCCGACGGGTGTTTCATTTAATCGGGATGCAGTCAGGGAATTGATCATGGAATGCCAAAAAGCGGATTGCCTGGTGGTCTTGGATGAGGCTTTTTATGATTTTACGGAAGATGCCTTTAGTTATGCTTCTTTAATCAATGCATTTCCACATTTACTTATTCTAAGATCAATGACTAAAATCTTTGCAATCCCGGGTTTGAGACTAGGCTACTTGCTTGCGGCACCTGACATCATAAAACGGGTAAGAAACTATAAGCCGCATTGGAGCGTCAACCACGTGGCGCTTGAAGTGGGGAAAATCTGTCTTGCGGAAGAAGCCTATATGAGAAAAACAAGAGACTATATTGCATTGCAAAAGCAAAAACTATTCCGGTTTTATGAGGAGCAAGGGTTGAATGTCTCCGCTAGCACAGTTAATTTTTATTTGGTGAAGGATGAATCTCTATCCCTTTTCCCCTTTTTGCTGAAAAAAGGAATCGTACCGCGCCATACCTATAATTTTCCGGGTTTGGACGGAGAGTGGCTTCGGTTTGCAGTGAAGAGTGAACATGATAACGAAGCACTGATGGAGGGGGTAAGACAGTGGAGAAAGCAAGGCTCTGTTTTATAACCGGGGGTGTCCGTTCAGGAAAAAGCAGCTTCGCAGAAAGAAAAGCACTGGAGTTTGCGCTCCAAACGAATGGGAACTTGCATTACCTCGCCTGCGGCCGTGTCAGTGATGCTGAAATGGGTGAACGCATCCTTAGGCATCGGAAAGATAGAGAAAGCAGCCCGATTGCTTGGAAGACCTCTGAATACGCAACGGATATTACAAGAATAGGTGCGGACATTGATCATGATTCCATAATTCTGCTCGATTGTCTGACAACTTTGCTTGATAACGAGCTATTTGGCCCTGGCATTCCGCTTGAAGAAGAATTCTTAAATAGCGTTTTTTCAAAAATAATAACCGGGATCAATGAGATAAGAAAACAATCCAGCTGTTTAATAGTCGTGAGCAATGAATTGGTGCAGGAACCGATTTTCCAGGATGATTTCCTCCATATATACGGAAAAACACTGGGCCTGCTTCATCAAACGATCGTCGGGCTGGCCGATGAAGCCTATCTTGTCGAAGCGGGAATTCCATTGCGGAAGAAAGGGTGCATGCAGGAATGAGCGGAGTGATCGGATTTTTAATTAACCTGCAGTTCTTTACGGTCTTTCCAATAAAGAAGCAGCTTCCGATGGAGAAGAAATATATTCACCGTGCCATTCAAACCTTTCCATTAGTAGGTCTTTTGCTAGGCTTGATATTGGGCGGCGTTTTGTATGCACTAGTGGAATGGACCCCATTGTCATCGCTTGCGATTGCCTTTTTCCTTTGGTTTTTGACGATGGCATTAACGGGTGGTTTGCATCTTGATGGCTGGATCGATGCAAGTGATGCTTTTTTTTCCTATCAGGATAAGAATAGGCGTTTGGAAATCATGAAGGATTCCAGGACAGGTGCATTCGGTGTCATCTCCGTCATAGTCCTATTGGCCGCCCGGTTTCTATTTATCTATGAAATTGTCGAAAGGGTAAATGAATGGACATACTTCTTGATCATAGCCCTTCCGCTCTTAAGCAAATGTGTGATGGGTTATTTACTCATCCGGATGCCGCTGGCTAAAAAAGAGGGGCTCGGTGCTTTTTTTCAAAGTGCAGGAACGAAAAGCAGTTTGCCCATTTATTGGCTGTATCTCCTTGTAAGTCTGACGATTGCCTGGATCATCGATTTTAAGCTTGTCACCTTATTTTTCATCATGTGCCTGGCTGCAATGATTTTCCTGATTTATATAAAACGTAAAGTCGTCAGTTGGTTCGGTGGGATAACGGGGGATGTGCTGGGGGCATCCGTGGAAGGGGTTGAGCTTTGGTTATGGCTGATATTGTGGCTATTACACTACTTCGCCATGGGCTGACAGTAGCAAATGAGCGAAAGGCCTATTTAGGCTGGACGGATTCTCCATTAAGTACCGAAGGAAAAAAGGAAATACTGGACTTAAGGGGTTCTTACCCACAGTATGAAAAAATTCACAGCAGTGATTTGCCCCGATGTGTGGAAACTGCACGACTTCTGTTTCCAAATGCAGTTCCGGTCAAAAACCCTTCGTTCCGTGAGATGAACTTCGGCAATTGGGAAGGACGGACGTATCATGAGTTGAAGACAGATGGAGAATATCTTAATTGGCTGGAACGTCCCATGGAGGCACTGGTGCCTGGGGGTGAAAGCTATCCGGCATTTTCCGAGCGTGTTAATAAGGGCTGGAACGAATTGATTGCCTGTAAGGAGAACCGATTTGCCCTAATGACGCATGGAGGGGTAATTCGTGATTTATTGTTCCGCTATGCCCCGCAGGAAAAGTCTTTTTTTGATTGGAGGATTTCCCATGGCAGGGGATATGAGCTGATATGGGAAGACCGGAACAGCTTAAGGAGGGGAGAACGCTGCACTTTGTTACAGGAGGCGCCTATAATGGCAAAACAAAATGGGTAAAGCAATTGTATGGTTTGGAAAATGATGTCCTTTGGCTATCCGGTTATCGAAAAGAACAGCCGGAAATGATTGATTTTCAAGGCAAGACTGTTGTATTGCAAGGGTTGGATGCATGGATTCAACAAGATGCAGAAAAGATGGATTCAGATTCGATTCGAAAAAAATGGAAGGAAATCATGGCTGATTGGCGAATATGGGAGAAAGAAAGAGATGACCGCAACTGCATTGTGATCGGTTCAGATATCACCAAAGGCATAGTGCCGATGGAAGCAAGAGATCGCAGATGGCGAGATGCCTGCGGATGGGTCTTTCAAGATGTAGCATCCATATCAAGGCGCGTTGATATCATCTGGTATGGCATTGACCAGCGAATAAAGTAGAGGAGGTAATTGGGATGAAAATCTATACACGTACAGGGGATAAGGGACAAACAAGCGTAATCGGAGGTCGCCTTGACAAGGATGACATCCGTGTCGAATCTTATGGAACGGTTGATGAAGTGAATAGCTATATCGGTCTTGCGGTGACAGAATTGGATCCAGCGATATTTACGGATATACTGGCCGACCTAGAGAAAATCCAGCATGAGTTGTTTGACTGCGGCGGTGATTTGGCAACCGTTTCCGAGAAGGCCCCACAAAAGCTGACGGATGAGGCCATTACCTATTTGGAAGAACGGATAGATGCCTTCATACTTGAAGCGCCGGAATTGGAAAAGTTTATCCTGCCTGGCGGCTCAAAAGCGGCAGCAACCATTCATATTGCCAGAACCGTTACAAGAAGGGCAGAACGATTGGTCGTTTCATTGATCAAGTCGGGGGCGGCTGTTTCACCATTATCACTTCAATATTTAAATCGTTTGTCGGATTACTTCTTTGCTGTTGCACGTGTGATCAATTTCCGTCTTGGTGTGAAAGATGTGGAATATATCCGCAGCGCAAATGTGTTCCGTGGAGGGAAAAGAAAGGAAAAAGAATAAACATGGACGTAAGAAAAATTAGTGCAATCGCTATATTCATTGCCTTATCGGCGGTAGGGGCAATGATTAAAATCCCTTCCCCAATCGGGAGCATCGCTTTGGATAGTTTTCCGGCCCTTTTGGCGGCTGTCATACTTGGCCCGGTATCGGGGGCTATAGTAGCTGGGCTTGGTCATATCATTTCAGCGTTCATCGGCGGCATGCCGCTTGGGCCATTCCACTTTTTGATCATGGTCGAAATGGCAGTCCTGGCATGGATGTTTGGCATTTTATATATACACGGAAAAAAAGCAGGCGCATTTTTCCTCTTCTTTATCGGTAATGCCTTCGTTTTAGCCCTGCCTTTCGCATTTCTGATCAGCCCTGGTTTTTACACGTTATTGGTTCCGGGGTTAACGGCAGCGACGGCGGTAAATGTAGTATTGGCGGCCCTTTTACTGCCACGCTTGGAGCCTGTTTTGAAAAAAATGATTTTTAAAGATGGACTCGTAGAATGAGTGATTCGTTGATTTTGCCATTTTCCGAATCAGATTCATTGATTGTTTCTAGTGATAATAGCGGCGGTATCGGGCTGAAGGAAAAGGACATTGTCCATGTCCCTTATGAGGTCGTCGGCTATTATTCCTTTCGGGTTGCCGTCATGGAGTGTTTGGGCGTTGGCGGAAGACCCGTATCCGTCGTTCTAAATAATTTCTGCGGTGATGAAGCCTGGGAGGACTTGACCAGGGGTGTCAAAAAGGGGCTGGGTGAATTGGGAATGGAGGACCTTCCCATTACTGGCAGCACAGAAAGTAACATGCCGCTTCTTCAATCAGCACTTGGTCTTATGGTGATTGGTAAGCGAGTGAATGAACGTGTTAAAAAGCAGCATCCTTCATGGAAAATCGCTCTGATCGGCAGACCGCTCGTTGGAGAAGAAGTAATGGAACAGCAAGATTGGGTCGCGCCATTATCTTTATATAAAAGCCTATGTGAAATGGAAGACGTTCAGGCACTTCCAGTCGGCTCAAAAGGGATAGCATATGAATGGAAGCACCTGGATCAAAGTGGTGAAGGTGTTTCTGTGCATATAAGTGATAATGTCGATATTGAAAAATCATCGGGACCATCCACCTGCTTCCTCATTGCCTATCCTGAACATCTGGAGAAAGAAATCAAGCACATATCCGGTCCTCTTTTCATTGGAGAATGATGTTCTCATGACTGAATCAGGTATCGAGTTTGTTCATAAAGAACTGGTTCGATGCTTTTTTCATTGAAATCTTACTTTTATTGATTGTTAGCCATAACAATGGTTTGCTCTTGATCGTTATCATAGCCAAAGCAAAATGGTCCCCATTTATTGCGTTACTTCTTGCTTCCGTCATTTTAGGGATTATCGCAGGTATGGATATTACGGATGTTGCAGATGCTGTTCAGATAGGGGTAGGTAATCCTCTTGGTTAGATGGCACTCATTTTCGGTTTAGGTAACATGCTTGGAAAGATGATGGTCGATTCGGAGGCGCAGTAAGGGTAGCTAATCCATTTTGGCATTTTATATGCTTTGATCATCGAAATTTTTAATGGATGTACAAGCATCGAGGGGCTAGCGGAACACGATTTTAATGCCGGTCTTTTTATTGTTGATCGAGGCTTTCGGTGCTTTGTTTGCTGAAGATACAATAAGAAATGATTGGAATGCCTTCATTGGAAAACCAATCATCGCCCTCATGATTTCTGTGGTCGTTTCATTCTTTACATTAGGATGCGCTAGAGGTTTTAATAAAGAAGAACTAAACCAATTCATGTCCGCCTGCCTCGTCCCAACTGCGTCCATCATCTTGATTATCGGGGCGTGCGGTGCATTTAAAATTGTATTGATCACGAGCGGGGTGGATGAAGCCGTTGCAGCTTATGATCCATGTCGCTAAAGATTTAATTTAACAGTCGCACAAACGTTAAAGTCTTGGACGGTTATGGAAACGATTATATCATTCGTTTCACTTATCCTAATCTTACTATTGAATTCAATTGTTTAAGAGAAAGGAGCATGTTGTAAATATGGGACATTCAGGTTATATGATGGGAATAGACATTGGTACGACGAGTACGAAGGTTGTTCTTTTTTCAAAAGGGGGGGAGGTAGTCCAATCTTGTTCGAGGGGATATCCTCTGCACAGTCCAACTCCTTCCGTGGCGGAACAAGATCCCGAAGAAATTTATAAAGCGGTCATCATTGCAATAGGCGAGGTTATGATTGCAAGCGGAATAGAAAAGCAAGAACTGGGCTTGATATCGTTCAGTTCGGCGATGCATAGCTTGATCGCAATGGGTAAAGACAGCAGACCGCTGACAAATAGCATTACATGGGCTGATAATCGAAGTGTTGCCTATGCGAGGAAATTGAAGGCTTCGGAACAAGGGATGCAATTGTATCACAGGACCGGAACACCCATTCACCCGATGTCCCCAATCACGAAAGTAATGTGGTTAAAAAATGAGCATCCCGGGATTTTTAACGAAACGGACAAATTTATAGGAATTAAAGAATACATCATCTATAAATTTTTCAATGAGTATGTGATGGATTATTCACTCGCTTCTGCAACGGGCATGTTCAACATGAATGACCTGAAGTGGGATGAAGAGGCACTCACCATTGCTGGAATTGGGACTGATAAGCTGCCGATGCTTGTCCCTACAACGCATATCCTCTCAGGATTAAGTGAGGAATTAGCTGCAAAAATGAACATTCAGGCTGGTACCCCGTTTGTGATTGGCGCGAGTGATGGTGTGCTTGCCAACTTAGGGCAAAACGCAATCAAGCCAGGCGTTCTGGCAGTGACAATCGGAACGAGCGGTGCGGTAAGAACCGTCAGTGACCGGCCGCTTACCGATCCGAAAGGCAGGACATTCTGCTATGCCCTTACTGAGAATCACTGGGTAATCGGCGGACCGGTCAACAATGGGGGAATCACCTTCCGATGGGCACGCGATCAGTTGGGCCGTGTGGAAATCGAAAAAGCGAAGGCTTCGGGAAAGGACTCCTATGAGATCCTGACGGATATGGCTTCCAATATTGCACCTGGTTCTGATGGTTTGATATTCCACCCGTATATGGCAGGGGAACGGGCACCATTATGGAGTGCCGATGCAAGGGGCTCCTTCTTCGGACTGGCGCTTCATCACACTCGTGACCATATGGTCCGGGCAGTGCTGGAGGGTGTGATGTATAACTTGTACAGTGTACTTCTTGCTGTTAAGGAATTGACGGGTGCTCCCGAGAAGATCCATGCAAGCGGCGGATTTGTCCGCTCAAAGCTCTGGCGCCAAATCATGGCTGATATATTCAATCAAAACGTGACAATTCCTGAAAGCTTCGAGAGTTCAAGCTTAGGTGCAGCCGTTCTTGGATTATACGCTTTAGGCGAAATCCAAAGCCTTGATGAGGTTGAAGGTATGGTTGGTGAAACGAATGAACTTATCCCGATCGAAGAGAACGTTAAAGTATATGAAGAATTAATGTCGATTTATTTATCCGTGAGCAGGCAATTGGAAGGCGACTACAAGAGAATCGCTGATTTCCAAAGACGTCATTTAGAATGATTTTTAGGGAAAGCACAGATGCATTTGGCACTGTGCTTTTCTTTTTGCCTGGTAATTAAAATGGTAAGATGGTAGAAAACGATAAGGGGAATATTCTTATGGGAGCCAGTAAAACGAATGCAATGCGAATTCTTGATAACAAACGTATAGAGTATGGCATGATGAGTTATGATGCCCGCGATGGAAAAATCGATGGGATCACTGTTGCGGACAAAATTGGAAAAGCCCCAGAAACCGTTTTTAAAACGCTTGTTACCCATAACGGACCGCAGCAGCTTTACGTATTTGTCATTCCTGTAGCCACCGAACTGGACTTGAAAAAAGCAGCGAAGGCTGCAGGTGCAAAAAAAATTGAAATGCTTGCAGTTAAAGATCTGCAAAAATTCACAGGGTACATTCGGGGAGGCTGTTCCCCGATCGGAATGAAAAAGCAATACCCGACCTTTATTGATGAAAGTGCAGCAAACCTGCCTGAAATCATCGTAAGCGGAGGAAAGATCGGTTCACAGATCGTATTAAAACCGTCAGAATTCCTGGAGGTCACACAAGCGGAATCTGCAGCCCTAATAAAATAGACTGTTAACCTGTAGGCATTCACCTATTAGTTCTGTTCTGCATACGCTGTCTTGAAGATCACATCTGTATTGTGAGGGAGAGTGTGAAAGTGACAGGAAAAGTGATGCATTATTTCGCAGGAGGCAATACGGCTAAAGGTTTTTATAGTTTATATGATTCCAATTTGGCAGGTTTGGAAAGATTATTCATTTTAAAAGGCGGACCTGGTTCCGGTAAATCGACCATTATGAAAAAAATCGGCCAAGAATGGCTGGATAAAGACTATGACATCGAGTATTTACATTGTTCGTCCGATAATGATTCCATTGATGGAGTGATCATTCCTGCTTTGAAAATCGGACTCGTGGATGGGACCGCGCCGCATGTGATTGAGCCGAAGGCACCTGGGGCCATTGAGGAATATGTCAATCTAGGGGCTGCCTGGAATTCCCAGCAGCTGGCTTCTGAAAGAGCGGCCATCATAAGATTGACGAATGCAAGAAGCAAGAGTTTCGAGAAGGCATATGCCCTATTCGCTGAAGCATTGAAGATACATGATGAATGGGAAGACATTTATAAAGCAAATATTGATTTCGCTAAATTGAATGGGTTGACCAATAAATTGATAGAAGGCTTTTATAGAGATATAACCCTTAATAAGAAGTCGGATGTTCGTCACCGATTCTTAGGGGCAGCTACACCAAAAGGTGCAGTTGATTTCATCCCAAATATTACTGAGGGAATACAAAAACGGTACTTTTTAAAGGGACGTCCAGGTTCAGGGAAATCAACGATGCTGAAGAAGATTGCAAAGGCTGCGGAGCAAAGGGGCTTTGATGTGGAAGTATATCATTGCGGATTCGATCCGCATAGCTTGGACATGGTAATCGTCCGGGAGGTAGGGATCGCCATTTTTGACAGCACATCACCGCATGAATATTTCCCGAGTTGTGAAGGTGATGAAATCATAGATATATATAAAACAGCTATCCTGCCTGGAACAGATGAAATTTATGCCGATCAGATAAAGGATGTTTCCACCAGGTACCGGACAAAAATGAATGAAGCGACAGCAAATCTGGCTAAGGCGAAAGAGCTGCATGACGAACTTGAAAAGATTTATGTAAAAGCAATGGACTTTACAGCCATCGATGACATTCAAAGAGACATCCAAGAACAGATCATTGAACGGGCACAAGATGTCGATAGCCAAACGATTCTGCATTAAGAAAACAAACTGCGCCTATTTTAATAGGTGCAGTTTATTTATATACAAAAGACGATTTTTTAATGACGGAAGTCACACAAGAATAGATACGGGTTTGTTAAACGTGTTTATCCATGTCCTTTCGGTTAAAATAGGGATTATATTGAAAAAAAGGAGCCGGTTGAATTGATAAAGACGATTGCGATTGATATGGACGGAACATTGTTAAACAAAATGCAAAAGGTCAGTGAGGATAATAAGCAAGCTATCCAGAGGGCGCAAAGTGAGGGAGTGGAAGTGATCATTGCTACTGGAAGATCTTATGTGGAAGCAAGGTTCGCTTTAGATGAAGCAGGCATCGTTTGCCCTGTCATCTGTGTAAATGGGGCTGCCCTCTTCACGGAGGACGGAAATATTGCCGCTTCCAATCCAATGTCAGCTGCCACTGCTAAAATGGTCGCCGGATTCCTAGAAGAACAAGGGATTTATTTCGAAATATATACGAGTCAGGGAATTTATTCTAAAGACTATGAAAACGCAATATCTGTTTTGGTTGATGTATTCGTTACAGCCAATCCGGACATTGACCCTGAGAATATGCGGAAATATGCGGAGGAGCGTTTACAGCTTGGACAGGTAACTTCCATTTCCGATTATTCCGAGTTATTCAGCCGTTCGAATGAGGAATATTATAAAATTCTCAGCTTCTCAAAGGATTTAAATTTATTAAATGAAATTGCTTCGAAATTGAAAGGACAGGGAGTTACAGTCACTTCATCGGGACGTGAAAATGTGGAAATCATGAGTGAAACAGCTCAAAAAGGTACGGCACTTGAAACATATGTGAATGGAAAATCCGGCTCGATGCAGGAAACGATGGCTATTGGGGATAATTATAATGATGTATCCATGTTTGAACGGGTAGGATTGTCTGTCGCAATGGGAAATGCCCCGCTTGAAATAAAAAAACTGTGTGATGAAGTAACAGGCAAGAATGATGAATCCGGTGTAGCGGAGGCCATTTTAAAGGTACTTAAACAGTCAGCCTATTAAACTCATGAATCGAAGGGGGAAAGACTTTTGAAAAAATTGCTCTTATTTTTCCTTATGGCTGCATTGATTTTAACTGGCTGTAACATGAATGATGATGACAGTAAAACCGAGCCGAATCCTGACAAGGAAGTGACAGGCACTTTAGGTGAAGATCCGGATGTGCTGGTAACGAACTTGCATGTCCCATGGTCGATTCAGAAGAATGGGGACACAATGTATGTTTCGGAGCGGACAGGAACTATCGTTGAATGGGACAAGGGTGAGATGACACGGCAAAAGGTCAACCTAAAAAAGACATTGTCATCTAAAGCGGAAGCTGGGTTGCTTGGATTTTTATTAGCTCCCGATTTTTCTAACAGTGGGCAAGCTTTCGCTTATTATACGTATGAAGAAGGCGGGAATTCCATTAATCGAATCGTCATTTTAGAAAAAAATGATGATGAGTGGCAGGAGATGGAGACCTTAATCGACGGAATACCAAGCGGGGACTTCCACCATGGCGGCAGGATCATGATTGGTCCGGATGATAAGCTATATGCAGCGACAGGTGACGCAAGAAGGGCTGAGATCGCACAGGACACAGATTCTTTAGGCGGGAAAATTCTGCGCATGAACCTGGATGGCACCATTCCGAACGATAATCCTTTCGCGAATTCATACGTCTATTCATACGGTCACCGCAATCCACAAGGCCTTGCTTGGGACGAAGCAGGACAGTTGTATGAAAGTGAGCATGGAGATTCGGCTCACGATGAATTAAATAAAATTGATCCGGGTAAGAACTATGGCTGGCCAGAGATACAGGGCGATGAGCAAAAAGCTGATATGGTAAAACCATTGATTCATTCCGGTGAAAATACATGGGCTCCTTCTGGCATGGCCTATTTTGACGGAAAGCTCTATTTTGCAGCCTTAAGGGGCGAAGCACTTAAGAGTTATGATGTGAAAAGCGGAAAACTGACTAATATCATCACAGGCTCAGGAAGGATACGCGATGTATTCGTTGATGAAGAATTTCTTTATTTCATAAGCAACAATACGGACGGCCGAGGAAATCCTGATGAAAAGGATGATAAACTTTATCGTTTGCCGCTATCTCGGTTAAATATGCCTTGATGTAATTAATGAGAAGAAAGGAAGCATATAATCGGAAACCTAGCTAATAGCGGGGTTTCCTTTTTGGTTTATGTCCTATAAACTTACGAGTAAAAGCGCGAAACTCACGAGTATTTGCGCAAAATTCACGAGTAAAAGCACCAAACTCACGAGTAACGCCCAAATTCACGAGTAAAAGCGCAAAACTCACGAGTAAAAGCGTGAAATTCACGAGTAAAAGCGCAAAACTCACGAGTAAAAGCGCGAAACTCACGAGTAAAAGCGTGAAACTCACGAGTAACGCCCAAATTCACGAGTAAAAGCGCAAAACTCACGAGTAAAAGCGCAAAATTCACGAGAAAAAGCACCAAATCACGAGTAAAAGCGTGAAACTCACGAGTAACGCCCAAATTCACGAGTAAAAGCACCAAATCACGAGTAAAAGCGTGAAATTCACGAGTAAAAGCGTGAAACTCACGAGTAACGCCCAAACTCACGAGTAAAAGCGCAAAATTCACGAGAAAAAGCACCAAAATCACGAGTATTTCCTCCAAACTCTCAAATAAAAGCCCGAACCTCCTGAAAAGAGGTTTTTTTTGTTGTGTTTGAAGCGGTGGAGAAGCTTAGGAAACAGTGTGTCTACGATTATTTTCGTTCATCCGAAGGCTAGACATTTTTAATGAATAGGTGTATAGTTACCTAGGTAACTACTTTACAGGAGGAATACCTTTGTCCTTTCAAAATGGTTTTTTTCATCATAACTTACAATTTTCAAGGTCATTTACCAAAAAGTTAAATGAACAATTGGCCAAGGTTGATCTTTTTCATTCCCAATGGTCGATTGTATATTATCTGTATCAGTTTGGCTGTTCTACGCTTGTTGAAATAAGCACTTATCTAGATGTGGAGAAACCGACGGTAACCAGGACGGTAAACCGGTTGGAAGAACTTGATTTGATTGAACAAGTCCCAGGAAAAGATAAACGGGAACGGAGAATACAGTTAACGGAGTCAGGTTTAAGGACTTATCAAGAGGCCAAAAAGGTAGTTGAAGAATTTGAACTTCAATTAATGAGCGGTTTGGCTGAAGAAGACCGGGAGGCAACGTTACGTACGTTGATTTTCCTGAAGGAAAAATTAAAACAATAGTAAGGAAGAAGGATTGAAATGAATCACAAACCGAAATTGTGGACGAAAGACTTTCTGATTGTCTCGTCTGCGAACTTTTTTCTATTTTTAACTTTTTATGTCTTGATGGTGACATTGACCATTTACACGATGGATAACTTTCATGCGTCGCAAGCACAAGCAGGGCTTGCTTCGAGTATTTTTGTTCTTGGGGCTGTGCTTGTCAGACCGATTGCAGGGAAAAAAATTGATAAGATCGGCCGCAGAAGGATGTTGCTTGGCTCGTTGGTGCTATTCCTGATTGCATCCATTGGCTATTTCCTGGTGAATGGTTTATCCCTCTTATTGATCGATCGGCTTATTCACGGTTTTGCTTTTGGCCTTGCCACTACGGCAACTGGAACGATTGCTGCAGATATCATTCCGAATGAAAGACGCGGGGAAGGCACAGGTTACTTTGCCATGAGTACAAACTTGGCAATGGCTTTCGGTCCGTTTATTGGATTGCTGATAACACAGCATTTCAGTTATTCCATCATTTTCTATGCAGCCTCCTTATTTGCCGCGTTTTCTTTAGTCGCATCGTTATTCATGAATGTGCCTGAAGGGGAAAAGGTCGGAGCTTCACCACAAAAAGGATTTAAAATCAGTGATTACTTTGAAAAAAGGGCACTGCCCATATCCATTTTTATCGGATTTGCCGGATTTACCTATTCGAGCATCTTGTCCTATTTAACGTCTTTTGCAAAAGAAATGGATTTAATGGATGCGGCGAGCTTTTTCTTTGTCGTATTTGCTGTATTCCTTTTGGCGTCCCGTCCGTTTACAGGCCGGATGTTTGATGTGAAGGGGGAAAATGCAGTTATTTATCCATCGCTCTTGCTATTTGCCGTCGGTATGGTCATCCTGAGCCAATCCCATCATGGTATCACGCTTCTGATTGCCGGCGCCTTTATCGGAGTGGGGTATGGTACGTTCCAATCAAGCAGTCAAGCGATTTCCATCAAGGAAGCCCCCTCAAATCGGATGGGATTAGCCACATCCACGTTTTTTACAATGTATGACTTCGGTATTGGTGTGGGCCCATTCCTATTGGGATTCCTTATTCCATATACAGGGTTCAAAGGGTTATTCATAGGAATGTCGATCTTTGCGTTCATACTTATTGGCATTTATTACTTGGCGCATGGAAAAAAAGCCTCGGCAAGAGTGAAAATGCAGCATGAGGAACGCTTGTCTGCCTAATTTTTTGAATATGATTGTATAAAATGAAGAATTTTGGGGATGCTTATATTATGATTGATTTTCCAAAGTATCCCCCTTTTCTCCGCCTGTATCCCACAGGCGTTTTTTTTATGCCATAAACAAAGAAAACCGCCATATTGGCGGTTTCTTTAAAACTTATAGGTCCATAATCGTTCTTTGCGGATCCAGTCTAGAAAATCGGCATCCTGATTTTCGAATTTCTCTTTCCAGTCGATCACCATTGCCTGAGTTTGTGAACGGTGGGCAGTGAATGTGGCTACCTTTTTTTCTTCGACGGCAGAGATATCATGGATGATGTCAGGTTGCCCTAATTCGTCAATGCAGTTATTCGAGAAGGCGACACAATGAAGTTTAGGCCTCTCTTTCGCTTCCATTCTTTCAACGGCCCTAACCACAGCCCGTGCTGTCGCTTCATGGTCTGGATGGACACTGTATCCTGGGTAAAACGTAATGATCAATGAAGGATTCAATTCATTGATGGCATCGGTAAATAATGAAGTCAGCTTTTCATCATCTTCGAATTCAATTGTCTTATCACGCAATCCAAGCATGCGTAAATCTTGGATGCCAATCGCATTTGCTGCATCGATTAATTCCTTTTTACGAATTTTAGGGAGCGATTCCCTTGTTGCAAATGGAGGGTTTCCTAAATTACGTCCCATTTCTCCTAAAGTTAAGCATAAATAGGTGACAGGAGTGCCCGCTTCTCTATGAAGGGCAAGCGTTCCGGAGACCGAGAAGGCTTCATCATCGGGATGTGGGAATATAACTAATACATGGCGTTCTTTTTCCAAGGTATATTTCTCCTTCCGTTCTACTTACAGTGAGTATGGTTATCGGTGAATGGGAGTTTTCATCGGAATTATATGATATATATCAAGCAAGTTGTCATCATTCAAAAGGAGTGGGACTGAGCTGCATGGAGACAGCAAGCTTTCCGGAAAAATCAAGGCCTGCCAATAGCAATCTCCCTTGTTCATCCATTTCGAAGTGGTTAACGCCTTCTGCATATACCCAGCCAATATTGAGCTTCAAGCCGATGCGGTAGGGTCCATCCCCAACTATCTTCCCATGTTCATACTGTATAAGAGCATTACGAATATAAGCACCTGCCGAAAAGAAAGCTTCATCTACATGAGTGGCATAGGCACCATTTGTCGTTTCAAGGTGAAGATATACATCTTGTCCGGCGAAAGAATCAATGGCATTTTGCACCTCTGTACGGTCTATAGGTTTCATTCTATAATTTCCTCCTTAACTGGGCGGCTAGATAAGCTTTTCCTTCTTTCTATTTTACTAAATAAAAACAAAAAAAGCGAAAAAGGCCGCTCGATGAATTTGAGCGGCCATTAAACTTGATGTTTTATTTTTGTGTTTTTTCAGCGATTCCATATTTATGGTATGCACCATGATTGACAGGTCCAACATAGTCATTCATCTTCCAAGAATGGCGAACGGCCTCGGTGATGAAGTCTTTAGCAATGAGGATAGCCTCACGCGGGCTTTTCCCTTCAGCCAATTGAGCTGCAATGGCTGCTGAAGATGAACAGCCGGCACCATGTGTATTGGTCGTTTCGATTTTTTCTGATTCAAGGATTTCAAATTCAGTTCCATCATATAAAAGGTCAATGGCTTTATCATGATCCAGCTTATTACCGCCTTTGATCAAGACATATTTTGCACCAAGTGCATGAATCTTTTCGGCTGCAGCCCTCATATCGTCAATCGTCTTGATAGGCGCAGTTCCCGCTAACTGAGCGGCCTCGAACAGGTTTGGCGTGACTACAGTTGCACGTGGAACAAGCAGTTCGCGCAGAGCTACAGCTGTTTCAGGGTGCAACACTTCATCTTCACCTTTACATACCATAACTGGATCGATTACGACCTTGTCCAGCTTCAACTCGTCTATTTTACGGGCAACAAGTTCAATGATTTCCACTGATCCAAGCATTCCCGTTTTCATGGCATCAATGCCGATTGATAGAATCGTTTCGATTTGGGCTTCCAAAACCTCGACCGGTGTAGGGAATACATTATGGGACCAGCCATTCTTAGGATCCATCGTCACGATTGTCGTTAAAGCGGACATACCGTAAACGCCGAATTCTTGGAATGTCTTTAAATCTGCTTGAAGACCCGCACCGCCGCTCGAATCCGATCCGGCAACTGTCATAGCTCTTTTCATAGTCATTATGTGACCTCCTCAGGAGAATTAGATATCGATATTATCAGCATACCAGTTAATATCCTATTTTTAGAATATACCAAAATTTCTTTTATGTAAAACTTAGTTTTCACCTTAATATGAGTACCTTAAGAAAGGTAATGGAATTGCCACGCATGAGTCATTTTTCGGACCTGGAATTCAGAAAATAAAATGGGTGGGTGGCCTGCTTTTTAGCTTTTTGATCCTACTTTCCACCTTTTATTACAAAGCAAAGTTTGTGAAGGTGTCATTATTTTCAAAGTTGATTTAAAATATTTAAATATAGTGGATACATTTAGTATAGCTTTACCGTTCGATGCAGGATTAAACCCAAAAAAGGAGGGTGATTTCTATGGAATGGACAATGTTGCTTTTAGCTGGTGGGAAATCAAGCCGTATGGGCGTGAATAAGGCCCTGTTGACCATAGGCGGCGTTGTGAACATTTCAAGAGTGGCATCCGAATTGAAAAAGGTGTCAGAAAACATTATGGTCATTACGAATACAGTTGAAGAATATCGTTTTCTGCAGCTGGCGCTAATTCCGGATTTACATAAAGATCAAGGACCTCTTGGAGGATTGCATGCAGGGTTGACCTCATCGAAAACGGAGCTTCAGTTCCTTGCAGCCTGTGATATGCCGTTTGTGAATGCAGATGCCATAAAGGATATCATTTCCCATTATGAACCTGAATTCGATGCTGTCATTCCAGAAATAAATGGCAGGCTCCAGCCGCTTTTTGCTGTTTACCATAAAAGGTGTCTTCCTGTACTGACGGAGTGTTTATTAAAACATGAATTGAAAATGAGACTATTTTTGGAAAAGATTTCGGTGAAAATCATGAAAGAAACCGAATTTAAGTTATATCGCGAGAATCCTGAACATTTTCACTACCTTTTTTTCAATATGAATACGATGGAAGATTATAAAGAGGCAGGTTATATTGATCAAACTGAATTATATATAAAGGATGGTAGACATGAATTATAATATTTCAAAAGAGCCGATTGTCATCCAGGAAGTGATTGATAAAGTAGTCAGTCGAAATGCAGGTGCCGTCACGACCTTTATTGGTACGGTGAGGGAAATGACGAAAGGAAAAAAGACTCTCTTCTTAATATACGAAGCGTATGAACCGATGGCCATCAAGAAATTGGAGCAAATCGGATCTGAGATCAAGGAGCGTTGGCCTGATGCAGAAACGGCGATCACCCATCGTGTAGGTAAACTAGAAATCACGGATATCGCAGTGGTTATTGCCGTTAGTACGCCACACCGAAATGATGCATATGAGGCAAACAGGTATGCGATTGAAAGAATTAAAGAAATCGTCCCGATTTGGAAAAAAGAACATTGGGAAGATGGGGAGACATGGGTCGGAAACCAGTTGGAAACCGTTCCATATCCAACGGGGAAACCGGAAGAGGGGGATATTGATGATTAATGTACTTTTATTTGCCCAATTGAAAGATGAGCTAGGCAAAGAGACTGTTACTATAGAAGGAAATGGAATGAGTGTGGCCCAGCTAAAAGGAAAACTGAAGGTGGATTTTCAATTGGAAGGTCTTGAAACTGTGATGACAGCGGTCAATGAAGAATTTGCCGATGATGACACAATTCTATCTGATGGAGATACCGTAGCTTTCATTCCGCCTGTCAGTGGAGGCTAAAGCATTCGGAAGGGAGGGTTCACGGTGAAAGAGCGATTTTCAAGGCAGACTTTATTCGCCCCCATTGGTGAAGGGGGCCAATTGAAAATTATGAAGAAGCATGTATTGCTTCTTGGTGCAGGGGCTTTGGGATCTGCTAATGCCGAGGCCCTTACTCGTGCAGGAGTAGGGAAGCTTACTATTGTCGACAGGGATTATGTCGAGACCAGTAATTTACAGCGCCAACAAATGTATACGGAACGGGATGTCGAGGAGAAACTGCCAAAAGCAGAAGCGGCAAAGCGTCATTTATTTGATATCAATCATGAAGTAGAAGTGAATGCCATCATCATGGACGCAAATGCCCAGAACCTCGAGCAGCTGCTTAGTGATGTTGATTTGATATTGGATGCAACCGATAATTTTGAGACACGGATGATCATTAATGATTTATCACAAAAGCTTCATATACCGTGGATTTATGGGGCATGTGTGGGGAGTGTGGGGATGACTTTGACGATCCTTCCCGGACAGACTCCATGTTTGCACTGTTTGCTGAAAGCGATCCCCATTCAAGGTATGACCTGTGACACAGGAGGAATCATATCACCAGCTGTAACGATGGTAGTGGCACACCAAACTGCCGAAGCTTTGAAAATCCTTGTGGAAGATTGGGAATCGGTACGACCTGCACTTGTTTCTTTTGATCTGTGGAGAAATCAATACCAGACCGTTAAATTGACAAAAGCGAAAAAGAAAGATTGTCTCTCATGCGGGGAGCGAAGGACATACCCCTTTTTAACACTGGAAAATGCAACGAAAACGGCTGTTCTTTGCGGGAGGGATACTGTACAGGTAAGACCTCCAAAACCTTTGAAACTGCAACTCGAGAAATTAGCCAAGGATCTGGACGGCAGCGGCTATTCGGTGAAATTCAATCCATTTCTTCTCTCTTGTGAAAAAGCTGGGGAGCGTATCGTCATTTTCAAGGATGGAAGGGCGTTGATTCACGGTACGAAGGACATGGTCCATGCAAAGGCCACGTACCAAAGAATCCTGGGATAATAGATTATAAAAAACGAGGCTGCCTGTTAAGGAGCCTCGTTTTTTATGAATCCATATAGGGTAATGGCCATCGGGTTTTAGTGTGTAACCCCGTCTTTATTATCTTGTTTGGAAGCGACGATGACTACTTTTCCTTCGTCCAGAACTTCCTCGTAACGTTCTGCCTCCATATCACTAAGGCCAAGGTTGCTCATTCGATTACGAAGTTCATCTCCGCGTGATTTAAAGAGATTTCCGACGGTATCAAGGAAACCTTGTTCCTTCATGCCTACACCTTCTGTATTTGTATTCTCGGTAAGGTGTTTTGAACGGGTTTTGTCATGGGCAAACAAATATACATCGTCTTTCGTATAACCTGATGTAACTAATTCATCGATTTTTTCCTTTGCTTGTAAACCGTTTTCTACTACATGTACTTGATACATATAAACTCCTCCTTGAATTTTAGTAAGATTCTCTTGAAAATAGGTAAATGGAATCTTGCTTATTACAGTTGCTGATTGGCTATAGTAGTATATAACCTTGTTTGGGCACGGATAAACATTTTTATCGAAGAATATTTAGTAAGTGGTGAAGCGGAATACCTTTTGAATGCGGTAGGTCAAGTATTTGAAGACAGGCAGTTTCTTTTGGTATTCACTGTAATCCACCGTGTAAGTTCCGTTTTGATTTGTCCAAAGTCTTTGAAAATAGCTATCGACATCCTTGGAAACGTCAGCATCATTTGGAGCATGGATTTCAACATTCGCTTCAAGATTATAGTCATCTAGATTGCGGGAGGTATAATTAGCCGATCCTCCAAGGATAACCGTTTCATTAGCCTTTTGGATCATCATCAATTTTGTATGGAACTGTTCTTTATCTGTTTTGTACCAGCGGATCGAGATGTTTTCATCCCCCAGTTTTTCAAATTCGGCGGCAACCGGAAGGTTGGGAAGCCCGATTTTCTCACTTCCGAAAGCGTTTTGATTCGGATCCAATATCATTTGAATCTTCACACCCCGTTCAGCTGCATCCGTTAATGCCTCGACAACCTCGCGATCGGCAATGTAGAACATGGCAAGATGGATCTTGTCCCCCTTTTTTGCATCCTTAATTGCCTTAAGGACATGTTTATTGATTTTTCCTTCCGTTAGCAGTTGTACCGATATCGGTCCTTTATCTGCCGATGTCCCTTTGAACTCAGGAAATGACTTTGGTCCTCCCGAGAATTTCGAAGCGGCTTCTTCGGCTTTAAGAAAATCGCCGATGATATTCCCATCCATCTGGAACGCGATATTGGAATGGAATCCACTTGCGTCATGAGGATTGGCAGATGAGATGATGGCCGTTTTTTCAGTAGCGACCACTTTTCTGTGATTGGCTTTGATATTCATCAGTCTAAGATAAGAACGCAAGGTGACCTTTGGTGCGCTTTTGGCCATTGGATTCACAATCCAGCCTTTTCCGCTTTCACCGAACCATTGGAAAAAGGTCCGATACACACCTGAATAGAGAGGATTCGGATCCCGGAGGCGGTCTAAGTTGGTAACAATGACATCAATTCCATTTTTCTTCATCGTTTCCAATGCCTCTAATTGGTAGGCATTATAGGAAGTATTCACTTCATCTGTAATGAATATAACCTGGAGATCAGGTTTCCTTTTCTTCTGTTTCACCAGATTATCCTTCAGAGTCTCGGTTAACTTCGGGAAGTTTATCTTTTCATCATAAAAAGCATTAAACAAAAACATATCGATTACGATATAAGAATCAGCCTCTTCTATCGCTTGATTTATGGTTTGGAAAATTCGCTGCTCATGTTGCAGATTCCCTTGTTCATCGTGATAGGAAAGGTCATAGATGAAATCGATATCCTCGACATGATGAACTTTTCCTTCATAAGAAATACCATCGGGGAGAGGCTTGTAGCTGTTATAGACGATTACGATTGCAATGACGATCAAAATGCTGACAAGCAGATAAAATCGTTTTCTTTTGTACCATTTTTTCATAGGGAATCCTCCAACATGGTTAAATTGCTTGCTAACTTTCTTATTTCCCACTTTTGGGGTATATAGAAACATAAATCGTAATCTATGGAAAAGGCAAGGCGATTAAGTTTGATATAATATAGTTTCAAAAAGTGGAAAGGGGCTGTGGCAGATGGAAAAGCAGTTATTGACAAATGATTGGTGGCCTCTATTGAAAGAGGAATTCAAAAAAGAATATTACCAGGAGCTAAGGGGATTTATAAAGCAAGAGTACAGCCAGCAAGTCATTCATCCTGATCAGGACGATATTTTCAATGCGCTTCACTATACTCCTTATGAAGACGTAAAGGTTGTCATCCTTGGACAGGACCCTTACCATGGCCCTGGTCAAGCGCATGGCCTTAGTTTTTCAGTTAAGCCGGAAGTTCGCATCCCACCCTCTTTAAGAAATATCTTTAAAGAGTTAAACACCGATCTAGGCTATGATGTTCCGGATAATGGTTACCTTGTTGAATGGGCAAAACGGGGAGTGCTTCTATTGAATACCGTCTTGACTGTGCGTGAGGGAGAGGCGCACTCACACCGCGGAAAAGGATGGGAAATCTTTACGAATCAAGTTATTCGCCTATTGAATGACCGTCCGAAATCGGTTGTATTCATCCTGTGGGGAAAACCTGCTCAAACCAAAATCCCTTTAATTGATGAAACCCGCCATAAAATCATTAAGTCCGTACATCCAAGTCCGTTGTCGGCTTCCCGTGGTTTCTTTGGCACAAAACCTTTTTCCAAAACAAATCAATTGCTGTTGGAAATGGGGGAATCCCCAATTGATTGGGAAATCACGAACCGATGATATGGGCAGGAAAACGAAACGGGTGAATTGTATGGCGTGCAGTCATTTCTATATAACTTGGGATCCCAGTTTTCCAAAGGGCTGCCGTGCTTTTCAATTCAAAACATCAAACCAGCCTTCTCTTGATGTCTTTCATTCTTCAGGACAGCTATGCTTGAAATTTCAAGCCAAGCCAATGAAAAGGTAGGAAATATGCAAGGTGTTTTCTTCTCTGATTTTTGCTATGCTAGTTATGATAGTTTTGACCTGTATATAGACGAGGTGGTAAAGTTGGTTATTTCATCAAGACAAATGTTAGATAAAATCGAAGAGCTTGTTTTAAAAGCGAAACAGGCAAATTCAGAGGATAAGGTGCAGGGGTATGTAATCGCCATTAAGTCCCTTTGTGAAGTAATGGTGGATGAAAAAGCAGCGAACATCAGCATGCCGAAGCCAATCACATTGACCCAGCCCGTTATGTCGGCTACACCGAATGTAGAACCGGTTAAAATGGATGAGGCCAATGGGGAGTCCTTGTTCGATTTTTAAATTAGGGAAGGGGAGCGAAATAATTGAAACTGTTCATCATTTTAGGTGCATTGAATGGGTTTATTGCTGTGGCACTAGGTGCATTCGGTGCACACGGGCTGGAAGGGAAAATTCCTGATAAATATTTAGAAACCTGGCAAACCGCTGTTCAATATCAAATGTTCCATGCGGTTGGTTTATTGGTAATCGGAATATTGGCTGGGAAGATTTCAAGTCCGCTGATCAACTGGTCCGGCTGGCTTATGCTAATAGGAATTATCCTGTTTTCCGGAAGCCTATTCGTTCTAAGCGTTACGCAAATCAAAGTCCTAGGGGCCATCACACCGCTTGGCGGGGTTTCATTCTTGGTTGCTTGGGTCTTAATGATCATTGCTGCATATAAATACTTGTAATGAAGGTAGCTGATCTTCTGGGTCAGCTCTTTTTGGGAAAAAGTCATTCCAATATAAGAAGAGCCTCAGAATCAAATAGATTCTGAGGCTCTTCTATATAGGATTTTTTTACCTTGGCGAATAGGTGGTAAGCCCAGTGCCTCCAAATGGATATTCATATTCGATTTCTTCATCAAACGTTATATAATCTAAGTATACCATCGGGATTAAGTATCGTTTTCCCGTTTGAGGATCGCTTATGATTAAGTGATCGCGTCCTGCAGCCTCGATGATTCCTTTGAAGATCTTGGCATTCCATTCCTTGTTGTTTTCAAACGTTGTATAAACAGTGGCCAATTTCCCTTTATTCAAACGCAAGATGTTCTCGATGTACGACTGTTCGACCGGAAGCATGCCAGGTATCTGTGGTCCGGAAGGGGGTTGACCCATCGTCATCGGCACTTGTTGTGGTGTGCCTGCCATAGTGGGCTGTTGTTGCTGGTATGATGGCTGTTGGTATCCTTGCTGCGGGTAACCTTGTTGCTGATTAGGATTTTGCTGCCTTAGTTCAGGCACATTATTTTCATAGGGGTAATAAGGGCTTCCTCCGTACGGATAATTACCATAAGGATTATTTTGTGACATTACATTCCCTCCTAAATTCAAGGTTTAGTTGATGCTGTGGAATTTGGACAATCCGAGAGTGTGGACTGGGAGAACAGTGCGATTTATAGCGACCGGTAGTATTGTATATGTTTTCTGGACAATCCCCGGGTGGCTTAAAAAACCACAATGAATGTTAAGCGATACATAACGGCTGCCGTTCATGATATAAACCATATCCTCTTGCCGGCTAATGAATAGAAGTAACGTTCCTTCACCTCGCTGGAGTCAGGAATTGCCTTGATCAATTTTCCTGAAGCTGAATGGGACTGTGAAAAAATAAATTCATCACTATTGAAAATGTATGGGATGTGGATTGGATTTATTCCACAGCCGGGGAAAAATAAAAAGGAGGGGACGTAAAAAAAGCTTCCGGAAACCGGAAGCCCATCGTCTTATACGTATAGGAATGAAGGTACGTTTTCTTCCGGCAGGATATTGCCTACAAAGAAAGAACCAAATGCAGCGTAACGTGCACTCACTTCATCAAAACGCATTTCATAGATTAATTTTTTAAATTGAAGGACATCATCTGCGAACAGTGTAACGCCCCATTCATAATCGTCAAAACCGACAGAACCCGAAATGATTTGTTTTACTTTACCGGCATAACTGCGGCCAATCAAGCCGTGGGAACGCATTAAGCCTTTGCGCTCTTCCATGGAAAGCATATACCAGTTATCATCGCCATCACGACGCTTGTCCATTGGATAGAAGCATACATGTTTCGCTTTTGGAAGTATCGGATAAAGTCTGGAACGGACATGAGGGTTCTGGTAAGGGTCCTCACCATCTCCTCCAGCTAAGTAATTGCTTAATTCCACGACGGAAACGTATGAATAAGCGGGAACTGTATATTCGGCAAGCTTCGTTTTGTTGAATTCGTTTTCAATTGCATTCAATTCTTCCATGGTAGGGCGGGCAAACATAAGCATGAAGTCCGCTTTCTGACCTACGATGGAATATAGGGCATGGCTGCCTTCATTGTCGCTTTGTGTCATATTCCATTTATCCAGTAAACCTTGGAATTCTGAGATGGCCAATTGGCGTTCGTCGCTTGATAACGTTTTCCAAGAAGCCCAGTCGATCAGACGGAAATCATGTAAACAATACCAGCCGTCCAGTGTTTGTGCTGCTTCACTCATTACGATCACTCCTAAGTCTTATTATAACTTTAATATAACATAGTTTCAGTATAAGGAAATTTATATCAACCCGCAAACACCATCACTGTTTTTCGGTGTTCAAACAATTTTCAAATTTGCGGATTGGCAGGGTACCAAAGTGGCTGGAAATTACCTGGCTGCTAGAGTATTCTTAAAAGAAGACGGCAATGGATTTTCATCGAATGGTTAAATATAAAAAAAATGGGGGAAACGTATCTAAAAAGGAGGAAGAGCCAATGAGTGATTTATTTGAAATATTGGAATCGAAAATTATGGGGCATAATTTAAAGATCGTTTTTCCAGAAGGGTTAGATGAACGGATTTTGGGAGCGGCAGGCAGGCTTGCCAAAGCTAAACTGGTGACACCGGTATTGATCGGGGATATCGGGTTGATTCAAGAGAAGGCAAAAGATTTAAAGATCTCCCTTGATGCAATCGAAATATATGATCCGAAGAATTATATCATGATGGATGAAATGGTTGAAGCGTTCGTGAAGGTCCGTGATGGTAAAGCGACCGATGTACAAGCACGTGAAATCTTAATGGATAAGAACTATTTTGGAACCATGCTCGTCCATATGAAACTGGCACATGGAATGGTCAGCGGCGCAACTCATTCGACTGCCGATACGGTTCGGCCCGCCCTAAGGATCATTAAAACAAAGCCAGGCGTCCAAAAAACATCGGGAGTATTCATCATGGTCCGGGATGAAGAAAAATATGTGTTCGCCGATTGTGCGATCAATATAAACCCCAATTCCCAGGACCTGGCTGAAATCGCCATAGAAAGTGCGAAGACTGCACTAATGTTCGATATCGAACCGCGTGTGGCGATGCTGAGCTTTTCGACGAAGGGATCCGCAACATCCCCCGAGACCTTAAAAGTGGTTGATGCCGTCGATTTGGCAAAAGAAATGGACCCTGAAATCATCCTTGATGGGGAATTTCAGTTTGACGCGGCCTTCGTTCCTTCGGTAGCAAGAAAAAAAGCACCGGATTCCCTTATTCAGGGGGATGCGAATGTTTTTATTTTCCCAAGTCTCGAAGCAGGGAACATCAGCTATAAGATGGTACAGCGCTTGGGCGGCTTCGAAGCGGTCGGTCCGATCCTTCAGGGCCTGAATCGTCCGGTGAATGACCTTTCGAGGGGATGCAGTGAAGAGGATGTATATAAACTGGCTGTCATTACAGCGGCACAGGGGTTTGTGGCGCAGTATCAATAGGCAGCTTGAGGATTAAATGTTAGAGGGAGATTCGTATGGGTGAAACAGATTCATTATTAATGCAGCAAGAGTGGAGGATTATTGATCAATCTTCCGTCGGACCTCAGTTTCCTGCTCTGGAGTCCTTTGCGATGGATGATACATTTTGCGCTTCCGTGGGGTCAGGTAAATCAGCGGCCGTAGCCAGGGCGTGGGTACACCATCGAACCATCGTCATGGGTATACAGGATACGAAGTTGCCTTTTCTTAAAAAGGGTTTGGATCATTTAGAAGAACATGGCTTTCAGGCCATCGTGAGGAATTCCGGAGGACTGGCAGTCGTGCTGGATGAGGGTGTCCTTAATTTGTCGCTCATTTTTCCTGAAAACGAGCGGAAAATTGAAATCAATCGTGGATATGATGCGATGTGGGAGCTTGTCCAATTGATGTTTTCCGATTTCCCAGTCACGATGGAAGCAAGGGAAATCGTCGGTTCCTATTGTCCTGGAAGTTATGATTTAAGTATCAATGGGCAAAAATTTGCCGGTATTTCCCAACGCAGGATCCGCAATGGCGTAGCGGTGCAAATCTATTTGTGTGTCAATGGAAGCGGGGCTGAACGTGCCAGTCTGGTGAAGGGTTTTTATGATGCAGCTAAAGGAAATGCAGAAACCAAATTCGTTTATCCTGATATCGTCCCTTCGGTAATGGCGTCCCTAACTGAATTGTTGGGCGTGCAATTGAGTGTTCAGGACGTGATGCTCAGATTCCTGCATGTATTGAAGGAACATAGCGAAAGGATATTCTCTGACACTCTTTCCGTTCAGGAATGGCCGATGTATGAGGCATACTTGACAAGAGTGGTGGAACGCAATGATAAAGTATTTGATGCATTAAAGGATTGAAATGAAAGAAGCCGTTCCATTAAGTCAGGAACGGCTTCTTTCATTTAATACGACTTTAGTATTCACTGAAACTGTAAAAGGTCTGGATGATAGGCAGCAACGTCCGGGGAGATATTATTCCTTCTATCTTGAAACAATGAAAAAAAGAGCCTTATTGGCTCCCTTTTTCGGATAAACATGGGTGAAACGGCCTTAATCATGTGGTTGATCTATGTAACTTATCCCCACATTATCTTATTACTCGGCCATTTTTTCCAAATTGCCATTCCGGTCCATCTTGAATTTAGTTGCCGGACGTTCCTCTTCCTCTAACAAAACCAGCTTTCTTGCCCGATTCATGATATTCATCAAAGTTTCATAATCTTCCTGCATCAAGCCGCTGTTTTGTTCTAGGTGGCTGATTTTATTCTCCAATTCTTCGTTTCGCTTTTTCAGCCCTTTAATTTCAAGCTTCAATCTTTCATTTTCGGTTTTTAATACTTCGGCTTGAAGCATGCGGCCGTTCATAGATTCCAAATAGGCGATGACGGTATCAAGGCTCATGACCGTTTCCAAAGTTACTGGTGTGTGCTGTGTCTTAGGAGCGAGGGCTTCTGCCACAACGAATTCCTCTGCTGCTTCATAATTGGTAGTATCGACTTCGGATTTCAACTCTAGTTCCTCTTCTTGTACATGGGGAACCATTATGTCGGAAATCGTTGGGGATGGCGGTGTATAAAGAAGCCGTTTTTTCCCTCCTTGATCTTTTCCAAGGATCCTTTGCCGCTGCTTACGCTGTTTCTTGGCAAGGGAAAGCGCTTTATCATAATTATGGCGGACAACTGCATTCCAGCGGAATCCGCATGCTGCAGAGGTGCGATTCAACTTATCTCCTACCTCTTCAAAAGCATTGAGCTGAGTGCTGCCTTCCCGCACATGGCGCAATACCGTTTCTGCCAAAAGCAAATCATCTTCTTCTGTCCAGGCGTCTTGACGAACCTTCATTTCTACATACTCCCTTTCTGGTAATTTTTAAAATAAATAACTATATAAAATATCGTGTGGCAGTGATTTATGGAGTGTTCTACTAGCATTTTGGACAAAATATGGATTTTTTATACAAAAAGGTTAAAAGGATACTAGTTTTTTGATTATTTACATCCTTTTCACATCATCCAGCCCTCTTGATATTCATAAGTAGAAACGGTAAAATACCCTTTAGTCGTATAAATGGATGAAAAATAGTTTGTTATGGAAAGGATGGTGACCGGAGGATGTCCAATGAATTCAGAGTGTGCGATGACTGCTTGGCGGTAAACATTAAAACGTTGATCCCGCGTCTTGAAAAGCTTGATCCCGACGCGAAAATTGAAGTGGGCTGTCAATCCTATTGCGGTCCTGGCAGAAAGAAGTCTTTTGCCTTTGTCAATAACCGTCCAGTTGCTGCACCGACAGAAGACGAGTTACTAGATAAAATTAATAAAAAACTAAAGTAGGATCCATGATATATAGTTAGAGTGGATTGTTTGCTTATGATAAATGAAACAAGTAATCATCACCCAGATTCGACACACTGCGGTGATTTTTTATTTCTTTAATTTCAAGACAAAATCGGACTGAAACTTCCGTTTTCTTACAAAATGACCCCTCTTACTAGCAAGGTGGAAGTTAGGGTTTTTTGTCAAAACACGCTATAATGAGTGCATCGAGATTACGAAAAAGAGGGTAGTTCATGGAATATTCCGGCGAAAAATTACAAGAAGAAAAAGTATTCAAGGACCCGGTGCACCGATATATACATGTTCGCGACCGGGTTATATGGGATTTAATAGGGACGAAGGAATTTCAGCGTCTTCGAAGGA
Source organism: Bacillus sp. CFBP9009 (assembly GCF_036541465.1). NCBI lineage: Bacteria > Bacillati > Bacillota > Bacilli > Caryophanales > Bacillaceae > Bacillus > Bacillus sp. CFBP9009. Next base: position 212,006 of record NZ_JAZHFU010000005.1, on the reverse strand, counting down.
TCAAACAGCTGGGAACGACTTATTTAACCTTTCATGGTGCGGAACATAGTCGGCTTAGCCATTCGCTTGGAGTATACGAGATTGTTCGGAGAATCGTGGATGATGTTTTCGAGGGCAGACCCGAATGGAAACCTGAGGAACGGTTACTATCCTTGTGCGCAGCACTTCTGCATGATTTGGGTCATGGTCCTTTCTCTCATTCTTTTGAAAAAGTGTTTGACCTGGATCATGAGCAATTCACGCGGCAGATAATCCTCGGCGATACGGAAGTGAATAAGATCCTCCTTAGGGTTGGACGTGATTTTCCTAAAAAAGTGGCAGAAGTCATAGCGAAAACCTATAAAGGCAAATTAGTAGTCAGCCTGATTTCAAGTCAGATCGATGCTGATAGAATGGACTATTTACAGCGTGATGCTTACTTCACTGGCGTGAGTTATGGACATTTCGATATGGAAAGGCTTTTGCGTGTAATGAGGCCAAGGGAAGAACATGCCGTCATAAAACAAAGCGGGATGCATGCGGTTGAGGATTATATCATGAGTCGCTACCAAATGTATTGGCAGGTTTATTTCCATCCAGTTACGAGAAGTGCGGAGGTCATACTTACCAAGATTCTACATAGAGCGAAACATTTATATGAATCCGGTTATGAGTTTGCCCAAGAACCACACCATTTTTATTCATTGTTCAGGGGAGAAGTGACTTTAACGGACTACTTGAAAATGGATGAATCGGTGATGCTCTATTATTTCGAAGCATGGGAAGACGAAAACGATGCGATTTTAAAAGATTTATGCACTCGCTTCGTTAACCGTAAACTATTTAAATATGTGGAATTCCATCCATCGAACAGTCAAATGAACAGGTTGATGGAGTTAAGGACGCTATTCAAGAAGGCAGGCATCGATCCGGATTATTATCTTGTCGTCGATTCTTCATCAGATCTGCCGTATGATTTTTACCGGCCAGGTGAGGAAGAGGAGAGACTGCCGATTCACTTGCTGAAAAATAATGGCGAAATTCGTGAATTATCGCGTGAATCCGAAATTGTCGATGCAATTTCAGGGAAAAGAAGAACGGATCATAAGTTGTATTATCCAGCGGATTTATTGCGTGATGAATCTACGAAGAAAAATATAAAAAAACAGATTCGAAAGCTTTTGGAGCTATCGGATTAAAGTGGTACATTTTTGGTGAGGAGTGACGAGCCTTGTTTAAGGATCATGCAAACATTATCAATGCAATTTCTACTGCCGGTGAAATCTCGGGTCGAAAAAAATTACAAAAGATCGTTTATATCGCGAAGAAGCTGTCCTTCCCATTTCATGAAAAGTTTCAGTTTCACTTTTATGGACCGTACTCGGAGGAGTTGACCTTACGTATCGAAGAGCTCTGCGAAATGGGCTACTTGAATGAAGTAAGGGAAAAAAAAGCAGGCTATTATCAATATTGTTATTCGATAACGGATGCAGGCCGGGATTTCCTATCCATACAGGAAGTGGAGATGCCGGCACTTGAGGCATGCTTACAGGATATGAACGAACAGAATGCCAGGTTTTTGGAGCTGGTTTCAACGGTATTATACTTCGACACGCTTGAAAAAGAGGAAGTCACCGAGAAAATTTTCACGCTGAAAAGCAAACAAAAATATACGCTTGAAGAAATTGATGAGGCATATGAATATATTGAGCAGCTAAAAACAAAAGCTAAGCCGAATTGATGGCTTAGCTTTTCCCCATTATGTAAATCTTATAAATCGCTTTTACGGACACCGGCTACTGCTAAATGATTTTTTGACATTTCTTCAATGAAAATCGTCACGGCTTCAGCTGGTGCTCCAGTTGTTTCCGTAACGGCTGCGGTCACCTTTTCGACTAAAGCCTTTTTTTGTTCGTCTGTACGGCCTTCAAGCATTTTGACTGTTACATATGGCATCTCTTTTCCCCCCTTCCTCTCTTATCTTGTAGTGTTTCACAATGGAAAAAGAAATGCAAGACACGGAAGTCAGAGTTTTTTCACTTCTTGCACTTTTGATGTATACTAACGGTAATAAACAATGGGGGAGAAGCTATCGATGGAATTCTTTGATCAAATAGGACGGTTTTTGGCTTATCCTTTGGAACAGCTTCCATATGTCATTGTGTCACTTTTAATAGCCTTTACGGTTCATGAATTTTCCCATGCTTATGTGGCCTATAAGTTCGGTGATCCGACTGCAAAGAATGAAGGAAGAGTCACATTGAATCCGATTTCCCATTTGGATCCGATCGGAACATTGTTGATATTAATTGCCGGATTTGGTTGGGCGAGACCTGTACCGGTTAATCGTTTTCATTTCAAGAATCCAAAATTGGCAGGAGTGCTCGTCTCTTTTGCCGGTCCGTTCAGTAATTTGATTGTTGCAATTTTGGGGTATTTAATTTTCTACGGATTGCTTGCCGCAGGCGTTGGACCTGATTTACCATTTTTCGTCGAGCCATTCTTAAGTATGCTCATAAATTTAAATGTCCTTTTATTTGTATTTAATCTGATACCGCTGCCGCCGCTCGATGGTTATAGGATCGTACAGGATCTTGTTTCAGCAGACTTGCGGGCAAAAATGACCCAGTATGAACAATACGGCTCCCTTATTTTTTTGATCCTGATCATCACACCTCTGAGTCAATATACAATTAGACCGATTTTGGATACTGGCATTAAATTTGTAGGAGGCACCTTGAATCAATTTTTTTCACTTTTGTTTTTTTAACCAATAATAAGGAATGACAAACAATAAAGGGGGATATAAGCATGGATGAACAACCAAAGAAAAAGGTAGGCTTTAATATTATAAAAAACGACCCAACAGAAGGTCATGGCGGATATGGAGCAGGGGTTTTAACGCTCGATAATATTTCCCCGGTCATCATCGATGTGGATGCAGGTGAAGCAGAGGTCGATATCGGCGCGATGCATGCAAGAAGTGCAGTGGAAAAAGGGATCAAGTTTTTAAAGACTAAAGAGGAGGTCCCGAATGCCAAACCTTACTGGCTTGTTTGGGTGACCATTGAAGCCACTCAAAATGGTCCGCACTATGCAGGTGTGACAGCATGTGAAATGATGGTCGACAGGTCAATTAGACGCGGTTACAAATCGCTCCCGGAGCATGTTAACCGGATGGATAAATCGCTAAAACGAAAAATCATCGTCGAGGACATGGACGATAAATCAAAACGTGTGCTTGCAGACTTCCTGAAAAATCATGATGCAGGAATGTGGGAGCGTTCTTCAGATCTGCTGAAGGAGTCATTGACGGTTTGAAACTCGATTAATGGGTGAAATGTTAAGTTTAGTGAAAAATGCACTTGTAGGAAAGCGATAAAATCAGTAAACTTAAAGACAGCAGTTTAGTCACTGTGGAACTAGGACAGAAAAACCCCCGAAGCCGCTGCCGGCTTCGGGGGTTTTTCGTTATCCCCAAGGTTTTAAGACTTTTTTGTACCATGGGGCCTTTTTATGTTCTTCTTCTTTTGGGGCATGTTTCGGACTCTCACCCTTAAAGTGCTCGGCACAGTATTCGACAGGTTCGGTTCCTTTAACATAATAAGTCAATCTTGAGGCAGGGCAGTCCTTTGTGGCCAATTTTCCGCTAACGGGGTTCACGTTTACCCCGATTACGTTTTCGGTTTCCTTAAACGATTTTGCCGGTTTCCCTTGCAGGCCCTTTTCCATATAGGAAGCCCAGATTTTCTTTGCAAAGCCTTTTTCAGCAGGGATCTCGATCTTTTTGCCTTGATCATATCCAGTCCATACTCCTGCTACAAGCTCCGGTGTGTAACCGATCATCCAACTATCCGTCGGGGTGGAGCCTGACTTGCCGGCATATGGGCGGGTCAGCTGGGAACTGATGGTGCTGCCGGTCACTTTCGTATAGCCATTTAAGGTTTCATCGAAAACACCTGTAAGCATCTGGGTCATGACAAATGCCTTGTCCTTATCCAGAATCTGTTCCGGTTTCTCATTTTCATCAAAAATCACTTCACCTTTTTGATTTTCAACCTTTTTGATAAACACGGGTTCAACCTTCTTGCCGCCGTTAGCCAGAATGCTGTATGCGTTCACCATTTCAATCGCCCTTACACCTGACGTACCAAGTGCCAGGGAAGGGACTGCATCCATCTTTGCTGTGATTCCGAAACGATGCGCCGTATCGACCAATGTCTGTTCCCCAAGGAACAAGTGCGTTTTTACGGCGAAGATATTATCGGAAAGAGCAATGGCCTGAGCCATCGTGATTTCGCCTTCCGCATATTGATGATTGTAATTATGCGGTGTGTAAGATGAGTGACCGTCATCGAAAGAAAATGTAGTTGTCTCGCTTTTTAAGGTGGTGGATGGTGTGAAACCATTCTCCAACGCTGAATAGTATAGCAATGGCTTCATGGTTGAACCAGGCTGGCGAACGGCCTGTGTAGCCCGATTGAATGGCGACTCGGAATAATCTTTACCGCCGACCAGCGCACGGACCTCCCCGGTATCCGGATCCATTGCCACTATCGAGGCTTGGATGCCTGAAGACTTGGGTATGGTATTGGAGAGAACCTCTTCGGCAGCATCCTGTTGGGTCTCGTCCAGTGTGGTATAGACCTTAAGGCCGCCGAGCTCGATCGTCCGGTCATCTAAATGAAGCTGAGACTTTAAAGCTTGTTTGACGGCATCCTGGAAATAGGGAGCGGTCTTCTTGGTGACCGTTCCATGCTCCCCTTTTAATGTAAGGGGTGTTCGTACCGCTTCCGCGATATTTTTTCCTGAAATGTAGTTTTTGTTTTTCATGGCTTGCAGGACAACTTTCTGCCTTGATTTGGCTTTTTCAAAGTTATCCAATGGAGAATAGTTTGACGGCCCTTTTGGTATTCCGGCCAGCATGCTCGCTTCAGGAAGGGTCAAATCCTTGGCATCCTTGCCAAAGTAATATTGACTTGCAGCTTGGGCTCCATATGCGCCATGGCCGTAGTAAATCGTATTTAAATAGCCTTCTAGAATTTCCTTTTTGGAGTAGTTCATTTCTAAACGTATCGTATAAAAGGCCTCATTAAGTTTTCGCGACCATGTTTTGTCATGCCCAAGAAACAGGTTCCTGGCATACTGCTGGGTAATGGTGCTTGCACCCTGGACTTTGGACATTGCCTTAATATCAGCAAGGATGGCACCGCCGATCCGCTTTATATCAAATCCATAATGAGTGTAAAATTGACGGTCCTCAACGGCGACAGTCGCTTTGATGAGCTGTGGTGAAATCGACTCCATACCGGCCCAATAGCGCTTCTGGCCATTATCGGTTTCACCGATCACATTTCCATTATCACTATAATAGAGAGTGGACTGCGGCACGACCAAAGGAGGCGGACCTAATATTTTTGCATAAATCAGTAAAGAGAGAAGCAATACAAAGAGTATTGTGAGCCCGATTGTGGCAAGGATAATGAAGGCCCGTACATATTTAGTTGTCCTTTTAAATCGTTCGCTTGGAATCAATTCCATTGCTTTCACCTCTCTTATCACGTAAGAATCTAGTATCTATTACTATTATGGAAAAAAAAGAAAATTTTAAACATAAGAACTGCATTTAAGAAATTTATCTTGCAATTCTGCTAGATTCGTCTATAATTTTTCTAGCTAATGACTATACCGATTTTGGGGAACCTATAAGGTGACTGACAATATGAAATGGAAAAGGAGCGTTAATAAATGAGCATTTGGTTTACTGAAAAACAAACAGAGAACTTTGGTATTACGATGAAAGTGAATCGTACTTTACATACGGAGCAAACTGAGTTTCAAAAGCTTGATATGATTGAAACGGAAGAGTGGGGCAATATGCTGTTGCTGGATGACATGGTAATGACTTCACAGCGCGATGAATTCGTTTACCATGAAATGGTAGCCCATGTTCCTTTATTTACCCATCCTAATCCAGAAAACGTTTTGGTTGTAGGAGGAGGGGACGGAGGAGTTATCCGTGAAATCCTAAAACACCCAAGCGTAAAAAAAGCTACATTGGTGGATATCGATGGGAAAGTCATCGAATACTCAAAGAAATTCCTGCCTGAAATTGCAGGCATGCTTGAAGATCCGCGTGTAGACGTACAAGTTGGGGATGGCTTCATGCACATCGCCAAAAGTGAAAATGAATATGACGTGATCATGGTTGACTCAACTGAACCAGTCGGACCTGCTGTCAATTTATTTACTAAAGGTTTTTATGCCGGGATTTCCAAGGCTTTGAAAGAAGACGGGATTTTTGTGGCACAATCCGACAATCCTTGGTTTAAAGCGGATTTAATTCGTGATGTACAACGTGATGTAAAAGAGATATTTCCAATCACCAGCTTGTATTTAGCGAATATCCCGACGTACCCAAGCGGTCTTTGGGCGTTCACGATCGGATCGAAAAAATATAATCCATTAGAAGTGACTGAAGATCGCTTCCATGAATTAGAAACGAAATATTATACAAAAGAACTTCATAAAGCAGCTTTCGTTCTGCCTAAATTCGTTCAAGATTTAGTGAAATAAGGGAGGCATGGACCATGAAATTCGATGAAGCCTATTCAGGCAATGTATTCATTAAAAGCCATCCTGTTTTTGAGGAATCGGAAGCTGTGCTATACGGCATGCCGATGGACTGGACGGTAAGCTTCCGTCCGGGTTCCCGCTTCGGCCCTACCCGAATTCGTGAAGTTTCGATTGGTTTGGAAGAGTACAGCCCGTATTTAGATCGTGAATTAGAGGAAGTTAAATTCTTTGATGCCGGGGATATTCCATTACCATTCGGCAATCCGCAGCGCAGTATCGATATGATTGAAAAATTCGTCGACAGCTTGTTGGATGCAGGTAAGTTCCCAATAGGTATGGGAGGGGAACATCTTGTAACATGGCCTGTCATCAAAGCCATGTTCAAAAAGTATCCCGATATGGCCATCATCCATATGGATGCCCATACAGATTTACGTGAGGATTATGAAGGAGAGCCGCTTTCCCATGCGTCAATCATCCGTAAATCCGCAGAACTTATCGGTCCAAAAAATGTTTACTCTTTCGGCATTCGTTCCGGTTTGAAGGAAGAATTCCAATGGGCAAAAGAAAATGGCATGCACATCTCTAAATTTGAAGTTCTTGAACCTCTGAAAGAAGTACTGCCGCAGTTAGCTGGCCGTCCTGTATATGTGACGATCGACATCGATGTTCTTGATCCTGCGCACGCGCCGGGAACAGGCACCGTAGATTGTGGAGGCATCACCTCCAAAGAGCTTTTAGCTTCGATTCATGAGATAGCACGGTCTGAAATTAATGTAGTCGGCTGCGATTTGGTAGAAGTGGCACCGATTTATGATCCATCCGAGCAAACTGCGAACACTGCGAGCAAGCTGATTCGCGAAATGATTTTAGGTTGGGTTCAAAAAGGTTAATGGATGTAAGACTTTGACTTGACTGTTCCTGTTTTTTAGCGGGAATGGTCTTTTTTATCCATTCCGGAAAAGAATTTTACGTCTGATGGACTCTATTTGAATAATTCCGCCCCGATGAGTCATTATTGTGTTAAATTCAAATGAATTGCAACAACATGATTTCGACAGTTTATCCTCACTTTTTTTGATTTACACTTTATTTTCCGCTCCAAGTTGAAACTTCCTTGAAGAATATTTATACTTATAAAGTTAAGAACGACATGATGAAGGAAGTGTAGCTTTGACTCTTCATGATATAGATAAGCAAGCGATTAAAGTGACTTTACAGACAAAAATCAAGCACGGCTCAGAAACGGAAACGTATGAGCTGGTCACATTTGGTACAAAAATGTATAAAGGTGCAGATTTATATTTGCAATATAAAGAGGAAAATGAAGCCGGTCAAACACAAACGACGATCAAGCACAAACCGGATGAAACGATCCTGCTTAGAAATGGTGCCATTAAAATGAGGCAGCTTTTCCGCCTGAAGGAAGCGACAAATGGACATTACGAAAGTATATATGGCAGGTTAGGATTACGGACGACCGCGAAGAAGATACATCATCAATGGGATGAGCAGACCAAACAAGGGAAACTCGTCCTTAAATATACGTTACATATGCAGGGAAGCGAACCCGGTCAATATGAGATGACGATTTCCTACAAGGAGGAAGCATAGCGCATGAATATAGTAAAAGAGGTACAGGAAAAACTGAAAGAAGAGATTAAAGCGGCAGTCATTAAAGCTGGTTTAGCAACGGAAGAGCAGATTCCAAATGTTGTATTGGAGCTGCCAAGAGATAAGACACATGGAGATTATTCCACGAACATGGCCATGCAATTAACGAAGATTGCAAAGAAAGCACCAAAGATGATAGCAGAGGCAATCATCGAAAACTTTGACAACTCAAAAGCATCCATCGAAAAAATTGAAATTGCAGGACCAGGTTTCATCAACTTCTACATGAATAATGCCTATTTGACAGAATTGGTTCCTGTCATTTTGAAAGTGGATGAAGCATATGGGGAAAGTGACTTTGGAAAAGGAGAAAAAATCCAAGTGGAGTTCGTTTCCGCGAATCCAACCGGTGATCTCCATCTTGGTCATGCACGTGGTGCAGCAGTAGGTGATACGCTATGTAATATCCTTTCTAAAGCAGGTTACGATGTTTCACGTGAATACTATATCAATGATGCAGGAAACCAAATCAATAATTTGGCCATTTCCATAGAAGCCCGCTATTTCCAGGCACTTGGCCTCGAAAAGGATATGCCTGAGGGCGGTTATCATGGCGAAGATATCATTGGCATCGGTAAGACGCTTGCAAGTGAATATGGGGATAAATATGTAAATGCCGATGAGAAGGAACGTTTTGAATTTTTCCGTGAGTACGGCTTGAAATATGAAATGGAAAAACTGAAAACGGACTTGGGTAATTTCCGTGTCGGATTTGATGTATGGTACTCCGAAACATCCCTCTATCAAGACGGTAAAATTGATGAAGCACTTAAAGTGTTGAGGGAAAGGGGCCATGTTTACGAGGAAGATGGTGCTACATGGTTCCGCTCTACGGAATTAGGCGATGATAAAGACCGGGTGCTTATTAAGCAGGATGGGTCTTACACATATCTGACACCGGATATTGCCTATCACCGTAATAAATTGGAACGCGGCTTTGAAACACTAATCAATATCTGGGGTGCAGATCACCACGGCTATATCCCGCGTATGAAAGCGGCGATCGAAGCATTAGGGTACAATCGCGAGCAGCTTGAAGTCGAAATCATCCAGCTTGTTCACCTGTACAAGGATGGCGAGAAAATGAAGATGAGCAAGCGTACAGGTAAAGCAGTTACGATGCGTGACCTTATTGATGAAGTAGGTCTGGATGCAACACGTTATTTCTTTGCGATGAGAAGTGCGGATACTCATATGGACTTCGATTTGGATCTTGCGGTCTCACAATCCAATGAAAACCCGGTTTATTATGCACAGTATGCCCACGCCCGTATTTCCAGCATTTTGCGCCAAGGTGTGGAACAAGGAATCAGCTATGAAGGAGTCACTGATTTCTCTGCCCTATCTACTGAAAAAGAAGTGGAACTTTTGAAGAAATTAGGAGAATTCCCGCAGGCAATAGCGGAAGCAGCCGAAAAAAGGATGCCTCACCGCATGACGAATTATATATTTGACCTGGCTTCTACATTCCACAGTTTCTACAATGCAGATAAGGTTCTGGATGTTGAAGAGATGGAAAGAAGTAAGGCGCGTCTAGGACTGGTCAAATCCGTCCAAATTACTTTAAAGAATGCATTAGCCATCATCGGGGTTTCGGCACCGGAAAAAATGTAATGGCAAAAGCGGCTGTTTCTTGCGAAACAGCCGCTTTTTTTAGGTTAATTAACACTCGACGGCACCGCCGCTCACCCTTTTTACACCACGAACCTTAGCTATATCTTCAATCAGCTGCAGCATTGCCCGGTCCTTCATCTTGGCCTCGATCATGAAATCCACGTCCTGTCCAAGATCCTTAAGCACTTTAAAGAGGGGCATGATGAACTCCAAATCGATATAATCTGCATGTGAGCGAAATTCACCTGCCGATTTTGGGGATGAAATATGAATCTTTGGTACCGCCCCTGCCTGACCCCAAGTGGTGAACACCTCGGTGAGCAGCTCGTTAAGCGGCACATCTGAAAGGTTTGCGAGATGATGGTGGTAATCGAAGACAAGTGGGATGCCTTCCATCTTACATACGCTCAGGGTTTCAGATGCTGTATAGGTTTTATCATCATTTTCCAAAGTCATTCTTTCCTTGACGTGCATAGGCAGCGATTTAAGGTTGTCATGAACCCTTACAAGGGCGGACTCTTTATCACCATAAGCTCCACCGACATGGATATTGATGAAAGAGGTGTCCGCTATGCCCATTGCATCAAGCATTTTATAATGGAACTCCATATCTTTTACGGCATTTTGTGTAATCTCGGGTTTTGGGCTGGTAAACAGCGTAAACTGATTCGGATGAAAGCTGAGCCTCATCTTGTGTGCAGTGGCCCAATCGCCAAGCTGTTTCCATTCTTTTTTAAAAGGCGTAACGAAGTCCCATTCTATTTCGGGATGTGTGGCTAAAGGAACAATGGAACTGGACATCCGGTATATTTCTATTTGGTGTGCCGTGTTATATTGAAGGACCCTTAAGGTATTTTCAATGTTCTGCCTTGTCACATCCAGGAGTTTTTCCATTCCTTTTTCTGGGCCTAGTGTGCTATATCGCTTGAAAGTAAGTGTCTTAGCCGGAGAAGCTTCCCATAAACAGGTGGCATTGGATACGAATCCAAATCTTATTTTCATTTTATTTTTCTCCTTGAGCAACAGGATGTCAAAGAAAAGGAGAAAGGATGGAAGCCAGCGATTCTTTTGCTGAACGGACTACATTCATGCTGGAAAGCGCGTCCCCGTTTAGGGGCTTGGATTCGGCCAGGTCCACTGCCAATTCCTTTTCTACATCTTTTATAAATGTCCGGTCAAATACGATGCAGTTCATTTCACAATTTAAAAAACAACTGCGTTTATCGAAATTAGCCGTACCGATATCACACATTATATCATCAATCAGTATCACTTTAGAATGGTAGAACCCTCTTTGAAATTGCATGATTTCAGCCCCGTCTTTTATTAGTACCCGGAAGTAGGGAAAAGAAGCTTCCTTGACAAGGGCATGGTCTGAAATTTCAGGTACGATGACCGTAACGGAAACATTGCGTGCAAGGGCTTCCCTTAATTCTTTAAATAAAGTTTCACTGGGAATGAAGTATGGAGTCCCGATAATGATTTTTTTAGTGGCTTGCCGAATCATGTATGACAGTGACTGTTCAAGATCACTGCCATTCGTGACGACAAACTGATGTGCCTGCGTCCCGGGAATCAATGTCGGGAAATAGGCAGGTGTTCCTCTGTAATCCTCATTTGTAGCATAGAACCAATCCGAGAGAAAGACTTCCTGAAGGTCCTTTACACCCTCACCGGTCATTTTAAAATGGTAATCTCTCCATGGGTTCAGCTTCTCCCCTTGGTTTATATACTCCTTACCGATATTAAAGCCGCCAAGATAGCCGATTTTTCCATCTATCACCGTGATCTTACGGTGATTTCTTTTTTGTATTGTATAGAAAAGGAAGGGGAGTTTCGGTTTAAAGCTGAAAGAAAAATGAACGCCGCTTTTAGTCAGCTCCTGGATGGTTTGGCGGGACATCTTTTTACTTCCTACCCAATCGACTAAAAGCCGCACTTCCACGCCTGCTTCCGCTTTTGACTGCAGTAACTTCAAAAAGTCCTTGCTGAATTTATCATTTTTTACTATATAAAAAAGGATATGGATGGAATCCTGAGCTTGCCTGACTTCCTTAATATAATCTTCAAACAGGATTTTCCCTGATGTGAATACAGTCATTTCGCTTTTCCGAGGCGGATATTTAATGTTGGTTGCGTGCTTCAAATAACGCTTATGCCCTACCTTAAGATCAACCCAGCACCAAGAGAAGATCAATAAAAATATAGAGGCAATCGTAGTGATTATCTTCAAAAAAAATCCCCCCTAAATGATTATATTTAGTTTGGCTCTAATTCCCTGTCAGTAACCATTAAAAAGCGGAGAAAGGGTCCTCATTTTTTTTGAATGAAGAAGGGTAATACACAGAATTGTCGAATTATATATTAAGTAACCGAAAAATTAAATTGATTTAGAAAGAAAAAAGTTGACTGAATGCTCATTCATTATATAATGGAGTTAATTAAATTTCAGAAAAATGCCAAATTTCCCATAATGGTACCTGGCATTTTGCAATTTACTAAAGAGGGGGAAAGACTGCATGGAAATGAATGGCTTACTGTGGATCAACTTAGTTGCATTCCTGCTTGTAACCGCTTACGCCGCCGGTTTATTTGTCTATTTGATAAAGACTCGTATAGCTTATATAAAACTTGGCAAAAAAGTGGAATTCGATAACCGTGTGAAAGATCGTCTTGTTAAAATTGGGGTTTATGTATTTGGACAGAAGAAGCTCTTTAAAGATAAAAAGAGCGGGATCATTCATGCCTTGTTATTTTATGGTTTCATCTTAGTGCAATTTGGCGCACTTGACTTTTTCGTTAAAGGCTTAAGACCGGGGTGGCATTTACCGTTTGGCCCTGTTTATCCGGCCTTTACTTTCTTCCAGGAAATTGTGACGCTTACCGTTCTTGTTGCAATCCTATGGGCGGCATACCGTCGTTATGTCGAAAAGCTCGTTCGCTTGAAAAGGGATTTCAAAGCAGGCCTGGTTGTCATCTTCATTACCGGTATCATGATTACCGTATTGCTGGGGAATGGAATGGGAATGATCTGGCATGGACACGATGCGACTTGGTCAGAGCCAGTCGCATCAAGCATCGCTTTCCTATTCGGCTGGATGGGGACAACAGCGGCAACCGTCGTTTTTTATGTAGCTTGGTGGCTGCATTTACTGATCATATTATCTTTCCTTGTTTATATCCCGCAATCCAAGCACGCTCACTTGATTGCCGGTCCGATAAACGTATTCCTGAATCGCCTGGACAATCCCGGGAAATTGAAACCGGTAGATTTGGAAGAAGAGATTCTCGACAAAGAAGGAAATCAATATTATGGTGCAAAATATATCGAAGACTTGACGCAATATCAAATGGTGGACCTCTATGCCTGTGTGGAGTGCGGGCGCTGTACGAATATGTGCCCGGCTACAGGTACCGGTAAAATGCTGTCACCGATGGATATCATAATCAAGATGCGTGACCATTTGACAAATACAGGCGCTGCCGTTACTACGAAGCAGCCATGGGTGCCATCTTTTGTTTTTGGAAATACGAAAGGAAATAAGATCGCTTTGGCTGGTGCCGCGCAGGGGGCGCAGGAATCAGCTTCAGCAATAGAAGCTTACAGTCCGAGCCTGATTGGCGAAGTCATTACGGAAGAAGAACTTTGGGCTTGTACCACATGCCGGAACTGTGAAGATCAATGCCCGGTAATGAATGAACATGTTGACAAAATCATCGATATGCGCCGTTATCTAGTGTTGACGGAAGGCAGACTTGATCCTGATGCGCAACGTGCCATGACGAATATTGAGCGTCAAGGGAACCCGTGGGGACTGAACCGTAAAGAGAGAGAAGATTGGCGAAGCCTTCGGGAAGATGTCAGCGTCCCAACCGTGAAGGAATTAAAAAAGGCAGACGAAGAATTCGAGTATTTATTTTGGGTGGGGTCAATGGGGTCGTATGATAACCGAAGCCAGAAGATTGCCCTTTCCTTTGCTAAATTATTGAATGAAGCAGGCGTTAAATTTGCAATTCTCGGAAATAAGGAGAAAAACTCAGGGGATACTCCGCGTCGATTGGGTAATGAGTTTGTTTTCCAGGAGCTTGCAATGAAAAATATAGAAGAATTCCAGAAGAATGAAATAAAGAAAATCGTTACGATCGATCCGCATGCATACAATATCTTTAAGAATGAGTATCCGGATTTTGGCTTGGAAGCGGAAGTGTATCACCATACTGAATTGTTAGCCAAACTTGTCAGTGAAGGCAGGTTGGTCCCTCAGTATCCGGTGAATGAGACGATTACATTCCACGATTCCTGTTACTTGGGAAGGTACAATGAAGTTTACAGCCCGCCGCGGGAAATCTTGCAATCCATTGCTGGTGTGAAACTTATTGAAATGGAGCGTAACCGTGAAAAGGGTATGTGCTGTGGAGCTGGAGGCGGTTTGATGTGGATGGAAGAGGAAACAGGAAACCGCATTAATGTGGCCCGTACCGAACAAGCTCTGGCCGTCAGTCCAACAGTGATCAGTTCAGGATGTCCTTATTGCCTGACCATGCTATCCGATGGGACGAAAGCAAAAGAAGTTGAGGAAAATGTTAAAACGTATGATGTAGCAGAACTACTCGAAAAAGCGGTCATTGGTGAAAATAAATCGATTGCCTCTTAATTTAAATGGAAATGCCTGCTTCTTTTATAAAGGATGAAACACAAAAGGGAGCAGGCAATTTTTTTCAATATTCATAAACTAAATATTTTAATTTTTGAGAAAAATGTGTAATATATTATAATATTAAGCGCTTACAACACTATTTTTTTACTCCAAATTGAGCGAGCGTTCAATCAATGTTACTTATAGGGGGAAATAATGATGGCGAAAACAGTGATTATTAGCGGTGTGAGAACACCTTTTGGTAAATTTGGGGGTGGTCTTAGCAGTTTGACGGCATCACAACTTGGTGGAATAGCAATCAAAGAGGCACTTGTTCGGGCAGGGATTGAAGGCAGCCAAGTAGATGAGGTCATCATGGGGAATGTGCTTCAGGCGGGCCAAGGCCAAATACCGTCCCGCCAGGCAGCCCGTCATGCTGGAATACCATGGGAAGTGAAAACGGAAACCATTAATAAAGTATGCGCATCAGGACTTCGCAGTGTGACATTGGCAGATCAGATCATTCGCTTAGGTGAAGAAGAAATCATTGTTGCCGGCGGAATGGAATCGATGAGCAATGCTCCTTATATCCTTCCGAAAGCAAGGTGGGGCCTAAGGATGGGTGATGGAGAGCTTAAGGATACGATGATTTCGGATGGACTTAGCTGCAGCTTTACAGGCGTGCATATGGGGACTTACGGAAACAGTACTGCCGAGGACCTTGAAATCACCCGTGAGGAACAAGATAGCTGGGCTTACGAGAGTCATCAAAAAGCGATAAAAGCAATCGATGGCGGTATCCTTGCAGAAGAAATCATTTCCGTACAGGTGCCGGTGCGGAAAGGCGAACCAATTACCGTTGAACATGATGAAGCCCCAAGAAAAGATACATCTGCCGGGAAGTTAGCTAAATTAGGTCCAGCTTTCAATAATGAGGGGACCATTACGGCAGGTAATGCACCAGGTGTCAATGATGGGGCAGGTGCACTCGTATTGATGAGTGAGGAACGTGCGGAAAAGGAAGGGAAAACGCCTTTTGCCTATATTTTAGCTCATGCAGAAGTGGCAGTTGAAGCAAAGGACTTCCCTAAAACGCCAGGTTTGGTCATAAATGAACTCCTGAAGAAGACAGGTAAATCGATAGAGGAAATTGATTTGTTTGAAGTGAACGAAGCATTTGCTGCGGTTGCGCTGGCCAGTGGGAAAATTGCCAACATCGAGCCGGGAAAAGTGAATGTAAACGGAGGGGCTGTAGCATTAGGTCACCCGATCGGGGCGAGTGGTGCCCGCATCATCATTACGCTGATGCATGAACTGAAACGCCGCGGAGGGGGATTGGGCATCGCAGCGATCTGCAGTGGCGGCGGTCAGGGAGATGCCATTTTAATTGAAGTGCCTAAGCAAGGATAATAGTTTCATAGATAAATAGATACATGAGGAGGGATTTTTCATGGGCATTCAAAAAGTGATGGTCATTGGTGCTGGACAGATGGGATCTGGCATTGCCCAGGTCTGTGCAATGAGCGGTTATGAAGTTCTTTTACATGACTTAAAAGATGAATATGTAGAAAAGGGGTTAGGGACAATTACCAAGAACCTTTCCCGGCAGGTTGAAAAAGGAAAAATGGAAGCCAAGGAAAAAGATGCAATCCTTTCCCGGCTGACTTCATCGACGGATTTGAATAATGCGGCTGCGGTGGATTTGGTGATTGAAGCGGCAGTGGAAAACATGGAAATAAAAACAAAAATATTCGCCGATTTGGATGAAATCACGCCACAACATGTCATTCTTGCATCCAATACTTCTTCGCTTCCGATTACAGAGATAGCCGCTGCCACGAAAAGGCCGGAAAAGGTAATTGGCATGCACTTTATGAACCCCGTTCCAGTCATGAAGCTGGTTGAGATCATCCGTGGCCTGGCTACAGCGGATGAAGTTTATAAAGAAGTTGAAGAGATGGCTGAATCCTTGAACAAGGTACCGGTGGAAGTCAATGATTTCCCGGGTTTTGTAGCGAATCGGATTTTGATGCCGATGATCAATGAGGCCATTTATACCCTTTATGAGGGCGTTGCCACTAAAGAGGCGATTGACGACGTGATGAAGCTGGGAATGAACCATCCGATGGGCCCGCTTACGCTAGCTGACTTCATTGGACTAGACACATGCCTGTATATAATGGAAACCCTTCACCAAGGGCTCGGAGACGATAAATACCGACCGTGTCCGCTGTTAAGGAAATATGTAAAAGCTGGATGGCTAGGCAAGAAATCAGGACGGGGCTTTTACGAATATAACTAATCTTAGAAAGATGTGCAGCTAGGGAGGAATGAAGGATGGATTTCAAGTTTACAGAAGAACAGGAAATGATGCGGAAAATGGTAAGCGCTTTTGCGGAGAATGAGATTACCCCTCATATTGAGGCAATGGAAACAGGCGTGTTTCCAAAAACAATTCTGCAAAAAATGGGTGAGCTTGGTTTGATGGGAATCCCGATTTCAGAAGAATACGGTGGCGCGGGTATGGACTTCATGTCTTATATCATCGCCATCAATGAGATTTCCAAAGTTAGTCCAACTCTCGGTGTTATATTGTCCGTTCATACTTCTGTTGGAACAAATCCAATCGTTTATTTTGGAACGGAAGAGCAGAAGCGAAAGTATGTGCCTAAGTTAGCCGCTGGTAAATATTTAGGCGCCTTTTGCTTGACTGAGCAAAGCTCAGGTTCCGATGCTGCGAGTTTGAAATCGAAGGCAGTGGCAGTAAAGGAAGACGGAAAATATCGAATAAATGGGTCCAAGGTTTTTATCACCAATGGCGGGGAAGCGGATGTATTCATTGTTTTTGCCTCGACCGACCCTCAGAAGGGAAGCAAGGGAATCTCTGCTTTTATTGTAGAAAAAGGGACGCCAGGCTTAATCATCGGTAAAGATGAACGTAAAATGGGCCTTCATGGCTCGAGCACCGTACAGGTGACGTTCGAGGATATGAAAGTGCCTGCAGCCAATCTCCTTGGCAAAGAAGGGGAAGGCTTTAAGATCGCAATGGCCAACTTGGATGCTGGAAGGATAGGCATTGCTGCTCAAGCGCTGGGAATTGCAGAAGGCGCCATGGAACATGCTGTCCAATATGCAAAAGACAGAGTTCAATTCGGCAAACCTATTTCAGCACAACAGGGGATTGGTTTCAAGCTTGCTGAAATGGCAACGAGTATAGAAGCTTCAAGGTTACTTGTCTATCGCGCGGCGTTTTTACGCTCACAGGGATTGAAGTGCGGTAAAGAGGCGGCAATGGCTAAGCTATTCGCTTCGAGGACGGCTGTTGATGTGGCGATAGAAGCAGTCCAGGTGTTCGGAGGCTATGGATACACGACGGAATATCCTGTCGAACGCTATTTCAGGGATGCAAAGGTAACTGAAATTTATGAAGGAACCAGTGAAATACAGAGAATGGTCATCAGTAAGAATCTATAATTCACGAAATATTTAGGAGGCATAGACATGCAATTTAAACTAACGGAAGAGCATGAAATGATCAGGAAAATGGTGCGCGATTTTGCCCAGAATGAAGTGGCTCCGACAGCTGCCGAGAGGGATGAAGAAGAACGATTTGACCGTGAAATCTTCGATAAAATGGCTGAACTTGGATTGACTGGGATTCCGTGGCCTGAGGAATACGGCGGAATTGGAAGTGATTATTTAGCGTATTGCATAGCGATTGAGGAACTTTCCCGCGTTTGCGCTTCCACTGGGGTGACTTTATCAGCCCATACTTCCCTTGCAGGATGGCCAATATATAAGTTTGGATCTGAAGAGCAAAAACAAAAATACCTTCGTCCAATGGCACAGGGTGAAAAAATCGGTGCATATGGGCTGACCGAGCCTAGCTCAGGCTCTGACGCAGGCGGTATGAGAACGACTGCAAAGCTTGTAGGTGATGAATATATTATCAGCGGTTCAAAAATCTTCATTACGAACGGCGGGATTGCGGATACATATGTCGTCTTTGCATTGACGGATCCAGCATCCAAACAAAAAGGAACGAGTGCATTTATCGTTGAAAAGGACTTCCAGGGTTTTAGTGTCGGCAAAAAAGAGAAGAAGCTTGGAATCCGTTCATCACCGACCACGGAAATCATTTTTGATGAATGCCGAGTGCCTAAAGAAAATCTCCTTGGAAAAGAAGGAGAGGGCTTTAAAATAGCGATGATGACGCTTGATGGCGGCCGTAATGGAATTGCAGCCCAGGCTGTAGGGATAGCCCAAGGTGCATTGGATGCCGCGGTTGATTATGCAAAAGAGCGCGTCCAATTCGGCAAGCCAATTTCTGCACAGCAAGGAATCGGTTTTAAATTGGCGGATATGGCAACGGGTGTTGAAGCTTCAAGGCTATTAACCTATCAGGCTGCCTGGTTGGAATCAGCGGGCCTTCCTTATGGGAAAGAGTCAGCCATGTCCAAACTTTTTGCTGGAGATACAGCCATGAAAGTGACGACGGAAGCCGTGCAGGTCTTTGGAGGTTATGGATATACAAAGGATTATCCTGTAGAACGGTATATGCGTGATGCGAAAATCACCCAAATCTATGAAGGTACACAGGAAATTCAAAAGCTGGTCATCTCACGGATGATTACTAAATAGGATTGAAATTGAGGTTTTCCGATGAGGCATTGCCTTTACCGGAATACCCTTTTCAATTTCTTCAGAATGTCTTTGGCAATTAAATGATGGGCTTATTAAAAGGAGTTTGAAAATGGAAAAAAGAGAGGTTCTTGCATCTGTAAAGGATGAACGGCTGGTTGAAAAAAGACGTACACAAATGATTAAAGGAGCGGTGACCCTTTTTAAGGAAAAGGGATTTCATCGTACGACTACCAGGGAAATTGCCAAAGCGGCCGGCTTTAGTATTGGCACGTTATACGAGTATATCCGAACAAAGGAAGATATATTATATCTCGTTTGTGACTTTATCTACGATGAAGTCCAGGAAAAGCTTCAGAAAGAAATAGATCAGAGCGATGGGACACTTGAAAGCTTGAAGCTTACGATCGCCTATTTTTATAAAGTGATGGATGATATGCAGGACGAAGTGCTGGTCATGTATCAAGAGGTGAAGGCACTGACGAAAGATGCTTTACCGTATGTATTGAATAAAGAACTTCGGATGGTCGGCATGTTTGAAAAGGTGATAACGAAATGTGTTGAGAATGGGGAGCTATCGTTGACTGCAAAACAAATAAGCCTTGTTTCTCATAATATTTTCGTTCAGGGACAGATGTGGAGTTTTAGAAGATGGGCTTTGCATAAAGAGTATACGCTTCAAGAATATGTTGAACTGCAGACGCAATTATTGATTCAAAATATATCGCTTCAGAAAAATACTGAGTTAAATTCGTTTCAATAAGGAGGAGCTCAATGGGTACAGTAGAGGTGTATAAACCAAAGAACCATATTAGATTCGTTACTGCTTCGAGTTTATTCGATGGACATGATGCATCAATCAATATTATGAGGAGAATCCTTCAGTCCAGCGGTGCAGAAGTCATTCATCTAGGTCATAATCGTTCGGTGGAAGAGATCGTGAATGCGGCGATCCAGGAAGATGTTCAAGGCATAGCCATGTCATCTTACCAAGGCGGACATGTGGAATATTTTAAATATATGTATGACCTGCTGAAGGAAAAGGGAGCCGAGCACATTCGTATTTTTGCCGGCGGCGGCGGCGTCATCATCCCAAGGGAAATTAAAGAACTCCATGATTATGGGATTGCCCGGATCTTTTCTCCTGATGAAGGGCGGGAATATGGGCTTCAAGGAATGATAAACGTATTGATGGAGGAGTGTGATTTCTCGACAGTCAAACCATCTTTACAGGAACGTTTTGATGAATTGATTGCTGGGGGAACAAATGCCATTGCTCAATTCATTACCTTTGCCGAAAACAGACTCGATGCTTCACAGGAATCAGCGGCAGCGGTGGAGAGTCTTTTTGAGCAGATCAAGACTTCCGAAAAGAAGGTTCCTGTTCTAGGGATTACAGGGACTGGCGGTGCTGGAAAAAGTTCATTGACTGATGAATTGATACGAAGGTTCATTAACGAAATTCCAGACGAGAGAGTCGCCATTTTATCTGTAGACCCGACCAAACAGAAAACGGGCGGTGCCCTGCTTGGTGACAGGATTAGAATGAACTCGATTTTTTCAGAGCGTGTTTATATGCGTAGCCTAGCCACGCGCCATTCAAAAAGTGAGTTGTCTTTGGCGATAAAAGATGCCATTTCAGTCGTGAAGGCAGCTGGCTTCGATTTAATCATCGTTGAAACGAGCGGAATTGGTCAGGGAGATGCAGAAATTGCCGAGATATGCGATGTATCCATGTATGTAATGACGAGTGAATTCGGTGCTCCTTCGCAACTTGAAAAAATCGATATGATTGATTATGCAGACTTGATAGTCATTAACAAATACGAGCGTAAAGGCTCAGAGGATGCAAAAAACCAAGTTCAAAAGCAATACCAAAGAAGCCGTACACTTTTTGATCAAGATCCATCTGAAATGCCAGTATACGGTACCATCGCTTCCCAATTCAATGACCCAGGCACCAATGCATTGTTCGCTGCACTGATTGAAAAGCTTAATGAAAAATCAGGGACGGGTTGGAGTACCGCCTTTTCGAAAGAAGCGGATGTTTACAAGCAAAATGTCATCATCCCTACTGACCGTCGGTATTATTTACGTGAAATCAGTGATACGGTCAGATCTTATCATAAGCGTGCGGCTGAACAAGTACGTATTGCCCGCAGGCTTTTCCAGCTTGAAGGAGCAATTGATGCAATTAAGGAAAATGATAACAACGAAGGTATGGTGGCTTCTTTAGAAAAACTGAAAAAGGAAACCGCTTCGAATTTATCACCTGAATCTAAAAAAATACTTTCTGGATGGATGGAATTAAAAGAAAAGTATGCAGGAGAGCAGTTTGTAACGAAAGTCAGGGATAAAGAAATCGTCACAAAGCTGAAAACTAAAAGTTTATCAGGTTTAATGATTCCGAGAGTGTCACTGCCTAAATATGTGGATTATGGAGAGATCTTAGGATGGGTATTCCGAGAGAATGTTCCGGGCTTCTTTCCTTACACAGCCGGGGTATTTCCATTCAAGCGTGAAGGGGAGGACCCGAAGAGGCAATTTGCCGGTGAAGGATCACCCGACCGAACCAACAGGCGTTTTCATTATTTGTCAAAGGATGATAATGCAAAACGGCTAAGTACGGCTTTCGATTCGGTAACTTTATATGGCGAGGATCCCGATCACCGGCCTGATATCTATGGAAAGGTAGGGGAAAGCGGAGTCAGCATCTGTACGTTGGATGACATGAAAAAGCTGTATGCAGGCTTTGACCTTTGCCACCCCTCAACCTCAGTATCGATGACCATCAATGGACCGGCACCAATCATTTTGGCCATGTATATGAATACGGCAGTCGATCAGCAGATTCAACGGAAAGAAGAAGAGTTAGGCCGTCCCCTTACGGATGCAGAAGCTGAAGAAGTGCAGGCTTATACCCTTCAAACGGTACGCGGAACTGTTCAAGCGGATATTCTGAAAGAGGACCAAGGCCAGAATACATGCATCTTCTCTACGGAATTTGCTTTAAGGTTAATGGGGGACATTCAAGCATATTTCATCGATCGAAAAGTCAGGAACTACTACTCTGTATCCATTTCCGGCTATCACATTGCAGAAGCGGGTGCCAATCCCATTTCACAGCTTGCTTTTACATTAGCGAATGGCTTTACTTACATCGAATATTATTTAAGTCGCGGAATGAATATTGATGACTTTGCCCCGAATTTGTCGTTCTTCTTCTCAAATGGGCTCGATCCGGAATATACGGTTATCGGGAGAGTGGCAAGAAGGATTTGGGCTACGGTCATGCGGGATAAATATGGTGCGAACGACCGCAGCCAGAAGCTCAAATACCATATACAGACTTCAGGGCGCTCCCTTCATGCGCAAGAAATTGATTTCAATGATATCAGAACGACACTTCAGGCTTTAATGGCGCTACAGGACAACTGTAATTCCCTGCATACTAATGCGTACGATGAAGCCATCACGACGCCTACTGAAGAATCCGTGCGCCGGGCAATGGCCATACAAATGATCATTACAAAGGAGCATGGGCTCTCAAAAAATGAAAACCCGATGCAAGGAGCCTTCATCGTAGAGGAATTGACGGATCTCGTTGAAGAGGCCGTACTGCAAGAGTTCGATCGCATCAATGATCGAGGCGGTGTGCTGGGTGCAATGGAGACGCAGTATCAGCGCGGGAAAATCCAGGATGAATCGATGCATTACGAAATGAAAAAGCATACGGGAGAATTGCCGATCATTGGTGTCAACACGTATTTGAATCCAAATCCTCCTTCCGAAGAAGCGGTGAACAGCATGGAAATTGCCCGTGCAACAAAGGAAGAAAAGGAAGGGCAAATCATAAATCTCCGGGCATTCCAGGAAAGAAATAAGGAGTTCACGGATGAGGCGCTAACTAAACTGAAATTGGCAGCCATGAATGGGGAAAATATCTTTGCTGAACTCATGAACTGCGTCAGAGTGGCCAGTCTTGGTCAGATAACGAGGGCGCTATATGATGTAGGCGGTCAATATCGAAGGAATATGTAAACTGAGAAGGGGGCTCTGAACGTTTAGGGGCCCCTTTTTTAAATAATTTCCCTCTTTTTTAACAAAATGAAGATTTTACCTTATAATTATTTGGAAAAGGGGCAAAAATGAAGAATCAGCCCTATTGGAGTTGAGAAAATGAACCTGAAAATGATTGGATTGATCATAGGGTACATTCTTGCCATCATTATTTTATTTGAGCTGTATGAGCATCAATTGGGTGCCATCTCTTTTTTTATCCTGACTATTGTCTTTTTTACGGCAGCCTATCGACAGAAGTCGAAAAAGGAAAGTGAATGATTTTTAGCTTTTGGTTTCCTGAATGATAGACAATAAGGTAAATCTGTGAAAGTATCAGATAGAACTAGCATAAACCCATTTAGATTGTTTATAATGGAGTATATGTCTAGCAGGAATTGTCGTTATTTTATCGAACTACTGTTTTAGATTATTTTTTTATGTGAAAAAACACGGAATTCAGTGTTTGAATAGAGAAGGGAAGTGCGGAATTTGAGTTTAAAACAATACTCAAAAGAGCAGTTATTGGAAATGTCCTTAATAGAGATGGCATATGATTTGTTAGTGGAAAGAAATGAACCGATTCCATTTAAAGACTTAATAAGTGAATTAGCTTCGCTGCACCATTTATCTAAAGCGGAAGTGGAAAAGAAAATTGCACAATTCTATACGGATTTAAATGTGGATGGCCGCTTCACTTCACTTGGGGACAACCGCTGGGGATTGAAAACATGGTACCCGGTTGACCAAATCGAAGAAGAAGTCGTACATGTTGTAAAACCTAAAAAGAAAAAGAAAGCCAAAAAGGCTGCTGCCGTTATCGACGATTTCGATGAACTTGAAGACGAAGATCTTGACTTTGAAGAAGATATCGATGATCTGGACGAGGATGAAGATGATGACGATGACGATATTCTAGGTTCTCCAGTCATCGACGAAGTGCTTTTGGATGATGACGTGGATGACGACGACGATCTGGAAGAAGAAATAATCGAAGATGATGCATTTGTCCTGGAAGATGATGAGGACGAAGATGAAGACGAAGATGACTTGGATGACTTGAATGAAGAGGATGAGAAATAAATAATCGCCCTTGACTTTTTAAGGCGAAATTTGTAGAATCATTTTTGGGCTCCTTAAAAAAGGACACAATGATTAAATTATATCGCTCCCTTACTTTTTTGTAAGCGGAGCGTTTTTGTTTTTAATGATGGAATGAATAAATGACATCATTTTTTTATTTTTAAAAATGATTTCTCGTAGAATTGTAAAAACTATAGAGAACATATTTATGTTAACTGTCATTTAAGGAAATTTATTCTTGTTCATGTATCCTGCATGACTCTCACTAAAGACCTTTAAGTGATTAATGGTTTGTACTGGTTTACGGTTTTTAGCTTTTAACCGCTCATGTGGCGGAAGATTTGATTCAGTTCCGATTTAATGATGTGAAGAACAGAATTGGAAGAAAACATTCTATAGGAGGATATAAAATGACAAAATATATTTTTGTGACAGGTGGAGTAGTTTCTTCCTTGGGAAAAGGGATAACGGCCGCTTCTTTAGGCAGATTATTAAAAAATAGGGGATTGAATGTTACGATCCAGAAGTTTGACCCTTATATCAACTTGGATCCAGGTACGATGAGTCCATATCAACATGGTGAAGTGTTTGTAACGGATGATGGTGCTGAAACGGATTTGGATTTGGGGCACTATGAGCGTTTCATCGATATCAACCTTGGCAAACACAGCAATGTGACTACAGGCAGAATTTATTCAACCGTCCTGAGAAAAGAACGCCGTGGCGATTATCTAGGTGGAACGGTTCAAGTCATTCCCCATATCACGAATGAAATTAAAGAACGGGTTTTCCGTTCAGGCAATGAAACGAATGCCGACATAGTCATCACTGAAATTGGCGGTACTGTAGGGGATATCGAGTCTCTTCCATTCCTTGAAGCGATTCGCCAAATCAAGAGTGATATCGGCATCAATAATGTTATGTATATCCACTGTACATTGGTTCCTTACATCAAAGCTGCAGGTGAAATGAAAACAAAACCGACACAGCATAGTGTAAAAGAATTACGCAGTCTTGGCATTCAGCCAAATATAATCGTTGCACGTACAGAAAGCCCGATTTCACAAGATATGAAGGATAAAATCGCTTTATTCTGCGATATCGATAAAAATTCTGTTATCGAATGTCTTGATGCGGATACACTTTACTCCATCCCTCTAGCGCTTCAAGCACAAAATATGGACCAAATCGTTTGTGATCACTTGCAATTGGACTGTGGCGAAGCGGATATGGAAGATTGGAAGGAACTAGTCAAAAAGGTTACTTCTTTATCAAAGAAAACAAAAATCGCCTTAGTTGGAAAATATGTTGAATTGCAAGATGCTTATCTTTCTGTAGTGGAAGCACTTAAGCATGCTGGTTACGCATTTGATGCAGATGTTGAAATCGACTGGGTGAATTCCGAAGATGTAACTAAAGAAAATGTTGCAGAACTTCTTCAAGATGCAGATGGAATCCTTGTCCCTGGAGGTTTTGGAGATCGTGGAATCGAAGGGAAAATTGCAGCGACTGAATTTGCCCGCACGACAAAAAAACCATTCTTCGGAATTTGCTTAGGCATGCAGTTGGCGTCCATTGAGTATGCACGCAACGTCCTGGGATTGCCAGAAGCACATTCAGCTGAAATCAAGGAAGATACTCCAGATCCAATCATCGATCTTCTT
Source organism: Bacillus sp. CFBP9009 (assembly GCF_036541465.1). Classification (NCBI taxonomy): domain Bacteria; kingdom Bacillati; phylum Bacillota; class Bacilli; order Caryophanales; family Bacillaceae; genus Bacillus; species Bacillus sp. CFBP9009. The sequence goes on along the minus strand of NZ_JAZHFU010000005.1, from coordinate 186,079 downwards.
CCTGAGCAGAAGGATGTAGAAGATTTGGGCGGAACACTGCGTCTTGGTCTGTATCCATGTAAGCTTATCGAAGGTACTAAAGCATACGAAGCTTATAATGACGAGGTTGTTTATGAACGTCACCGTCACCGTTATGAATTCAATAACCACTACCGTCAGGCAATGGAAGAGGCAGGATTCATCTTCTCCGGTACTAGTCCGGATGGCCGTCTAGTTGAAATCGTTGAATTGAAGGATCATCCTTGGTTTGTGGCTTCTCAATTCCATCCGGAATTCACGTCACGCCCTAACCGTCCGCAGCCGCTATTCCGTGACTTTGTCGGTATGTCTTTAAAGCGCAGCGAAAAACTTTAATAAACAAAAAAACAGCCCATGTGGCTGTTTTTTTTTAGATGAATAATCATTCTTCTTCATACTCTTTTATGATTTCTTCAAGAGTGAATTTAATCCCGTAATAAGCGAAAAGAGCGGCAATGAGGGTAGGATACCCAAATCGATTTCCGGTTTCATCAGGAATCAATCCCCGTTGGATACGTAAATCAATATGAACGTCTGCCAACTCCAAAAGAGAATCTTCTTCAGAAGGGACGGATGTAGAAACCGCAACAAATGGGATATCCTTTTCCTTAAGTTGTTTTGCCAGCAACAATGCTTCTGCATCATCCGAATAGCGGCTGAATATGAGAAATCGATCTTCCCTGGAAATAGTTTCTCCTGATTCATATCTTTTTACCTTGGGAAAGGGTTCTGCCCCATCCAAAGCCTCAGCAGTGACGCCCTGCATTTCACCAAAACCGTGAATGTACACAGAACCGTCCCCAACCGCAGCCTGAGCTAGCAAGCGTCCGGCATCCTCCATTTCAAAGGCTTCATTTTCAATCATTTTCTTAAATAAACCGCTTATCTGTGTCGAAAAAATTTTTAACATGGTCAGGGACTCCTTTAAAAAATAATATACTTATTATAAAGGACTTTCCTTTGCAATGACAGGTTGCTGGGGTTTTGATCCGGAAGGGCCGAATTTACTAAATCGGTCGAAAAAACAAAAAAATTAAAATTCCTCTTAGCCATACAGCAGGAATTTTGTTACAATTATCGAATATGAACAATAAATGCGTTGGACTTAAAAGTCATATGACGCAATCTATGTAACTACCCTTTTTCGGGTAATATGGCCGAGTAGGCCAATATATTTAATGGATGAATCGGGAAGGGGAGAGGTGATAAAATGCCAGGGAAAATATTGATTGTTGATGATCAATTCGGGATTCGTATTTTATTGAACGAGGTTTTACATAAAGAAGGGTATGAAACATTTCAAGCCGCTAATGGCATTCAAGCCTTGGATGTGCTAAATAATCATTCACCTGATCTTGTATTGCTGGATATGAAGATTCCGGGAATGGATGGCATTGAGATCTTGAAAAGGATGAAAGTCGTCGATCCGGACATTCGGGTCATAATCATGACGGCATATGGTGAACTTGATATGATTCAAGAAGCAAAGGATTTAGGTGCAATGACACACTTTGCAAAGCCGTTTGATATTGATGATATTAGAAAAGCCGTTCGTGAATACTTATCGATTCAATCAAGTTAAATGTCTTGAAAATTTAATATTACTGATGGAGTAATTGCTGCGGCTATCTTTTTTTAGATGGGCCGTGTTTTTTTGGAATAAAATTTGAGGCTCGGTATAGTGTATTTGTTGCTGTTTTTTTGATGTATTGATATGCTAAAAGAGGAGAGATATTCTGATTTATAAGCGTATGCTACTTTCGTTTTAGGGAATATCTAGAAAGAATTAACTTTAAAAATAATAACATCCACTAGTAGGAGGAAATCAAATGCCTTTAGTTTCTATGAAAGATATGCTGAATAAAGCCCTTGATGAAAAATATGCAGTAGGTCAATTCAATATCAACAACCTTGAATGGACACAAGCTATTCTAGCTGCTGCAGAACAAGAAAAATCTCCAGTCATCCTTGGTGTTTCCGAAGGTGCTGCCCGCCATATGGGTGGTTTTAAAACGACTGTGATGATGGTTCAAGGATTGTTGGAAGACATGAAAATCACTGTTCCTGTGGCCATTCACCTTGACCATGGTTCAAGTTATGATAAATGTAAGGAAGCTATCGAAGCCGGATTCACTTCAGTAATGATCGATGCTTCACATCATCCGATCGAAGAAAATATCGAAACAACCAAGAAGGTTGTCGAATTCGCTCACGCACGGAATGTTTCTGTCGAAGCGGAAGTGGGCACGGTTGGCGGACAAGAAGATGATGTAATTGCTGATGGAGTCGTATATGCAGACCCTCAAGAATGTGAACAGTTGGTTAAAGAAACAAATGTCGACTGCTTTGCTCCAGCTTTGGGATCCGTTCACGGACCATACAAAGGTGAACCTAACCTTGGGTATAAAGAAATGGAAGAAGTGCGGGATTTAACGAATAAACCTCTTGTTCTTCATGGCGGTACAGGCATCCCTACGAAAGATATCCAAAAAGCGATATCGCTTGGAACTTCAAAAATCAATGTGAATACGGAAAATCAAATTGTATTCACAAAAGCGGTTCGTGAAATTCTGAATAACGATTCTGAAGTGTACGATCCTCGTAAATACATCGTTCCTGGCCGTGAAGCGATTAAAGAAACTGTCATCGGCAAAATCCGTGAATTCGGTTCAAACGGCAAAGCATAATTCAAACGTAACTTAAGGGTTCCATCCCTTTAAATGTAAGATGATAAAGGCAATATTTCCATTGGGGGGCTCCCCCCTAATGGTTTCTTTTAGATGCAGGGTTGAATCCGGGCTCTATTTTTAGAACAATTAGAATTCAGATGCTTAAAGGGAAATAAAAATCGATTACATACGGAGGATATTTTATGAAATTCTTTATAGATACAGCAAACATGGAAGAAATCAAACAAGCGCATGAACTTGGCGTTTTAGCAGGTGTTACGACTAACCCATCCCTTGTTGCTAGGGAAAAGGGAGTTTCTTTCCATGACCGGCTGAAAGAAATCACAAGCCTTGTTAAGGAATCCGTTTCTGCTGAAGTCATTGCGCTTGATTTTGAAGGAATGATGGCTGAAGCCAAGGAACTAGTTGCGATTGCACCGAATATCACGATTAAAGTGCCAATGACTCCGGACGGCTTGAAGGCTGTTTCAGCACTTACAAAACAAGGTGTCAAAACAAATGTCACCCTTATTTTCAGTGCAAACCAAGCATTATTGGCAGCTAGGGCAGGAGCAACTTATGTATCGCCATTTTTAGGTCGCTTGGATGACATCGGCCAAAATGGTTTGGATTTGATTTCAGATATTGCTGACATTTTTGCGATTCATGATATCAATGCCGAAATCATTGCAGCTTCCATCCGCCATCCGATGCATATTACTGAAGCGGCTCTTAAAGGGGCACATATTGCAACGATCCCTTATAAAGTTTTAATGCAATTATTCCACCACCCATTAACGGATAAAGGAATTGAAGCTTTTTTGAACGATTGGAATTCACGTACTGAAGCATAATGCCTTGCCGCTAAGTCGCTATAGATTGCACCGTTTAAATAAAATTAACATAAATTAGAAATTTTTCTCTTTTTTTTACATGAATTTTCTACTTTTGTGTAAACTAAAGAACTAGATAGTAAATGTTGTCGGATTATGCAATTTTCTTGTGGTAAAATATTACTTTTTGGAAGTAGCTTCTAAGTGCTTAGCGTGGAAGGGAGTTTATTATGGAAAAACTTAAAATTGCCGGTGGCTATCCTCTAAAAGGAAGCATTCGTGTCAGTGGAGCAAAAAATAGTGCGGTCGCCCTTATTCCTGCAACAATTTTAGCGGACTCTCCCGTAACGATTGAAGGCTTGCCTGATATCTCGGATGTACAGATGCTGAAAGCGTTAATGGAGGAGATTGGCGGTGAGGTATCCTTTGATGAAGGAGAAATGACAGTCAACCCCAGCAGGATGATTTCAATGCCTCTTCCCAATGGAAGGGTCAAGAAGTTACGTGCCTCTTATTATTTAATGGGAGCAATGCTTGGTAAATTCAAAAAGGCAGTGATCGGTTTGCCTGGTGGCTGCCATTTAGGACCTCGCCCGATAGATCAGCATATTAAGGGGTTTGAAGCACTGGGCGCACAAGTGACGAATGAACAAGGAGCCATTTACCTTAGGGCGGACGAGCTAAGGGGAGCACGCATATATTTGGATGTCGTTAGTGTAGGGGCAACGATCAATATCATGCTTGCCGCCGTTTTGGCCAAAGGCCGCACTGTGATAGAAAATGCTGCGAAAGAACCTGAAATCATCGATGTTGCCACATTGTTGACCAATATGGGAGCGAAAATAAAGGGTGCAGGAACGGATATCATTCGTATTGATGGTGTGGAAAGTTTGCATGGGTGCAAGCATACGATCATACCGGATCGGATTGAAGCCGGCACTTTCATGATTTTAGCGGCTGCTGTCGGAGAAGGAATTCTGATTGATAATGTCATTCCCCAGCATTTGGAGTCATTGACTTCCAAATTGAGGGAAATGGGGATTAATATTGAAGCGGGTGATGACCAGATATTTGTCTCACCGGGAGAACAATATAAATCCGTTGATATCAAGACATTGGTTTACCCTGGATTCCCAACGGATCTTCAGCAACCATTCACTTCCCTCTTAACAAAAGCAACCGGTTCTAGCATGGTCACCGATACGATATACGGGGCACGATTTAAGCATATTGATGAACTGCGACGCATGAATGCGAAGATAAAAGTCGAGGGCAGATCGGGCATCGTCGATGGTCCTGTCCAACTTCATGGGGCAAAAGTGAAGGCAAGCGATTTACGTGCCGGAGCGGCTCTTGTAATTGCCGGTTTAATGGCTGAAGGGATTACAGAAGTGACCGGGCTTGAACATATAGATCGCGGATATAGCCATCTTGTTGAAAAACTTTCAGGTTTGGGAGCAACGATTTGGCGTGAAGAAATGACGCAAGAAGAAGTGGAGCAGCTTAAAAGCTGATCCCTTTTCTTGTTACCTCATTGTGTTACTATATATGATATAATGTGTTATACTAATATATAAATAAATCATGCTAGTGTACATGAGGGGGAACCGGAAATGGAAAGAAGTTTATCGATGGAGCTTGTCCGCGTAACAGAGGCGGCGGCACTGAATTCAGCTCGTTGGATGGGAAGAGGAAAGAAAGACGAAGCAGATGATGCAGCAACAACTGCAATGCGGGATGTTTTCAACACTATTCCCATGCAAGGAACGGTTGTAATCGGTGAAGGGGAAATGGATGAAGCGCCAATGCTTTATATTGGCGAAAAACTTGGTACCGGTCTTGGGCCACTAGTGGATGTTGCGGTTGATCCATTAGAAGGAACGAACATCGTTGCATCCGGCGGCTGGAATGCATTGGCTGTATTGGCGATAGCCGATAAGGGGAACTTGCTTCATGCCCCGGATATGTATATGGATAAAATAGCTGTCGGACCAGAGGCTGTTGGTCAGATTGATATCAATGCCTCCGTGTTGGACAACCTGAAAGCGGTAGCCAAGGCAAAAAATAAAGATATCCAAGACGTGGTTGCAACAGTATTGAACCGCGATCGTCATTCGAAGATCATTCATGAACTTCGTGAGGCAGGGGCACGTATTAAGTTGATCAACGATGGAGATGTAGCGGGAGCCATAAATACGGCCTTCGATCTTACCGGTGTTGACATCTTATTCGGATCTGGCGGAGCTCCAGAAGGAGTTATTGCAGCCGTTGCCTTGAAATGCCTTGGAGGGGAAATTCAAGGCAAGCTCGTTCCTCAAAGTGATGAAGAAGTGGAACGCTGTGGAAAAATGGGCCTTGATTTAGGAAGAGTCCTCAGAATGGAAGACCTTGTTCGCGGAGATGATGCAATTTTTGCTGCAACAGGTGTGACTGATGGAGAACTTTTACGCGGTGTACAATTTAAAGGGCATTACGGCGAAACACAATCCGTAGTCATGCGTGCTAAATCTGGTACCGTTCGTTTCATTGATGGTCGTCACAGTCTTAAGATTAAACCGAATGGTTTGATTGACTGATAGCGTTTTTTAGAAAAATCACTTTTAAAAAGCGAGCGGTTTCATCGCTCGCTTTCTCTTTTAAAAAATTTAAGTTGAATAATTAAAATAAAAAAAGTAAAATAAAGCTTGGTCTACTATTAATAATTTAAAATCTGCCCTTTCACTCCAAACTTCAAGAAGCCTTCAATTAATTTTCTTCTTTACATGTAAAAATGTATCATCCTTTCTAAGAAAACTCTGGTCGGGTACATGGATTGCGGTTTTTCTTCCATCTAACAAACCATTTCTTTTTCAGTATGGGTGAAAACGTTTAATTAATAAAAGTGTGGTGTCATAATGAATTTAACTATTTCTAATTTAGAAAACATGAAACTAAAGGATCTCTATGAGCACGCGCGTGAATATAAAGTTTCCTATTACAGCAAACTTTCAAAAAAGGAACTTATTTTCGCTATCCTGAAAGCACAAGCTGAGCAGGATGGTCTCCTATTCATGGAGGGCGTTTTAGAGATCATCCCTTCAGAGGGCTTCGGTTTCCTGCGTCCAATTAATTATTCTCCTAGCTCGGAGGATATTTATATTTCTGCTTCACAGATCCGCAGATTCGATTTGCGAAATGGAGATAAAGTGTCCGGTAAGGTAAGGCCTCCAAAAGAAAACGAGCGCTATTATGGATTGCTGCATGTTGAAGCGGTCAATGGCGATAATCCGGAATCAGCAAAAGAGCGTGTCCACTTTCCAGGTTTAACACCGCTGTATCCAAACAGGCAAATTAAACTGGAAACGACACCGAAGAACTTATCAACCAGGATTATGGATGTCCTGGCACCGGTCGGTTTTGGACAGCGTGGGCTGATCGTCGCACCGCCAAAAGCTGGTAAAACGATGCTCATCAAGGAAATTGCCAATGCGATAACCACAAACCATCCCGAATCGGAATTGATTGTGCTGTTGATTGATGAACGCCCGGAAGAAGTGACTGACATTGAACGTTCCGTTGCTGGAGACGTGGTAAGTTCAACGTTCGATGAAGTGCCGGAAAACCATATCAAGGTGGCTGAGCTAGTGTTAGAACGAGCCATGCGCCTTGTGGAGCATAAACGTGATGTCATCATTTTAATGGACAGCATCACTCGACTTGCCCGAGCTTACAACCTTGTCATTCCGCCGAGCGGACGTACACTATCAGGGGGTATTGACCCTGCTGCATTCCACCGTCCAAAACGCTTTTTCGGTGCGGCGAGGAATATCGAAGAAGGCGGCAGCCTGACGATCCTTGCTACAGCATTGGTAGATACGGGTTCAAGAATGGACGATGTCATTTATGAAGAATTTAAAGGTACGGGTAATATGGAGCTGCATTTAGATCGTGCTCTTGCCGAAAGACGCATCTTCCCGGCAATCGATATTCGCCGCTCAGGCACTCGTAAAGAAGAATTGTTAATTCCGAAAGATCGCCTGGATAAACTATGGGCCATCAGGAAAACGATGTCGGATTCGCCTGATTTCTCGGAGAAATTCCTTCGCCGTCTAAAACAGACAAAGGGTAATGAAGAATTTTTCAGTAAGCTGGATGAAGAGATGTCAGAAATGAAAAAAGGGCCGGCGAGCGTAAAACGTTCTTAAACCCTGTAAGAAACAAACAGTTGCACAACTAGTCTTAAGTTGTTATAATGAGTTCATGTGTTTTTACAATAAATGTGAGGGTGTTTTTCCCTCAACTTGAAGTATATAACTCTGTTTCGAATGATTCAGGGCATAAGGAGCTGAAAAGAATGAAAACTGGAATTCATCCAAATTATAAGCTTTCAAAAGTAATTTGCTCTTGCGGAAACACTTTTGAAACTGGTTCAGTTAAAGAAGAGATCAAAGTTGAGACTTGTTCAGAATGCCATCCATTCTACACTGGTCGTCAAAAATTCGCTGAAGCTGGCGGACGTGTTGATCGTTTCAACAAAAAATACGGTATTAAATAAGCCGGACTTTTTAAAAAACAGGCAAGTATTTTTCTTGCCTGTTTTTTCTTTTCCATAAACAAGTAAGAATATATATAAAGCCGGGTCGACTTCAATTATGGCCAAGGGATCGACAGGTGGAAGGGAGTAGCTGTTTCCATGTATGTAATGAAACAAACAGGCTGGATCGAGCTTATTTGCGGAAGCATGTTTTCAGGTAAATCTGAGGAATTGATTAAACGAGTCAGCCGTGCTCAATTTGCTAAAGAGCAAATAGCTGTATTTAAACCAGCTATTGATAATCGCTATGCGGAAGAGGCTGTCGTATCACACAATGGCTCTTCTGTGATGGCAAAACCGATTGCCCATTCAACGGATATCTTTAAGTATTTGGACAAGCCCCTGGATATCATTGCAATAGATGAAGTGCAATTTTTTGATCATGAAATTATCGGGGTTGCCCAGCATCTTGCGGACAGCGGTTATCGAGTGATTATGGCTGGACTCGATCAAGATTTCCGAGGTGAACCATTCGGTCCTATGCCTGTTCTATTATCGCTGGCAGAATCGGTGACTAAGCTGCAGGCTGTGTGTGAAGTGTGCGGTTCACCTGCGAGCAGGACACAGCGCTTGATAGATGGGGAGCCGGCCTCCTATGATGAGCCGATCATCCTTGTGGGTGCATCGGAATCATACGAGCCCCGCTGCCGCCATCATCACGAAGTTCCGGGTAAGCAGCCTGTTGGGATTAAAGAACGTATTTGAATGATGGTGCCCTATGATCCAATGAGGTCGTAGGGTGCTTTTTTTGTTGGGAATAATAGGTGGAAAACTGCTGGACTTATTCAGGTGGTATGACCAATACATGGAAGCGAAATAAAAGATAAATATTGCCCTGTTTTGGGAAGGCTAACGAGGAAATGTTCTTCTTAATCAATCAAAATGGAGGTAAAAATATGAAATCAAAACTGCTTATCATGACAGCCTTTATACTTGCTGCACTAACGGCATGCGGTCAAAATGACAATGCAATAAATAATGATTCGGAATATGGTGATCAATCCCGGGATGGCAGGGATTTTGTTGGCAATGGTTTAAATCAAGTATCCAATAATGATTGGGACAATGAAGCGGAACGGCCATCGGATCAAATCCTCAACACACCGCATCACACATCCAATAATTCTCCATCCATGGGGCAGCAAATTGATGAAATCCGCGGAGTCATTGAATCGGAAACTAATTATGAGGCAGGTTCCGTTTGGTTTAATGGAAATACCATACATGTTACGGTCCATGATAAAGGCAAAATCAAGACGGAAAAAGAGAGAAATAAGGAAATGCAGCGAATACAAGGCATGATAAACAGGGTTGTGCCTCAATATAATGTAGATGTCAAATTAAACAAATAACGACATTTTTGAATCTCTTTGACGTTGATTATTCACCTATACTATAATTAACCTAGAAGTGAACTGAGCTGGGGCACTGAGCTACTTATTTATAGTTAAAAAAGATGGATTACTTCCAATTCGTTTCAGATGTTTTGGAAAATTTATGAGGTGAATAATTTGTTTGATCGATTGCAAGCTGTAGAAGATAGATATGAAAGATTGAATGAACTATTAAGTGACCCGGAGATCATTAATGACTCCAAGAAGCTAAGGGAATATTCTAAGGAGCAATCCAGCATACAAGATACCGCATCGACTTATAAAGAATACAAAGCGGTTCGTGAGCAACTCCAGGAAGCAAAGGCGATGCTGGAGGAGAAACTTGATGCGGATATGCGTGAAATGGTAAAAGAAGAGATCAATGAACTTGAAGATACCATACAAGACCTTGAGGATAAACTGAAAATATTGCTTATTCCGAAGGACCCTAACGATGATAAAAACGTAATCATGGAGATCCGCGGAGCGGCAGGCGGAGATGAGGCGGCCTTATTTGCAGGCAGTCTATACCGAATGTATAGCCGTTTTGCCGAGGTGCAGGGTTGGCGGACTGAAGTCATTGAAGCAAGTCCTACAGGGCTTGGCGGCTATAAGGAAATCATATTCATGATTAATGGCAATGGCGCTTATTCAAAATTGAAGTTCGAAAATGGGGCACATCGCGTTCAGCGAGTACCTGAAACTGAATCAGGCGGACGGATTCATACATCTACAGCCACGGTTGCCGTTTTACCCGAAGCTGAGGAAGTGGAAGTTGAAATTCATGATAAGGATATTCGTGTCGATACCTTTGCATCGAGCGGTCCTGGAGGGCAAAGTGTCAATACGACAATGTCCGCGGTGCGCTTGACTCATATTCCGACGAATACGGTTGTTTCCTGTCAAGATGAAAAATCACAAATCAAGAACAAAGAAAAAGCAATGAAGGTTTTGCGTGCCAGGGTGTACGATAAAATCCAACGCGAAGTACAGGCGGAATATGATCAAAATAGGAAGCTTGCTGTTGGAACGGGCGATCGATCTGAAAGGATTCGCACTTATAACTTCCCGCAAAACCGCGTTACCGACCACCGTATTGGTTTAACGATTCAAAAGCTGGATCAAATCATGGAAGGTAAGCTGGATGAAGTGGTTGATGCATTAATCATGGAAGACCAATCTTCAAGGCTGGAAAATGCAGATGAGTAATTCTGCCGTGAAAGTGTTTGAAGCCCTTAAATGGGCTTCTTCTTTTTTAAAGGAAAATGATCGTGATGCCAATGCTGGGGAAATCCTGTTACAGCACTTTTTAAAACAAACTCGTTCCCAAATGCTGGCCAACCTTCATGATGAGCTTAGTGAAGCGGATTTTGGGCAATTTAAGGCCGCTATTGAGCTGCATGCTGAGGGAACGCCCATCCAATATATAATCGGCAGTGAAGAATTTTATGGACGGACCTTCTTTGTTAATGAAGAAGTGCTCATACCGAGACCGGAAACAGAAGAATTGATTTATTATACATTACGTAAACTCCCGGCCATTTTTATGGAGGGACAGAAGCTTCATTTAGCTGATATTGGGACCGGCAGCGGCGCAATCGCCATAACAATGAAACTTGAAAAATCAAACCTGTTGGTGACGGCCACGGACATAGCGGAACCATCGCTTGAGGTGGCGAAGAAAAATGCAGAATCACTTGGTGCCGAAGTGCAGTTCATGCAAGGTGATTTGCTTTTGCCTTTCATGAACATGAATCAGAAGGTGGACATCCTTTTATCGAATCCGCCATATATACCAGATGATGATCATAAATCCATGTCAGTAGTCGTGACAGGACATGAACCACATCGTGCATTATTTGCCGGTATCGATGGGCTGGATTTTTACCGACGCTTTATGGAGCAGTTACCTTTGATCATGAAGGTGCCTGGGCTGATCGGTTTTGAGGTGGGCACTGGACAGGGTAAGGCGGTTGCCGATTTATTGAAACGAACCTTTCCAGCCGCAGAAGTATCCATTGTAAATGACATAAATGAAAAAGATCGAATGGTCTTTGCTGCATTAAAGTGATCCGTCTCCCTTCTGTGAGACGGATTTTTTTATGGGCACCATCCCCATTATCCTTTGGAATCTATATTTCCAGCTATCAACTTTTTTTATTTTTGCTAGTTTAAGATAGCTGGAAAATGGTGAGACTAATTCATGTGAGGGGGCGAAGGCGATGAAAACAAAACATTTAGCCATTATCTATCTATTAATCTTAACTATAGGAACGATCGTAAGTATATATATGCCTAAAGCGGAGGTGGTCGGTGCAGAAGATATGAAGGTGATCCCGGATGAGGCGATTCGTCTGCGGATACTTGCTAATAGTGATGAAGAAAAGGATCAAGCGGTTAAACGGCTTATTAGGGATGAGGTAAATGAAGATATCACAAAGTGGGTCGAGGAGCTTACTTCTTTGGATGAAGCGAGGGATGTGATCACCTCGCATCTACCGGATATCCAAGCGACGGCTGAGGCAGTTATAAAGGAACAGGGGTTGGAGCAGTCAGTAAAAGTCGATTTTGGACAAGCGGAATTTCCGACAAAACTCTACGGGCAGTATTTATATCCGGCAGGGGATTATGAAGCAGTGATTATCACACTTGGTGATGGGGAAGGCGCTAATTGGTGGTGTGTTCTATTTCCGCCATTATGTTTCTTGGATTTTTCAAATGGGACGGCTGTAAGTCAAAGTCCGATTGTCGAGGAAGAAGATGAAGGATCCCTGACTTCGGAAGGGAAGGCGTATGCTGCAACGAATGAAGAGAGTAAACCTGTTGCAGAGGGAGAAATTGAAGAAGAAGTGTTGGCTGAAAAGGAAAAAGGGCCCGAGGAAGAAGTTGAAGAAGAGGTAATGGAGGAGAGCGTAAAAGAGGAAGTAACGGAAGAAACGGTAAAAGAAGAGGTTATAGAGCAAGAGGTAAAAGAAGAAGTGATGGTAGTAAAAGATAAGGAACAAGTGGCAGAGGAAGTCAGTGATGGGAATGTTGAAGAAAACAAGGTTGAACTTGCGGCATCCAATGAACAAGGTCAACAATTATATGAAGGGGATAAGGAGCCTGAGGTGGAAGTGAAGTCCTTATTTGCAGAAATATTCAATGATCTATTTTAAAAAGGGGGCAGCGGCCCTTTTTTTTTACTTTCAGATAATTATAAAAACATATCCACAGGGTTATTAACAAAAAATCAAAAAAATCTGTCATTAATCATTAATATCCACAAACTTATCCACGGATTCGATATGGTTATCCCCAATTTGTGGATAACACTTGAATTATGTGTATACTTCTTTTATACTTTCAAAGTATCTTTTAAGTGAAATTAGTACGTTAAATTGAAAATATCGTTCATATTAAAGCGATTATATAAAATAAGAAATGTTAAAAGGCGATGATGTTCAAGATGAAAACGAAAATTTGGTCAGTGGATAAAAATGTGGATAATTTACAAAGTTATCCCCAGATTACACAATCAGCTGAATTATTAAAGGCTAACCAAGTGGTTGCTTTTCCTACAGAGACTGTTTATGGACTAGGTGCGAATGCCAAAAATGACGAGGCGGTCAAAAAAGTGTTCGAAGCAAAGGGGCGTCCGAGTGATAATCCTTTAATCGTTCATATAGCCTCTGAAGAGCAGTTGTCAGGTATTGTAGAAGAGATTCCGGAACAGGCCAGGAAGCTAATGGCAGAATTTTGGCCGGGTCCTTTGACTTTGATCATGAAACGAAAACCGGGCCAGCTATCAAATCTTGTGACAGCTGGATTGGACACGGTGGCTGTCAGGATGCCGGATCACCAGGTTGCCCTCGGCCTTATTCGTGCGAGTGATTTGCCCATTGCGGCTCCAAGTGCAAATACTTCTGGGAAACCAAGTCCCACTTCAGCTAAACATGTTGAAGATGACTTAATGGGCCGGATTGCAGGCATAGTCGATGGCGGGACTACGGGTGTGGGCGTAGAATCCACAGTACTTGATTGCACTGTTGAAGTCCCTGTTATATTAAGGCCCGGCGGAGTGACCCTGGAACAGCTGGAAGCTGTAATAGGGGAAGTCCGGCAAGATGTCGCTTTGAAGAATCAGGAAACGGCGCCAAAAGCCCCGGGCATGAAATATACCCACTATGCTCCGAAGGCCCCTCTATATTTAGTCAAGGGTAATCAAGCTTTCCTTCAGAAGCTTGTGGATGAGAAAAGAAGTGACGGGTTAAAGGTGGGCATCATAACGGCTTGTGAACATCAACAGGATTATAAGGCGGATTATGTGGTTGTCCCAGGTTCATTAGCTGATTTACATACTGTTGCGACAGGCTTATATGATGCTTTAAGACAGTTTGATGAGCTGGAGGTCGATGTCATTTTTAGTGAAATGTTTCCTGACCATGGAATAGGAGCTGCGGTCATGAACCGGCTTGAGAAGGCTGCAGGTCATCAAATCATCAAGGAACATGTGTAATAAGGACTGATTTATTCTTCTATTTCTTTTCGGACATGCATAACATGTAGTAGGCACGTCCGAGGGAGGATTGGAATGAATACATTTGCTGGAGAAATCATCACCTTATTGCTAATGGCATTCGCGTTGGGAATGGATGCCTTTTCAGTCGGCCTTGGAATGGGAATGTTTAAGCTAAGGTTGAGGCAAATTCTTTTTATAGGGCTGACAGTTGGCTTTTTTCATATTTGGATGCCCTTGCTTGGAATGGGGACAGGCCGTTTCATTTCAGAAAAATTCGGGACCTTCGCTACATACGCCGGCGGTCTATTGTTGATCATTCTTGGTATACAGATGTTTATCCCTGGTAAAAAGGATGGAGCTGGTGTCAGGGAAAATAAGATGCTGGCTCCTGTCGGGAAAGGTCTATTCATTTTTGCTTTAGGGGTAAGCCTGGATAGCTTCTCGGTAGGATTAACCCTGGGGATTTACGGTGCAAAAACGATTTTAACCATTCTTTGTTTTGGGTTTGCTGCCACCCTATTAACGTGGGCAGGGCTTTTGCTGGGTAGAAAAATGCAGGGTTTGCTTGGCGTGTATAGTGAGATTCTTGGCGGAAGCATCCTATGTGCGTTTGGATTGAAATTATTGTTCTCTTTTTGAGCCGCGTGACTTCATATCTATCCTTCCTCAACTGTTCCGATTACCGGGGCGGTTTTATTTTTTCCTAAGACATGATGAGAGTGATTTTTAATAAACGGGCGATAGCTTATAATGAATAAAAAAGGAGGCGTCATAAATGATCCGAGTATTATTTGTATGTACAGGCAACACATGCAGAAGCCCGATGGCAGAAGCGATATTGAAAAATAAGAATATTGCGGGCGTTGAAGTGAAGTCCGCTGGCGTGTATGCTTCATCAGGCCAGGATGCTTCGACGCATGCTAAAAATGTATTGGTTGAAAATGACATAGTGCATAATCATCATTCAACGCCTTTATCCGAGAAGGAGATGGAATGGGCGACTCATATTTTCACCATGACGGAAGGGCATAAATCTGTCATTACCCGTGCATATCCCCAGATGTCCGATAAGACTTTTACTTTAAAAGAATTCATTATTGACGATAAATATGATAAAGACATAATAGATCCGTTTGGCGGTTCTGAAGGCATTTATCGGGAAACGTTCAGGGAGCTGCAGGAATTAATTGAAGAATTAGTCTTAAGGCTTAAATAGTAAAGAGGATACATAATGTGGTCGCTGCAGTAAAAGATATTACTAAGCTTGTTGACCATCAATTGGAAAGTGTATGATCAAGGCAGCACAAGAAGTTGCTGCTATTGCAGAAGAAACATCTGCTGGAGCGGAAGAAGTGACAGCTGACAAGCGAACAAGCGTTGGTCATGGAAAACGTCGAAAAATCGGCAATGGAACTTAAAGTGCAAGCGGAAAAGTTGAACAGGACCATTACCCGCTTCACACTTGACATTTTACAGCAGGAAACCCAAGGCGGTTTCCTGCTTCTTTAAGGGGAAAAAAGGATGGACATCCTTTATCTTTTCATAATTTTGTGACACAATAAAATCAATTGAAAAAGCTAGAGGAGGATTATGATGAAAGTTGCGATTGCTTCGGATCATGGTGGTATACATATCCGTGAAGAAATAAAGAATTTAATGAATGAGTTACAGATTCCATTTGAGGACTTTGGCTGTGAATGCACTACTTCTGTGGATTATCCTGATTATGCCTTGCCGGTTGCTGAAAAAGTGGCACGCGGTGAGTTCGATCGGGGCATTTTAATCTGTGGAACTGGAATCGGAATGAGCATTGCTGCTAATAAGGTCAAAGGAATTCGATGTGCTTTGGTTCATGATGTCTATAGTGCGAAGTTGACCCGCCAGCATAATGATACCAATATGTTAGCGATGGGGGAACGTGTCATTGGCCCGGGTCTGGCCAGGGAAATTGCACAAACATGGCTGACTTCGGAATTTGAAGGCGGACGTCATCAAAACAGGATCGGTAAGATCGCGGAGTATGAAGGTAAACAAAGCTAATTTTTATGGTTTTTGGAGAGACCCCTTTTCTTTTGAAAGCAAGTTTTCTTATTGAAAGGATGCGTTTTCATGACAAGTGCTGCTACATTTTCAAATGAGCTTGAGATATGGGAAAACCAGTTTCGGGAGCTTTTACATGAGTTTCAAGAACAGACGGCTTTAAAAGAGAAACAGCTACTGGTAATCGGCTGCAGTACAAGTGAAGTGATCGGGAAAAGGATCGGTACTGAAGGGACGCTCGATGTTGCGGGGATGATTTTTTCCGTAGTTAGGGATTTTCAAGAAAAAACAGGTGTTCAGGTTGCATATCAATGTTGTGAGCATCTAAACAGGGCCTTGGTTTTGCGAAGGGAAACCGCGGGTCGATATGATTATGAAGAAGTTTCGGTTGTACCTGTAAGAACAGCTGGGGGATCGATGGCGACTTACGCCTATCGGCAATGGAAAGATGCTGTCGTCGTTGAACATATCAAAGCGGATGCGGGAATAGACATCGGGGACACCTTCATTGGTATGCATCTGAAGCATGTGGCGGTTCCAATTCGCTCTGCCATTAAAGAAATAGGACATGCACATGTGACCATGGCAAAAACCCGCCCTAAACTGATTGGCGGGGAGCGGGCCGTTTATCAGGACATCTCTGAAAACAAGAGTTGTACTTAATGGGTAAGTTATACAGCATTTCTCGGATGGGGAATGCTGTTTTTTAATAGAATCTGAGCAAAACCGTAAAGCTCAAGATAAGGTTCACAAGAAAAATCTTTACTTTGTAGTACTAATAGAATGGCGATTTCGCTCATGAAATATAGGGTGAAAGAGCTATTTACCATGATTTTGATGTTAAATACGAACGTTTTTAAATAAAAAAACATTTAATGTTCGATAAAAATAGACTATCACTTCTAAATTAGACATGTTAAAATGGAGTAGAATTTTCTATTAATTATTGGTAAGGCTTTTTCATGCTTATTTGATAGCATGTTGCACATAAATACTAAAAAGCGAATCACGCACAATTTGAGGAGGAATTACGGAATGAATCGTTTAGCAAAGCAAGATGAGCAAGTGTTTAACGCAATTCAACTGGAATTAGGGCGTCAAAGAAGTAAAATTGAGCTTATTGCTTCTGAAAACTTCGTGAGTGAAGCTGTCATGGAAGCGCAAGGGTCGGTCTTGACTAATAAGTATGCAGAAGGATACCCTGGAAAACGTTACTATGGCGGATGTGAGTATGTAGACATCGTTGAAGATCTAGCACGTGAGCGTGCGAAAGAAATTTTCGGAGGGGAGTATGTGAACGTACAGCCTCACTCTGGAGCTCAGGCCAATATGGCCGTTTACTTTACAGTGCTTCAAACCGGCGACACAGTGCTTGGGATGAACCTTTCGCATGGTGGTCATTTAACACATGGAAGTCCAGTTAACTTCAGTGGTGTTAACTACAATTTCGTTGAATATGGTGTAGACGAAAAAGATCACCGTATCGATTACAATGATGTATTGGAAAAAGCGCGTCAGCACAAACCGAAATTGATCGTAGCGGGTGCAAGTGCATATCCACGTGAAATTGACTTCAAGCGATTCCGTGAAATTGCTGATGAAGTCGGTGCTTATTTAATGGTCGATATGGCGCATATCGCAGGTTTAGTTGCGGCTGGATTACATCAAAGCCCAATTCCTTATGCTGACTTTGTAACGACAACTACTCATAAAACACTTCGCGGACCACGCGGAGGGATGATCATCTGTAAAGAAGAATTCGGTAAGAAGATCGATAAATCCATCTTCCCTGGAATTCAAGGCGGTCCATTGATGCATGTTATATCCGCTAAGGCTGTTGCATTCGGCGAAGCGCTTCAAGCTGATTTTAAAGTGTATGCACAACAAATCATCGACAATGCTAAACGTTTGGGCGAAGGTTTGAAGAAAGAAGGATTCACCCTTGTTTCTGATGGAACGGACAATCACTTGATTCTACTTGATGTGCGCTCTACTGGACTAACTGGGAAAATCGCAGAGCATGTTTTGGATGAAATCGGTATTACCGTGAACAAAAATGCGATTCCTTATGACCCGGAAAAACCATTCGTTACAAGTGGTATACGTATTGGGACTGCGGCAGTGACTTCACGTGGCTTCGGATTGGAAGACATGGATGAAATAGCTGCAATCATCGGACTTGTTTTGAAGAATAATGAGGACGCAGCTAAACTTGAAGAAGCAAAACAGCGTGTTGAATCATTAGCGAACAAATTTGAATTATATCCTTCATTGTAATATCGGAGCCGCTCCCTTTTTAAAGGGAGCGGTTTTTTGTGCCTTAAGAAGGTCTGTGTGTTTAGAAGAATCCGAATAGTGAAAATAGGTCTGACATCTAAACCTTTATTGAAGATTGAAACATTTTTCTGTAAAATAGGTTGAAGTGAATTTTAAAAGACACGAAAATTTTTCTATTCGATTAGGGAAATCATAAAAGAGCGCAAAACTAAGCAATGGAATTGGAGAGATGCTAAATGGGAAAAGTTTATGTTTTCGATCACCCGTTAATTCAACACAAATTAGCCTATATACGTGATATAAATACAGGAACAAAAGAATTCCGGGAACTAGTGGATGAAGTTGCATCATTGATGGCATTTGAAATCACGAGGGATATGCCGCTGGAAGAGGTGGAAATCCAAACGCCTGTAAGCACAGCGAAAGTGAAAATGCTTTCTGGTAAAAAAGTGGGGATCGTCCCGATTTTACGTGCAGGCATAGGCATGGTGGACGGAATCATTAAGCTGATTCCTGCTGCAAAGGTCGGACATGTTGGTCTTTACCGTGATCCTGAAACATTGAAACCTGTTGAATATTATGCGAAAATGCCAAGTGATTTGGCAGAAAGGGAATGCATTGTCGTTGACCCGATGTTAGCCACTGGCGGATCAGCCATCGAAGCGATCCATTCCATTAAAAAGCGCGGTGCAGTCAATATTAAATTCATGTGTTTGATTGCAGCTCCAGAGGGTGTGGACGCATTAAAAGAAGCCCATCCTGATGTTGATATTTATATTGCTGGCCTTGACGAAAAACTGAATGAACATGGTTATATCGTTCCAGGTCTTGGAGACGCAGGAGATCGTTTATTCGGCACAAAATAAGGAAAGAAGCTGAGGTGTCAAGAATGAACAAACCGATAAAAGTCATGACCATTTTCGGGACGAGACCAGAAGCTGTCAAAATGGCTCCGTTAGTACTCGAATTTCAAAAACACCCAGAACATTTCAAGCCGATCGTTGCTGTTACGGCTCAGCATCGTCAAATGTTAGATCAAGTTCTCGAACTATTTTCCATTCAGCCGGATTATGACTTGGACATAATGAAGGAAAGGCAAACGCTTGCTGACATTACAACAAGAGCATTAAATGGTCTTGATTCCGTAATGAAGGAAGCTAAGCCTGATATCGTTCTTGTACATGGAGATACAACCACAACGTTCGTCGCAAGTCTGGCTGCTTTTTATAATCAGATTGTCATTGGTCATGTAGAAGCAGGGCTGCGCACCTGGAATAAGTATTCCCCTTATCCGGAAGAGATGAATCGACAGCTTACCGGTACGATGGCGGATTTGCATTTTGCGCCGACTTCGAAAGCGGAGGAGAATCTGCTGAACGAAAACAAGAAGGATAATATCTTCGTGACGGGAAATACGGCAACCGATGCTTTAAAAACGACTGTACGGTCCACTTATTCCCATCCGGTTTTAAATGGACTTGGAGAAGACAGGCTCATTCTGCTTACCGCCCATCGCAGGGAAAATCTAGGGGAACCCATGAGGAATATCTTCAGGGCCGTTAAGAGAATCATTGCTGAACATGATGACGTTCAGGTGGTATATCCAGTCCATTTAAATCCTCTTGTTCAAGAATTGGCAAACGAAATTCTCGGGGACGATCCGCGGGTTCATTTGATCGAACCGCTTGATGTATTGGATTTCCATAACTTCGCTTCAAGAGCCTATCTGATTTTGACTGATTCTGGAGGAATCCAGGAAGAGGCACCGTCACTTGGTGTACCTGTCCTGGTTTTAAGGGATACGACTGAACGTCCTGAGGGGATTGCGGCTGGAACCTTAAGATTGGCGGGTACTGATGAACAAACCATATATGATTTGGCACATGAATTGCTCACGGATCAAGAGGTGCACAAAAAAATGTCCAAAGCTTCAAATCCATATGGGGACGGAAACGCTTCGGTCCGCATAGCTGAAGCCATCCGTTACTATTTTAAGCAAATAAATATGCCGCCAACTAGATTTGACTCATAAAAAAGGAAAAGCCATGCGCTTTTCCTTTTTTTATTTGCATACTCCAAGGTTGTTGAGAAAAGATAACTGCTAAGGGGATGATTATGTTGGGAAAGAAAACGTTTCTAGTGTTTGTTTTCCTTTTTGTATTTATTTATCAAAATGAAAAGGGATTGGCATCCGTCATTCTGCCGCCTTTACCAAAACTATCAGAATCTAAGGAAGTAACGGTTGTTGTCACGATGGATAAGGCGTTTCAACGGAAAAAGATCGATAAACTGCTTGGAAAATATCCATCCCTTCAATTACGGAATGTTTATTCGGTTGCCCTGAATGGATTTTCCCTTCATGGGAAGATGAATGAGATAGAACAACTTAAAAAGGAGGACGAAATTCAGGCTGTAACGGAAGTATCTGTTTATCAAGCCGTGTTGGATGAAAGTGTCCCGTACATAGGAGGAGGCAGGGTCAGGGGTTTCTTTGATAAGGAGAATCACCGGATTACCGGGAAAGGGGTAAAAGTAGGGATAATCGATACTGGCATCGATTATACACATCCAGATTTGCAACGAGCTTATAAAGGTGGGAAGGATCTGGTTGATGGTGATGAAGACCCGATGGAAACCAAAAATCAAGGCGACCTGAATACATTACACGGTACTCATGTGGCAGGAATCATTGCAGCCAATGGAAAAATGAAAGGTGTCGCACCAGAGGCGGAGATATATGCATATCGAGCCTTGGGACCAGGTGGAGCAGGAGATACGGATCAAGTCTTGACGGCTATTGAGTCAGCCATGAAGGATAAGGTGGATGTATTGAACCTCTCTCTTGGCAATAACGTCAATGGCCCTGATTTGCCTATCTCCCTTGCATTGAATAAGGCTGTGGAAAGCGGAATAGTTGCCGTGACATCAAATGGGAATTCCGGTCCGGCTGTATGGACCGTCGGCTCACCCGGAACAGCGGAAAAAGCGATTTCCGTTGGGGCATCGACTCCTCCCTTAAGGGTTCCGTATATGATTTACGGACTTGGATCGAAAAAGCACCAATCGCATTTAACCTTGTTTCAAGGCTCTAAAAAATGGAACCTGACGTTTTCCGAGGATGTCATATATGGGGGACTGGGTAATGAAAAAGAACTGAAACATGTTCGGGATAAGATTGTTTTGATGGAACGTGGCACACTTACCTTCCAGCAGAAAGTATCCAATGCAGAAAAGGCAGGTGCAAAGGGGGTAATTGTTTATAATAATACGAGCGGTACCTTTACTGGAAGCTTGGAAAAAGAAATGAACATCCCAGCTGCTTCTATTAATAGAAGAGATGGATTGCAGCTTAAGCAAATCATGGAGCAAGGGCAAAGCAAAACCGTTCAATTTATTTATAAGAACGAGCAGGATAGGCTCGCGGATTTTAGCTCAAGGGGCCCGGTAACCGTATCATGGGGAATAAAGCCTGACGTATTGGCACCGGGAGTGGAAATTGAAAGCACCGTTCCTAAAGGATATATGTCCTTGGATGGAACAAGTATGTCCGCACCGCATGTTGCAGGAGCAGTCGCATTAATCCTGCAAAAACACCCGGATTGGAATCCTGATCAAGTGAAATCTGCATTGATGAGCACTTCCAAGCCATTGAGGAAATCTGCGAATCAATTTTATCACACATATGAACAGGGGGCTGGACGCATTCAGATCGACGAAGCATTAAAAGCGGACACGCTCTTGAATCCAAGCTCATTGTCCTTTGGGATGTATACAAAAAAAGAAGGAATTGAAGAGCATCATGAAACGATAGTCATAGAAAATACCGGAACGAAAAGGAGGAAGTACTCTTTTATGGTCCCATTAAAAGAGACGGGACTCACTTGGGAATTGCCAAAATCCCTTACTTTGAATCCGAAGGAAAAGAAACGGATAAAAGTGGGACTGCAGGTTAACCCAGCCGTGCTTAAAAAGGGAGTCTTTGATGGATACCTCATTATAATGGAAGGAGCCAAAAGAATATCCCTTCCTTATTTATATGTAAAAGAAGAGCCTGATTATCCAAGGATAATGGGATTTGATTTTGGCCAAGGGGACAAGGAAGGCACATATCGGTACGAAATGTACCTTCCGCGTGGGGCTGAAGAATTCGGTATTGCCCTTTATGAGGAAGATAGCTTGAAATTCGCTGGATATTTGGATTGGTCGAGATCGGCACCTTCCGGATTGATCAAAAAAGATGTATTGAAAAAGGACTTGCCGCCCAAAGGAGTGTATAAAGCGATAATCTTTGCGAGGAGGGGCGGAAGGGAAGATCGGATAGAAAAGACGTTACTTATTGAGTGAACAGATGACAATAAGTAAAATAAAACGGATGTCAATAGAAGAAAAAAGATAATTTGTGAACAATTCGTTAATAATTACAAACCTGTGACAAATTTCACTAACCACTCATTGACAATGATTCTAGCCTATTGTATGCTAACAAAGGATGTAAAATGAGAGGGTTTTCAGTAGCCCGGCATGCAGATTTTTACAGCATGAAATGTTTTCTATCCTCCACCAAATTCAACCGCGAGGATGCAACTTGCGTCAAATGATCGCCGTCTAAAATGGCTATGACTTTGATGTCAGCGATTCTTTCTCAAATAGTCGGATCAGTTTTGATCGGTATCTTCTTTTTAGAAAGATGATTTGACAGAACCTTTGATTCGAACCGCTGCTATTAGTAATTGGCCTTCTTTGTGGACTTGCATTAGGTTTACAAGCAATGCTCCATTCAGTTCGAAAATATTTCTCAGGAGATTAAATGAAAATGCCAGAAATGAAAATCATATTCAACAGGCAGAGTAAATATATAATTTTTCTTCTGGCGGTTTATGTTGTTGGATGGGGACTTACGAGTTATCAAGCCGTTTTTGCTGGGCTTATACTGGGTACGAGTTTGAGTTTATACAATTTATGGCTGATCAATCAGAAAATGAAAAAATTCAGTCAGGCGCTTGATGAGGGAAAGAAAACTAAATCTCTTGGGACGATGACACGAATGGCATCCGCAGGTCTAGCGGTACTCATTGCATTGGAATTTCCGGAGCATTTTCATCTGATTAGTGTTGTATGGGGATTAATGACAGCTTATATTGTCATTTTTATAGATTTTTTCATCCAATTAATACGTCGATAGCGGGGAAGAGAGGTGAATATAGTTGAATCATGGAGCACCCTTATACGATTTTATGGGTCTAACCTTTAACTTGAGTAACGTCCTAATGATTACAGTTGCCAGTCTAGTTGTGTTCATACTTGCTGTGCTTGGTACACGTAAGCTGGCAATGAAGCCAACTGGGATGCAGAATTTCATGGAATGGATTATGGATTTTGTTAAGGGTATTATTAATAGTAACATGGACTGGAGAACAGGTGGTCAGTTTCAACTGCTTGGTATGACTTTGCTAATGTACATTTTTGTGTCCAATATGCTAGGTCTTCCGTTTGCAATTAGTTACGATGGAGTGCTTTGGTGGAAATCACCAACAGCCGACCCAGTTATCACATTGACTCTTGCAGTCATGGTTTTAGGTTTAACGCATTATTATGCTATAAAAATGAAAGGCGCCAAGGGTTACTTTAAAGCTTATAAAAACCCAATGACACTTGTAGAGGAATTTACAAACTCCTTGACACTTGGTCTGCGTCTATATGGTAACATTTATGCTGGTGAAGTTTTGCTGAGTTTATTAGCGGGAACCCTAGCATTTAGTGGAGCTGCCGGATTTATTGGTGCAATTGTGCCTACATTAGTATGGCAAGGCTATAGTATTTTCGTCGGTAGTATCCAAGCGTTTATCTTTGTCACGTTAACAATGGTTTATCTGTCTCATAAAGTCAGTGACGACCATTAATTATAAGTTCATTTAGAACTAAAAAAATAATAAATTTTGATACAATCTAAGGAGGATATTTATAATGACAGGTTCAGTAGGTCTTCTTGCAGCAGCAATTGCAATTGGTTTGGCAGCACTAGGTGCAGGTATTGGTAATGGTATGATCGTTTCAAGAACAGTAGAAGGTATCGCTCGTCAACCAGAAGCTCGCGGTATGCTTCAAACAACAATGTTCATCGGGGTAGGTTTAGTTGAGGCGATGCCTATCATCGCGGTAGTAATCGCATTTATGGTATTTGGTGCTTAATAGAACCTTTAAAAAGTTCAAAAATGGCGAAGTTCGTTCCATGTGAACCTTCGCCTTTCCTTTATGTCCACAATCCTGTTTTTATACAGTTTAAGAGCATAGTTTTCTAAAGTTCATATAATGAACGCTTTAAGAAGTGAAACTCGTGAAGGGAGTGAACCAAGCGTGTTAACAAGCAGCTTTGTACTTGGGTCAACGTCTCAGGGCTTTAATGGCGGAGACATGTTATACCAATTAGTAATGTTTATCATTTTGTTAGCGTTGCTGAAGAAATTTGCATGGGGTCCTCTAATGGGCATCATGACTCAACGTGAAGAACATGTTGCAAATGAAATTCAAGCAGCTGAAGCTAGCAGACAAGAAGCACTTAAATATTTAGAAGAACAACGTGAAATCGTAAAACAATCTCGCACTGAAGCGGGACAACTTATAGAAAACGCAAAACTTCAAGGTGAAGCACAGCGTGAAGAGATCGTGAATCAAGCACGTCTTGAAGCTGACCGCGTCAAAGAATCAGCTAAGCGTGAAATCGTACAGGAAAAAGAAAAAGCCATTACGGCATTACGCGAGCAAGTGGCATCTTTATCCGTACTTATTGCTTCTAAAGTAATAGAAAAAGAACTATCCGAAGCAGATCAAGAGCAATTGATTAATGACTACATTCAAGAGGCAGGAGAAGGGAAATGAGCGATATAACAGTAGCAAAGCGTTATGCCGTTGCCCTTTTCCAAATTGCGAAAGAGCAAAATCTCATTAACCAACTTGAAGAAGAGCTTCGCATAGTGAATGAAGTTTTCACAAATGATAATGAGCTATTAAGCTTCCTGGCTCATCCTAAAATGACTAAAGATGCAAAAGGCGCTTTGATTGCAAATGCTTTTGCAAGCCTTTCTTCTTCCGTTCAAAACACTGTGATGTTAATGGTGGAACGTCATCGTACAGATGATGTGACAGCAATGGCACAAGAGTTCATCGAACATGCGAATGAAGAAAACTCAGTAGCTGATGCAACGGTCTATACAGTTCGTCCATTGACTGAAACGGAAGTGGAAGCTGTGTCTACATCTTTTGCTGCAAAAATCGGCAAAAGAAATTTACGCATTACTAATGTTACGGATAGCAATATCCTTGGCGGCATCAAACTACAAATCGGTAACCGCATATATGACGGGACGATTAGCGGTAAGCTAGATCGCCTTAGCAAACAACTATTAGGTTAATATTCACAGATAGGGGTGAAATTCATGAGCATCAAAGCTGAAGAAATCAGTGCGCTGATTAAAAAGCAGATTGAAAACTATCAGTCGGAAATTAAAGTAAGCGATGTTGGTACGGTTATCACTGTTGGTGATGGTATCGCACGCGTTCATGGTTTAGATAATGCAATGTCTGGGGAGCTCTTAGAATTTTCCAATGGCTCAATGGGATTAGCACAAAACCTTGAGCAAAATAACGTGGGTGTTGTTATTCTTGGACCATTCAGAGACATTAAAGAAGGCAGTGAAGTTCGCCGTACTGGCAGAATCATGGAAGTGCCAGTTGGAGAAGAATTAATCGGACGTGTCGTGAATCCGCTTGGACAGCCATTAGATGGTCTTGGCCCGATCGCTACGACAAAAACTCGTCCAATCGAAAGCCCTGCAACAGGTGTAATGGACCGTAAATCAGTTCATGAACCTTTACAAACAGGTATTAAAGCAATCGATGCATTAGTTCCAATCGGTCGTGGACAACGTGAGTTAATCATTGGTGACCGTCAAACTGGTAAAACATCAGTTGCGATCGATACAATCCTTAACCAAGCTGACCAAGATATGATCTGTATCTATGTTGCTATCGGTCAAAAAGAATCAACGGTTCGTGGAACTGTTGAAACACTACGTAAAAATGGTGCTTTGGATTACACAATCGTTGTATCTGCATCAGCTTCTCAACCAGCACCACTTTTATACCTAGCTCCATATGCTGGTGTGACTATGGGTGAAGAGTTCATGTTCGCTGGCAAGCACGTTCTTGTGGTTTATGATGATCTTTCTAAGCAAGCATCTGCATACCGTGAACTTTCCTTGCTACTTCGCCGTCCTCCAGGTCGTGAAGCATTCCCAGGGGATGTATTCTACTTGCACTCCCGTTTACTTGAGCGTGCAGCAAAATTGAATGACACTTTAGGTGCCGGTTCAATCACTGCGCTTCCGTTTGTTGAAACACAAGCAGGCGACATCTCTGCTTACATTCCAACAAACGTAATTTCCATCACTGATGGACAAATCTTCTTGCAATCCGATTTGTTCTTCTCAGGTGTACGTCCTGCGATTAACGCTGGTCTATCCGTATCCCGTGTTGGTGGATCTGCACAAATTAAAGCGATGAAAAAAGTTGCCGGTACTTTACGTCTTGACTTGGCTTCATACCGTGAATTGGAAGCATTCTCTCAATTCGGTTCTGATCTGGATGCTGCAACACAAGCAAAACTTAACCGTGGTGCTCGTACAGTTGAAGTTCTAAAACAAGACCTAAACAAACCGATCAAAGTTGAAAAACAAGTCATGATTTTCTATGCATTGACTAAAGGTCATTTAGATGATATTCCAGTATCGGATATCCTTCGTTTTGAAGAAGAATACTATGTGTTCCTAGATCGTTCTCATCCGGAATTATTAGATCACATTCGCACAACTAAAGGTCTTCCTGAAGACGCTGCTATCGTTGCTGCAATTAACGAATTCAAAAAGAACTTCGTTATTTCTGAATAATAAAGGTCTAACTAATTTATAAAAGGGTGGTGAGAATGAATGGCCTCTTTACGCGATATTAAGTCTCGGATTACTTCAACGAAAAAGACGAGTCAAATTACAAAAGCGATGCAGATGGTATCTGCTTCTAAAATGAACCGTGCAGAAGCTAATGCTAAAGCATATGTTCCATATATGGAAAAAATTCAAGAAGTGGTATCTAGTATTGCGAACGGAAGCACGGATGCATCTCATCCAATGCTTACTTCACGTCCCGTTAAGAAAACCGGTTACTTGGTAATCACATCGGACCGTGGATTGGCTGGGGCTTACAATAGTAGCATCCTTCGCCACGTTCATAAAACCATTCTTGAACGCCATAAATCCAATGATGAGTTCGTCATTATCGCAATCGGAAGGGTTGGCCGTGATTTCTTTGTCAGCCGTAACATGCACGTAGAGCTTGAAGTAATTGGGGTTCCTGATCAGCCGTCTTTCGCTGACATTAGCTCCCTTGCAAAATCGACAGTGAATTTATATCTGAATGAGCTGTGTGATGAGCTTTATATGTACTATAACCATTATGTCAGCCCAATCCAGCAGGATGTAACGGAAAAGCAAGTCCTTCCGTTAGCTGACTTTAATACTTCCAATGCAACATTGACTTCTTATGAATTTGAACCGAATGCAGAAGAAATCCTTGAGGTATTACTGCCTCAGTACGCAGAAAGTTTGATTTATGGTGCTTTGTTAGATGGTAAAGCAAGTGAGCACTCTGCACGTATGACTGCAATGAAAAATGCGACCGATAATGCAAAAGAATTGATCGACTCACTTTCATTACAATATAACCGTGCACGTCAGGCAGCGATCACTCAAGAAATTACAGAGATTGTCGGCGGTGCAGCAGCTTTAGAATAAAATCATTAAAGGGGCGGTCGGCCCGGACGAAGCTTGGCCGTTCCATAAACTCGATAGTCGTTATAAGCAACGTTAGGAGGGAAAACGATGAATATAGGACGCGTTACTCAAGTTATGGGTCCGGTTGTTGACGTGAAATTCGAAGACGGACAACTTCCTAAGATCTATAACGCGTTAAGAATCGAAAATACAGCGTCTGGTACAGGACTAACTCTTGAAGTGGCCCTTCAACTAGGTGATAATACAGTTCGTACTGTAGCAATGTCTTCCACTGATGGTTTAACCCGTGGTGCAGAGACTGTTGATACAGGAGCTCCAATTTCAGTACCTGTAGGTGAAGTTACTCTAGGTCGTGTTTTCAACGTATTAGGGGAAAACATTGACCTATTTGAACCACTTACAGCAGAGGTGCGTCGTGATCCAATTCACAGACAAGCACCAACATTCGAGGAATTATCAACATCAGTTGAAATTCTTGAAACGGGTATTAAAGTAGTAGATTTACTTGCTCCTTACATCAAAGGTGGTAAAATCGGTCTCTTCGGTGGAGCCGGTGTTGGTAAAACTGTACTTATCCAAGAACTTATCAATAACATCGCACAAGAGCACGGCGGTATCTCGGTATTCGCTGGTGTAGGTGAGCGTACTCGTGAAGGTAATGACCTTTTCTACGAGATGACTGATTCTGGTGTTATCAAGAAAACAGCGATGGTATTCGGACAAATGAACGAGCCGCCAGGTGCACGTATGCGTGTCGCTCTAAGCGGTTTGACAATGGCTGAATATTTCCGTGACGAACAAGGACAAGACGTTCTTTTCTTCATCGATAACATTTTCCGTTTCACACAAGCAGGTTCTGAGGTTTCCGCCCTACTAGGACGTATGCCTTCAGCGGTAGGTTACCAACCAACTCTTGCTACTGAAATGGGCCAATTGCAAGAACGTATCACTTCAACAAATAAAGGTTCAGTTACATCCATTCAAGCGATCTATGTACCTGCCGATGACTATACGGATCCGGCTCCAGCTACAACTTTCGCTCACTTGGATGCAACAACAAACCTTGAGCGTAAACTTTCTGAAATGGGTATTTACCCTGCAGTTGATCCATTGGCGTCTTCTTCTCGTGCCCTTAGCCCGGAAATCGTTGGCGCTGAGCACTATAAAGTGGCTCGTCAAGTGCAATCGACTTTACAGAAATATAAAGAACTTCAAGATATTATTGCCATCTTGGGTATGGACGAATTAAGCGAAGACGAAAAAGTAATCGTTGCCCGTGCTCGTAGAATTCAAAACTTCTTGTCACAAAACTTCCACGTGGCTGAACAGTTCACTGGTCAAAAAGGATCTTATGTACCAGTTAAAGAAACAGTCCAAGGATTCAAAGATATCCTAGCTGGAAAATATGACGAACTTCCTGAAGATGCTTTCCGTCTAGTTGGCCGCATCGAAGAAGTTATTGCTAAAGCAAAAGAAATGGCTTAATTAAAGGGACCTAGGAGGGAATGAAATGAAGACCATTAAAGTCAATGTTGTTACTCCCGATGGCCCAGTATATGATGCAGAAGTTGAAATGGTAAGCACTAAAGCTAAAAGCGGTGAGCTGGGAATCATGGCTGGACACGTTCCAACTGTAGCCCCGCTTACCATTGGTGCTGTCCGTCTTAAAAATGGAAGCAACACAGACTATGTAGCTGTAAATGGTGGCTTCTTAGAAGTTCGCCCTGATGTGGTAACCATTTTGGCTCAATCTGCTGAAAGAGCTGAAACTATCGATCTTGCACGTGCTCAAGCAGCAAAAGCCCGTGCTGAACAAAGATTGCAGAACAATGATGGATCAAATGATGCCAAAAGAGCTGATTTAGCGCTTAAACGTGCCATCAACCGAATCCAAATTGCAGAAATGCGATAACTTTAATTGATGAAAACACCTGATCGAGCCATTCGTGGTAAGATTAGGTGTTTTTTTTAACCAAAAGGTTTTTGAGGATAGTAATATTTAATAAAAAAGGTTGTAGAATGAAAAAAAAGTCGAATTATAGAGTAAAGTATTTTCCATTTTAATCCTTAACTCGTCGACATGCTTTTAGCCTAATGTTATAATGTATACGCTTACAATTATTGCTTCATACCCCCTCCTTTCACATTGCTTCTAAAAGAATGTCACCCTGCATAATATTTAAAAGGTATCCAAAAAGAAGACAAGCAAATCTAAATTGAACCCATTTAACATGATTTATCCATAAAGGGAGATGAACATGGGACAGCTGCATATTTACCAAAATAATTATTTAATTGTATTTGTTTTCCTTTGTCTCGGCATTTTATTGCCTGTGATCGCTTTATTTCTTGGTAGACTGCTAAGGCCTTATAAACCGACAGATATGAAATATACGACTTATGAAAGTGGAATCGATCCTTTTCAGGATTCAAGGGTTCAATTCAATGTCAGGTATTATCTATTCGGATTGATGTTCGTCATATTTGACGTAGAAACGGTTTTTCTTTACCCATGGGCGGTCGCTTATGATGAACTCGGACTGTTTGCATTGATTGAAATGCTGTTTTTTGTCCTGATCCTTATGCTAGGGCTAATCTACGCTTGGAAAAAGAAGGTGTTAAAGTGGAATTGAAATTAGATGAACTTACCCCTGCAGAAATGGAAGAAATGCGACACAGTATTTTTTTATCCACACTTGAACAAATAAAAGGCTGGGCTAGAAGTAACTCACTCTGGCCAATGACTTTCGGTTTGGCATGCTGTGCAATTGAAATGATGGGTGTCGGCTCCTCTCATTATGATTTGGACCGATTTGGATCATTTTTTCGGACATCACCCAGACAATCGGATGTCATGATTGTTTCAGGAACTGTAACGAAAAAAATGGCTCCAATAATAAGCAGATTATATGAACAAATGCCAGAACCTAAATGGGTAATTGCAATGGGATCCTGTGCAACGGCTGGTGGGCCTTATGTTCACTCATACTCAGTGGTCAAAGGGGTAGATCAAATTGTACCTGTCGATGTATATATACCGGGTTGTCCCCCAAACCCAGCTGCACTTATTTATGGAATCAATAAGTTAAAAGAAAAAATCCGTTACGAGGCGAAAACCGGAAAGCGGGTGATATAGATGAGTGAAAAGGAAGACTTAGCGAAGCAAAAGGCAGCGGCAGCTGCCAAGGCGAAGGCTGTAGCTTTGGCCCGAAAACAGGCGAAAGCTGAAAGTGCGGATGCGGAAGATGAAACGGATATAGCGAAGCAAAAGGCGGCGGCAGCGGCCAAGGCGAAAGCGGCAGCACTGGCCCGAAAACGGGCGAAAGAGGAAGCTGCGGAGAAGCCGGAAGATGAAACGGATATAGCGAAGCAAAAGGCGGCGGCAGCGGCCAAGGCGAAAGCGGCAGCACTGGCCCGAAAACAGGCGAAAGCTGAAAGTGCGGATGCGGAAGATGAAACGGATATAGCGAAGCAAAAGGCGGCGGCAGCGGCCAAGGCGAAAGCGGCAGCACTGGCCCGAAAACAGGCGAAAGCTGAAAGTGCAGATGCGGAAGATGAAACGGATATAGCGAAGCAAAAGGCGGCGGCAGCGGCCAAGGCGAAAGCGGCAGCACTGGCCCGAAAACAGGCGAAAGCTGAAAGTGCGGAGAAGCCGGAAGATGAAACGGATATAGCGAAGCAAAAGGCGGCGGCAGCGGCCAAGGCGAAAGCGGCAGCACTGGCCCGAAAACAGGCGAAAGCTGAAAGTGCGGAGAAGCCGGAAGATGAAACGGATATAGCGAAGCAAAAAGCGGCGGCAGCGGCCAAGGCGAAAGCGGCAGCACTGGCCCGAAAACAGGCGAAAGCTGAAAGTGCGGAGAAGCCGGAAGATGAAACGGATATAGCGAAGCAAAAGGCGGCGGCAGCGGCCAAGGCGAAGGCAGCAGCAGCTGCTGCTGCGAAGAACAGGACCGCTGTAAAGGAAAGCGAAGAAGTTATCGTCCCTAGCGAGCTTTCCCCAAATCAGTCGAAACTCGATCAAATTGTTTCTGCTATTGAACGCCATTTAGGACAAGGGGCATTATTAGAGCACTATATTAATAGATTATCAAAAGATGTACCCACTTTAGTGGCTAATCCGGATACATATTTCTCAATAGCGAAATTTCTGCGATACGATGAACAGCTTGACTTTTCGTATTTATCGGAACTTCATGGTACGGATTTTGAATCCCATATGGAAATCTATGTACATTTACATTCATTCAAAATGAACCAATCAGTTGCCTTGAAGGTGAAGCTTGATAGGGAATCTCCCGTTATTCCATCATTGGTCTCATTATGGTCAGGAGCAAATTGGCCAGAATGTGAGGCATATGATTTATTAGGTATTAACTTTTATGAACACCCTGATCTAAAACGGATTTTACTTGGTGATGATTGGAAAGGGTATCCCCTTAGAAAAGATTATCAGCCTTATGATGTGGAGGTGTAAGCCCAATGTTAAGGACGGAAGAAATGCTTCTCAATGTCGGGCCGCAGCATCCGAGTACACATGGTGTTTTTCGGCTTGTCATCAAGATTGACGGTGAAATTATAAAAGAGGCTACACCTGTTATTGGGTATCTGCATCGCGGTACGGAAAAATTAGCGGAAAATCTGCAATATACACAAATAATCCCATATACCGATCGGCTCGATTATCTAGCGGCAATGACAAATAATTATGTGCTTTGCCATGCTGTTGAGACAATGATGGGGGTGGAGATTCCCGAAAGGGCAGAATATTTGCGGGTTATCGCAATGGAATTGGGCAGAGTTGCAAGCCACCTTGTCTGGTGGGGTACATACTTGCTGGATATAGGTGCGACGAGCCCTTTCCTATACGCCTTTCGAGAGCGTGAAATGATCGTTAATTTATTGACTGAATTGTCAGGGGCACGCCTTACATTCAATTATATGCGTGTCGGAGGTGTGAAATGGGATGCTCCTGAAGACTGGATTGCGAAGGTTGCCGAGTTTGTCCCTTATATGAGGGAGCAGCTTGCCGGTTACCATGAGCTTGTGACAGGGAATGAAATCTTTGTGAATCGGGTTAAAGGGGTGGGCATCTATACGAAGGAAGAAGCCTTGCAGTATTCGCTTAGCGGTGCCAACTTAAGGTGTACAGGTGTGAAATGGGATTTACGAAAAAATGAACCATATTCGATTTATGACAGGTTCACATTTGATGTTCCTACAAGGGAAGAGGGTGATGCCTTTTCTCGCTATCACTGTAGAATGGAAGAAATCGAAGAATCACTGAAAATCATCGAGCAGGCGGTTGAGCAATTTCCAGAAGGGCCAGTCCTTGCAAATGTCCCCAAAATAATAAAGGTTCCTAAGGGTGAAGCATTTGTCAGAATTGAATCACCAAGAGGGGAAATCGGCTGTTATATCGCGAGTGAAGGGAAAAAAGAGCCATACCGTTTGAAATTTCGCAGACCTTCATTTTATAATCTGCAAATACTTCCGAAATTATTGGAAGGGGAAAATATGGCGAACTTGATAACGATATTAGGTGCAATCGATATAGTTTTAGGGGAGGTGGATGGATAAATGATCAAGGACCTTCTCCACTCCGCTCCAAGCCTGCTGAATTTTGGCATTTTTTTTGGTTTGGCAGTCCTGCTCCTGTTCGTCGTATTAGGGTTTGTAACCTATGGAATCCTTTCAGAGCGAAAAATCATGGGATTCATGCAGATGCGTGTCGGCCCAAACCAAATTGGGGGGAAATGGGGTCTCTTGCAGACCGTTGCCGATGTTTTGAAACTTCTGATCAAGGAAGATACGATACCGAAAAAAGCTGATAAGCCGTTATATATTTTAGCTCCGGTGATTGCTTTTGCCCCTGCTTTCATGGTCCTTGCCACCTTGCCGTTCACCGATGCCTTTCAATTTGCTGATATAGGTGTCGGATTGCTTTATTATATGGCGATTTCCGGCATATCGACCATCGGCATCGTCACAGCGGGTTGGGCATCCAATAATAAATATTCTTTGATTGGCGGAATGAGGGCAGCCGCGCAAATGATATCTTATGAGATCCCTTTGGTGATGTCGCTAGTGGGAATCGTCCTCATAACAGGCAGTTTAAACTTGAATGATATAGTTGCAGCCCAGGAAAGGGTTTGGTTCATTTTTCTTCAGCCGATTGCGTTTATCGTTTTTTTTATTGCATCGGTTGCCGAGTTGAACAGGGTTCCTTTTGATCTTCCGGAAGCGGAATCCGAACTTGTTGCTGGCTATCATGTTGAATACTCTGGATTTCGCTGGGCATTCTTTATGTTATCCGAATATGTGTATATGTTTGCAATGGCAACGCTAACCACTGTATTATTTTTAGGGGGATGGAATTCTATTCCGTTTTTGGATTTTATTCCGGCAGCCATCTGGTTCGGTCTGAAGTTCAGTGCCGTATTCTATGTATTGGTCTGGATTCGTGTAACCTTTCCTCGTATAAGGGCCGATCAATTGATGGAATTCGGATGGAAGGTGCTGCTTCCGGTTGCATTGGCTAATATATTTTTGACGGCACTTATAAAAGAATTGATTAACCTTTTTTAGAAACTTAAGCTGGTCGGAAAGCGAGGGATTTATATGCTTGGTTTAGCAAAAGGTTTAACCTATACATTAAAGAACTTGACGAGGAAAAAAGTGACCTATGACTACCCGAATGAGCCGCTTCCACTTCCTGACCGATTCCGCGGAATCCAGAAATTCTATCCTGAAAAGTGTATTGTATGCAATCAATGCGTGACAATTTGCCCAACGGATTGTATTCAATTAACTGGTAAGAAACATCCGGACCCGTCGAAAAAAGGGAAAATCATCGATACGTATGACATCAATTTCGAGATTTGCATTTTATGTGATTTATGTACGGAGGTCTGCCCTACAGAAGCAATCGTGATGACGAATCAATTCGAGCTGGCCGAGTATAGTCGTGATCATCTATTTAAAAATCTGGAGTGGCTGGATGAAAATGATGAAAATATCCGGAAGGTGAATAAAGTATGAGTTTGTCGGGTGAATTAATTGCCTTCATTGGTTTGGCACTCGTCTCGATATTAGGCGGGGTGCTGCTGATTACCTTAACAAAAGTGGTGCACATGGTAATTGCACTTGTTTTTACTTTCTTGGGCATTGCAGGCATTTATATGTTGCTTTCGGCCGAGTTTGTCGCCATTGTCCAAATCCTTATTTATTCAGGAGCAATTACGATCGTGATGCTATTCGGGATTATGCTGACAAAACACCAAGAAAATGAGGCACCCGCTAAAGGGGGCTGGGGGAAGTTCTCCTTGCTGGCGGCGATTGCTGGATTTGCCGTGGCGGTTTATCTGGGGATTTATAATCTGGATATACCTGTTCAGCCAACGGCCTTGCATGAGGAAAATACAAAGCAAATAGGAATCGAACTTTTTTCAAAATATGTAATTCCTTTTGAAGTGATGTCGGTACTCTTGCTTGTTGCTTTAGTCGGTGCCATCGTATTGGCTAAAAAAGATGATGAGGAGGGAGATCGATCATGACGGGAGTTCCCTTGTCGGCTTACCTTGTATTGGCACTCGTTTTATTTTGTATAGGGCTATATGGTGCCTTGACGAAAAGAAATGCGGTCATTGTGTTGATTTCAATCGAGCTGATGTTGAACGCTGCAAATATCAATTTAGTTGCCTTCAGTAAATTCGGGGTAACGCCATCCATTACGGGTCAAGTTTTTTCCTTATTCACGATTACGATCGCTGCGGCCGAGGCGGCAGTAGGGCTGGCTATACTAATGTCCCTTTATCGCAATCGGAAGACGGTCAATGTCGATGAAATGGAAATTATGAAGAATTGAAGGTTTATATAAATGAAGAAGGGGATTTGATACGATGATGGAGTACGCATGGCTCATACCGGTCTTTCCACTCGTCACGTTTCTGGTTCTGCTTCTATCAGGCGGGCGGTTGCGGGAACGAGGGGCTTTTATAGGAATAATATGTACATTGGCTTCGTTTGTTTTATCTTTGCTCGTCCTGATGGAACGATTTAAAGAACCTACATATAATATATCGATAGATTGGCTTTCCTTCGGGGGGACGCAACTTTCAGCTGGATTCGAAATCAATCAGCTTAATGCCTTGATGCTTGTGGTCGTTTCCCTTGTCAGCCTGCTTGTCCAGATATATTCGAAGGGGTATATGAAGGGTGAAGTGCGATTCTCCATTTTTTATGCTTATCTGGGCTTCTTCACCTTTGCCATGCTTGGACTTGTCATGGCACCAAATTTATTACAACTTTATATCTTCTGGGAATTGGTCGGGATGGGTTCTTTCCTGCTCATTGGGTTTTACTTTTATAAACTTGAAGCTAAGGCTGCAGCGAAGAAGGCATTCATCATGACCAGGATTGGGGATGTAGGGCTCTTAATCGGCATCATTCTGCTATTCTGGGAAACAGGCAGCTTTGAATATGGAGAGATCTTTCAAGCCGTTCAATCGGGCATGATATCAAGTGAAAAACTGACTTTAATCGCTATTTTGATTTTTATCGGAGCGGTTGGGAAGTCTGGACAATTTCCACTTCACACATGGCTTCCGGATGCAATGGAAGGCCCGACTCCGGTTTCCGCATTGATACACGCAGCAACCATGGTTGCTGCAGGGGTTTACCTAGTGGCGGCCATGTTTCCGCTATTCATGGCAAGTTTTGCTGCGATGCAGGTCGTAGCTATAACAGGCGGAATTACAGCCATATTTGCCGCAAGCATTGCCATCGTGCAAAAGGATGTTAAGCGTGTATTGGCCTATTCGACAATCTCTCAGCTTGGCTTTATGATGCTTGCTTTGGGTACTTCGGGATATGTGGCCGGTGTGTTTCATTTAATGACCCATGCCTTTTTTAAAGCATTGCTGTTTTTGGCAGCAGGCAGTGTTATTCATGCTATACATACACAGGATATGGAAAAGATGGGCGGCCTATGGGGTAAGTTGAATTGGACTGGGCCGCTGTTCTTGACTGGCACGTTGGCGATATCGGGGTTTCCGTTGCTCTCAGGTTTTTTCAGTAAAGATGAAATTCTAATGGCAGCCTGGGAGAATGGTAGTTATATATTGTTTGGTCTAGCGGTGGTTACCTCCTTTTTAACTGCGTTTTATATGTTCCGGCTGTTTTTCATGATGTTTGCAGGCGATTCGCGCAGTCAAGTAAAACAGGTCAAGGAATCACCTTCCATCATGCTAATTCCCATGCTCGCATTGGCTTTGCTTGCTGTAATCGGCGGGTATATCCAAACACCGTGGTTTGGAACTTTCCTTGGGGAATGGCTTGTGGAGGGAAATGAAGCTGTTCTAGGCGCCAGCCATAGTGAGGGACCCGTTTGGATAATGTTGCTGGCCGTGCTTGTATCGCTGGCCGGGATATACCTTGCTTATATGATATACGCTAAAAAGAAGTTACCTCGGGACTGGCTTGTCAAAGAAAACTCCGAGGTATATCGGGTTTTAGAAAATAAGTATTATATTGATGAGATTTACCATTACACTGCAGGCTATGCAGTCAAAGGCTTTAGTATATTCCTATCTTATATAGAAAGGTTCATTGTCGGCGGCCTGGTTTCCACTGTAACAAGTTCGATAGAAGGATTGGGGAAAATAGGGTCTAAACTGCAAACAGGACAGGTACAGCAATATGGCATGATAGCCTTTCTGGGACTTGCGGTACTGTTGGTGATTTTTGCAGTAACTGGGGGGTATCTAAGATGAATGTCTATTTGCTCTCGCTTTTAGTGTTTTCACCGCTGCTGGGCATAGTGATGGTTGCCCTCATGCCGAAAAAAGAGGAAAGGACGATTAAACAATTTGGCTTTTTCGGAACACTGCCTCCTCTTTTCCTATCGTTCTTTCTATGCAGCCAATATTATTCGGGTGTGGCCCTATCCTTATTTGACATTAAGTTGAATTGGATCAGGTTTGGGAATTTGGAGATGTATGATCCCAAGCTCTTCACGGTTGACTTTGAGTTGGGGCTGGATGGATTAAGTCTCATCTTCATATTACTGACAACAATCATTTCATCACTGGCCGCAATCGCATCCATTTATATAAAAAAGGAATGGAAAGGGTATTATTTGTTATTTTTGATCCTGGAGATTGGGATGCTCGGTGTCTTCACCGCAGAAAATTTGATCCTTTTTTTCATCTTCTTTGAAATGACTTTGATTCCTGCTTTCTTTTTAATTGGCAGATGGGGCTTTCTGGAGAGGGAGAAAGCTTCTTATAGTTTTCTGATTTATAATGGCATTGGTTCGGCTGTTTTATTAGTGGCTATTTTGATTTTGTTTGCCAGGACAGGTACGACCAACATTGCAGCATTGACACAGATGATGACAATGGGCGGTGTTTCACTTTTTGCACCAATATCCGGTTCGATGAAATATGGTTTATGTCTCGCCTTTCTCGTAGCATTTGCGATAAAGCTGCCCGTCTTTCCCTTTCACAGCTGGATGGTGCGGGTCCATGCAGAAGCACCTCCATCTATAGTCATGATACATGCGGGTGTCCTATTGAAAATAGGGGCGTACGGAATCATCCGGTTTGGAATGGGGATATTTCCTGAACAATATAAAAGCTTGGCCTTTACCATTGTCCTATTTGGGGTCCTCAGTTTTTTATATGGTGCATTTCTAGCTTTGGTACAAACGGATTTCAAGCTCGTTTTAGCCTACTCGTCGATCTCACATATGGGTATCGTCATGATGGGGCTGGGAGCCTTGAATGAAGCGGGCATTCAGGGAGCTATTTTTCAAGTCATCTCACACGGACTAATTGCTGCTTTGTTGTTTTTCTTGGTGGGTGTTTTGTATGAGCGGACGGGAACCACCATGCTTCCTAAGCTAGGGGGATTGGCCAAGTCGATGCCGATTTTTTCAGGGTTTATGTTAGCCTGCGGGATGGCTTCACTCGGTTTGCCTGGCATGTCCGGCTTCATCAGTGAATTCATGGTATTTCTTGGCTTATTCAAGAGTCAGCCGTTGCTTGCGGCAATAGGCGTGATCGGGCTTGTATTAACCGCTGTCTATGTACTGAGGGCGGTCATGCTGATGACTTTCGGGAAAAATGCTAGCTTGATAGAAAAAGAGAAGCGGGACCTTGGAAGCTGGGAGTTTGTCCCTGCATTGGTTCTTCTCGGTTTGATAATATCTATTGGGGTATACCCAAATTTGTTAGGCGGGCCTCTTCAAGGAACGATTGAAGCCATGATGCTAGCTCTAGGGGGGCGATGAAGGATGGATTGGAACACGATGCTTTCTTATGATTGGGGAGCGATGATGCCGGAATTCATCATCCTTGGAACGACCATGATTCTTTCGATATTGGATTTATTCTGGCCGAAGCACTTTAATCGGAGAAAACTGGCATGGCTCGCGCTAACCGGAATCATTTTGGCATGTTTGTCACTGATTAGCCTGCTATCCTTTGAGACAGTCAGTATCTTATCCGATACGTTTCGTTTAGATTCATTTGCAAAAGCTTTTAAGCTGCTACTGTTATTCGGAGCTGCCCTAATCATCCTTCTGGCTGAAGGATATGAACCGCAAGAGGGGCTGCGGGAGCACCGGGGGGAATTTTATTATCTGTTCCTGACCGCTTTGCTTGGAGCGATGGTCATGTCCTCAAGCGGTGATTTGATAACGCTGTTCGTTGGACTGGAACTTCTTTCACTTTCATCTTATATATTGGTCGGAATACGCAAGCATGATCGGAAGTCCAACGAAGCGTCCATGAAGTATGTGATAAACGGAGGCATTTCCACAGCGATCACTTTATTTGGGATGAGCTATTTATATGGAGTGACCGGTTCGGTCAATCTAGGCGAAATGAGCCGGACGATGGCTGCGATGACGGACGGACAGCTGCAATACATCATGGGCCTAGCTTTCTTCATGGTGTTTGTCGGAGTAGCCTTCAAGATAGCTGCCGCTCCATTTCATATGTGGGCGCCGGATGTGTATGAGGGGGCACCGACACCGGTCGCAGCCTTCTTGAGTGTAATTTCGAAAATGGCGGGTTTCGTCATCATCCTGCGCATTTTTCTCTCGTTGTTCCTAACAGCTTCCGGTGATACGTTCGGAGCGCTCGACTTTTTGGAAAAAAATAATATCTATATAGCTTCGTTGGCGGGCCTGACGATCATCATTGGAAATGTGGTTGCGTTAAGGCAGCAAAATTTAAAACGATTATTCGCTTATTCAAGCATCGCCCATGCGGGTTACCTGCTTGTAGCGGTGGCTACATTGGGCGGGGGATATTTTCTCCTAGATACTGTCTGGTTTTACCTAATGGCTTATGTATTAATGAATATCGGTGTATTCGCAGTCATTCAGCTGTTATCCAGCCAAAGTGGGTCAGAAGATATTAGCATTCTTGCAGGACTGGGGAGGAAATCACCTTATCTTGCCATTGCATTCACCGTATTTATCCTGTCGCTTGCTGGAATCCCCGGAACGACAGGTTTCATTGGCAAACTTAATATTTTTCTTGGAACATTCATAACGGAGCCTGGACATTTTGTCCTTGCGGGAATCATGATTGCAGGTACCATTGTATCCTATGTGTATTATTTCGGATTATTGGTTCAGGTCTTTTTCCGACCCATTCATTCAGAGAAGGTCATTAAAATCCGTCCGGGTCTTTACATTGTGTTGATCATTTGCGTAATAGGCACCATACTTTTCGGGGTGGCGCCAAATATTGCCTTTGATTTTATTCATGATCAATTTGGCGAATTTACAGACTTTATTTCAAGTAAATGATATAATGCCTGTATCAGAGGCTTGTTCCATTGGATCAAGCCTCTATTTACAGTTTTAAAAAGATATTTTGCAATTCTTCCTTTTAAATTCCAAATATGAAGGGGTTTTGTGTTAGAATAGAATTCGGGTGTCTGTTAGGAGGTATGTACATGTTTTCAGCAATGGGACAGCAGGCTTTAACAGGAATAATTGCACACTTGTTTTTCATCGCAGTTACCTGGTGGGCTCTCCAGGCATTACATTTTGATAAAATATTAAGATCCAATTCTGTCATCAAGGCCAGGGTTTTATATATTTTATTAACGGTTGCCATCGGTTCAGTTGTAAGTAATTTCTTCCTCGACTACCTGGGATTTGCAAACCAACTTCCGTATATGTTTAGTAATGACTGATAAGCTGTAAGAATTTTCTTATAGCAAAATATGATTCTACTCTTGTATTCGCTTTTGCTTCCTGCCAGTTTAAGGGGAAGTTGTCACCAATTGTCGGAAAACTCGAAGTATGATCTCTCTCCTTGTGGAAAGAATGTGTAAAAGGGGAGGGATTTAACATGTTTAATTTAAACAAAAAAATGTTAACATACATAGTATTTCTTGGTTTGATGGTGATTTTAATTGGGAATAGTACGATTGTGGCAGAAAGCAAACCAGATATAGTTAAATTGGTGGGACTGTTACAAAAAGATAAAGATTTAGACATAGGGGATTGGTCTGTACTCACTAGAGAAATAAATAAAGAGATTACAACTAAACAAGAGTTTGAAAGCGAAGTTACAGCTTTAAAACGAAAATACCCTCAATTTCAATGGCACCGGAAAGATGATGCTTCCGGCTGGAAGGCAGAGGCGTTAACTTACAATGTCGATTCAGGTCTGACCGAGTCTATCAAAATAATGACAACGGAAGAGAAATTTGATAAAGTTACCTATGTTATTTACGAAGTGAAGGGGAAAAAGTGGAAGAAAGCCAATGCGGCATTTTTTACTGCTACGTTCCGAAACAGGGTGAATGACCTATTTATAGGAACTCCTTCAATTTTTTCTTGTATTAAAGGGTCTATCAATGATAATATGGATTCGGTTTTAAACTCTAAAACTGAAGACCTGTTAGATATGTTCCAAGCAAGGGAAATTGAGAGTGTGCACGAAACAAACTTTACATCTATATCTGCACATTCAACTTTGTTTAAACAACCTTTGACTAAAGAAAAATTAAATTTGCAGTTTGGGCTACGGACAGAAGGATTGGGTGACCGAACGAACTTTGTAGTTGGCACACCAATCATAACGTTTGAATATTAATATAGAGAAAATGGACGCGGAGGGGAATACTTTTGGAAAAAATCATCGTCCGCGGCGGAAAAAGGCTTAGCGGGACAGTTAAAGTAGAAGGTGCTAAAAACGCCGTTTTGCCAGTTATCGCTGCAACATTATTAGCAAGTGATGGGAAAAGTATCATTAAAGATGTTCCTACGCTCTCCGATGTATATACAATCAATGAAGTATTGCGCAACTTAAATGCAGATGTTGCCTTTCATGACAATCAAGTAACTGTAGATGCATCAAGAGAGTTATTAGAAGAAGCACCATTTGAATATGTACGTAAAATGAGAGCTTCCGTTTTAGTGATGGGCTCATTACTAGCAAGGAATGGCCGGGCCCGCGTTGCTCTTCCTGGTGGCTGTGCCATCGGATCACGTCCTATCGACCAGCATTTAAAGGGCTTTGAAGCGATGGGAGCAAAAGTGAAGGTCGGCAATGGTTTCATTGATGCCGAGGTTGAAGGCAGACTTAAGGGTGCAAGAGTGTATCTTGACTTCCCGAGTGTGGGTGCCACTGAAAACATCATGATGGCAGCAACACTTGCTGAAGGTATCACTATTCTTGAAAATGTGGCCAAAGAGCCTGAAATTGTAGATCTTGCGAATCTCCTTAATAAAATGGGTGCCAAAGTCAGAGGTGCCGGTACTGGTACGATGAGAATCGAAGGTGTCGATAAATTATATGGCACTGAACATACGATTATACCTGACCGTATCGAAGCTGGTACATTCATGACAGCGGCCGCTCTTACTGGCGGCAATGTTCTTGTTCAAGGAGCTGTACCTGAACACCTTACTTCCCTTATTGCTAAAATGGAGGAAATGGGCGTTAAAATTCTTGAAGAAGAAGATGGATTACGCGTTATCGGTCCAAAAACCTTGAAGGCCATTGACATCAAAACAATGCCGCATCCTGGTTTCCCGACTGATATGCAATCGCAAATGATGGCATTATTACTGCGTGCTGAAGGAACAAGTATGATTACGGAGACCGTTTTCGAAAACCGTTTCATGCATGTTGAAGAATTCCGTCGCATGAATGCCAATATTAAAATAGAAGGCCGTTCCGTTATCGTTAATGGTCCAACTAACATTCAAGGTGCTGAAGTAGCTGCAACAGATTTACGTGCCGCAGCAGCGCTCATCCTGACTGGATTGGTTGCAGATGGCATTACACGTGTTACAGAATTGAAGCATCTTGACAGAGGTTACGTGAATTTCCATGGTAAATTGGCATCTCTAGGTGCTGATGTGGAACGTATTAACGAAGATGTGCCTGCTGAAACAAAAAAAATTGCAGATTTAAACGCATAAGTAGCTTATAAAACCATTCACGTTCGAGTCTCCGAACCGTGAATGGTTTTTTTTATCATGTTCCGGATTCTTGGCCGACAGTTAAATAGTTGTCGTTTTTCTATTCATAAATGCTTGTCCTTCGACATACATTTGTTATGTAAAGATACCTGCTGGATACGATTATACGGCAGAGAAAACAAGTGTAGGGAGGCTCAGGAATTTGAAAGCAATCAAACCGATGGTCGTACTATTCATAGCAGTAGCATTCGTAATTATCATGATTCCGGCAGTGCTTGTGCTTCCATTTTCAAATGATAAGACAAGTGGGCAGTTGACCGAGCAATTGGAAAGTAAAGGCAAGAATGAGGGTAAAGAGGTAGCAGCAAATGAAATGAGTTCCGTAGAAGTTGCCGTTTATCGCACATCTGCAAAAAAGATTGAAAAACTGCCGATTGAATCGTACTTGAGTGGTGTGGTTGCAGCTGAAATGCCAGCAGATTTTGAAGAAGAAGCGCTGAAAGCACAAGCGTTGACGGCGAGAACCTATATTGTCAATCAGCTCATAAGCGAAAGTCGATTAGGCTTGCCGGATGGTGCCGATGTAAGCGATACGGTCATGCACCAAGTTTATAAGAATAATGATGAGCTGAAAAAACAGTGGGGCTCTGATTATAAATGGAAGATGCAAAAAATTAACAAGGCCATAAAAGAAACGGCGGGTCAAATCTTAACCTATGAAGGAAAACCGATTACTGCCACTTTTTTTTCGACAAGCAATGGCTATACGGAGAATTCCGAGGACTATTGGCAAGCTGAATTTCCCTATTTAAAAAGTGTATCCAGTCCATGGGATAAAGAAGAATCACCAAAGTTTTATAATAAAGTAGTAGTCGACACTGCAGATTTTGAAAATAAATTGGGTGTAAGTCTTTCTTCGGGAGCATCCATA
Organism: Bacillus sp. CFBP9009; assembly: GCF_036541465.1. Lineage (NCBI taxonomy): Bacteria > Bacillati > Bacillota > Bacilli > Caryophanales > Bacillaceae > Bacillus > Bacillus sp. CFBP9009. Next base: position 141,568 of record NZ_JAZHFU010000005.1, on the reverse strand, counting down.
GGAACTGTCATTGAAAGAACATCAGGTAATCGCGTAGGTGTAGTGGATATCGGAGGAAAGAAAATGACAGGAAAACAGATTCGTGAGAAGCTCGGGCTGACATCTTCCGATTTTGACTGGGAGCGTCAAGGCAACCAGATTGTGATCACGACAAAAGGATCTGGACACGGAGTTGGAATGAGCCAATACGGTGCTAACGGCATGGCCAGGGAAGGGAAAACCTATGAAGACATCGTGAAATATTATTATAAAGGCGTCAAAGTCCAGTCTTCAAGTAAGTGGCTGAATACGATGACGGCAAAAAAATGAGAGATGGGAATTCCCATCTCTCATTTCTTTTCGTTTAATTTTTCTATCAAGGTCAAAAAGCCCCGTTTACGTTTGAAATAATGATATTGGACATGAAAATAAACTGCAGCTACTCCAATAATATCTTTAATGACATCTATTAAGCTAGAGGAGCGGTACGGGACGAAAGATTGATGGTATTCATCAATCACTCCATAAAGGCAAGCTACAAGGGCAGCCAACAGGCTTAAACCAGGTCTCAGTTTTTGGTGTGCAGCAAGTGCCGAAACAAATAATATATACAAAAGGGCAAATTCGACCAGATGAAGTGCCTCTTTGATAAATCGGTCAAATGAGGATGAGGGAAGATCAAGAATCATATCATCGGGGTTGCTCGACATTATCCAAACGGCAATCATATATAGAAAAGGCAATAACGTTAACACAAGTTTAAAAGCTTTTTTCATGATTTAAACATCCTTCAACAGTAAGATACCAAACATTTTACCATTCTACGAATAAAATCGGTTTCATTTCCACAAAATAAATCCAAAAAAAATTTTTTCCTGAATGTATATAATTTTAACAAAATGTTCAGAATGATTGCTGAGGTGATTAATATGAGAGAGGAAGAAAAGAAACCAACTTCCACAATCCGACGTATACTAAAACAACGTTGGGCATTATCAGCAATCTATATCGCAAGTGCAGCCATAATCTTAGCCGCGGCCTTCTTATTACAAAATAGTTTTGATGATTCAGCTAAAGATGGCAAAGAGGAATCGGCTGAAACAGGAAAAAACTATGGTGAGCCTTCTGTAGAGGTTAATAGCAATCTTGAGACAATCAAGATGCCTGTAGCCGATGCAGACAAATCGGTTATCAAGAAACAGTTTTATGATGTGAATGCGGATGAAAAGGCACAAGAAGAAGCATTGGTTTTCTACAACAATAGATATGAGCAAAACAAAGGTATAGACATTGCAATGGAAGATGGAAAGTCTTTCGATGTAAAAGCTTCCTTAAGTGGAAATGTAACGAAAGTCCAAGACGATGCGTTACTTGGAAATTTAGTTGAAGTAGAGCATGAAGATGGCGTCGTTACTCGTTATCAATCTGTTAAAGACATTAAGGTTGCAGTCGGTGACAAAGTGAAACAAGGACAAGCAATAGCTACAGCTGGAAAAAGCCAAATCAATGAAGAGGCTGGCGTACATGTCCACTTCGAAATCAGAAAAGATAACATTGCGTTAAACCCACTTGATTTTGTTGATAAACAAGCTTCTGCGATCCAATCGGCAACTGAAGCCGAAGGCAGCGAACTTGAAGATTCAGGTAATAAAGAAGAAACACCTGCAGTCGAAGGATCTGAAGCTGATAAAGAAGAAACGCCTGCAGTCGAAGGATCTGAAGCTGATAAAGAAGAAACGCCTGCAGTCGAAGAGTCTGAAACTGGCACAGAAGAAGCGCCTGCAGTTGACGAGTCTGAAGAGGGCACTGATTTAGAGAATGGTACTGATGAGGAAGGCTCTGTCCCTGGTGAAGATACAACTGAAGAAAGCGATTCCTTAAAAGATTCGTTAAATCAATCTAATTAAAATTAAGATTTTTAATAAAATCAAAACAAAAACCTAAAGCGTTACGAATGACAACAACTGAAAATTTGGTAAAAGGAAGCCGTTCACTTTGAACGGCTTCCTTTTTTCTTTCGAGGAAATATTGGACAATATGCTGAAACCTTTGAATTTCTGACAAATTTCTCGGGAAATAATTTGCTCTTAAGGAAAAGAAACAGATGAAAATCAGAAATAAATCCAAACCTCCTGTCCCATTAGGCATATATTCTTAACCAAGCTAATAAGATGTTATAAACCATGCAAAGAGAGTGTTTGAGGTGAGGAATCGTTTATTACAAATTATCTAATAGGTGAATAATTCTATCTTTCATTGTTTATAGGGCAGCGGTATTCGATTCGAAAAATACGAATCTCATTTCACACTTCTCACATCCAATTTGGGGAGGTCGAGTGGTGTGCACGATTACATCAAAGAAAGAACTATCAAGATAGGAAAGTATATCGTGGAAACTAGAAAAACAGTCCGCGTCATTGCAAAAGAGTTCGGGGTCTCTAAAAGCACAGTGCATAAAGACTTAACTGAGAGGCTGCCAGAAATTAATCCTGATTTGGCTAACGAAGTGAAGGATATATTGGATTATCATAAATCCATTCGTCACCTTAGAGGTGGAGAAGCGACAAAATTAAAATATAAACGTTCTGAAAGAGAAGAAGAAATCGTTAAATGATACTTGAATCATTCCGGCAATTGGAAGTGAATCGGGCAATCGGGGAATGAATGAGGGGACATGAAAGTGAGTGTCAGCTCTTTTCTCAACCTTGATTGCGGTTCCATGCCGGGGTTTTTTTTATGGAAAAATGAGGAAAGGTAGTACATAAGGCACCGGATTTTTTTACATATTGGCAAATTAGGAAATAATAGTCTATATTAGTGTTTATTTATAATTCATACTTACTTGTGTCAATGCAATATGGTAAAATAAACAATTAGGACAGAAGTAGGTTATATGTGAGGATATTCAAGGAGGATTTAAGAAATGTTTGCTAGAGATATTGGGATAGACCTTGGAACAGCCAATGTTCTTATACATGTCAAAGGTAAAGGAATTGTGTTAAATGAGCCTTCGGTAGTTGCGATTGATAAGAATACGAACCGTGTTCTTGCCGTCGGGGAGGAAGCTCGTAAAATGGTAGGCCGTACTCCAGGAAACATCATCGCAATCCGACCTTTAAAAGACGGTGTCATTGCGGATTTTGATGTAACAGAATCGATGCTTAAGCATTTTATCAATACATTGAATGTGAAAGGCTTCCTTTCAAAGCCTAGAATTTTAATCTGCTGCCCGACCAACATAACAAGTGTCGAACAAAAGGCGATTAAAGAAGCTGCCGAAAAAAGCGGCGGAAAGAAAGTATTCCTTGAAGAAGAACCAAAAGTGGCTGCAATCGGTGCCGGCATGGATATTTTTCAACCAAGCGGCAATATGGTCGTAGACATTGGCGGGGGTACAACAGATATTGCCGTTCTTTCAATGGGGGATATCGTTACATCTTCTTCTATCAAAATGGCCGGTGACAAATTCGATAATGAAATTTTAAATTATATCAAACGGAAGTATAAGCTCCTCATTGGTGAACGTACAGCGGAAAACATTAAAATCCAGGTTGCAACCGTCTTCCCTGGATCTCGTAATGAAGTCATCGATATCCGTGGGCGCGATATGGTATCCGGATTGCCTAGAACCATTTCGGTCAATTCAGAAGAAATTGAGGAGGCTCTCCGCGAGCAGGTTTCCATCATTGTACAAGCTGCAAAAAGCGTACTTGAGCGGACGCCGCCAGAACTTTCTGCTGATATCATCGACCGCGGCGTCATTTTAACAGGCGGGGGAGCATTGCTTCACGGGATTGATTTACTTCTTGCTGAAGAGCTTAAGGTCCCAGTGCTCGTTGCCGAGCAGCCAATGGATTGTGTAGCAATCGGAACCGGTATCATGCTTGATAATATGGATAAATTGCCACGGCACAAATTCAACTAAAAAGCGGATGGAAATCCGCATCATAAGATAGGGGTCTAAGGTTCAGACAAACGTGAGGCATAGTGAAAGTGCGTGCAGTTCTAGTACTGTTGAGCAATAGGCCCTCTTCTTTTAGTCGAAAATTTAACACCATTCCTTTGAATCTGACCTAGCCTACGATATAGAAAAATTCTTCTGCCTAATGCTTTTCCTTTTCCTTAAGATACTGATGTTCATGTCCGATAAGATAGATATGAGAAATTGAACGGGATAAGTTATGTAGATTGAGGAGTGAAGAAGATGTTAAGAGGTTTTTATACAGCTGCTTCCGGGATGCTTACACAGCAAAGGCGCACAGAATTGCTCACAAACAGTATGTCCAATGCGAATACAACAGGGTATAAAGCGGATCAAATGAGCGTAAGGTCTTTTCCGGAAATGCTCATAAGCAACATAAGTGGTAAAACGGTTCCTACGGAGAACAAATTGAGCATGACTAACTTATCCCAGGTTGGAGGGCTCAGTACGGGTGTTTACGTACAGGAGGCGAATCCTTTATTTACCCAGGGTACATTGGAGGAAACTCAGCTTAATACGGATATTTCCTTAGTTGATGAAAATCTGCCGATCAATGAAGAAACGGGTCGGCAAGGATCGGTGTTTTTTACTGTCCAGGATGGTGATGGTGCTATCCGTTATACGCGTAACGGCAGTTTCACCCTGGATGGGCAAGGTTATCTGACCACACCTTCGGGTCATTATGTATTGAACGAAAATAATGAAAAGATCAAGCTTGATAGCGATCAGTTCACAGTAGCGGAAAACGGTGTTATTTTAGAAGGAAATGTTCAAACCGCACTTATTGGCATCGGTTATTCGGATGATCCGTCATTACAGCTCATGAAGGATGGGGAAGGCCTGTATAAGGCTGTGAATGATGGGGATTTGCCTAGCGCATACGCGGCTGCAGATGTCGGTTTTTCTACTAAGCAATGCTTTCTTGAAGGCTCCAATGTTGACCAATCGAGAACGATGACAGAAATGATGTCGGCATACCGCTCTTTTGAAGCGAATCAGAAGGTTCTTCAAGCCTATGATAAAAGTTTGGATAAAGCAGTCAATGAGGTTGGCAGGCTTTAATTGAACAGTAGGAAAAGATGATTTTGGAAATTTGAACATGTAAGGGGAAAAACCATGAATCGGACGATGATGACGGCGACGAATACGCTGAACCAACTTCAAAGTAAAATCGATCATATAAGTAATAATATCGCGAATGTGGACACGACTGCCTACAAAAAGACCCAAACGAGCTTCAATGACTTATTGACACAGAGTTTCAATAATCAACCGAGTGAGACCAAGGAAAAAGGAAGGTTGACCACGCCTGGCATCCGGCAGGGAACAGGTGCCATGATAAGCCAATCTCAATTGGTGCTTTCACAGGGAGCCTTAAAGACGACGGATCGCAACCTTGATGCTGCATTCACCCGGGAGGACCAATTCTTCACCGTAAGCGTTCAGGACGATAATGGGGTCAATACAAGGCTTACAAGGGATGGGGCCTTTTATTTATCTCCTAATGCTAACGACCAAATGATGCTCGTTACCTCTGCAGGACATAAAGTCCTTGATGAAAATGGTGAACCGATCCACATTGAGGGAAATATTAAAGACATTAAGATTTCGGAAAATGGCTTATTGATAGTGGATACGGAAGAATATGGCGAAAAGAATTTTGGACTCGGGATCGTTTCGGTAAAAAAACCCCAATTTCTTGACCGCTTAGGCGGAAATTTACTTGGCCTGCCCGAAAACTTCAATGCCTTGGGTGTTACTGAAGACGATATCATGACCGCATTAACAGGGGATTCCCGCAACCAGGCAGCAGTCCGTCAAGGCTCTCTGGAGTCCTCCAATGTCGATCTTTCCAAAGAAATGACGGATCTGATCAATGTTCAGCGGTCTTACCAATTTCAATCCCGGGCGGTAACGATGGCCGATCAAATGAGCGGATTAGTCAATGGAATCCGTTAAGGTATCTGGTAAATAAAATGTCTCCCTGCGGAATTAGAGCAAATCGGTTATAATGAAATCATAACAAAGGAAATCATTCGTGCCGATCATTTTGCATAGCTGCTGAATTTCTGGTTATAGGGAAAATCAGTCGGCGAGTTTTCTTAAAAGGAGCTTTCACATTCTATATGGAACAAAATCGTGTAATGAGACAACAAATTGAAGAAGAGATAAAGGAAGTTGAGGCGAAACCGAATCGTAGAATCAAGGTCCGTCTTTTACCGATTTGGCTTCGTTTACTCATTGTTATCGGATTGATTTTCATTGCTGTATTATCCGGGGCACTATTAGGATACAGTGTGATTGGTGGAGGACATGCAATGGATGTTTTCCAAAAATCCACATGGACCCATATTATTGATATAGTGAACAAAGGCGCGTAGTTCCATGTTTTTTTTGAAGTAGTTGCTGTCGTTAGCGGATTTATATTACAGTGCAACTACGCCTCTGTCATCATGACAGGGGCGAGTTTACGTTATGTTTGAAATATTTAAGTCATAGGAGGAAAAAGTATGCTTGATATCACACAAATAAAGGAAATTATTCCGCATCGTTACCCATTCTTATTAGTCGACCGGATCATTGAAATAGATGAAGGGAAAAGAGCGGTAGGATTGAAGAATGTCTCAGCAAATGAAGAATTCTTTAATGGCCATTTCCCCGATTATCCAGTTATGCCTGGAGTTTTAATTGTAGAGGCATTAGCGCAAGTTGGCGCTGTAGCCGTTTTGAAACAGGAAGAATACAAAGGACGGCTTGCATTTTTCGCTGGGATTGATAATTGCCGCTTTAAAAAGCAAGTAAAACCAGGTGATCAGCTGCGTCTGGAAGTGGAAATAGTGCGTATGAGAGGGTCAATGGGTAAAGGGAAAGCAGTGGCAACGGTAGATGGAGAGACAGCATGTGAAGCCGATATCATGTTTGCTTTTGGTGACAAATAAGAAATTCATTCATTTTCAGTGAAAAGGAAATGGAGTAAATTAACTAAATTAATTATTTTTCAAAAAATGGTTTAAGGAATCGTGAAGCTGTGTATATAAATAGCACTGCATGCTTTTTTAAAGCAAGCGCGGTTTTAAGAACTATCTATTCTCCCTTTGAATGCCGGACATTTTTATGTCCGGCATTTTTTAATGATTAAATTCAAATTAGAGAATTTTATTTTTAAATTTAAAATAGGACGCAAGTTATTTTCACATTCGGGCAAAATAGCTAATGATAAAGAAAGAAGGGAGGTTGCCAAAAATGATGAAGAAAATTTTTGCACTAATTGGGGGATCTTTATTATCTATTATGTTCCTTGCTGGATGTGGAACGGATAATGATGACAACAACAATCCCGCACCAGAAGAAGATAACAACATCATAGAAGATGATAACAATGGTGTAAATGATAACAACGGTACAGATGATAACGGCATGAATGGCAATGATGATGGATTGCTTGAAAACGACGATAATAACGTCGATAATGATGCCGATGAATTGATTGAAGACGCTGATAAAAATGACGACAAAAATAAGTAATTAGCACAGAATGACAAAGACTGGCTTAGGAAAGAAGAGGATCAATATCCTTCTTCATCTAAGTCAGTCTTTTTTATGTGCATTCGATTAGGGGATGGGCATTAAGGGAAGGGTTTTTATTTATTGGTTGCTAATTTAGGCTTTGAGCGGATTTTTTGCTTGAACTCATTTATTAATTCATCGCCGACGAGACCTTTTTGGACCAAATCTTCAAGAAGGAGTTCTGCATATTTGCTCCGTGTTTTTTGGATGTGACCAACGAATAGAAGGCTATAATGGCTGCCGACTTTTCTTATTGTGCGTAGTACAGTGTGAAACAAAGCCGGTTCATTATCCTTGTTGGTAATGACGGCCTGGATATACACCTCTCCGTTTATATCGGGAAGTGAAGGTTCAAGCTCTTTGAAATGATTTTCTTCTACAAAGGCTTCCAGTAACCACGATCTAGCGTCGTTTTCTTTATTTATAATCAATCCATCTGTTAATGCAATATCAATCAAGTTAAAATTTTCAGTTACAATTTGCAACGAGATCAATTTAAATGATTTCATCTAATTCCTCCGTTTCTTGCAAGAAAGAGCGGTAATTACCTCTCTTAAACGTAAATTTTGAAATGGTACATATCGATTAATCCTTTTAAAGGTAATTATATCATACTAAAAAAAAGTCCCTAAATGAAATGAATACCCAACATTTGTCTAAATTATGAAGGATTGAATAAAAATTTGCAAAATATTTAATTTTGTTAACTATTCGTTTTTTACCTGATTTTAATCAATAAAAAATGATTTTGCATCAATTAAACGGTTTTTTATAAAGAAAAATGGTGTAACAAGACCATTTCCTCCATTTTTTAATCGATGGAAGAAAGAGTATGATTAAAGCATATTAAAGAGGAAGGGGTGAAAAAATGATTAACCAAGTTACCCTCGTCGGCAGGCTTACGAAGGATCCCGAATTAAGATACACACCCGATGGCAAGGCTGTTTCCAATATCACTTTAGCAGTTAACCGGAACTTTCGTAATACTGTCGGTAACTATGAGGCCGACTTTGTACAGTGTATCATATGGAAAAAGTCTGCTGAAAATACTGCTCAATATTGTAAAAAAGGTGCCATAATCGGCATAACTGGCAGAATACAAACAAGGAGATATGAAAATCAGGAGGGTAACTATGTATATGTAACTGAAGTGGTCGCCGATAGGGTTCAATTCATTGGGTCTAAACAAAATGATGTTAAGCCCAAGGAATTTGAACATATTGGTTTATAGTTTTGGACATGACGGTCCGAATCAGGACAGAAGCAAGAGTGTTTTCAATAAAAGTGGAAAAACCATTAGTGATTTATTCCGTTATATGACCATAATGAATAATAAATGGACAGAATTTCAGCACTATTTAGTGAATATTGACAGTAGTATATAGAATTCATTTTCATCCATTCATTCCCCAAAGCTAATATAGCTTCTTCCTCGGCTGGAAACCCCGATTTACCCTCAATAAAGTCGATTTACCTGTTTCCCCTCTTGTAATGACTGCAATTTTGCAGTCTTTTTTTTGTGCCAAAAAGTGCGTAAATAGAAAAAAATAAAAAATAATTCTGTTAAATTAGAATTTTTAGAAAATATATTGTAATATCTTAATTTTGATGCAATAATAAACCCAATAATATAATTGGAAAAAAAGTTATATATAGGAAGTGATTTGATGGACGAACCAATTATTAAGGTGAATGGGCTGCAAACCAGTTTTCGTACGGACGATGGGGTGATCCCTGTCGTGAATTCAATCGATTTTCATGTCAATCCTGGTGAGGTTTTAGGGATAGTGGGAGAATCGGGGTGCGGAAAAAGCGTTACTTCTCTGTCCATCATGGGTCTGGTTTCTTCACCGGCTGGTAAGGTGGAGGGAGAAATCCTTTTTAAAGGAGAGAACATCGCAAATGCCTCTGAAGCGAAAATGAGAAAAATTCGCGGGAATGATATAGCGATGATATTTCAGGAACCGATGACAAGCTTGAATCCCGTGTTCACTATTGGCGAGCAGTTGGTCGAGACGCTTCGGATACATAAAAAATGGAACAAAAAACAGGCCCGCCAAAGAGCGGTGGAAATGTTGAAGCTGGTTGGGCTTGGCCGTGCCGAGGAATTGCTCGATGAATATCCGCATCAGCTTTCAGGCGGAATGAGACAAAGGGTCATGATAGCCATGGCCATGATTTGTGAGCCGAAACTCCTTATAGCCGATGAACCTACAACGGCTTTGGATGTAACGATCCAGGCACAAATCCTAGAATTAATGAAGAATTTAAATAAAGAAACAGACACGGCAATCATGATGATTACCCATGATCTTGGGGTAGTTGCGCAAATGTGTGAACGTGTCATTGTCATGTATGCCGGCAAGGTAATAGAGGAAGGAAATGTGCAAACGATTTTCCAAAATCCTAAGCATCCTTATACGGTCGGTTTACTTCAATCGATTCCGGATATGCGAATAAAGAAAGAACGCCTTTACTCAATACCTGGTAATGTGCCAAAACCTGGGACAAGCAACCTCGGGTGCCAGTTTGCCCCTCGGTGCTCCCATGCCATGGAGCAATGTATAAATGAGACCCCGTCTCTATTGAAATTCGATGAGGGTCAGCATGTTCGCTGCTGGCTGTATGAAGATGGGAAAGGAGCGGCCTTGCATGAGTCAAACATTGGTTAAGGTAGAAAACCTAAAGAAGCATTTTCCGATTAAAGGAGGGGTTCTGGGAAAGACCATTGGAGAGGTCAAGGCAGTTGATGGTTTGTCTTTTTCCATTTATAAAGGGGAAACTTTAGGACTTGTCGGTGAAAGCGGTTGCGGAAAGTCGACGACGGGAAGATTATTGCTTCGATTGCTTGAGCCGAGTGAGGGTAATGTTTATTTCGAAGGAAAGGACCTGACGGCTTTATCTGCCGGTGAAATGAGAAAGATGCGCCGTGAAATGCAGATGGTCTTCCAGGACCCATTCGCTTCCCTCAATCCCAGGCATACAATTGAAAAAATATTGGAAGAACCGCTCATCGTTCATGGGGTTAAAGATAAAAAGGCACGAAAAGCCCGTGTACAGGAACTTCTTAAGGTTGTTGGCTTAAGCAGTTACCATGCTAAAAGGTATCCGCATCAATTCAGTGGTGGCCAGCGGCAGCGTATTGGCATCGCGAGGGCACTTGCAGTCAACCCCAAGCTGATCATTGCAGATGAGCCGGTATCTGCACTGGATGTGTCGATTCAGGCCCAGGTCTTGAATCTGTTGCAGGATTTGCAGGAAGATTTTGATTTGACCTACTTGTTCATTGCCCATGATCTTGGAGTGGTAAGGCATATCTCCGACCGTGTCGGCGTCATGTATCTTGGACATATAGTTGAATTGACGGAAAGTGAAGGACTTTATGAAGATCCGCTTCACCCATATACGCAGGCTTTATTATCAGCCGTGCCCATCCCGGATGTGGAATACAAGGGGGATAGGGTAATCCTGCAGGGAGATGTTCCAAGCCCATCAAACCCGCCCGGCGGCTGCCCATTCCATACGAGGTGTCCGAAGGCGATGGCAGAATGCAATACGGAAAAGCCAATCCTGAATGAACATAAACCTGGTCACTACGTTGCTTGTCATTTATACAATTGACACGACGTATACATAAATTCGCAAATAATAAGGGGGAAGAATATGAAGAAAACTTTGGCATTATTGCTGACTGGTATCCTGGCTCTTTCACTAGCGCTTGCGGGATGCTCCTCGTCTACATCAAAAGAGAAAGATGATGGTAAAGGGGGATCGAGTGAAGCGAAGGGCGGCGTATTGATATACGGTAAAGGCGGAGACGCTGTCGGTCTTGACCCAGCCATCGTAACCGATGGTGAATCATTCATCGTCACACAGCAGATCTTTGAAACGCTTGTGAAATATGGGGAAGATGATACGGAAATCAATCCGGGTCTTGCAGAATCATGGGAAGTGTCCGATGACGCAAAAACATACACATTCAAATTGAAAACCGGAATCAAGTTCCATGATGGTACGGATTTCAATGCAGATGCTGTCGTAAAAAACTTTCACCGTTGGGCACAAAGTAAGGATGAGGGTAAATTTGCGTATTATGCCTCCATGTTCGGAGGATTTGAAGGTGATGAAGGCCATGTTATCAAAGAAGTAAAAGCGATCGATGCCAGCACGGTGGAATTCACTTTGAACCGTCCGCAGGCGCCGTTCCTGAAAAACCTTGCCATGCCTACATTTGCAATAGCCAGTCCGGCTGGAATTGAAAAAGAGGGTGACGACTTCACTAAAAATCCATCTGGTACAGGTCCTTTCAAATTCAAATCATGGAAACCTGGCGATACGATTGAAGTGGTGAAAAACGATGACTATTGGCAAGATGGACTGCCAAAACTTGATGGAATCACGTTTAAGGTCATTAAAGATAACTCTGCGCGTTTAAATGCTGCAATCAAGGGTGAAATCGACCTGATGGACGGGTTGAATCCAAGTGATATCAGTAAGGTTACAGGAGATGAAAAACTGCAAATATTCGAACGTGCATCCATGAACGTCGGGTACTTTGCTTTCAATGTTGAGAAAGCACCATTCGACAAGAAAGAAGTGCGTCAAGCAATCTCGCATTTGATCAACAAAAAGGAAATCATTGATAATTTTTATGAAGGCACAGCAGAGCCTGCCAAGAATCCTATGCCGCCATCCGTTTCTGGCTACAATGATAAAGTAGTAGACTATGATTACGATGTAGAAAAAGCGAAAGAACTGCTGAAAAAAGCTGGACTTGAAGACGGATTTAAAATGGACCTTTGGGCAATGCCGGTACCGCGCCCGTATATGCCAGATGGTCAAAAAGTGGCTGAAGCCATTCAAGCAAGCCTAAAACAAGTCGGCATCGAAGCGAATATCGTTTCATACGAATGGGCTGCATATTTAGAGAAAGTGCAGGCTGGTGAAGCCCAATCCTTCATGATGGGCTGGACAGGCGATAATGGAGATGCGGATAACTTCCTTTATACATTATTGGATAAAGATAATATCGGCTCCAACAACTATGCCCGTTACGCAAACGATGAAGTCCATAAACTGCTGATTGAAGCTCAGTCCACGGCAGATGAAGCCAAGCGTAATGAGTTGTATGGAAAAGCACAGGAAATCATCCATGATGAAGCTCCATGGGTTCCGCTTGTACACTCTTTACCGCAGTTAGCCGGATCTAAGACGGTCAAAGGGTTTGTTCCACATCCGACTGGTTCACAATCCCTTGTTAATGTTTCTCTAGAAAATTAACCGTACGAACCGGGTAGTATGGAGTCTTGCATGCTTCCCGGTTTTGTTATGGAATGCATTTCAAAATGATCGAGGGCGCTTTTAAGGCCCCTTATTTAAAAGGCGGGTGATTATTTTGTTTTCCTATACCGTACGACGTTTAGGATCTCTCATTCCAGTATTACTAGGAATGGCGTTTATTGTATTCATGATGATTCGGGCGATTCCTGGAAATCCAGCACAGGTGATTTTAGGGCAGCAAGCAACGGAAGAGGCAGTCGCTGCAATGACAAAGGAACTGGGTCTGGATAAACCTTGGTTCATTCAATTTTGGGATTATTTATCAGGCCTGTTAAAGGGAGACCTGGGTGTTTCCTTAAAAACGAATAGTCCGGTTTCTGAAGAGATTGGGCCATACCTCATGGCTACGATAGAACTGGCCTTGATCGCCATGATCATCGCCGTGGTCATAGGCGTTAATGCAGGGATAATATCAGCTTGGTTCCAAAACTCATGGTTTGATTATGTCGCCATGGTGATTGCGTTGATTGGTTTGTCCATGCCTATTTTCTGGCTGGGATTAATGGAGCAATATATCATTTCAATTCAATGGGATTTACTTCCGACGACAGGGCGGGACAATATCAGGGATCCTGTTGAGGCCATAACCGGACTGTATTTGATAGATACACTCATGGCTGGTAGGGTGGATCAGTTTTTCGAAGTGATCAAACATCTCATTTTGCCGGGAATTGCGCTGGCGACCATTCCGATGGCCATTATTGCAAGGATGACACGTTCGTCCATGCTGGAAGTTATGAGATCGGATTTCATTCGTACGGCTCGTGCTAAAGGAATGAGAATGTTTTGGGTTGTTTACAAGCATTCCTTTAAGAATGCCCTGATTCCAGTGGTGACGGTTATCGGACTGCAGACAGGATTACTTTTAGGCGGCGCCATATTGACGGAAAACATTTTTGGGTGGCCAGGTATCGGTACATATATTTATGATGCAATCCTATCTCGGGATTATCCGGTGATACAGTCCGGAATTCTCGTCATCGCCTTTTTGTTTGTCATGATCAATCTAGTTGTGGACTTGTTGTATGCAGCGATCGATCCTAGGATTAAGTATAAATAGGGAGGGAAACTCATGCCTGAAATAGCAACGAATACTTCGCCAATCCTTCCTCCAAAAGAGGCAGAGGAAAAAGTCATCTCTCCCTGGAAGGAAGGTTGGAAAAGCTTTAGGAAAAATAAGGTAGCCCTTGTGGGTCTGGGGATTGTTTCATTTTTCATCTTAATCGCCATCTTCGCGCCCGTTATAGCACCTTATTCATTTGAGGGGCAAAAGCTAAGTGATAAACATTTGGCACCGTCTGCGGAGCATTGGTTCGGAACGGATGAATTTGGCCGGGATATTTTGAGCAGGGTCATTTATGGCTCGCGCATATCGATAGGGGTCGGCTTTTTATCTGTTGCCGGATCTGTTGTGGTTGGCTCTTTTTTGGGAATCATTGCCGGTTATTACGGCAGGTGGATAGATACGATCATATCGAGGATCTTTGATATTATTCTTGCCTTTCCAAGTATCTTGCTTGCCATTGCTGTCGTTGCCGTTTTGGGGCCCTCCCTTCGCAACGCACTTATTGCCATAGCCATCGTCAATGTCCCGATATTCGGCCGGCTTTTACGTTCAAGGGTCTTAACGGTGAAAGAAGAGGAATATGTAACGGCTGCAAAGGCAATTGGAATGGGGGATGGCCGCATTCTCCTCCACCACGTCCTTCCGAATAGCCTTGCACCGATTATCGTTCAAGGTACCTTAGCGATTGCAACTGCTATCATTGAGTGTGCAGCACTCGGCTTTCTCGGTCTCGGTGCACAGCCGCCAGCGCCAGAGTGGGGAAAAATGCTCGCCGATTCCAGGGCGTTCATCATTCAAGCACCATGGACGGTTCTTTTCCCTGGGCTTGCGATCATGCTTACGGTACTCGGCTTTAACCTAATGGGGGATGGGCTGCGCGATGCCTTGGATCCAAGAATGAAAAACTAGAAGTAAAAGGGTGATGTTAGTTTAACATCACCATCTTTTTGTCGTTTATCTTGTAAATCTATTAAAATATGAAAAATAATAACAAAATCCTAGTTCGGAATAGGAAAATAGTGACTATTATCTCTTAAAATCACCCCAAAAGTTGTGATACTTTTATACTCAGTAAGAATATTCCAAAAATTGCTTATTTTAGAGGAGGAAAGTTCATTGATTAAACGTAGCTTGTCCATTCTAGCAATCTTTTTATTAGTTTTTACTGCAAGCGTTTCCGCAGCCAAGCCCCCAGATCCCCCGACAGGTTCGGGCGGTGCAGGTAAGAAGAATCAGGAAAGTATTATAAAGCTGAAGAAAAATGATTTGGATAAGAAATACAAAAGCAATGAGAAGGTCAGGGTCATCGTAGAGATGAAGGAAGCCCCGGCAATAGAAACAGCTTCGAAAGAAGGGAAACTTTTTAAACAGTTATCGAAAAATAAGAAACAACAATTAAAATCCGAAAAGCTAGCTAATCAGAAGAAATTGAAAAAAAAGGTGAAAGAGAAAAAAATAGCTTTCAAGGAGCTTGAAAGTTTTACGACAGTCGTCAATGGATTCAGTGGTGAACTTCAGTATGGTGAAATTAAAAAGGTGGAAGCCATGCCTGAAGTTGCTGAAGTACATATTGCGAATGAATATGAACGTCCTGTAGAAAAACCCGAAATGCTTTATAGTAAAGAACTAGTCCAAGCCCAGGAAGCTTGGCGGGAATATGGATATAAAGGGGAAGGGATGGTCGTCGGGATTATCGATACTGGAATCGACCCATCTCACCGTGATATGGTCCTGAATAATGAGAATAAGGCAGAACTGACTGAAAATGAAATTAGCGGGATGAAGGAATCTAACCATCTATTAGGCAATTATTATACGGCGAAGGTTCCTTATGGATACAATTACATGGATGAAAATGAAGAAATCCTTGATCTTGGTGAAGGTGCATCCATGCATGGAATGCATGTAGCAGGTACGGCCGGTGCCAATGGAGATGAAGAGAATGGCGGCATTAAAGGGGTTGCTCCTGAAGCCCAGCTGCTAGCTTTAAAGGTCTTCGGGAATGATCCCGACATGCAGACAACATGGGGCGATATATATATCAAGGCGATTGACGATGCCATCATCCTTGGGGCGGATGTGTTGAATATGAGCCTTGGCTCGACTGCAGGTTTTGTATCGGCAGAAGATCCGGAGCAGCAGGCGGTATCCAGGGCTGTTGATAATGGGATCCTCATGTCGATTTCAGCAGGAAACTCGGCACATTTTGGAAATGGATTTGCAAACCCATCAGCCTCGAACCCGGATATTGGCGTTTCAGGTTCACCTGGACTTGCATACGATTCTGTACAAGTGGCATCGGTAGAGAATAACTATATGGATTTGGATGCAGCGACTTATGATATAAACGGACAAGTAGGGAAAGCTCCGTTCATGTCGGCTTCAAGCGTACATCCCAATACTTTAAAGGATAAAACGCATGACTTGGTGGCTGCAGGTCTTGGGACGCCAGAGGAGCTTTCCAAAGTGGATGTTAAAGGCAAGTTCGCCCTCATCGAGCGCGGCACGCTTTCTTTTATAGAAAAGGCGCAAAATGCCCAGGCAGCAGGAGCGACAGGAGTCATTATTTACAATAATGCTGACGGATATATTTCCATGGCCACTGATCCAAGCATCACCATTCCCCAGCTGTTCATGTTGAAATCGGATGGTGCAAAGCTGAAAGCGGCCTTAACGGATGGCGAAAAGGTGAAGATTACCTTTAATGGTGATAAAACAAAAGCTGTAAATCCAGAAGCAGGGAAAATGAGCTCATTCAGTTCATGGGGAGTCGCACCGAACCTGGATTTCAAACCGGAAATCACAGCTCCGGGCGGACAAATTTATTCGACGCTGAACAACGATGAATATGGAATGATGAGCGGTACTTCGATGGCGGCACCACATGTTTCCGGCGGCTCGGCACTGGTTCTTGAAAGAGTGGATAAAGAATTTAAATTAAACGGATCTGCCCGGGCAAATCTAGCGAAGAACCTGATGATGAATACTTCAAAACCATTAGCGGATCAAGGTGTCGTCAATAAGGCCCTCGACTGGGAAAACCCTTACTCGCCTCGCAGGCAGGGAGCCGGGGTCATGCAGCTGCAATCCGCATTGTCCACACCTGCTGTCGTGACAGAGGCATTCACGAAAGAAGCGAAGGTTGCAATGAAGGAGATCGGCAATAAGTTCGCCTTTACTTTAAAGGTTGAAAACTTCAGCAACAAAGCGGTCAAGTATGATGTAAAAGGAAATATCCAAACAGACTATGCAATCCAGGGACAACTCGGTTATACCGCTAACGAGCTGGAAGCACAGGAAATTAAGAACGCTTCGATTAAAATCAATAATAAAAGCACAAATAAGATTACCGTTCCTGCAAAAAAATCGGTTACATTCGAAGTGAAAGTTGACATAACCGATGCAAAGGTACTCGGTGATGACCTTCAGACTCTTGTAGACATTGACGAGGTCTTTCCAAACGGATATTTTGTTGAAGGGTTCATTTCATTGAAGGATCCAGCCGATACGAATCCGGAACTGAATGTACCGTATGTAGGATTTAAAGGGGAGTGGGACAAAGCCCCGATCCTGGATGGCACTAAATATGACAAAGAGTCCTTCTATGGCATGGCAGGAGGAGTTTCTACAGCAGGTGAAGATTTCACTTATCTTGGCTATGACCCTGCGGGGAAAACATTCAATGGCAAAAATATTGCGATTTCCCCAAATGGTGATGGTGCACAGGATGACTTCGTGCCTGTCCTATCATTCTTAAGGAATGCGAAAAAGGTAGAATACAATATATTGAATGGTGAAAACAAATCAATCCGGAAACTTCGCACAGAGAATAATGTACGTAAGGACTATTATGATGGCGGACAAGGGACCGCGTACACCCTTGATCCGGCCCGTAAATGGGACGGTAAAATCAATAATGCACTCGCTAAGGATGGGGTCTATTATTTTGAAATCAAAGCGATGATAGATTACGAGGGTGCAAAATGGCAGACGTTTAAAATGCCTATCAAAATCGATACGGTAAAGCCGACAGTCAAGATTTCGAAAAAAGGCAATGTATTAACCATCCAAGGCAAGGATAATTTGAATGGTTCAGGACTTGCTTATTACGATGTACAAGTCGATGGAGCATCCATCATGGAAGAGCCGCTCCCGGCGAATGCGAAACAATTCACTTTACCTGATGTAAAAGGGGAAAAGGTTCAGGTTGTGGCAATTGACTATGCAGGTAATGAAAAAACGGCGGAAACTGAATTAGCAAGTGATTCAGCTCCAATCGATAATCATGCACCAGCTGTAAAGATCAAGAGTCCTGAAGCCTTGAGCGTGAACAATAAAAATAAAATCAAAATAACAGGAGAAATTGAAGAAGCGTCGGGAATAAAGGAATTTAAAATCGACAATAAAACGGTACCTGCAACGTATAACAAGGCGAATAACAAATATGAATTCTCATATGAAAAGAAATTTGAAGAGGGTGTTCAAAGCTTCACGGTTAAAGCAACAGATAAATGGGATAACACGGTTTCCTTTAAACGGACGATTATGGTCGATGCAACAAAGCCAGGTTTAAAAGTGAAGGGTGTACCGAAAACTGTGGGAGCCAAAGGCAAAAATCCAAAAGTGGACGTGACGGTGGAAGATAATTTTGATGAAATCCGCCTTTACCTGAACGGAAGCGAAGTATTCTATCATGAATTCAAGGAACCATACAAAATGCGTACCTATAAGAAGAAGATAGAGGATTTGGAGCTGCCGCTTAAAACAGGCAACAATAAGATTGAGTTTAAGGTGACCGATCTTGCAGGAAATGAATCGAAGAAATCCTTTAACATCAATAAAGCAAAAAAATAACGAAAGGAAGCCCTCTTACCCAAGAGGGCTTCAGTTTGTAGACATAATTGATTTTACCTACAGTTTTTTGAGGGTTTGTACAATTCTAACGTTGATTGGAACGTAGGGCACTCGCTTTCCGCGGGCGGTCCGGGAGCCTCCTCGGCGCTCTTTGCACTTGTGGGGTCTCCCTTGGACTCGCTTTTCCCGCAGGAGTCTCGAACACCCGCTCCAATCAACTGGAATGTTTTTTTAAAGAATACTGTAGGCAAACTCGCTTTTCTTCATACATAATGGGGTTCGGAATGGACTACCCCGAAGCATGATTATAAAAAAAAGACTTGGTTATCCTTCATGAATTTTTACCTTTAATATGGAATGAAACCCTCATTAAATTGAAGAAATTTGCGACACTCCTGCCGAATAACTGGCTAGCCGAGACCCCACAGACGCTTGCTTTGATGCGGCTTGGCAGACAGTCGGCGGAAAGGGAGTGGATTTCTGAAATAAGCTGGAACGTTTTTCAAAGAAAAAACTGTAGGCAAACTCGCTTTCTTCGAGTTTCTAAAGTATGAGCCCTCTTACCCAAGAGGGCTGTTTTGGCGTTATAAGATTTCCGGATTTTGAATTCTTTCGTGATGATTATGGAGTAGTTTGCTGCGTTTTCACCGTGCTAATATGGAAATCTATTAGTGAGGAAGTTTTTTTATTATCCGGCAGGTATATCGAATAGGATAAAAGAATTAGGTATAAAGATTGAAAGGAGGGTATCTATGAATTATAAGAAGAAATCTAGCAATAAAGTAACTAATATTGCAATTACAGTGAAATTCGAAAGGAGAGGAAGCGACAGGTCATATCTTACAAAACCGAGTTTCTTTGATGCACTTCAGCACGTCCATTCTCCCTTTGAAAAGGATCCCCGCTCAGATTCACCTTATCAGGATTTTCCTCTATGTCAGGAGGTAACCCTTTCTTTTTTTGAAGAAGGTGCTAAAACATCTATTAATTATGACCCCCACCAAGAAAAAATCATCATTGAGGAAAGTTCAGAGACATATCAGCCGAATAAGGGTGAAGCGCTTACTGCAATCCTCGATCATATCATGATCAATCATGGCTATCACCATTCTTTTTTCATCATCCAGCAAAAAGAGCGGAACGTAAAAATGAAAGCCGCTACGCCATCAAATCCCTAACATTTTTAGGCAGGGCGTTGTAAGGTATGAGATTTCCGAATAATCCATACGAAAAGTTACTTTACTCAATAAGGATGGAGCTGCCACGGCAGCTCCATTAATGCGTCTCCAATCCTTCAAGATGTCAAACCAACCGCCGAATGATCTTTGAAAGGGTTTGGATGCCATAAGCTAATTGTTCCTCCGAGGCGTATGAATATGAAAGCCGTATATGTGTATGGTTATTTGGTTCGTATATGTATCCCGGATTAAGAAGTATGTTCTCCTTTATCGCTTGCTTGAAAAGGTTTGGATTCACGATGGGTTTACATAATTTTAACCATATATAAAATCCGCCTTGAGGTATTTGCCATTCAGCCAGTCCCTTAAAATATTGATTGAGAAGAGTTAATGTAAAATCTCTGCGTCCTATCAACTCATGCCTTAGCCACTCTAAATGCTTTGAATATTGCCCATTTGCTAACCATTCTGCCACAAGGTGTTGGGAAAGTGCACTTGAACCGTAATCCATTTGCATTTTAATGTCCGCTAAACGTTCAATCACAGTTATTGGGCCAGCAATCCATCCGATACGCAATCCTGGGCTTAATGTTTTGGACATACTGCCAATATGCAATACAAGGCCATCTGCATCAAGGGATTTTAATGGAGGCGGTGGTTCATTATCAAACCACAAATCACTATATACGTCATCTTCAATAATCGGGATCTGTTCCTTTTTGCATAGTGATAGGAGGTTAAGTCTTTCTTCTTTTGACCATGTAGTATTCGTTGGATTGTTAAACGTTGGAACAGTATAAAACAGTGACGCTTTCTTCCTTCCGTTGAGGTGCTTTATTTGTGTCGGGATACTTTCCCGGCCTTGTATTGATAAACCTACTAAGTGCATGCCCGCAGATTGAAAAGGGTGAACGGAATTTAAATAGGAAGGGGATTCATGTAAAATCATTGATCCCTTTTGAAGTAAACCAACTGATATCAACTGGAGTGCCTGAAGCCCACCAGAAACGACCATGAGGGAGCTGGGACTCGCGTTGATCCCTTTTGTTTCTAAATAAGCACTTATACATTGACGAAGTCTCTTATCACCCTTGGGTTCGGAATAGCCTAATGAGTGGGCATCAAAAGAAGTGGATCGCAACGTCTTTTCGATTTGTTTTGCAGGCAATAGAGCTGGAGATAGTTCGCCCGTGCCTAATCTGATGATGGCAGTGTCCGTTTCATACTGATTAATGTCCTGAATCGTTTTTAAATTAGGTTCATGAAGGCCATTCCGGACATAGTTTTTCCAGTCAGGCTGTTTGCTGGAGACGAGCACATTCCATGAATTATTGGAAACGAATGTGCCGGAACCAACCTTAGTTTCCAATAATCCGTCTGCAATCAACTCATCTATGGCTGTGATGATGGTACTTCGGTTTACGCCAAATGAGTCGGCCAATGAGCGTTGTGATGGAAGCTTGGTACTAACTGGCCATTCCCCTCGTGTAATTTGTTGTTTTATCCAATCTACTATTTGCAGGTGAAGTGATTGGTCGGAAGTCCGGTTTGGTCTCCATTCGATAAACATACGAAAACCACTCCTTTCATGTTCTATATTCATTATAAATTGGTTGGTTTGAAAACCAACCAATTGGATGGTCAATTCCTTTGTTTTTTTAATTATACTGAATTTGAAGGGAGGGGGTATTCGTATGGGGCCATTTTTTCATGGATTATTATTGGCATTAGGGCTGATACTTCCGTTGGGAGTGCAAAATGTATTCATTTTTAATCAAGGAGCAATCCAACCTACAATAAAAAAAGCATTGCCAGCAACGATAACAGCTGCAATTTGTGATACAGTGCTCATTTTATTAGCTATTTTAGGTGTTTCGTTGGTTGTCATGCAATATGATTGGTTGCGCCTTACATTAATCATAATCGGAGTTATATTTTTATTGTATATGGGTTTTCAGATTTGGTTTGCCAAATCGAACTCACAGTTAGGTGCCCAATCCATGCAAATGTCGACCAAAAAACAAATTGTATTTGCTCTATCCGTATCATTACTGAATCCGCATGCAATCTTGGATACGATAGGTGTAATCGGTTCGAGCTCACTTGTTTATTCAGCAAAAGATAAAATGATTTTCACCGTAACGTGCATCTTTGTGTCATGGTGCTGGTTCCATGGATTATGTCTTGCGGGACGATTGCTGAAAAAGGTTGATACATCTGGTAAATTCCTTGGAATATTAAATAAAATTTCTGCAATCATCATTTGGATCACAGCTCTTTATATGGTTAAATCGATTTTTTGATAAAAGACATGTATTTGAACCTGGCTATACCAGGTATTCAATAAAGTTACAGGACGCTTATGTATAAAAAAGGGGAATGCATATCGAATTGCATTCCCCTTTTTTTACCTTATAAGTTAACAACCTGCCCTCATTCATCTTCAAACCGTGAGAGCGGGTTTATTGAAGAGCAACCAGGTCCTTGATTTCCTCTGTGGAAAGTTCGGTGATCCAGTTGTCACTGCTGATGATCTCGTCGTTCAGGGCTTGCTTTTTATCAAGCATCTGGTCGATTTTTTCCTCCAGGGTCCCTGTGCAGATTAGCTTATGAACGTGAACGAAACGCTGTTGCCCAATTCGGTAAGCACGGTCAGTGGCTTGATTTTCAACAGCTGGGTTCCACCAGCGGTCATAGTGAATCACGTGGTTTGCTTCTGTAAGATTAAGCCCAGTGCCGCCTGCTTTCAACGAGAGTATGAAAATAGGGAAATCCCCATCTTGGAATCGGGTGATCATTTCATCACGCTGCTTCTTGTTCGCACTCCCGTTCAGGAATGGCACTTCAAAGCCATATCGTTTTTCCAGCAATTCTTTAATCATATTGCCCATCCCGATATATTGTGTGAAAATGAGACAGCTTTCATCCTGTTCGCGGACAGCATCGATAAGCTCGGTCAGCTTCTCGAGTTTGCCAGATCGGTTAGGTGCCTTCATGATATTTTCCTTTTCCATTTCTTTTAAGTAAAGAGCTGGATGATTGCAAAGCTGCTTTAGCTTATTCAGCATCTGGAGGATGATGCCTTTTCTTTCAAAGGCAGATAGTTGTTCGATATCAGTGAATGTATCTTTAATCAGTTGCTCATACAACGATGCTTGTTCGGTGGTAAGCGGTACGAATTCCTTTTGTTCTTGCTTATCCGGAAGATTAAGAGCGACTTCTTTATCACGCTTTGTACGGCGAAGCAAAAATGGCTGTATCAAACGCTGCAATTCCTTGATTTTATCCTTCTGATCATCACGCTCGATGGTCGCCACATATTTTTCCTGAAACTGACCTAGCGTTCCGAGATAACCTTTGTTGATGAAGTCGAAAATCGCCCATAGCTCACTTAAACGGTTTTCCATCGGCGTACCCGATAGGGCGATATGATGTCTGCCATTTAGCTTGCGGACCGCTTTGGATTGCTTCGTTTGGGCATTCTTGATGTTTTGTGCTTCATCAAGGATAACACTGCTCCAATGGATGGAGGTCAGTTCAGCCACATCTTGGTGGGTCAGTCCATATGATGTTAAGACAATATCATGATCGGCTGCCAGTTTAGTAAATGCCTCACCTTTAGCACGATTCGATCCGTAGTGTAGGTGAACTTTAAGTGATGGAGCGAATTTTTCCAATTCTTTTTGCCAGTTGCCAAGTACCGATGTCGGGCAGACGATGAGCGCCGATTGTACAGAGACGGATTCGGGGGCAGTGGTAATGACCTCACCCTCATCACTGCTCTCTGCGCTACTATCCTCTTCGACGATGATCGGTTCACTCTTTTGTTCATCCCTAGGCGCAGTGAGCAGCTCTTTACCGGCCCTTTCTTTGCCTTTAACATGAAGTAGGTAGGCAATCATCTGGACGGTTTTTCCAAGTCCCATATCGTCGGCTAGACAAGCACCGAAACCATGCTCCCTTAAAAAAAGGAGCCAGCTCATGCCCAGTTTTTGATAGGGGCGTAAATCACCTTGAAGTGCATTAGGGACGGGCAGGATGGATATGTTTTTGGTTTCCCGGAGCCTTCCCACCATTTTACGGAGCTCTTGGTTCAATTCAAATTGAATCCGGAGCATTTCGTCGTTTTCAGAATCGACATCGCCATCTTCATTTACGCCATTCAACAGTTCCTGCTGCAGCAAGTCAGTCAGTTGGATGCCTTTTTCATTAGCTGTTTCCATCAGCTCCTGAATTTGCTTAATGAAAGCAGGGTCAAGCTTGACCCATTGGCCGCGGATGAAGACAAGCCGCCTTTTTTCATTGACGAGCTCCTCGAACTCCGCCTCAGTGAGCTCCTTGCCATTTAATGAGAACCGCCAATCAAAGTCCATTAAAGCTTTTAACCCGACATAAGAAGGGCCGCGGTTCGAATGGCTCTTCACTTTCGCCTTGACCTTCAATGAGGACTCCTTCAAGGCAAGCCACCACGATGGAAGGAGAATTTCGACGCCAAGAAACAAGAGCTTTTCGCTTGCATCGGTCAAGAACTCCCATGCATCCGTTTCTGAAATCTCCCTTTTCAGACGGCCATTCTCCCCAAGCCATGGCACGACGAGCTGCCAGCGTTTCGTAGCACGCACCACATCACTTGCATACTTATTCCAGCCGCGCGGAAGTTTTTTTCCTGTATATGTTTCAATGATATTCTCATCCCTTTTGGAACGAAGGGTAACATCGAGCATCCAAGGCCCGTTGCCATCAGGAGGCTCAGTTAAACGGAGACCTATAGTGAATGGTTTGGGATCGGGCAGGGTGCCGAGCCATTCCTGCCAGCTGTCTTTGTCAAAAAAGGCCTGCAATTCTTCGGGAGAAAGCCGTGTATCCTTTAATGCCCCGACGGCTTCACTCCATTTATGCTGCATGGGTGAATATTGTTTTAAATACATATTAGCGGCACCGTTATACCATTTTTCGATAAAAGTACGGTTGGTTTCCAGTTCAGGTGAAGGAAGATCCAAAGATATTTCTTCTTCCCAAAAGGAAGGGACGAATTCCTCTTCCACTTCTTCCGGCAGCTTCCAGCCGATGGAGTCCAATTGAAGATTAGTGAAATCCGGTACGGGGATTCCCGCTTCAATGGATTCATGAAGAACGGGCGCTGCGGACAGGCAAAGGGAGGATATCTCGGACCATTCCCATTCTATGAAGGAGTTGAAGCTTTCCCTCGCAAAAAAATTGAGAAGTCCCCAAGCGTCAAGAATGAATACTTGATTTCCATCCACTATATCCGTAGTCATTTTAGTACCATAGAAGCTTGCGTCATCCCAGTTGAATAACAGCCTGCGTATATAATTCGTAGTGAGGAAGGTATTCTCTTCATTGACGACACCAAGGGCGTAAGTTCCGTTTTCGAGAGCCGCTATTTTGATTTTTAATTTCCCTGGATTAAACATCGATAAGCTTACCCCTTTTTAGTTCTTCTTGGAAAGCGCGAAGCCGTTTAGTCGAATCTGCTACATAAAGTATATAACTTTCGAATACGTCTTCCTTTTTGCTCTTTTTATAGATGGTGCGCATCCTTTTCAAATAACGGACAGCTTGCTTATAAGCAGGCCGATTTTTTAAAGAAACTTTTTCCTGGACCGCATGATAATAAAGGGGCAGGATTAGTTCTGGTTCTTTTGAGACCACTTCTTTGATGGATTCACTGCTGATTAAGTCAATGCTGATTTCTGAGTAAATATGCATCTCCACCCATTTTTTATATTGTCCTTGTTCAAAAAGGAAGTTTGCATAGTTCCAATAGCTGTGCGGAAGGGTGGCCCTGTAAAATTTCTCAAGCAAATCGGTCCGTTTTAATTTATAACAGCAACTGTTAATTAAAGTCGTAAAGGTCCGGACGAAATCCACCCGTTTATAATAATCGGATAAACCGGCAAGGAACTCCTGGACATTATTATTGATGAATTCAATGAAAGGGATAGCCCGTGCCCGGTTGTCGGATTCAGCCAGGAGATTTAGCCAATAAAAAATGTATGGACAGGCTTCTTTCTTCAATTCATGAAGAAGCCCAATCGCTTGTTTATCATGGTTCTCCAAAAGGGATAGGTGAATCGCTGCGAGGGAATAGGACGTCCTCTCAGTGGTGCCCATATACTTCTCGGGAAGTTCTTTATGGATTCGTTCCAGTTCCTCTTTACGCCATGAGGAGTTGGAGAATAAGTAGCTCCATATCTCCCGGTAGAGGTCGATCTTTTCGTATTCGAGGCCTTCTCCTCCATCTAACAGTTTAGCTACATCTTCCTTGATGCTGAAAACGAAGGGATCAAAGGCGAAGGGCCTCGCTTGCCTGCTAAGCGGCTGTACCGTTTCATGAAGCTCCTCTGCCAGGTCGACGGCAAGTGCATAAAAGACCCGGATCGTTTGCGTCTCACTTTTATGCAGCTGAATCATTCTCAGTGTCTGCTGCATCGTGCAAAATTGGGTAACGAAATGATAAAGCAATTTCCATTCCCTTTCCATTGGAGCTTTTGAGCTAAGGCGTTTAAAGTAAGTTTGTATGTGATTTTCAATCATATAAGTAGCCTCGCCTATATGAGGCTCGACATGTTCAGCAAATGCATCATTCACGAATTGCTTCCATGATGGATAGCTTTTATCTAAGATGATGGATTTCCCTGCCGCCTGTTTAAGTAATTCACTTGCCGGTTTCACTTGCTGCAGTGCTTGGGCCGTTGAGGTGTTTTTTGGTGCTTTCCAATCGCTCAGCCATTCGGAAACACTAGCGTGTTCAGAATATGCAGAAAAGAAAACGGCCATTTGATGCCGGCAAATGAACCTTGAATCACATGTACAGCTTCCATCCTGAGGGAAGAGCAGATTCAGCCTGGCCTTAAAGCGTGTCACATCCTGTATCTCAGCCGCGATCGTATCCGCCGCTTCTTCTTTAATATCAACGAGCCCCTGACGGTATAACTGGAGCCCTTGATTCACCACATCCGAATCTTCCGGATCCCCGGCCTCCAAAAATTCCGCCAGCCGCTCCCCAACTAACAACAACTCCCGCTCCATACTCTCCTCCTTCAGGGACAAGCCCTGTATACCAAAATTATATTTTTGTATGATCATGAACCATCAGTTCTTTAACTTATCGTAATCCCGCCTTGGCTTATTTCTGGGGGTGCATATATTACATCCCAGATCGAATGCCGGACTATGGCCGTTCTCTTTACGTTCTAATCCATTTAATCGAACAAACCATCACTGCTTCTAGCCGTATATTCATAAAAACCCTGTAAAAGTCAATATCGTCAAAAATCCCCTTGAATATAAGCGGTTCTGATATAAACAGGAATAACTGGCAATCACTTTAACATGCCTCAAATCCTTCATCCTCATCACGCTTCACAATACCAAGTGATGAGGGCAGGAATCTTTTTTAAAATTGCTTTTTTGAAGCATCTCTTTATTATACTTCATTTTGGCTTGGAATTTAAAATGTAGATTAGAGGTTTTGGAAATGATGAGTGTGAGAAATTATATACTCCTGGTGAATTGCTCAGTTTGTAGACAAAAGGGGTTCTATATAAAAATTAATACAAAGTAGATTGGAACAATGTGCGAGACTCCTGCGGGGAAAGCGCGTCAAGTGGAGACCCGCAGGCGCATAGGACCCGAGAACGGACCGCCCGCGGAAAGCGAGTGCCTGGAGGCATCGAGTTTGTCTATAATTTGGAGCCATTCCCGGGGAAATGGCTCCAAATTATAGAATTAGTTTATTTTCATTTCGTTCTTCCAACTGTCCAGCTTTTTGTTGATGAATGTAACAAAGGTATGGTTTTTTTGTAATTTGAATAGAAACGCAGATTTTTCCAAGTAATCTTTTGCCTCTTCAAAGTTACCTACGAGTTCAAAATTGTATCCTAAATGGTAATGTAAATCCGCTAAAGCATATAATTGATCATGTTCGAGGCACCACTTTATGGCATCTTGGCAGCAGGCAATGGACTCTTCGTATCGGCCAAGGCGTGTTAGCACTCTGCCAAAATTATAGGATAGGCGCGTCTTTAGCGTTTTATCCGTCAAGAAGGGCAGGGCTTTCAAGTGATCTAAAGCTTTCCTTAACAAGGCAAATGCATTTTCGTATTGTTCTTCGGCAACATACATTACACCAAGACTGCTTAAGATTTCAAGCTCCCGTTCCGAATAAATTTTATCGGTCGTATGAGTAATGGAGATGGCCTTATTGATGAATTCTATGGCTTTATCTAAATCTTTATTTTTTTCATATTCGTATATTCCCTTGTGCCAAAGAATCAATTGATGATTCTTTTTATTTTGAAGAAAGAGGGGACTGTTTTCCTCAGCCTTTACAATTTGCTGCATTTCCTCATAATTTCGGGTTCTTCTGGCTATTTTTAATTGATAAATCACTTCTTCCACGTAATCCAGCCTAGGGGTCATTCCAATATCGAAAAAATAGTTTACATCAACGCCTAAACGTTGGGAAATTAAGTAGAGAGTGGATGCATATGGATAGACATCGCCCTTTTCAATCTTACTGATCTGTGCTTGTGTACAAATACCGGTTGCCAACTCTTCCTGGGAAAGCCCGATTTGTTTACGTAGCTCTTTGATCTTTTGTCCAACTGCAAAAAAATCCATTTTGATTCTCCTTAAAATATGCCTAGAGTTATATTTTGTTATGAAAAATCGGTGAAAGCGGTATGTACAGGTCCTGAACGGTTTAAATAGATTCTTTAGTCGAAATATATGATTTTAAGAATTGTGGTTAAATATAACTATAGAATTATTTTCTATTTTAACCAATATTTTTTTAAAAGAAAAGGAGGAATGACCTATGAAAAAAAGTACTAAAGCATTAGTCGTATCTTTTCTTATCATCGCTGCTTTTGTTATTGTCCCAAGCGAATTACCAGGCCTTTACGCAGAACTTCCAGGTTTATATAAATAAGTAAATGAAGCTTCCTATCAATCATTCAAGCATCTTCAATTGAAGATGTTTTTTTTATTATTATTAAATGATTATTCTTTTGCGCATATTCCTGTAGTTATAATTATCTATGAATGGGGAGTGTAAGGTCCATTTGGTAGGTGTTGAAGAAACGTGAGCGTAGTTTGTAACGCCTATTTCCTTTTAATGATTTTGTTATAGTGTATATAACAAAACGGAGAGAGGTGTAAGGTTAATGATTGATATTAATATGAAAGTTCAACCCTCTTTTTACGATGATGAATGTGCCATTGTGTTTTCTTTTTATTTTGATAAGGCAACCAGGAAAATTGGTGAAGCTGTGGTGTACACATGCAAAAAATCAGATGATAAAGAATCCAGCCAAGATCATATAGATACAGATGTACAAGAAAAAATCGCTTATCTTAAAGAGTTTTCCATTGTAGATGAATATCAGGCGACCTCGATGAAGAAGATTCAACATTTTTTGAATGTAATCGGTATCAAGAAATGTGTGAAGCACAACCTTCAAGGTAATGAAATCGCATTTTAAATGATAAAAACTCATGACATCCCATATGTCATGAGTTTTTGCCATTTAAATGACTGTTTTGAGCATTCATTTTCTTTTTGATGAAATCGCTCATTTGTTTCCGCTTACTTGGTTTAGCGTTATTTGTTCTTTCAAAAAATTTAAAGTGTTGTTTATTGCTATCGGATTTCATGATGTCTCTCCTTTGCTTTTTTTATTTACCCATTTTTTTCTTAGTTAAAACGTGATTTTAATGATAAAGGGATGAACAAAAGATCTTGCAATTATTCCTGTAGTTATATTTTCTTCTGTGAATCCCTGCATATAAGGATTTATTAGATGTTAATAAGAGGTAAAGCCCAAATATGGAGGAATTTCGTATTTTATCATACTTAAAATAAATGTTAAAATGGTCCGAATATCGGATTTTTCATTAGAAACATCAGTTTCTAGTACCCTAAAGTGAAGAGGGTTGAAGAACTCTTTTCGATGGCCCCCGTGCATATGCTTGGGGGATCTTTTTTTATTTGGATAATTTGTCCACTTTTTTCTATAATATGTTTCGTTTTGTTTGTATATACATGGGTAAATATAAGAAACAAGATGAATTAAACCTGTGTTCATCGCAGTTTAATCGGAGGAATATATTTTATGGATGTGAAAGTAAAGAGTGATCCCACGAAGCGAACTTTCCAGCAGTACATTTTTCCATTTACGCTTGAAGGAAATAAGATTGAAAAGTTTGTGGAAAAGTTGTTTGAGGACAATTTCGTTTTTTTGAACTTGAAAGATATGGAACAACAATATCAATTTTACGGTGGCCATAAAGTTTCGCACCGTAAACTGGAAAAGTATTTCATGCCTTACATCGAGCCGATTTTATTTCCGAGTAATGCCAAACAGAAGGAAGGCATGCGGCGTTTCACGAAAAAACTGGATATTGATTGTACCTTCGAATCACCCTATCTAAATACCCCATTTATTATTAACTCTATCGATATCTTCATATGCCCATTTCATATTGGCATGATGAATCTTCGTGTTACTTTACCTGAAGGGCTTTCACATGATGATGTACTCTATTTTGGCGATACATTCCGAATCCTTGAACCGATTGCTGATGATGAGGAAAAAACGAAAGTCGGCTGTCGGGAAAATCAGTATGAACAAGTTAAGGATTTCATCTTCAATGAACTATTGCCGCCAATTGAGGAATATATGGATGAAGAACAAGCGGACCCGACCTATTTTGGCAGTCTGCCCTTCTTCATCGATGAAAGAATGTACGTGATCAGTTATACGGCATTCCCTGAGGATCGTGATATATCTAAAAATGACTTATTCCGGATCAGTGAACTGAACGGGTATGACAATGATGGTGAGCCATATATAGGCTCATTAAATCCTGATTATATAGAAAAGTATTATCAAGAAAGAGTATATGACAGGTGGGGCAAGGAAACCTATTATGTAACTAGCATGTATCATTTCGCGTGTGTCACGAAAGCGACAGGTAAACTTGAACGGGAATTGGCAAGTGAAATGTATGGCCAGCATTTTTATACATTGTTGCTTTTCTTCTATTATAAGATCGTACTGCTTAAATTGGCTCATGAACATTCCCAGATTGATGTGGAAAAAGATCAATCGGATACAGAACAGCTGATTTTCATGATCACTCAGTTTTCTGCAAAGTACTTATTCACTGAAGTGAATAGTACGGCAATCGGTAAAGAGCTTTTCAAAAAAACGGATGAAACCTTCAGGATTGCCCCTCTCTACAGTGAAGTGAAGGAAACACTTTCCTACCTTTATCAAAATCAGGATAAACTGTCTGGGAAAAGAAGTAATTATCTTTTGCAAATACTAACGATTTATACGGTTGTCTCCGGGATATTCGGAATGAATCTATATATTGAAGATTGGAAAGGGAAATTACCCTGGAAAGCGTATATGGATTACACCTTATACGAATGGGTAGCTGTCATTGTAACGACAAGCGGACTCATCATTTCGGCCATCCTCGGCTTCATCTTCCTGAAAAAATGGCTGCAAGAGAAAAAAAGCCGAAAAAAAAGAATGCTTTAGAATCCTGAACATTATGTACAGGACTAGAATGTAGGCAAACTCGATGAAAATCGAGTTTGCCTACGTTTTTTTAAGGTTTGTACAATTTGAACGTTGCCTCCTGGCACTCGTTTTCCGCCTGCGGCTCTCCTTGGGTGTAGACAGCGGCGGAAAGGGAGTGGATTCCTGAAATCAACTGAATCTT
Organism: Bacillus sp. CFBP9009; assembly: GCF_036541465.1. Classification (NCBI taxonomy): domain Bacteria; kingdom Bacillati; phylum Bacillota; class Bacilli; order Caryophanales; family Bacillaceae; genus Bacillus; species Bacillus sp. CFBP9009. The sequence continues at coordinate 109,842 of NZ_JAZHFU010000005.1, read as the reverse complement.
TTTGCGAACTGGCCCTTCTTCTATTTTTCTAAAACAAAAGTCCTGTACATAATGTGCAGGACTTTTGTTTTAGAAAAAACATGGTTAATTAGAAAAATGAAGAAATTCGGCATGCAAAATCCCCCATTCCCCTAATATTTTGCTAAACTATAGGTATATCATTCTAACTATTCATTAGGAGGAAATCATGAAGAAACTAGCTTTATTTTCCAGCTTATTGTTGATGAGCGTATTGTTTCTGGCCGGATGCTCGGATGAGCCAAGTCCGGAAGATCGCTTTGCGGCATACACGAAGCTTTGGAATAAACAGGATTTTGCGAAGATGTACGAGTATCTGTCGCCTGAGACCAAGAAGAAAATCAGTGCGGATGAATTTGCGAAGCGTTATGAAAAAATCTATACGGGCATAGAAGCCGACCAATTAAAGGTGGACTATAAACAGCCAAAAGAAGAGAAAGACCATAAAGATGGAGAAAAGGTAAGCCTTTCATATACTGTTGATATGTCCACTATGGCGGGTGCTGTCAGCTCTGATCATAAAGCGACACTTGTCAAGGAAGGGGAAGGCGAGGAAGAAAATTGGTACATCAGGTGGGATGAAAGCTACATATTCCCTCAATTGAAAGCTGGCGAGAAGGTATCGGTTGAATCGTATCCAGCCATTCGCGGGGAAATTGTCGATAGAAATGAACGCGGCCTTGCCATGAATGGAACGGTTGCAGAAGTGGGAATCGTGCCAGAGAAAATGGCCAACGAAATCGAAACGGTTAAAAAGGTTGCTGGAATCCTCAATATGTCCACCGACGAAGTGAATCAGAAATTAAAACAATCATGGGTAAAGCCAAGCTATTTCGTGCCCATCAAGAAAATGTCAAATGATAATACTGCAACCTTGGAAAAGCTATTGAGCATTGCTGGTGTATCTGTCAATAATACGGAAGAGCGCATATATCCATATAAAGAGGCTACTGCCCATCTAATTGGATATGTCGGTGAGGCATCGGCCGAAGATCTGGAGAAATTGAATGGAAAAGGATATACCGCAAGTGATGTTATTGGCAAGCGCGGTCTTGAGGAAGTGTTGGAAGAGCGGCTTAAAGGCAAACCTGGCGGTAAAATTTTTATTAAAACCGAAGATGGCGAAGAAAAAGTGATTGCTGAAAAGCCTGCTGAAGAGGGAGAAACAATTACATTGACCATCGACGCCGAGCTTCAAAAGGATATCTTTGAACAATATAAGAACGAAGCCGGATCGGCATCGGCAATTGATCCGAAGACAGGCGAAACGCTTGCACTTGTTTCAAGTCCGTCATTCGATCCTAATAAATATATTTTCGGAATAACGAAAGCGGAACAAAAAGCGCTTGAAGAAGACCCGAAAAAACCACTTCTGAACCGCTTCAGTTCGACGTTTGCACCTGGTTCAACCATTAAGGCCATCACTGCGGCAATCGCTTTGAAAAATGGTGTGGATCCGAAAGAGTCGATCAATATTCAAGGGAAAACATGGGCCAAATCGACATGGAAAGATCATTCTATTACAAGGGTTTCGGACCCTGGGGTTCCAATCGATATGGAAAAGGCATTAATTTATTCAGACAATATTTACTTTGCCCAAAAAGCTCTGGGGCTTGGTAAGGAAAAATTCACAAATGGACTCAAGGCATTCGGATTTGATGAGTCTTTGAATTACGATTATCCGATCAAAGCATCGAGCATCGGTAAGATCGACAGTGAGGGACGTTTGGCGGACGCTGGATATGGTCAAGCGCAAGTCCAAATGAGTACGCTTCATCTCGCCATGACCTATTCAGCTTTCTTGAATGAAGGAAACATCCTGGCACCTTCGTTAATAACAGGAGATAAAATAGAAAAGAAAATATGGAAAGAAAATGCGATATCAGCAGACCAAGCAAATCAGGTCACCAAGATGCTGACACAAGTAGTGGAACATCCTAAGGGAAGCGGACATGGAATAGATGATCTTGGCATCAAAATCGCTGCTAAAACGGGAACTGCTGAAATCAAGGCATCCAAAAATGCGGACGGAACAGAAAATGGCTGGTTCGTTGCCATGGACACAGAAGACCCGGAACTTCTCATGGCATGGATGATTGAAGATGTAAAAGGCCGAGGCGGCAGCCATGTCGTTGTCGATCAAATGAAACCGGTGTTGAAGAAGTATTTGAAGTAAAGAAAAAAATCACCCATAAGCAAGCATTTACCAAAATAAAAGCAGGACATGGTTTCTTCCATGTCCTGCTTTTATTTTGGTTGTGGATTCCAATTTGTTACGACAATAAAGCTGGATTTGAAGGATAATGAGTCGTACATACAGAATGTAAAAAGAGAGTTCAGTAACCTACAAGTAAACAGTTTTCTCATGCCAATAGATTGAACAGGATTAATTCAAAAGTCTTTGAAAGATAAATAGAAAAGGAATGAGGATGAAAGGGAATGAGAAATTTAAAGTATTTGTTTATCGCTTTCTTTATCACTTTTTTTGCATTTCCTTCTCATGAATCAACGGCAGCGGAAGAGAATATAACGATGGAAGTGAAACTGAAGAATTATTTGGGGAATAGAACAAGTGTTAAAATAACGGCAACCGGGGACTACCGTAATTCAAGGGGAGAGATATTCATCAAGGCGGGTGAAAGTCTGACTTTGAAAGCGGAGTCGGCTAAACTTGCCGTTTACAAAGGTTCTAAGAAAACGGGGTCTTATGCTTCCTTTAAGGTAATGCCAGTTAAACCTGAAGCTTCATTGTCCATAAACGGCCGTCCGTATCAAGGCTCATTGTCAATTACAGTGGAGGACGGTTACATCCGGCCAATCAATGCTGTTTACATTGAAGATTATCTAAAGGGTGTTGTCCCGCTGGAGATGCCCGCACTATGGCATGCCGAAGCCTTAAAAGCACAGGCGATTGCCGCCCGGACGTATGCACTTCGCCATCAATCGACAATCATTGATGATACAGTTTCTTACCAAGTATATGGCGGGGCTGCCGGTCACTATCGAACTGATTCAGCCATTGACCAGACAAAGGGCATGGTAATCAAACATGATGGCGAAATAATCGAAGCGTTCTTTTCATCAAGCAATGGAGGGATGACCGAATCGAATTCAAATGTTTGGTCAAGAGGCAACCCTCTTGCATATTTATCTATAAAAAAAGATTTCTATGATTCGAAAACCAATTGGGCGATAACGCTGGACAAGCAGCAAATCGACCTGTCAAAAATGAATTTATCTAAACCTGAAGAATGGTGGACAAGTGTAGAGGAAAAAGATAAAACGGTTGTGCCGAAACTGAAGGCTTGGCTGAAGAATAATGGATATGCGAAGAAAGATATTAAAATAACGGAGATTCCCTTGTTAACTTTTACAGATGAAAAAACGGGAGGCCGTGTTACGAAAGGCTCCATCCAAATGAATTTCTATGTAAGGGATCTCGTTGATGACAGGGGAAAACTTTTGCAGCAAACGGTTAAGCTTACTAATGTAGCGGCTTCCAAAATCAGGGGCATGGTGGGGCAAGAGGTGATGAAAAGCTATTTGGTTGACCATTCACCTTCCGATCCTTCCAAAATTGCAATCGAAGGATCAGGATATGGGCATGGGGTCGGACTAAGTCAGTTTGGAGCGAAAAACAGAGCGGAAGCAGGACACTCATATCAAGATATTTTGGGTTTTTATTATCCTGACACAACTATAGAAAAGGAATATGGACCAAGTGCCGGATCTAAAACGGATATTGTTGTAAAGGAGGAACCGAATTCAGTAAACATGAAAGCGAAGACGAAGACGGATCATTTAAATGATGAGGTTGGAATCACATACACCCTAAAAGAAGATGCTGTGGTAACTCTCACGATTAAAGATAGTAAAGGTAATGCCTTAGCTACCCCAGTCCGTGATCAAAAAATGAAAAAGGGTACCCATTCAGCTATCTGGAACACAAAAGCGGTAAGTGACGGGAAATATGAAGCGGAATTATCAGCAATGGACCGAGGCGGGAATGAAGGTTTGGAAACAATGGCGATAAAAATCAGTAGAGATACGTCGGCACCTAAAATCACCGATGTCAATACATCGGGTGATTACAGTACCGAGAAAGCGAACATAACGTATACAATTAATGAAAACGCTAATGTAACGGTGGAAATCAAGAACAGTAAAGGTAAGGTTGTCGGCATCCTTTCTGAAAGGCAGTTCAATAAAGGCAGTCAATCGGCAACCTGGGATTTCAAAAATATGTCCAACGGGATATTTACTGTAAAGATCTCCGCTAAGGATAAGAGTGACAATCAGAAAACCATTTCAACGAAAATCCCGATTAGGAAGACGGCGGGAAAAGTGACAGCAAACGAATTATCTATTAAAGAAAGTAGAAATGCATCTTCTGAAACGATCGGCAATCTATACAGGGACCAAGCCGTAACGATACTGGCTCAACAAGATGAATGGTATAAAGTGAAAAAGGGAAGCCAAATTGGATATGTATTAAAAAAACACATAAAAAAATGAATGAGTAGGACGTCACGTATGGCGTCTTTTTTTGACCTAATAAATAGTAAATGCACCACACTTACAAGAAAACAGCACGAATTCACAAGTAAATCGCAAACTCACGAGTAAAAGGCGCAAACTCACGAGTAAAAGCACTAAACTCACGAGTAAAAAGCGCAAACTCACGAGTAAATGCGCTAAACTCACGAGTAAAAAGTGCAAACTCACGAGTAAACTCACGAGTAAAAAGCACAAACTCACGAGTAAAAGCACGAAACTCACGAGTAAATCGCAAATCAACGAGCAGATTCACCAACCTCATGAGTAAATGCTCCAAAACTTCAAAGAAATGCCCCAAAACTTGAGTAAACGCACCTCAAAAGAAAAGAATACCGAAAAAATCCAGACGGTTAATGAGAAAGAAACTTAAAAGAGGATGTAATGATTTCATTCCTCTTTTGTTTTATGCTGACCGGGTGTGAACGGAACGCCGGCGGCTTTTGTGATGATTTTTGAAATATCGGTATTTTCAATGACTCCATCAAAGGCTTCACTGCCTGGACCCGAGGCGAAAATGGGAATCATATTGGCTGTGTGTCCTCCTGTGGAACTGGCCGCCCGTATGCTTCGATCAGCTACCCCCGCCTTATAATGCCTGGCGATGGTGCTTCCGATTTCCCAATCTATTTGATGCTGGGGATAGACAAGCGTTTTATTTTTTCTTACGTTATCGATGAATTGATCGACTTCCTGTTCAGTAAGGGATATATTTGCATAATTCTTGAATGTGGAAACGACACTTTCTGGATTGATTTCATTATTTTTATCGAATGTGAGTTGTTTTGACATATATTCAGATGAAACCCTGATTTTTTTCAAAGCAGGGATATCCATTGTTTCAGAAGCGGATGTCCCCATTGTTTCGTGGTCTGCAAGGACAATAATCAAGGTATCATTACGTTTTTTTGCCCAATTGACAACCTCTTTCACGGTTTGGTCAAATTCAATCGTTTCTTTCCATATTCCAGTGATATCGGCTGCATGCTCCATATGGTCAATACGCGCACCTTCGGCCATCAAGAAAAATCCCTTACCACCCCGTGATAAAATATCCAACGCTTTGGATGTCATTTCGGTTAGAGATGGCTCTTGAGAATGTAATACTTCTTTATCCAGTTTAAAATTCATATAGGTAGGGTGAAATAATCCTAAAAGTTTTTCCGGTTTATTTATGGAACTAAGTTCTTCTTTAGTCGTCGTAATCCCATAGCCAGCTTGTTTAAATTTACCGATTAAATCCTCGCCATTCTGCTTATCCGCCTCGAAATAGCTGGCACCTCCGCCGAGGATGACGTCGATACGGTTATCAAAGAGCTGCCTCGCGATATTTGCGCCACCTGTCCAGCGGTTAGGAACACTTGCACCAAAGGCAGCGGGTGTGGCATCGACTACCATATTGGTTGAGATGATCCCGACTTTTTTTCCATTGTTCTGAAAGGCATCCAATACACTATCGACCTCGGAACCATTGGCATCGACACCGATCGATTCATTGTTCGTTTTTATACCAGTGGCAATCGCGGATCCTCCTGCTGCCGAGTCAGTGACGTAATTATTGGCGGAATACGTGCGCATCAGGGCAATATGCTCCAGTTTTTCCAAATGCAGTACACCTGTCTTTCCATATTCCAATTGCCGGGCAATTTCTATCGCCCCTAACCCCATGCCGTCGCCAATCAGCAATATGACATTCTTGGGGGTGTTTTTTGTTTCTGCTTGAATAGGGGAGATCATGCAAATAAAACAAATTATAAGAACGAATAATCCAAAGCGATGCGGTTTATGTCTGGATGTCTTATTCATCTGTAATCCTCCATTGGGTGAAAGTCTTCCTATTATTTGTCTAAATCGATAAAAAAACCCCTCCCTGATATTAAGGATGGAGCTAATCTTTTTAGCACTGTTGGCGGCATCCAGTCGGTTTTTGCGTAATTTATCTTTCAAAAAAAGAAAGAATTTCTATATAATTACAATATGAAGGTGATAATTTATAAACAGTAAATACTTAACTGATATAATTTCACTAAAGTTCAATTGAAATAATAGGAGAGAAAACCCTATGCTATCCAGTGTGAAAAAGTTCTTCAAAGAAGGTTCTAAAGACTTGAAGAGAATTTATAAGTTGGTAGAAGAAGTGAATCGGCTAGAGGGTAAATATGAAAGATATTCAGACTTAGAATTAAGAGGAATGAAGGATAGATTTAAAAGCGTATTGGATGCTGGTGATAATATATTGGATATACAAGCTGAAGCTTTTGCGGTCGTGAGGGAGGCTTCCAAGCGAGTATTGAATCTTAGGCACCATGATGTTCAGCTTGCAGGCGGTTTTGTCCTGAGTGAAGGGGGCATTGCACAAATGAACACGGGCGAGGGGAAGACGCTTGTCTCCACTTTGCCTAGCTATTTACATGCACTGTACGGTAATGGTGTGCATATTATTACGGCCAATGAATATTTGGCCAGACGTGATAAAGAGTTGATGGGACAAATTCTAGAATTTCTAGGATTGACGGTTGGTTTGAACATTTCCCAAATGGGACCTTCCGCGAAACGTGAAGCGTATGCGGCAGATATCACGTATGGGACGGCAACAGAGTTCGGTTTTGATTATTTGCGAGATAATATGGTTTACCGAAGGGAAGACAAGGTTCAAAGAGGACACCGATTTGCCATTGTCGATGAGATTGACAGCATCTTGATTGATGAAGCGAGGACCCCATTAATCATTGCGGGCAGGGCAAACGACGGAACCGAGCTTCACCAGATCACGGCGCAAATCATGAAGACATTTATAGAAAAGGATGATTACGAGATTTCCATCGAGTCAAGGTCCGCCTTTTTCACGGATCAAGGGGCTTCCAAGATTGAAGAGGCCTTTGGCATCGACAATCTGTATGCAATGGAGCATCAAGAGTTGTTACATAATGTTACACAGGCGCTGAAAGCCCGGGCAATCATGAAAATGGATGTGGACTACATTGTCATCGATAAAAAGATTGCAATCATCGATAAATTCACAGGCAGGGTGATGGAAGCGCGAAGCTTCAGTGAGGGGCTTCATCAAGCGATTGAGGCAAAAGAGGGCTTGGAGATTTCCGAAGAGAATGAAACACAGGCTATGATTACCGTTCAAAATTATTTTCGATTATATCATTCAATGTCTGGGATGACAGGCAGTGCCATGCCATCAAAGTCTGAATTCTGGGAAATATATCAGCTCCCCGTCATTGAAATTCCAACTAATGAGCCTATTATTCGAGTTGATGAGGTTGATTTGATTTATAAAGATGAAACAAGCAAAATCAACAAAATCGTCACGGAAGTAAAACGGATTCATGATGGAGGCAGACCCATTCTGATCGGAACGACCTCCATTGAGCAATCTGAAAAAATTTCGGTTCAACTAGAGAAGGGGAAAATTAAACATCAAATCCTTAATGCGAAGACGGAAGAGGATGAAGCGGAAATCATCGCGAATGCCGGGCAAAAAAATCAAGTGATGCTGGCTACGAACATGGCTGGGAGAGGAACGGATATAATACTTGGAGATGATGTCAAGGAAATGGGCGGCCTTCATATTATCGGTACGGAGCGACACGAGAGCCGTCGGATCGATATGCAGCTAAGAGGACGTTCCGGCCGGCAGGGTGATCCTGGTTCAACACAATTCATCATTTCTTTGGAAGATGATTTGTTTAATTACTATGATGAAGAAGAAATCGGACGTTATATCAAGAAAATCAAAACGGATGAAAATGGATTGGTGCTGAGCCCTGCACCCGATAAATTCGTTAAAATGGTTCAGGAAACGGTAGAGCAAATGCATCAATCAAGCCGTTACCATTTATTGAAGTTAGAGCATGCATTAAATGAGCAGAGTAAAATCATCTATGCAATGAGAAATCGGATTCTTGATATGGAGCCTGGACGGATGTCGGCCATTTTACTTGAATATATTGAAAAATACATTACTCGGCTCACAGTGAAATATTCCCCTGAACATATGATGGAACCTGATTCCTCTGCCTTTATTGAAGAGGTTTCACCTGTTTTCCAGTCGTTGGGTTGGCAGGCAAGTGATTTGCAGGATTTAGAAGGCCAAATCGAAGGAAAAGTGTTGGATGCTTTAGGTGAATTTGAATCGAGACTGGTGATCTTTCAGAACGATGCAGAATGGGGAAACCAGTTGCGCGCTTTCATACTGCAGCATATCGATACAAATTGGATGAATCACCTGGATAAAATGAACAGTGTGAAGGAAGGCGTTGGTTTAAGCGGATATGGTCAGCAGGACCCATATACGTTGTTTGAAAAAGCAGCCCTCAGTCAATTTAACCTTCTATTAAGTAAAATTGAGTCGGAGATAAGCATCCGCTTTATGGAATATATGAAAAGCAATCAGGAAGATGAAGCTGCTTTGGAGGGTGAGGAACGATGAGTTTATTTGAAAAAAGGGATAATACACAAAAGTTATCAGATCAGGATGACATCGTTCATACTGCCCTGATGTTTCACAAGGGGTGGGAAGTTTCCAAGCAAGAGGAATATGTATATAAATTCCACCATCAAAGGCTTCCTGCATTAAAACCGAACCAAATTTCATTATCCGGCATCAAGCTGACTAGGGTGGAAGATGATGTAATCATAGAGGCTTTTCTACGAAATTCAATAGAGAAAGCTGTCAGTTTTGATATCGTGGATTTACTGTTAGTTGATGGAGATGGAAAATTCCTCGCAAAAAAGGCATTCGATCTTTCAGAGCTTGGTGAGCTTCCAGCACTTTCAAGCATCCCCTGGCGTTTCTTATTCGAGGAAGGGGATATGTTGGCGGAATCGATTCCTGATGAAGGTTGGAAGATTGCTTTCGAATGGAAGAGAAAATAGGAAAACACCCGCATGAGTCTAGCGGCAACCGGCAGCTATTTTTACCGGAGATCCAAAGCAAAGCCCTCATCCTTTTAGTGATGAAGGCTTTTTGTTTATAAAGGAAGTCATTAGTGCCAAATATTTATGCCGTTTTCTGTGTGCAATTTCTCATAAATGGCAACGCTAAGTAATATTTATAAGTAATCTTCCGCAATCAGGCTTAACTAAGGCTTGGAAATAATGAAGAGGAAAGTGGCAGGAGCATGAAGAATAACCGTAATCAACGCTTGAAGGAGAGGCTATTTGAGTTATTGTCATTCTCAATCGTGGCCATACTTTTCATTTATACGAATGATAGGATGGGTAACGATCTTTCTATTGGGATAATTACGATAATCATCGGTGTTGCCGGTTTTATTGTTTATCTGAAGGAATGGATATCGAATCGAATCGTAAAAGGCATCATTTTTTCAGTTTTCCTTCTTTCGATTATGGTCTTTTTCCTTGGGGACATCTGGTTTTACCGTTATTATTCGACACCTATAACATCCTATATGTGGATGCAAAAAAGCAACCTGAATGGGCTTGGTGAAAGTATATTCAGTATGATGGAAATGAAGGATGCAATCTTTCTTCTGTTAGGCATTCCAATTGCTGAGTCATTTGTGAAGAAAAAATACCCCCTCAAGCATATGGCGCTTGTACCGGCCGTAATATTCCTGATGATAGCAGGATTGAAGCCGGTCAAGAACATCTTTATCGACAAAGTAGATATAACCAGGCGTTATGAGGCGAATACCTTCTTGCGAAACTGGGGTCCGATCGGCCATCACGCATTGGATACGTATGCCTACTTTACTGACTCGGGAAGGCATGGAATGTCTTCGCAGGAAAAGAAGGCCGTTTCTGATTACTTCAATAAAAAGAAAAGAAAGGAAAATGGGCATTCAGGCTCCTTGGAGGGGAAGAATCTCATTATCATCCAGGTGGAATCTTTACAGGCGTTTCCGCTATTTCAAAGCAGTGCCGGGCAGGAGGTCACGCCATTCATGAATGAACTGGCGAAAGGGGGTTTGTACTTCCCCCATGTTTATCCACAGACGGTATTTGGGAATTCATCTGACGGAGAGCTTATCGTGAATACCGGATTATTTCCTTTAAAGCAGGGTGCGACCTTTTTTCGATTCCCATATAATGATTTTCCGGGTCTTGCTAAGGAATTAAAAAAGTCGGATTATCAAAGTTTTGCTTTCCACGGAGATGAAGAAGACTTTTGGAATAGGCAGCATGCATATCCCTCGCTAGGGTTTGATGACTATCTTTCCATAGAGGATATGTCGCAAGATGAGATGATTTCGATGGGATTGGGAGACCGCAGTTTCTTCAAGCAAAGCTATGATTTCTTAAAAGATAAACAAAATCCCTATTACGCTTTTTTCGTTACATTGACCAGCCATGTACCTTTTTCACTGCCGAAGGAACAGATAACATTGAAGCCTGAAGTTGGAAAAGAGAACAGTTACCTGACTAAATATTTTGAAGCAATTCATTATACAGATTCAGCCATCGGGGATTTCGTAAAGAGGTTGAAGGATGACGAGAAATTGAAAGACAGCGTGATTGTCATTTACGGAGATCATGATGGGCTATTTTTAAAAGATAAACACGAGGTAGAAGCGTATTACGGTAGTAAAATTAGCGATGAAGAGTGGATTGAGAAATATATGCCCATTCCCGTGATCATTTATCAGGAGGATATGGAAGGAAGAACGATTGATAAGGTAGCGGGCCAAATCGATATTTTACCAACTCTATATGATCTGTTCAATATTAAAAGTTCTGCATATTTTGGAGAGAGCATGCTGAATGGTGAAGAGGGCGATGCTTTGATATTAAAAGGGGATTATGGTTCTCAAATGAAAATAAATGGGGAAGGCAAGGTCGAAGAATTTTCACCTGAAGAGCAAAAGGAGATTGATTTGAGTGATCAAGTGATACGCTCCAATTACTTTAAACAAATGAAGGAAGAGAAAAAAGGTGAAAAAAAAGAGGATGACTGATAAAAGCCATCCTCCCTTCATTATAATCCCAGATGCGTTTTCACACGGTTTTGGGCTTCAAGCTTTGTATCTTCCGGAACGATGTTGTACCAAACGCCATCTACCCGTTGATTGTCACCTTCAAGTGTATATTGTTCAATATTTTTGAGGGATGATTTGTAGTTATTTTGGATGCTCAACATTTCATTGAAGCTTAAGTTGGTTTCCACGTTTTTACCTAGAGCTTCGAATATATCGTCATAATTGGTAAGTGTCGATAGGCTTGCCCCTTTTTTCATGACAGCTTGGATAACCTGGCGTTGCCGCATTTGCCGTCCATAATCCCCACGGGGATCTTCCTTACGGATTCGGGAATAAATCAAGGCCTCTTTACCATTTAAGTCGATTGTGCCTTTATTGAAAGTATAGCCTTTATAGGCAAGGTCCATATCATTATCGACTGTGACGCCACCAACAGCATTCACAATATCCTGAAAGCCTTCCATATTCATTTTGACGTAATAATCAATCGGAATATCCAAATAAGCTTCCACTGTATTTATCGACATGGCAACTCCGCCATATGCATAGGCATGGTTCATTTTATCATTTATACCTTTACCGATGATCTCTGTACGAGTATCCCTCGGTAAACTCAATAACTCAATCGATTCTTTTTTAGGATTAACCGTCATGACAATCATCGTATCTGATCTACCTGAGTCATTTTCTCTTTCATCCACACCAAGAATCAGCAATGAAAATGGATCTTTGCTTTTAAACTTGATGTCCTCTACCCGTTTATCCGTTTTATGGGCTGTACCCTGCATAGTGCTAATCGCACCAGCAAATGATTGATAAACTGAAGCGCCATAAACACCTGCGCCAATGAAAAGGATAAGAAGGGTGAAGCCGATTATTTTAAACGTTTTGCGTTTCTTTTTCTTTTTTTTATGTTCGGATCTCATTTAATATTCCTCCCTTAACCATCCCACAAAATGGAAGGTGTGAAAAAGTACCTAGTCGGTATTTTTAACTATACCTTTTTTTTGTCAAAAATAGAATAGTTTCTTTTTGTAGTTAGAGTGCATATTTACCATTTTTTATCCAAAAAAAACGAAGGATTCTAGAGAAACCGAATTCCTTCGTTGGCACATCATTCGATTGTTTCGTAATTTGTATAGCCAGAGATAAAGAAGCTATGATTCTTTTACATGAAATTGCCAGACTTTAAGAGAAAGTCTGGCAAGTAAATCTTATAGACTTCTATAACCGATGATTTTACTCTTGAAATAAGAGTTTGAAGTAGTACTGATTGTTACTCCCTTGCTTGATGAGGCATGAATGAATTCCCCGCCGCCCAAGTAGATTCCCATATGGCTTACCACTGATTTATTGGAACCTGTTGCAAAGAAGATAAGATCGCCGCTTTTCGGTGAAGTAACCTTTTTACCCATATCATAATATGTGGAAGATGAAAGCCTCGGTACGTCATACCCAGCCTTCTTGAATGTATAGTAAATGAATCCGCTGCAATCGAAACCTGATGGGGAGGAACCCGCCCACGAATATGGTGTACCAATTAATTTTTTTGCTTCGGAAACGAGCTTGGCCACTTTGTTCCCCGAACTTGGGGCTTCCACTTTTCCCTCATCGTTTTTATCCGCTGGGGCAGTACTTGCCGATTTACTTAGTTTTAGCTTTTGACCCACTCTGATTAAATCGGACTTTAAAGAGTTGATTGATTTAAGCTGAGTTACAGTCAAGTTGGTTTTTCTGGAAATCTTGGAAAGGGTGTCACCTTTTACCACAATGTATGTAGACGAATTGACTGGGGTCTGTGTAACATTGGATGGTTTGGAGCTGCCGGGTAAATCAATGGTAGTGGTAGTGGTTGATTTAGATACGATAAGTTTGTTACCTGCATAAATTCTATCGGATTTTAAGTTATTCAGTTTCATCAATTCAGCAAGTGTAAGGTTATGCTTGTTTGCTATCCTGGTTAAGGTGTCACCTGAAACAATGGTATATGTGGTTTTCTTAGTTTTTTTCACGGAAACTGAAGAAGCATTGGATGTTGTTTTGGAGTTGGGTGTAATTAATTTTTGATTGATTTTCAAAAAGTCTGATTTTAAGTTATTAAGCTGTTTTAAGTCTTTTACCGTCGTATGATGCTTCTGGGCGATTTTACTTAAGTTATCACCGCTTTTGACAGTATATGTACCGGCAAGGGCAGGAGAAACAAAAGTCGAAGATAAAATGGCTAATGTCGAAAATGCGACAACACTTTTTTTCACAATTTTCCACCTCTAATATGTCTTTTTCCCTATTCTAACAAAATAAATAGGTTTAAACATATTACATTTTTGTTACAAGGGGAAAATAGTAGTATTTTACTGGTTTATATTGGTGAGGTTTGAGTAATGTAATCTACAATATTTTCTATATTGTGAGTCTTTTTTCACATTGAGGAGTTTTTCTTTTTCGTTTGTCATTATATGTAAAAATAAACCTGTTTTTGGATGTGCATCTCCATTGGAAAAAATGAAAACCCACTTCGTTTTACGAAGTGGGTGTTTTATTTAAAAAGGAAATCGACTAAATTCCTGCTTGAATTTCCTGTGGAGTATTCATTCCATTTTTGGTTAAAGGAAGCGATCATCAGTAATGAATGATCGGCGGCACGGATTTTCTTTAAGAGCTCTTCTGTGGTAGATACCACTGGTCCGGGCATGGAAGAGGAGTAATCCTCCCAGAATCCCCGTTCCTGCACATACTTTTCTAAGTCATATGCAAAGAATATCATGGGTCTTTCCAAGAAAGAGAATTCAAATGGTATCGAAGAGTAATCGGTTATTAAAAGATCCGTACTGATAAGCAGTTGATTAACGTGAAATTCACTATCGACAGGGTAAATGAATCCCGGGAATTTATCTTGTAAATCATGCTCTGCATTAACTGCTGGATGCAGTTTTAGTAATAACGCATAATTTTCGCCCTGAAGTTCCTTGTAGAGCAATTCCAAATCAAGTGCAATCTCTCCGCTGTTCAAGCCGTCATTACGGAATGTAGGGGCATACAGGATTATTTTCTTATGCTCAAGTTCTGGATACCTGTCCAGCAAAGCATTACGGGCATTTCTTCTTGATTCATCATTGAAAAAAAAATCGGTCCGAGGTATCCCGGTCCTTAGGATATGGGATGCCGGCAGTTGAAAACTTTCTTGAAAAATCTCGGCCATTCTCTCTGAACCTGCCGTAACATAATCGAATTTGTCATATACATCTAAAAATCTTTTCCTTGCACCGGCTGAACGGTTTTGAATGGAAGGGTCTTTTGCCCCGAATTGCTTAACGGCACCGGCCGCATGCCAAACTTGGACACATGTCACTTGCTTTTTGAATGCAATAGCTGAAAGAAAGCCAAAATAATTATCGATGATAATCCATTTTGATGTAGCCAGATGATAAACCGATCGGATCATGGCAACGATATTTTTTGATTCAAACGGAAGGACGATGGTTTCCCCATCGTCCTTAACTTGTATGGAACTGCTCGATTTCATTAAAAACACTTTTTGAACGGAAATGTCCTGCTTGTCCATTTCATCTGCGATATATTGGCAATTGTCCCCGAATGATGTGACAAAGGTCGTTTTGTCATATAAAGGGAAAAGTTTAAAGATAGAGAATAAAACTTTGAAACAAAAAAGATAAATCCCTATCGCGAATTCTTTAGCCATTAGTAACTTGTAAAAGGTCATCTTTAATTTGGGAAGTCGAAATGCCGATTGTTCTTGGAAGGTAGACCACTTCACAAACTTCGGATAATTCATCGAATTGGCCTTTCCAGTCATCACCCATTACAAAGATATCTACACCTTCACGAACGATGTCTTCCCTCTTTTGTTCCCAATTGTCTTCCGGTATAACTTCATCCACATAGCGGATTGATTCAAGGATCATTTTTCTGTTTTCAAAGCTATGATAAGCTTTTTTATCTTTTAAAGCATTGAATTCATCCGTGGAAATGGCAACGATCAGATAATCCCCTAAATCTTTAGCGCGTTTTAATAGATTGATATGACCCCAATGAAGCAAATCAAAGGTTCCGTAAGTGATTACTTTCTTCATTTTTATTCCTCCTTTAAAACTCTTAAACTGTTATTTAATCAAATTAATATATATTTGGTCTATTAGAATATGAAATGGAACAATAAAACAGGCAACTAGCATTTCAATTCTGCTTGTTGTTTTCCTATATTTTTAGGCAATGACTTTCTCTAACTAATTATAACTTAATAGCTTTACAAATAAACCACAATTTTTTTACAAATAAACCACAATTTTTACATTGATGATTATTAAATATTATTTTTTAAGCTAAAATTAAATGTTGAATAATTTGTAGGGCATAATAAGGTGTCTATATGGATGTATGGTTTATACTGAATGGTATTTAAAAATAATTTTTTTCACATTACTTGAAGTAAGCTGATGAACGATAGATAAGAAAAATTTCATTATTCTTGCTGCAATCAGAATAAGCCATTCACAATTTTACCACGTTTAGGAGAGAACAACTAGAGGAGCTTCATTAATCCCTGTTTTCTAATAGTGAAGGTGAAGCGGCAGAATTGTATGAAGGACAGATGATGGGCATGTATAGGCAATAAATCTATCGCCTAACATTTTTTAAGGATCCAATTAATGAAGTGCAAGTATTGTTTTGAAAGCGTTAACTTTGATGTCAAGAAGACTTCTATGCAATTAAGAGAATTGTTTTTGCTATTCCCTTTCCATTCTGGCAACATGGAAGAACGGCAGTCCTTCCTTGGAAGTCTTATATTTACGGAATGTTTTTTAGTTTTAGTATGTTCGTTTTCGACTATGAGCTAACCAATATTGTCTTTTTTGTTTATTAGAGGATTTATAGGTAATATACGGCAGTTCACCTGTTTGTTTAATGATATTGAGGAAAAAGCCAAAAAAGTTTATGATTTTAAAGTACATTGAATGATTCGTTTCTATTTAAATAATTTGTAATAGGTGGTCTAAAATGATTAAAAAGCTTCTTGGAAAAGGGAAAGCAAAAAAAACTCCTAAAATTAAGCTGAAACAAGTTCTGACCATTGCGCAAGAGAAAGATACACTGTTGATAAAAGGGGAATTTTCAATAGAACATTATTGCGCAAAAGAACTATGGCTATATTCTAGGGAGTACGAAGATCAAAAAATAAAAATAGCTGAATCGGTGAGTTCATCTAAATTTGAGTTTAAAGTAGATTTGAAAGATTTAATGCGGAAATTAGAAGGTGATGAACCGACTGTTTATGACTGTTATATAAAGGTTTCCGTTCCAGTTGAAAAGCTGAGCAAAAAAACGATACTTAATATCGAGCATAAAGCTGAATATGTAGAAGAGAACGAACAAGTTAATATCGAATATCCAATTCGTCTAGGGCGTTTTCAGGAAACGTACATGAACAATTTGAGTATTTATAACTATGAAGATAAACAAAGTATATTCTCTATAACAAATAAAGGGAATTTATCTCTTTACTTCAATAAAACCCCTAAAATTTCGATTAAGTCTCAAATTGAAAAAATCAAAAACAAATCGAAGACCATGCAAATTAATGGTCAAATTTTCACCAAGCATTCAAGGATCATAAAAGGTGAGGGCCTTGTAAAAGGAAGACAAAGTGACAAAGAATATCAGGCAAATATCTCTTTTATTCATAATAAGGAAATGAATATCAAGAAATATGGACTGAATCGTTATATATATGATTTGAGATTGGATTTAGAACAATTAGTCAGTGCGGATTTGGTAGATGATGTATATGACATTTACATGAAATTACATTTGCATGATCAGGAAGAGCCGAAAATGGTACGCGTCGGAAGACCAACCACCAGAACTAAATTATTTACTAAAGAGACCGATGTCAGCTCGAATAATGGAGTTGCTATCGTCAATCCATACTATACCTTTAAAGCATCCAATTTATCATTGGAAGTGTTTAACTTCTCTACGGAAAGTTATCGATATTTAAAAAGGATGATGGGGTGGAGGCGATTTTTGGCTTTATTTAAAAAGAAAAAGGATGTCTGGCTAATTGGAGAAAGAACGTATAAAGCCCAGGATACCGGATATCACTTTTTTAAATATATGAGGGAAAACCACCCAGAAAAAGAAGTGTATTATGTAATAGAAGAAAATTCAGTGGAAGCCAAGAATGTCGAGCCCTTTGGAAATATACTTTATTTCAAGTCAAAGGATCATATTAAAAAGACTATGGAATCGACCCGTATCATTTCATCACATCATCCGGATTATTTATATCCTTTAAGAACATCTGAATTTAAAAATCGTGTTAAGGGAGTTAAGGTATTTCTTCAACATGGTGTTATGGGCACGAAGAATATGGTGGCAAACTACGGGAAAAATGCAGTCTCAGGCTTTAGTACGGATGTTTTTCTGGTAAGTTCAGACTTCGAAAAGGATATGATTGTAACAGATTTTGGATACAACGAAAAAGAAGTATTCACGACGGGACTTTCGAGGTTCGACTCGCTGTTCAAGGATGATGTTTTAACAAAGCGGCAATTATTGATCATTCCAACATGGAGAGATTGGATTACATCCGATGAAATATTTTTGGAAAGCGAGTATTTTGAAAGGTATCAGAAATTGGTGAATCACCCGGTTTTACATGAGTTATCTAAAAACAATGGGTTTGAAATCATTTTTTGCCTTCACCCTAATATGCAGAAGTTCACGTCTTATTTTAAAGATGCCCCTGTCAGGGTGATCAGTCAGGGTGAAGTGGATGTCCAAAGATTAATTAAGGAAAGCGCGATTATGATTACGGACTATTCAAGTGTAGCTTTTGATTTTAGTTTCCTGCATAAACCGGTAATTTACTATCAATTTGATAGAGATCGTTTCATAGGGAAAAGACCGTCACATTTGGATTTGGATAACGATCTTCCGGGTGAAATCGTTGATGAATTGGATGAATTGTTAGGTGTATTAGCCGAATATGCCAACACTGATTTTGTCATGAAGAAAAAGTATATGGATAAGGCTAACCGTTTTATTAAATATCGTGATGTCCATTCTAATTCAAGGATATTCGAAGTGATTCAAAATGCAGAAAAAGATCAAAATTCACTAATTAAATTATATAACCATCCGATATCGAAACTCATTATGAATCGGTTCAGGAAAAGTGATAAGTATTTCCCTGTCATGAAAAAAGTTTATAAAATCATGTCCAAGGTTATCCCGGTTGACCGGAACCTTATTCTTTTTGAAAGTGGGATAGGGAAGCAATTTGCCGATAGCCCGAAGTATATTTATGAAGAACTGGTCAAAAGGGATAATAAATATAAAAAAGTTTGGGTGTATAATGGCAATTTACCGATAAAAGGTAAGAATACAAAGCTGATTAAACGCTTAAGTCCGGAATACTATTATTATTTAGCCAAAGCAGGTTATTGGATAAATAATCAAAACTTCCCTACCTATTTAAGCAAACGGAAGGAAACGACATATATCCAGACTTGGCATGGTACCCCTTTGAAAAAAATGCTATTTGATATAGACAATATTCAAGGAAGAGACGAGGGGTACTTAAATCGAGTGCATGGTGCAACGAGAACTTGGGATTATTTAGTATCACCAAGTCCATACGCATCCAAGGCCTTCAGAAGTGCCTTCAAATATGAAGGGGAAATATTAGAAACGGGATATCCAAGAAATGATTTGTTTTACAGGGACGATTCTTCGATAATCGCCAAGTCAGTGATGGAAAAATTGAAGATACCAAAAGGAAAAAAAGTCATCTTATATGCTCCTACATTCCGGGATAATCAAACTTCGAAAAACAATAAATTTATTTTCGAGCTGAAATTTGATTTGGAAAGAATGAAGGAAGAACTTGGGGATGAATATATCCTGTTGTTAAGGATGCATGTTGTTATAAGTAATAATCTCAGCATCCCGAGCGAATTTGAGGATTTCGTGATAAATGTATCCAATTATTCTGATATTCAGGAACTTTATCTGATTTCTGATATATTGATTACGGATTATTCTTCAGTAATGTTCGATTTTGCTAATACTGCTCGGCCGATTTTGTACTACACTTATGATTTGGAAGATTACCGAGATAACATCCGTGGATTCTATATGGATTTTGAACAGGAAGCACCAGGTCCATTTTTAAAAACAACTGAAGAGATTATCGAAACTATTACCAATATCGATGATATAAACATGCAATATAAAGAGAGATATGGTTTATTTAGAGAGAAGTATTGTGGAATAGAGGACGGTAAAGCTACACAGAGAATCGTGGATAAATTTTTTAATGATTGATTCCTAAAATAAAGGGTATTGTTGCTTAAGTAACTGGTGAATTTGGCTGCCTGAGTCGAAACGTCTATGTTACCTCTAGATATATAAAAGGAGAGGAATCGTATGAATTTCTTGGTGCGTCAAAAAGCGAGGGAACTTTTAAAGAGCGGCAATATCCTTATAAAAAATAATCCTGTAAGCTTAAGAAATAAATTTTTAGGAAAAGAAAAAAAAGTCACTGTAGTCACTGCTGCATATAATGCTGAAAAATTCATCAGGAAAACGATTGAATCAGTAATAAATCAAACCATGGGCCTAGATCAGATTGAATATATCATCATTGATGATTGTTCGACAGATGGCACCAATAAAATCATTCAAGAGTATACAGCTAAATATAACAATATCTGTTCAGTCACCCTTCAAGAAAATAATGGGTCACCTGGGACCCCGAGAAACATTGGAATAGAATTGGGAACATCCAAGTATATAACTTTTTTAGATGCGGATGACTGGCTTGCCCATGATGGACTGGAAAGCCTCTATAACATCCTGGAGGAATCCGGTGATGATTATGTGGTGGGCAAAACGGTAAAAGTCGAATCCGGGTCAGAGAGTGTTATCGGTGAGTTTGCTTCCGTTAAAGAAAGAAGAAGCATCACCCCTCTGGATGTTCCGCACTTTTTTTATCATATGGGTCCAACGGCCAGGATGATGAATCTGCCTATGGTTAAAGAAAATGAAATTGGTTTTCCGAATATGAAATTCGGTGAAGATAAATGGTTTTTTACTGATGTTTTCTTTAAAGTCAGAGCAGTATCAACTACTAAAAAACCTATTTATTATGTCAATAGGACTTCAGAAAATCCCTCTTCTTTAACACGTGTTACGAATGTGTTGGAAAAAAGAAAAGCGGATATCGACATAATAAAGTATATTCAATCCAAGGACATTGCCATTGAATTGAAAAAGGTGGCCCTTAACCGGATTTATGAGTACGATATTGTAAAAACGTTCGACAGCCAAACCTTTGTGAAATCCAAGAATAAAGAAGATTTTATAGAAATATTAAGGGAAGCTGTCGAAACTGCTAAAAACTTGTCATATGACTTTAAGAATGAATTTAAGGTGCCTATTTATAAATTGGCTCTTGAAATATTCATGGGCGATCGCATTGAGGATTTCGTAAAGTTATTTGAATGGTTAAAGCGAGATTCCAATAAAAAGTATCATATTAAAGATGGTTTACCATATTATGAACTTCCATTTCTGAAAGGCGAATATCGCTTTGTCAGGATACCGATGCTTGCCCGTGCAATGGATTCCTTTATCATGGATAATGTCTATCACCAAAGTTTTGAGATTTATGGTGATGATATAGACAACATAGATTCTGTATTGATACGTGATAGGACAAGAATCGATAATGAAATCAATTGCGGAGTTCAAATAGAAGGTAATAGAGGCCATTTCACTGTTTCATTGGATGAAATTGATAAAATGGAAAAGTCCTTATTTACGTTGTTCATTCGCTACAATGATTATCAATTGGTGAATATTAAAAGGATCCTGAAAAATAAGATGACGTATAATAAGAAAAATGTGGAGTTTTATACAACAGTGGCAAATAATTTGGGACTGGCAATTAAGTCTTTGGAGTAGCTGTTAGAAGTACGCCAAAAATAAGCTCTCCCTTTTATTGGGTGAGCTTATTTTTAGTTTGAAATTAGCATGGTTCAATGATCATTAATCAATAAAAAGGGAGATCGGATATGTCAAATGGAAAAGTACAAACCTCAAAGAGACCTTCCTTTCTATCACTAGTTAAAAATAAGGCTAAAGCAATTATTTTAAGAGGATATAAAATGGCTTTTGCATTGGCTGGCACAGTGTTGCCAGTGGACCAGAAGCTTGTCATTTTTGAGAGCTTTTTGGGCAAGCAGTATAGCTGTAATCCCCGGGCGATTTATGAATACTTGCAGAGTAACCATCCTGAATATAAAATGTATTGGAGCGTAGATAAAAAATATGCAGCTCTTTTCGAAGAGGCAGGCATTCCATATCTCGATCGTTTTTCATTCAGTTGGCTGCTCAAAATGACAAGGGCCCGTTATTGGGTGACGAACAGCAGGCTCCCGCTTTGGATTCCGAAGCCGAAGCACACGATCTATTTGCAAACGTGGCATGGTACTCCACTAAAGAAACTTGCGGCGGATATGAATGAAGTTCATATGCCTGGAACGACGACGGATAAATATAAAGAAAATTTCCATGCCGAATCAAGTAAATGGGATTATTTAATTTCACCGAATGCTTATTCAAGTGAAATCTTTGCCCGGGCCTTCAATGTCGATACCTCTAAAATTCTGGAAACCGGTTATCCTCGTAATGATATCCTTTACAACGGGAATAATCGTGATACAATCGACTCATTGAAACAGAAGTTGGGTATACCAATAGAGAAAAAGATCGTTTTATATGCCCCGACTTGGAGGGATGATGAGTTTTATAGCAAGGGAAAATATAAGTTCGAAATAAAACTGGATCTGGATCGAATGAAACGGGAATTGGGGGAGGAGTATGTCATTTTGCTCCGTCTTCATTACTTGGTTTCCGAGAACTTGGATTTATCGGCGTATCAAGGATTCGCCTATGATTTATCCAGTTACGAAGATATTAGTCATTTGTATCTTATTTCGGATTTATTAATAACTGATTATTCCTCCGTATTCTTTGATTACGCAAATTTACAGCGTCCGATGCTTTTCTATGTATATGATATTGAAAATTACAGGGACAAGCTTCGCGGGTTTTACTTTGATTTCGAAAAGAGTGCACCTGGTTTGTTAGTCAAAACATCTGATGCGGTCATTGATAGTATCAAGACGATGAAATATGAAAATACCAATGATATCAATCATTTTCACGAGCGGTTTTGTGCACTCGAGGATGGCCAGGCTTCACGCCGTGTCGTAGAAAAAGTGTTTTTAGGAAGGTCTGTGTAATTTATGAGTTCAGCTTTGACCGTTTTAAAAGAACAAATCAATAATTTTTATTTGGTAAGGCGTTTATCTGTTTATGAGATGAAAAGTGCCAACAGCAATAACTACCTGGGAGTCTTATGGGAAATCATCAATCCAATGATACAGATTGCGATTTATTGGTTTGTATTCGGATTTATAATCTTAAATCGAGGGGAAAATTTCCTTCCATGGCTGATGGCAGGGATCGTCGTCTGGTTCTTTGTGAATCCTTCGATAACCCAAACGTCCAAATCCGTCTATTCCCGACTGAATATGGTATCCAAGATGAGCTTTCCGATGAGTGTCATTCCATCGTATGTCATCTTTGCGAAGTTGTATCAGCACCTCATGCTGCTGGGAGTCATCATCATCCTATTAGGTTTTACTGGATACCTCCCTACAGTTTATATCATACAACTGCCGTATTATGTTGCCGCGACGGTCTTGCTGTTATTTTCAATTGGGTTAATCTCTTCAACATTATCAACCATTATTCGTGACGTTCATAATATAATCGTGTCCTTAATGAAAGTCTTGTTTTATTTAACACCAATCCTTTGGGTATTGGATGCTAAGGAGCACCCTATCATACTAAACATCATGAAGCTGAATCCGCTATATTATATTGTGGAAGGGTATCGGGCTTCATTGTTGGGGGAATCATGGTATCTGATAGCGCATTGGGAATATACCCTTTATTTCTGGGCAGTCGTTATCATCTTATTTTTGATAGGTTCCTCGCTGCATGTCAGGTTTAGAGATCGCTTTGTTGACTTTAAGTAAACTGGAAGTGAGAAAAATTGGAAAAATCGGTAATTGTCAAAGATATAACGAAAAAATATAAATTATATAATAAAAACTCGGAAAAATTATTGGATCTTCTTTTGCCCAAAAGCTATGGGGAAGAGTACTTTGCTCTGAGGAATGTAAGTTTTGAAGCAGAAAAGGGCGATGTAATAGGATTTGTCGGGGTCAACGGGTCAGGTAAATCCACATTGTCCAATATTATTGCAGGCATTATCCCGCCCACGGATGGAAATGTTCAAACTAACGGGAAAACGGCTTTGATTGCCGTTGCATCGGGCCTGAATAATCAGTTGACGGGCAGAGAAAACATCGAACTGAAAATGCTGATGCTCGGATTCGATAAAAATCTGATCAAAGAACTTGAGCCTGAGATCATTGAGTTTTCGGAACTTGGTAAGTTCATTGACCAACCGGTGAAATCCTACTCAAGCGGCATGAAGTCCAGGCTTGGTTTTTCCATTTCCGTGCATATCGATCCAGATATCCTGATTATTGATGAAGCCTTATCAGTCGGGGATAAAAACTTTGCTGAGAAGTGTTTAGAGAAAATGAACGAATTTAAGGCAAAGGGTAAAACGATGTTCTTTGTCAGCCATTCAATCGGTCAGATGAAGAAATTTTGCCAAAAGGCTTTATGGCTTGAATATGGAGAGTTAAAGGCATACGGTGCCATGAACGAAGTAATGCCGCAATATGAAGCATTCTTAAAAGAATATAACGCCATGTCTAAACAAGAACAGAAAAAATACCGTGAAGAACAAATGAAAAGGCGCAGTTCCGCACTGGTATGAAAGTGAAAAGCAGACCCAGGCTTCGGGTCTGCTTTTTTTTTAGTTAAGCACTTTTTCATAAGCTTTCTCAAACCGCTCGGCAGCTGAAAGATGGGAGTATTCGCATTCCATTTTATATCTTGCTTTCGAAGCTAACTTTGTTGCATATTCAGTATCATTAAGCAGGTTGGAGATGGCTTGTGCAAGTGCTTCTTCATTTTTTTCCGCTACTAACAGACCATCTTCACCATCAATCAGAATCTCCTTTAAACCTCCGATTGCACTTGCGATGACGGGTGAGCGGCAACTCATCGCTTCTAAAGCAGAAATGGAAGTCGCTTCTTCCACCCCGTGGGAATGAACGCTTGGGATGAGTACGATGTCCGATGCTTCATAGAGGTTATGCATTTTCTCGAACGGCACTGAACCGAGAAAAAGTACGGAATCTGATATTTTGAGCCTGGTTGCGGTTTCCTCAAGCCGGCTTCGCTGTTCACCCGTACCTGCATAGACCAATACTGTTTCAGGATGGTTTTCCAGCACCTCCGGGAGAGCAAGAAGCGGGTAGATGACACCGTTCTTTTCCGTCATTCTTCTCGGAACGAAAAGCATTTTTTTATGTAGCGGTATTTGAAAGTCCCGGCGAGTTTGCTCCCGCTTTGCTCTTTCCGGTTTGAAAGCAGACACGTCAATGAAGTTCTTGATTGTATCCGCCTCTATATGTGCCAAATGATTGATATAGTCTTTGATCCTTTGATCGACCGTCACTACTTTTGCAGCGGACTGATAAGCTTTTCTTTCTAGTTCGCGAATGATCAAATCTTCTTCACTGTCCGGAAGAAGGGCGCCCCTGCTGACTGCCTCGAATGAATAATACCCATGGACGGTTTGCACCGTCGGTATCCCGGATTCGATGGAGGCAAGCGTTGCGAAAATGTCTTGAGCATTAATGACATCATAGTTCTTTTTCAAGGCTTTAATAGATGAAGCCAATAATTTTTGGCGTTGCCGGTCATTGAAAAGCTGACCGCTCCCCTGTTTTACTTTATTTAATAAAAATCCTGGGGCCTGGGCGAGCATCTTCCTCTTGAAAGGGGGTAATTGAGAGAAAGATAATATGTCCACATTATGGCCCCGTGACATTAACCCCTTTTTTAACGTAGTGATATGACTCGATAGCCCTCCTTCATGAGGGTAGTTGAAAATCGTTGTGATTAAAATGTCCATTGTGGCACTCCTTCTTCTAATGCATTAATTTGATGATCTGATCCTTTTCAGCGCTTGCAGGCTGCTTACTTTAAAAAGAATGGATAATGCGAGATATAGTCCGAATACCAGCAGCGAGATGATCACTAATTCCATGATGATGGGCAACTTTAGGGTAAGCGGGTGGATCCAGAGAGCCATTCCGTAAATGACGGCTCCGATGATGGTAAGTTTGCTGCTTTCCTGAAAAACATCCCTGAAAGCGGCCTTGTCCGCTCTTGCTGTCTTCAGCCATAGGTAGACGAAAAGGTAGAGAGATTGCAGGAGCATGGAAATACCCGATGCTAAAGCGATTCCACCGACGCCGAGATAACGTGATAGGACCAAGCTGAGCAGGACGTTAAGCAATACGGCAATAAGGCAGGAATACATCGCCACTTTCGTTTTCTTCAAGGCGTAGAAGGCGTTCATCAAATAATCCCTCAGTGCAAAGAACGGGAGGCAAGCTGAATAAAAGATGAATGCCCTATAAGTCATTTCGGTTGCTGAAGCATCGAAAGCCCCGCGTTGGAAAGCCAGAGTGATTAAGCTGTTTCCGCTGATTAACATGACGACCATGAACGGAATCGCTAAAAATAACAGCGATTTCAACCCTTTTAAGGTCAAATTAAGGAAAGATTGATAGCCTATAAGCGCGCGCTCGACGATTGAAGGGTACAATACGGTAATCAGCGGCGTGAGGACAATGCTTAATGGCAGCCACAGCAGGCGATTCGCATAGTTCAGGGCCGATACGCTTCCGGTTTCGAGCGAGGTCGCAATAATCCGATCGACGACACTATTCAACTGGATCGCCAAAGCGGCGATAATGATTGGATAAAAGGTGTACAGTGTTTGTGCGATCTGCCGTTTATGAGGCAGGAAAGAGACGATGGGCCGGATTCCGTACTGCTTCAATGATGGGTATTGGATAAGGAACTGGCTTGCTGCACCGAACACAAACCCCCAAGCCAACCCTTCAATCCCAAACGGAGCAGCGAACAGAATGGTGGCTGCGATAATTACTGTGTTTTGTGCAGTTGAAGTGAGTGCCGGCAGAATAAAACGCTTATTCGCATTGAGGACCCCCGTCGCCATGTAAGAAAGCGTGAAAAATAGTAAACTTGGCAGCATGATCCGGGTAAGTGACTCCGTCAGGGCCAGCTCCGAATCAGAGAAACCCGGGGCCGTCAACATGACGAGCGGCTTTATGAAAATCATGCAGGCAATGGTCATGACTGCGGCTACCAGCATAAAGAAAGAACCTAAAACACTGATGAATTCATCAGCTTTCAACTGGTTATCCGCCTTCTTTTCCAAGTAAATGGGAATAACGCCGGCCTGAAGACCGCTGCCGAGAGCCGTAAAAAGAATGGTTGGTATGAGGCTTGCCACGAAAAAAACATCAGCCATCGATGATGCCCCGAAATAGGCGGCTATGATAGATTCCCGCCCGAATCCGAGGACTTTTCCAATGGCTGCAATAATGGTGACGAGCCCGACCGATTTAATGACATGTGAAAGAGTAGGCATATTTTCAATCCTTTAAAATGATGTCCTTCTGTAAACAGAATCCTAAACAACTATAAAATATCAGCGTAAACGTTTTATCTTCGAGAATATTGTAGAAAAGTCCTGCTAATAATGCGGCCAACATCAAGCAGATGGTGAACGCTGCCAAAGTGCCATTTCCCGATTTCAGGATTGTACGGCAGGTGAAAAAGATGAATGCAAGAACCGCAAGAAAGCCCAGCATACCAGTTTGGACCAGAATCTGGATATATTGATTATCGGTATACATCCTTTCACCAATTTGGTATTCCTGATAAATTGGTGAGGAAAAGGATAGTGTGGCAGAATCTCCGAAGGTTGCTAACCCTGTACCGATTATCGGGTGTTCTTTGAAAATTTCAATTCCCTTGATCAGGACATATAACCGGCCCCACTCTGTACTCTGGTGCAGAGTCTTATCAGAGAACATATCTGAAAAACGATTGGAGAGGGCATGTTCGTGTTCAGCAGAGGGGGTGCTGCCGATTATCACATTTTCCATGGGAATCGATGCGGATACCTCCACTTTACTTGATGCAAATAAAACTGGGTAATAAATAAGAAGCAGGCCGAGACAAAATGCTCCTACAGCATATTTGAGAAATGGTTTATTTCTGGTCCATATTATAAAGACAAGCGCCGCGAACCCGAATGCAATCATCGTGCCCCGTGAATAGGTAAGCAGTAACGTTCCGGAAAGCAGGATGGCAGCGAGAAAGACGATCCATTTATATTTTTTCAGCGACTGAAATAGAAAGAAACTAAGGAATAACTGGATGCTTAAGAATAAGGCGAATACATTGGGATTGGCAGGTGCTCCATAAATCCTCATCCGGTTTGTTGGAGAAAGATTCCACATTTCCCATGAGTGTGGAAGCAGGAACGTGCGTAAAAAGATTTTCTCCACTATGCCATGCAGGCAAAGTAACATTGTAAATATTAGGATAACCTTCAAAAAGCGAAAGATATCCTTTCTTTCTAGATTTAATTCACCGATAATGTAAAGAAGCAAGAATGTAACAAGCAATGCACGAAGTTCAAATAGGGTGGGGAGGATTCCCACTCCGTTCAAGAGTGCAGCTGCGGCGCCAATTAAACAAAACAACCAAAATGGCACAGTAAAATGATATTTCGAAAATTGCCATTCGTCCTTTTTGAATCTTTCAATAAGCAAGGAAATGAATAAGGTAAGGATGATCAGGTCACCTGTATAGGTTAAGCCGCTATTCAGTTCCATCAATAAGGGACGGGCAGGGAAATAAATGAATAGAATTAATAACAGGTTTTTTTTATTTATACCGATAAAAACGAGCATCAACGCCGTTGCCATGTAACCGGCGATAGGGTGAGGCACTGCCGATGGGACGAGCAGGCACAGTAATAGAATGGGTAATGATTGTTTTTCTATAAACTTCAATTGATTAACCACCTTTGAATCAAAAATCACGTTCTATGATGTGTATGAAAAAATTTCTTGAATAATACCCCACCCTTTAGATGTATAGTACATATGAAAGGCTGAAGTGAAATGACAGAAAAGTTTGTTGAGATACTATCCATACCATTCATTGATAGCAATATGGATGAATTCATGAATGGAATGATATATCCAAGATTGATGAATCAGGAAAAAACGTTTGTCGTTACGGCAAATCCGGAAATAGTTGAGTATGCAAATGAACATCAGGATTATAAAGGCATCATTTTATCGGCTGATTACATCACTCCTGATGGCGTTGGTATTATTATGGCCTCTAAATGGCTAAATCAACCTTTACAAGAGCGGATTACAGGATTCGACTTGATGAATGAATTATTTCGGGTCGCTGATGAAAAAGCGCTGAAGGTATACCTGCTTGGAGCGGAGGAAAACGTGATTGAAGCAGCGGCCCAGAAAGTAAAAGAACTATACCCGGCTCTCGAGTTGGTTGGATACAACCATGGTTACATTGATATCAAGGATGATACCCTGCCTAAGTCGATAGCGGAACTTGAACCTGACATCATTTTGACTGCATTGGGGTTCCCTAGGCAGGAAAAATGGGTTTCCAGGCACTATGCATTATTCAATAAGGGGTTATTCATGGGAGTTGGGGGAAGCTTTGATGTCCTGGCGGGTAAGGTGAACCGCGCCCCGGTTTTCTGGCAAAAGATGCGTCTTGAATGGTTGTACCGACTTATCCAGCAACCTTCACGGTGGAAACGGATGCTTGCGCTGCCAAGATTCGTATTAAAGGTTAGGCGGTTGAGGAAATCGGTGCAGCGTTCCTGAACATAAGGAGTGGACTGGATGAGGATCTTGCATTTAAACGCCGGTAATGAAACCGGAGGCGGTATGTTTCATATTATGTCCTTACTGAACCAATTGAATAAAGAGGAGTGTTTGCTTGGTTTATTTGAAGATGGTGAACTTTACCGGCGGGCCATGTCCTCCGGGATACAAACCGAACTTTTCAAGCAACATTCCAAATATGACCTTTCAATTTTGAAACCTTTACGGGACTTTATCCGTCTAAATAATATAGACATCATCCATACACATGGTCCTCGGGCGAATATATATGGTGCCTTTATAAAGCGCCTCATTAAATGCCCTTGGCTCCTTACTGTTCACAGTTCACCCCATCATGATTTTTTGGGGCAGGGTGTAAAAGGGAAATTTTTTACGGGCCTTCATGTAAGGTCATTTCAATATGCCGATCATATACTGGCAGTTTCCGACCGCTTTAAGCAGGACTTGATTGACCAAGGAATCCATTCGTCCAAAATAACAAAGATCCTAAACGGAATTGACTTTGAAAAGGAATTGCCTTTCCCGTTTCAAAGGGAAGATTTCGGGTTTGGGCAAGAGGATTTCATCATCATCATGCCAGCAAGGCTTGAACGTGTGAAAGGTCATGAATTTGCTTTTGCGGCATTAAGTGAAGTGGTATCGGAATTCCCCCATGTAAAGCTGCTGCTTGCAGGGGACGGGAGCAGGAGATCGGCTTTGGAAGAGATGGTCACGGAAAAGGGATTATCCGATCACGTGCACTTTTTAGGGTATCGTGAAGATTTAGATCGAATCTACCCATTGGGGGACATCACACTATTGACTTCCTTGAGTGAAAGTTTTCCACTGGTTTTACTTGAGGGAGCAAGATCGGGTCTTCCGGCAATCACAAGTGATGTCGGCGGTGTACAGGAATTGATTCCCGATCGGAGCAAGGGCTGGATTACGGATATCGGCAATGTCGAACAGCTGAAATTGGCCATCTGCAATGCTTTAGAATTAAAAAAATCCGGGGACCTGACAAAGATAGGGACGGATTTACAAAAATTTACAAAAAACAACTTTTCTATAGAGATTTTAGCCAATAACGTATATAATGTTTATTTGAGGATGAAAAATTAAAATAAGCATTTATATATAGGTTTTCTTATAGATCGTTACGGGTATTAGATTTTTAGTTGAATTGAGGTGGTTCTTGATGTTCTTGATGTTCTTGATGTTAACAGGGGCCTTGTTGGTAGCCTTTCTATTATCCATTTTTTTGACTCCTTTTGTCGGAAAGCTGGCCTTTAAGTTAGGAGCTACCGATAAACCGAATGAGAGAAAAGTGCATAGTAAAATTATGCCGCGCATGGGCGGTTTAGCTATATTTTTGAGTTTTTTCATTACCTACATTACCTACTCGCTTTTCATGAATGATTTTGGGGAGCAGCTGCCCCTTCTGGTGGGAGCCCTTGTCATCATTTTGATCGGGATGGCTGATGATATTTTTGAATTAAGAGCTGCACCCAAATTCCTGGGCCAGGTTTTGGCTGCCCTCATCATCGTATTATGGGGCGGTCTTGAAGTGAAATTCATCAATTTGCCGTTCTTTACCGATACACTTGAATTTGGTGTTTTAAGTATACCGATCACCATTTTGTGGATTGTCAGCATCATTAATGCAATTAACCTGATAGATGGACTGGATGGTCTTGCAGGCGGTGTTTCAACGATCGCATTAGTGACAATTGCAACAATGGCCCTCATTAAAGGGGACCTGTTTGTTGCCATGGTCGCATTGATCGTGATTGGAAGCACTCTTGGCTTTTTGAAATATAACTTTCATCCGGCAAAGATCTTCATGGGAGATACAGGCGCATTATTCTTAGGTTACATCATTGCCGTTCTATCCCTGCTAGGGTTTAAAAACGTTACGATGATTTCATTGATCGTACCGATCATCATTTTGGGTGTTCCCATTTCGGATACATTTTTCGCGATCATCCGCAGGATCGTCAATAAACAGCCGATCTCGGCTGCTGATAAATCCCATTTACATCACTGTTTGATAAATTTGGGATTCACTCATAAACAGACTGTCTTGCTCATTTACGCTTTAGCTGCATGCTTTGGCTTAGCGGCCATAATCTTTTCATTTGCAACGATGTGGGGAGCATTGATCCTGGTAACGGGACTCCTGCTGATCATAGAAATTTTTGTGGAGAAAATTGGTTTGGTCAATTCAAACTATCAGCCGTTGCTCAAGATGCTCAACTTTAAAAACAAGCCATGATCGTTTTGGAAATAGATTGCTAGATTAGCCAATTTATATAAAAGCCACCAGCCGTTTAAAATAGCGGCAGGTGGCTTTTTTGCTCCTAACTGGAGGGGGCGCAAAGATAACAAAAAAGGAAACCCCCACTCATGACGAGTGGGGGTTTCACTTTATTCTTGTATTTGTGATTGAACCGCTTCAGTTTGATTGCCTTCAGCTGGTCCCAGGTTCAAGTGGGATTGTAGCAACAGCTTAGTGTTCGCTAATGATGTTTCGTTCAGCTGATAATAATAGGTTCCGTTAATGGTAGAATCCTGACCTTCAAGTTTGATGGTTTCAAGATTGAGGCCTTTATCGGTAGTTACATATTTTATGAAACCTTTCATTTGTGAGAATTGAAGGTTCGTTGTCATATTGTCACCGACAGCTTCCATTACATCTGTATATTTCGTTAGTGATCCAGCCGAGGTTGCTTTGGCAATGATGGCTTTCAGGACTTCCTGCTGACGCTCACCACGTTGGATATCACTGTCCTTTTTACGTGTCCGTGCAAACGCCAATGCTTCTTCACCATTAACGGTCTGTAATCCTTCTTCGAGATGGATGGCATTCTTTCTGTCATGTGAATCAATTTCATACATTTCATAAGGGACGTCGACTTCGATACCATCCAATGAATCTACGACATCTATGAAAGCATTAAAGTTCATGCGGACATAATAATCGACAGGGACATCGAGTAACTCCTCTACGGTATCCATCGTCGCTTTTGGTCCGCCGGCTGCATGGGCCGCGTTGATTTTCGTGGTTACGCCTTTGGCTGGCACGTACACATATGAATCACGTGGAATGCTTAATAGTTTTATAGATTTTTGATCTTTATTGAATGTGGCCAGCATTAAAGCATCCGAGCGGGAATTTCCTTTTAAGTCACGGTCCTTACTATCATCGATTCCTATGAAAAGGATCGAGAAATTATCTTCGAGCGGGTCGATCGCTGCACTTCGCTTTGCTGATGCTTCCACAGGGTCATAGGAATCATTGAATACATTCTGGGCTTTCATATACAGGGTTGCAGCATACGTAGAAGCCCCCAGACCAAGTACCAGCAGGGGAACAAGCAATAACCAAAGCCTCTTTCGCCTTTTTTTCTTTGTTTTTTTAATTTTATAAACACGCCTAGTAGTAGACATCTTTTTCTTCTCCTTTTAAATAACGAACATCAGACATAAATCGCTATTTTTCAATTCCTGCAGTTTATATTTCGTCATATATTACTCCTAATTTTACAATGATTTAATAATTTCGTAAAATAAATATTTCTTTTCAATTATATTACAGCAAAAAAAAGGAAAAATATGCAGGAGTATATCAGGCGAATTCCTCTTCCAAATAAAGCATTTCTTCCTCAGTGATGTGGCCTTGACCATTTGTCAGCTCTGTAATCCAAGCGGTATATGTCTCTTTTTGTGTTTCCTCAACATATACAAGGATATTGACCTGATCCAGGTACTGAATTTCCTTTATTTGATAAATGGAAGATCGCAATTCGTTTTCCAATTTTCCAAGCCAGGTATAGTCGACGGTTGTCGAAATGACCCGCATTAGTTTTCTGATGACCACACCAGTGGTATTTATCCCTTCTGAAGTCGCTTTGCTGTAAGCGCGAATGAGACCGCCAGCACCAAGTTTGATGCCGCCAAAATACCGTGTGACCACAACAGCGGTGTCTTTCAGTTCTTTTTTCTTAAGCACTTCTAGGATAGGGACGCCTGCCGTTCCGCTCGGTTCTCCATCGTCGAGGGCTTTTTGGATTTGGTTTTGTTCCCCGATCATATAGGCAGAACAATTATGTGTGGCATCTTTGTGCTTTTTCTTGATTTCCTGGATAAAGGCCTGTGCGGCATCCTCGGTTTCGACCCGGGCGATGTGGGAAATAAAACGGGATTTTTCAATGACGATTTCGTGTTCGCCGCGACCTGCCACCGTTAAATATTTAGTGAGCATTGCTATTCCACCTTCGTACTTCCTATTAGTTGATTTATTATAAGGCTTTGCGGAAAAAGTGGCAATGACGATTCATTTACAAACAGCATGTGTAAAGAAACTTTAATATAAGATAAAGCTGTACGTGTTATAATTAATTTCATTGCCTGTTATTGTTATTAGCTGGTCATATATGCTTAAAAGAATAACATTGTAGGAAAAACATGAGTTCTGTGCCATTATCCTGGCTTTACCTTAACGTGTCCTCTCATTTCAAGGATTTTGCCATTTAATAAATGCATCTGTTTCATATGATAATCAATGGAAGGGAATATCCCATTTGATTGAAAAGGATAATTTGTATTAGGATAATAGAAATGGCTTTCTGCCTTTAAAAGGCAGACATAATGGCCAGAATATGAGATGTATAGTAAATATGTACATTTTATGGAAATCATAAAAGGGAATTAACGTATTTTTAATCTATTTTTGGTACAATATGTTCATGAAGGTTACTTCATACAAAAGTTTCCTGAAATTTAACCATTCATGAAAAAGGAAAAAGGAATTTTTTCCATATACATAGTCTTTAAGACAATAAATTGTTTAAGTCTTTTGGTAAGTGGAGGGATCTTAATGTCCATAAAAAAGGTTGATGCTAAAGCATTGGACAAGATCTTAGAAACAATGGTGAGCACTGTTAGTGAAAGTAAGGATGAAGTCTTTGATATCGGCGAACAATGCCGAAAGGATTTCGAGTCATTATCAAAAGAGCTTGATGATGTGAAAATCAGGGTTGCCATTGTGATAACCGACAGCGATGCACTGGATTCAAAAGCCAGGTTTGCTCGAAAAAGGCTTTCAGAAGTCAGTATGCACTTCAACCATTTTTCTGAAGAACAGGTGCGCGATGCTTATGAAAGGGCACATAAGCTGCAAGTCGATCTACAAATTAACCGGCAATTGGAGAAAGAGCTCCGTAATCGCCGGGATGAGCTTGAGTTAAGGTTAAGGGGTTTACAGCAGACGATCGATAAAGCGGTGCATCTCGTCTCGCAAATATCGGTAGTACAGAATTATTTGACACAGGATCTTAAATTTGTCGGGGAAGCACTTCAAGAAGCGAAACGCAAACAGGACTTCGGCCTGAAAATAATCGAAGCCCAGGAGCAGGAACGTAAAAAGCTCTCACGTGAAATTCATGATGGTCCGGCGCAAATGCTGGCAAACGTCATGATGCGCTCAGATCTGATAGAACGAGTGCAACGAGAGAGAGGTCCTGATGAAGCGTTAGTGGAAATCCGCAGTTTAAAGGTCATGGTAAGGAATGCTTTATATGAAGTGCGCAGAATCATCTATGACCTTCGTCCTATGGCGCTTGATGATTTAGGACTAGTTCCTACCCTCAGAAAGTACCTGCAAACGACGGAAGACTATAATAATGGCGTGAATCTGAATTTCGTCAACCTTGGGCAGGTCAAAAGGCTTCCTTCCGATATGGAGGTCGCTTTATTCAGGCTGGTTCAAGAGGCAGTACAAAATTCATTGAAGCATGCGGACCCAAAACAGATTCAAGTTAAACTGTCCATTTCCAAGGAGATGGTGACCGTCGTCGTCAAGGATGATGGAAAGGGGTTTGACTCTTCGATTCAAAAAGAAGGTTCATTTGGCTTGGTAGGAATGAGAGAAAGAGTCGAGCTGCTGGAAGGTGAAATGACGATAGATTCACAACCAGGGGCAGGCACTTTAGTATTTATACAAATTCCCTACCATATATAAACTATAGAGAATAGACTTTTTAAATAGAAACTAGGAGGAAGAAGCCGTTGAAGACTAGTATCATCATTATCGATGACCATCAGCTTTTCCGTGAAGGCGTAAAGCGCATATTAGATTTTGAATCATCATTTGATGTTGTTGCCGAGGGTGATGACGGAAGCGAAGCTATGGATCTCGTTGAAACACATAAACCTGATGTTGTTATCATGGATATCAACATGCCGAACATGAATGGGGTCGAAGCGACAAAAATGCTCGTGAACCGATACCCTGAAACAAAAGTCATCATCCTTTCCATTCATGATGATGAAAACTACGTACAGCACGCATTGAAAACAGGAGCACAAGGCTATCTGTTGAAAGAAATGGACGCAGATGCGTTGATTGATGCTGTGCGTGTAGTAGCTGAAGGCGGCTCATACCTTCATCCGAAGGTGACCCATAACTTGGTTAAAGAATATCGCCGATTGGCAGCTGAAGAGGGTGCTGATCGTGATTCCGTACATACAATAGAAATCAGGAGGCCGCTTCACCTATTGACTCGACGCGAATGTGAAGTGCTCCAGCTTTTAGCGGATGGGAAAAGCAACCGTGCCATCGGTGAAACACTATATATCAGTGAAAAAACAGTCAAGAACCATGTAAGTAACATTCTTCAGAAGATGAATGTGAATGACCGTACACAAGCGGTTGTCCTAGCTATCAAAAACGGCTGGGTAGAAGTGAAGTAATTAAAGCGTTCGATAAGTCCGGCTCTTCAGATTCCGCAATGCGTGCTGAAGGGCTGGATTTTTTTGTTGGAAGGATGACTAACTGGATACATATTTTTGGTAATGCAGAAAGCGATTTAATGCAAATAAAGGCATTTTCAGATAGAATGGTGAGTATGATATGAAGTAAATTTTTATAAGGATGGTACTATTATGAAAACCGCAGTCGTAACAGATAGCACTGCATATATACCTGAGGAAATGCGTGATCGTTTACATATACATATGATGCCGCTTAATGTCATTTTTTCCAATGAAGCCTACCGGGAGGAAGTTGATATCACTGCGGATGAGTTTTATGAGGAAGTAAAGAGGCAGGAGAAATTGCCGACCACTTCACAGCCTCCAATAGGGAAGTTTGTCGAGAAGTTCGAGGAGCTGCAAAAAGAATATGATGATGTTATTTCCATTCATTTATCGAGCGGCATCAGCGGAACGTTTCAAGGAGCGGTATCGGCGGGTGAAATGGTCGAGGGAATTAAGGTTCATGCCTTTGATTCGGAGATCAGCTGCATGGTACAAGGGTTTTATGTGATCGAGGCGGCAAAGATGGCACTTGATGGTAAAAGTGCAGAAGAAATCATGGTCAGGCTTGAAGAGATGAAGCCATCGGTCAGGGCATACTTCATGGCAGATGACCTTTCCCATCTGCAGCGCGGGGGACGCTTAAGCAGTGCCCAAGCATTGATTGGCAGTTTGCTTCAAGTGAAGCCGGTTCTCCATTTTGTTGATAAGGTCATCGTCCCATTCGAAAAAATCCGTACAAGAAAAAAAGCGATGAAACGGATTGCCGATTTGCTTGGAGAAGACGCTACGAGCGGCGAGAAATATAAAGCCGTCATTATTCATGCAAAACGGGAAAGTGAAGCTAAAGACTGGAAAGCAGAACTTGAAGCCCGGTTCCCGAATGTCGAGTTCGACATCAGCTACTTCGGTCCAGTAATCGGAACTCATCTGGGTGAAGGCTCGATGGGGATGGGCTGGTATAAAATTTAAGCTATAACGCCTTTCCTAAGTGGAAGGTGTTTTTTTATGAAGCAAAAGGGAATTCGGAAGTAAAAAGCGAATGATAAGGGGGAGCGTAATATATCAAGAAAAGGAGGTTGCAGTTTGGAAAAAATGAGTATTTCCCCGCCTTATTCCCCGGAACTTCAGAACCATCTCACCGGAAAACATCTTTTGGCATTCGAAATCCCCTTCTCTCAAGAACTCCTCGCAGAGCACCTCAAGAATGGGTATGTCTCGGAAACTTGCGGGGTGCAATCCGGGAACGGCAGTTATCACTGTGTACGCTGCGGTAACAAAGATCAAACTTTGTTTTATACTTTCCCTTGCAAGATTTGCGATCAAGATTGCACTTACTGCCGCTCATGCATCATGATGGGACGTGTCAGTGAATGTGCAAAGCTATATAGGTGGACCGGACCCGGCATTCAGTTTAAGATTCCTGACATTGTGATGAGGTGGGAAGGCACTTTATCGGAAGGTCAACAAACTGCCTCCGACCGTGTCGTTGAAGCCATAAACGGAAAAGGTGAACTCCTGGTATGGGCTGTATGCGGGGCAGGAAAGACGGAGGTCCTATTCCCGGCGATCGAGGCAGCCTTGCATGCCGGGAAACGGATTTGTTTGGCAACACCCCGGACCGATGTCGTTCTCGAACTATCCCCAAGGTTAAAAAAAGCCTTTCCTGCCATTGAAGTCGCGACCCTCTATGCCGGCAGTGCCAATCGACATGGATTTTCGCCACTAACCGTTTCCACGACACATCAGCTTTTCCGTTTTATTGAAGCTTTCGATGTCATCATCGTTGATGAAGTCGATGCGTTTCCCTACTCAATTGATGATTCGCTGCATTATGCGGTCAATAAATCAAAAAAAGTTTCTGCGGCAACCATCTACTTGACCGCCACACCTTCGAAACGGATGCAGCGGCTATACCGCAGCGGCAAATTGAAAGCCGTCATAATCCCGGCCCGTTATCATCGTCAGCCAATCCCTGTCCCTGAAATGAAGTGGAGCGGCAATTGGCAAAAACGCTTTCTTCAAAAAAAGATTCCCCCCGCAATCAACGGATGGGTAAGTGAACGCCTTAAGCGGAACATCCCCTTCCTCTTGTTTTTTCCAAGCATTGAAATGATGGAGCAGGTCATTCCGCTGTTTCAAATGCTGTCCCCAAAATTAACGATTGTCCACTCCCGGCACCCTGATCGAAAGGAAAAAGTAATGGCACTAAGAAATGGATTGGTTCCAGGATTACTGACCACGACCATCCTCGAACGCGGCGTGACTATTGAGAGGTTGGAGGTAGCCGTGATTGGTGCTGAACATGAAGTGTTTTCTGATAGTGCCCTCGTTCAGATTGCCGGCAGGGTAGGGAGAAGCTTTGCTAATCCTGCCGGGACGATCACCTTTTTTCATTACGGTAAAAGTAATGCGATGGTCGAGGCGGTTCACCATATACAAATGATGAATAAAGATGCCGCGAAAAGGGGGCTGCTCTATGAATAGATGTCTTGTTTGTGATGAAGGACTGAAGCAGGCATTGACATGGAGGAGCTTGCTTAAGCAGGCCGAGGCAAGAGCAATCTGCGGAGGATGTGAGGGGAAACTTAATAGGATTACCGGAGAAACATGTACAATGTGTTCAAGGGAGCTTGGTGGGGTTCATATTAACGGTGACCTCTGTCTGGATTGTTCAAGATGGGAAAGGAATAAGGAATGGCGCGGCTATTTGTCGAAGAACCTATCGCTATTTCATTATAATGAATACTTAAAAGATATAATTGCTAAATATAAGTACCGTGGGGATTATGCATTAGCTGAGGTTTTCGTCCCTTTTTTGAAAGAAGGGTTAAAGGACATGGAGTTTGACCTGGTAACGGTCATCCCGCTTAGTCATGAACGGCTTAGGGAACGTGGATTCAACCAGGTACAGGCAATGGCAGACCTTCTTGAACTTCATACGGTTGAGATCTTGACAAGAATCCATACGGAAAAACAATCAAAAAAATCACGTCAAGAGAGAATGTCATTACCGCAGGTTTTTCAGGTCATGCAATCAGATTTGCTGGAGCATAAATCAATTTTGATCATCGATGACATTTACACGACAGGCACAACTCTCAGGCATGCAGCCAAAGCCTTGATAATGTCTGGGGCCAAAGAAGTATCATCCATCACCCTGGCTAGGTGAAACAGCTTATTTTATTAAAACATCCTAAAGTATCGCCGGTATTATTCGATATATACAGTACTGAAGAATAATCGCTGTGATGGTGAAGGAGGGGCCTCGATGGAAGTGTTCAACTGTCCAAGCTGTAATTCGTTATTCGTTATGACGAAATTCCGTGATGTATGCGATGCCTGTTATAAAGAAGAAGAAGACCAATATGATAAAGTGTATGCATATATTCGCAAGAAAATAAATAGAACGGCGTCCATGATGCAGGTGGTTAAGGACACCGGCGTTGAAGAAACGTTAATTATTAAATTTGTGAGAACAGGAAAGCTGAGAATTTCGCAGTTTCCCAATCTAGGAATTCCATGTGAAAAGTGTGGCGCTAACATCAAGAGCGGAAGGCTATGCGGCAAATGCAGCGATTCACTGCGTACGGATTTGCAGGCATTTGAATATGAAGAAAAGCGCCTGACTGAAATTCAAGGAAATGATAAAAAAAATACGTACTACATGAAGGATGATCAAAAAGGATAAATCATGGAAACATGATGCGGTATTTGTTAAAATATTCGATATTGAGAACAAGATTCGACAATGGTTGTCGAAGGAAAGATTACACGAAACAATTAAAGAAATCCATTCCTTGTCGATAATAACGATAGGGAGAATAACACAGTCCAGAGCCATTTCATGTGTTAAGGAATCGAAACATTATGGGAATTATAAAATCGACCGAAGGAGAGGATCTGGAATATGAAAATCAATAACGTCGGTATGACAGGTGTTAACCCTTATAATCTTCAAGCCAATAAAACGGGGAATATCAAAGAATCCAAGGTCAAATCCTCGGATAAAGTTGAAATTTCTTCAGCGGCAAAAGAAATGCAGCAATCATCACCGATTCTTGCTGCAAGACAAGCAAAAGTGGATGAACTGAAAATCCAAGTTGAAAAAGGAAATTATAAATTGAATGCACAAGCGACGGCTAAGGGTCTCATCGATTTTTACCGGAAATGAATTTTCAATGAAAAAGCTTGAATGAGTGGACGGAGCCATTTTCCGTCCTTCATTTATGAGTGGAGGAGGCAGCAAAATGTCTGCACGGAACATCATCGGATCGCTTGAAAAATTGATAAAGCTTCATAAAAGCTTCAATCAATTGGCGATAAGAAAAACGGCCATTTTGAAAGCAAATGATACAGAGGCAATTACTGCCCTGCTGATTTCAGAACAAAAACATATTAAAGCGATCAGTCAGACGGATAAGGAAAGAGAAAGGGCAGTCGAGGAATTCCTTTCAGCCAATGGAACGGCGGGACAGCCTGCCTCCATCCATACCGTAACGGAACTGACAGGACCTGAAGAAACGGAAATCCTTGAAATGCTAAAAGCGGAATTGGTTGATGAAGTGGCAACGCTGAAGGAGCGGAACGGTTTAAATCAGCAATTGATCTATCAGTCCCTTCAATTCATCAATGTCTCTTTGGATATTTTGAGGCCGCAGCACCAGAACCTGAATTATGGGGATTCGGTTAAGAAAACGGCCAAAATCGGCATGGGAATGTTTG
This sequence comes from Bacillus sp. CFBP9009, assembly GCF_036541465.1. NCBI lineage: Bacteria > Bacillati > Bacillota > Bacilli > Caryophanales > Bacillaceae > Bacillus > Bacillus sp. CFBP9009. Next base: position 68,786 of record NZ_JAZHFU010000005.1, on the reverse strand, counting down.
ATTCCAAAGCATAATAAACAGAAAAAAGTTGGAGGTGCGAGCAAATGATTTCAACCTTTATGGGTCTTGAGACTGCCAAACGCGGATTATCCACCTCTCAAGGGGCCTTGTATACAACAGGAAATAACGTGGCTAATGCCAATACATTAGGATATTCAAGACAGCGGGTCAACCTGGTCCAGACGTCGGGCTTTCCTACTGTCGGTTTGAACAGCCCGCGCGTTGCCGGCCAAATCGGGACAGGGGTGGCAGCTGAAACGGTTCAGCGGATCCGGGACAGTTTCCTGGACGCACAATACAGGACACAAAGTAATAAAATCGGTTATTACGGGGCCATGAGCGAATCCCTGACGAAAATGGAAGGCGTCATGAACGAGCCGACTGACAGCGGATTAGCCGCTACGATGGAGAAGTTCTGGAATTCTCTGCAGGGGCTGACGGCGAATACGGAAAACTCCGGGGCGCGTGAGGTCGTTGCCTCGACTGGCGTCATGGTCGCGGATACCCTAAATTACTATTACAACTCGCTTACGAACGTTCAAACGGATATCGGAAATCAGATAAACGTCAAAGCGAACGAAATCAATACGCTCATCAGCAGTATTGATCAGCTTAACCAACAGATCAGCAAAGTGGAGCCTCATGGTTATATTCCCAATGACCTTTATGATAAACGTGATGTACTCGTGGACAATCTCTCACAGCTTGTCAGCATTAAAGTGAATAATGTCATTCCGACGGATTATGGCAGAGCAAGCGATGTGGCCACAGGGCTATACAACATCGAATTGATGCAAGAAGACGGTTCGTCTTTTGTGCCGCCCATCAATCTAGTCAGTGTTAACCATACCGGGATGGTGGGAACTTCGAAAGTTGAAGTTAGCCATGATAAAACGACAGGTATGGTGGACGGATTGAAGTTTGGTTCGAAAACATTGACGGATTACAATTTCTCCGGAGAACTGTCCGGTTTGATCAACAGCTTCGGCTATAAGAAGGCTGATGGCACAATCGGCGGCGCTTATCCTGATATGCTGAAAAAGCTCGATAATATGACGGCGGCTTTTGTGAATGAGTTCAATGCCATCCATAAACAAGGTTATGCCCTAGGTGATGATAACACTTCCACATTGAACTTCTTTGAACTTGAACCTGGTAAAAGTGCCGCCCAAAGCATCAAGGTGAATGGTGAAATCGTTAAGGACCCCACAAAAATTGCCGCAGGCGGTAAAGGCGGAGGGGCATCCGGTGATAATGAAAATGCCAAACTCCTGGCTGACCTTAAAAAGAGGGCGTTCAGTGAGTACTCGACTAAAGACCAAAACTCCGATGAATTGACGGGAAGCTTCGACACCTATTATTCCGGTATCATCGGAAAGCTTGGTGTGGATTCCCAAAGCGCCCAAAAGAACCTTTCCAACTCTGTCGTGCTTGCTGCCTCAGTCAATCAAAATAGGGAGTCTGTCAGTTCCGTATCCCTTGATGAAGAAATGACTGACATGATCAAATTCCAGCAGGCATACAACGCATCTGCAAGAATGATGACGATGATGGATGAAATGCTCGATAAAATCATAAACGGAATGGGTACAGTAGGCCGATGATAGGAGGAGACGAATATGCGGGTAACGCAATCGATGCTAACCAATAATATGCTGAGCAATTTAAGCAGCAGTTACGAAAAGATGTCCAAGCTGCAAGAGCAGGTTTATTCTCAAAAGAAGTTCTCCAAGCCATCCGATAACCCTGTTGCGGCCATGATGGGAATGGGGTACAGGACAAACCTCAATCAAATAGGGCAGTATCAAAGTAACATTGCCGAGGCGACCAATTGGATCGACAGCACGGATGATGCCATTACTGAAAGTGTTTCCGCCCTGCAGCGGATTCGTGAATTAACCGTTCAAGGCAGCAATGGCACGTATGAAGGGGAACAACTTAAAACAATTACTGAAGAAATTAAACAATTAAAAGAACATCTCATAACTCTTGGCGACACACAGATTGGCGGGAAGTATATTTTCAACGGCCAGGATACGAATGTGAGACCGTCGTCCGTTAAAGATGGGAATGGAAATACCGTGTATGGCACGGGGGACATAAACCTTGAAGTGTTTTCGGGGATTTCCCTTAAAATCAATACGGACGGTTCCAAGATTTTTGGTGATGCACTAGCTGCCGGCGGAAGCATCGACCAGACAATCGAGGCACTCGAAAACGGCGGGGGCGTGAGCGGCACACTGGAAGGACTTGACGCAACGATAAATACTTTCTTAGGCATGCAGGCACAGGTTGGCGCAAGGCAAAATCGGATTGAGCTGATGACGGACCGTCTCAAGCAGCAGGAGGTTTTTGCCACTGAAATCCTTTCGAAAAATGAGGATGTCGATATCGAAAAGGCGATCATGGATTTGACGACCCAGGAAAGTGTCCATAGTGCTGCTTTAAGCATCGGAGCAAAGATCATGCAGCCGAGTTTATTGGATTTTCTTCGCTAAGCTATTCTTAAATGGATAGCTTTTTTCTATAAGGAGTGTTGATGATGCAGATTCCGCAAATTAGATTGCAAACCACCCCAATGAAGATTGGAGTGAATATAGAGCAGCCTGTACAGCAAATCGAACAGAAGGCTGCGGTCCAATCAATCGAACAGCCGCAAGCGATCCTCGAGATTCAAATGACCCCAGGCAAGCTGACGATCGATCAGTCACAAGCAAGGGAAGACGTGGATTTGAAAAGTCTCTCAGTAAGAGTCGATGAATTTGCGCAGCAGGGATATCAGGATTGGCTGGCGGGTATGGCAAGACGTGCCCAGCAGGGAACTGAGCTAAGGCATATTGAAAATGGCGGTAATCCACTTGCTGAACAGGCCAGGCAAAACAGCAAAGGACCTGAGAAGCAATTCAATCTCGGCTGGATTCCCTCTCCATTCAGCGTGAAGCTTGACTACCAGCCAGCGGAAGTGAAGATTGAAGCAACCGCCCAAAAACCGATCATTGATGCTCAAATCAATAGGGTGAACCATACATACACACCAGGCAGTGTTGATGTTGAAACTCTACAAAAAAATGCGCTGGATATAGATTTCATCAATTTATTTCCGGATGAGAGGGAAGTGAAAACATAAATGATTCTACAAACAAAATTTCATGGCGAACTTGAATTGGAAGAGAAAGAGATTTATGTATTTGAAAGCGGGATACCAGGATTTTTGGGAGAAAAACAGTTTTGCTTGCTAGCTTTGGATGACACGCCATTTTTCGTCCTGCAATCGACAGAAACAAAAGAGCTTGCCTTCATTGTGACGGATCCTTTTGAAGTGTTTCCTGATTACGAAGTGAAGCTTACTGATGAGGTATTATCTTCTTTACAAATAGAAACGGAACTGGAAGTCATTACTTTGGTTATATTAACGATCCAGGACCCTTTCAATGAAACGACGGCGAATCTCCAGGCCCCCATCATCATAAATAGTTCTAAAAAAACGGGAAAGCAATTCATCATGAACGCTAGTGAATACCGTACAAAGCACAAACTTTTTGAACCTTCAGCAGAACAGGGGGGGAAATGATGCTCGTATTGACCAGAAAACCAAATGAAGCGATCATGATTGGCGATGATATCGAAATTACGATCCTGTCCGTCGAGGGAGAACAGATCAAACTGGGTATCAATGCCCCTAAAAACGTCGATATCCATAGGAAGGAAATTTACCTGTCGATCCAGCAGGAAAATAGAAAAGCCTCTATAACAGAAACCAATTTTCTGGAAAATATAAATGAGTATTTCAAGAAAAAATCTTAAAATCAGCTAAATATGTTTCCAAGCAGGTCGATATTAAGTATACAACGATGGGCAGTGAAATAGGCGGCCGACTTATTCACTGTTTTTCGTAACAACCACATGGACGTGGGAACTTAAAACTCAAGGAGGAAACATAAATGATTATCAATCACAATATCTCAGCTTTAAACACGCACCGCCAATTATCAAGTGCAACGAATGCACAATCCAAATCAATGGAGAAACTAGCATCGGGCATGCGCATCAACCGTGCAGGCGATGATGCAGCCGGTCTTGCAATCTCTGAAAAAATGCGTGGACAAATCCGCGGATTGGATCAAGCTTCCCGTAACTCACAAGATGCCATCTCATTGATCCAAACTGCTGAAGGTGCATTAAACGAAACGACTGACATCCTTCAACGTATGCGTGAACTTGCTACACAAGCATCAACGGATACTAATACAACTAGTGACCGTGGAGAAATCCAAAAGGAAATGGATTCATTAACATCCGAAATCAACCGTATCGGTAACACTACTGAATTCAATACTCAGAAACTATTGAATGGTTCTAAGGATTCAGCAACTGTAGCTCAAGCTCCAGTAGAAGCAGAAGATGCTGTTGCTGGTAGCGTAACATCAACAGGAACTTTAAGTACAACTTTAGGCGAAACAGTAGTAGTAGATGGAAAAACATTTACAGTTTCCGCTGCTGATGATGCTGCTGCAGGAGAGTTCACGGATCTTGATGGATTAGTTGCTGCTATTGGAGCAGATGCCGAATTAAGTGCTAAGTACACTGCAACTAATGATGGCGGAAAACTTAAACTTGAACAAAAGCCTGGAAATGAATCTGCAACAGCAGCAACTATCGCTGGAACTGGCGGTCTATCTGTAGATGCTGCTGCAACTGTAGATGGATCTGCTGAAGTAAAAGCTAAAGAAGCTGTTGAAGCTGGCGCAGGTCTTCAATTCCAAATCGGTGCAAACGAAAATCAAAGCCTGACACTTGAAATTGGTGACATGCGTGCAAGTGCTCTTGGATTGACTGGTACTGGAACAGGGTTCACAACTGGAGCAAATGTAAGCAATGGTACAGATTCTACAGGTGTTGAATCCGGCCTGGATGTTTCTAATGCTAAAAATGCATCAGCGGCTATCACAAAAATCCAAACTGCAATTGACACTGTATCAGCTGAACGTTCTAAACTAGGTGCTAACCAAAACCGTTTAGAGCATACTATCAACAACTTAGGTACTTCTTCTGAAAACCTGACTGCTGCTGAATCACGTGTTCGTGATACAGATATGGCTAAGACTATGATGGAGCAAACTAAAAACTCTATCTTGGCGCAAGCATCTCAAGCAATGTTGGCTCAAGCCAACCAGCAACCGCAGGGCGTTCTTCAGTTACTTCGTTAATTGAATAGTTAGCCTAACAAGAAAGGGTCTGACACTTTGTGTTAGGCTCTTTTATTTGTACTAATTGAAGTGTGCAAGGAACACTACGATGTGGAAAAAGAGATTACTGACCCTTAAAAAGTAAGGGACCATTCGTTTATGTCACCAAGGAATCTTATGGCTACAATCCTAATAGAGTATGATGGTACTACAAAATACATAGTTGAAGATATCAGTAATGTGTATGGTGAAATGACTGGTGAATACAGCTATTAATCACAAGCTGGATGGGATATATCGATTCCTAGTATGTTCGCTGATTCATTTGAATAAAAAGAGAAGTCCTATAATTAAATAGTCAGTCATAATTTTTTCCAAAAGTAGAGAAGTGATTATCACCTCAGTTTTAATCCTTCTATTTTAAAAAAAGACTTAGGTAAAAGGAGCAATCTAACTGTTAAAACAAAGTTGATTGGAACGTAAGGTGCGAGACTCCTGCGGGAATGCGAGTCCAAGGGAGACCCCGCAGGCGCAAAAGCGCCGAGGAGGCTCCCGGACCGCCCGCGGAAAGCGAGTGCCTGGAGTGGAAATCAACGGTCAAAATTTAAAAACCTAAAAAAACTGAGACTCTAGATATTTTTCTGGAGTTTTTTTAGTAGAATCTCTTTTATAGCAAAGGAGCCATTCATGAAAGTCTGCAGTTGAAACCAAAATCAAAGCTTGACTAAATATAAAACTGTAAGAACCGATATAAAAGTAAAGAGATCATATTGGGGGCTATTTAGAAGCTGGAGAGTTTGTCCACAAATATTCTTTCCTCACAACTTAGAACAGCAATTTCGGAAGGAATCAGTTCATATTATCAGCGAGAAATAAATTCTGTTGCTTATTCGGAACAAAGTGTTGAATCCAATCAGCCTACAAAGGAAAAGGTTCAAGAAGTGGTGGAGAGTTTAAACACCTTCCTGAATCCTACACATACGGCGGTTCGTTTTGAATATCACGAGAAGCTGAATGAGTATTATGTCAAGGTAGTGGATGACGTGACGGATGAGACGATCAGGGAAATTCCTCCGAAGAAGTTATTGGATTTCTATGCGGCAATGACGGAGTTTGTCGGCTTAATGGTGAATGAAAAAATATAAGCGGGTGATCAATTTTGGTACGAATCAGTGGTTTAGCAAGCGGGATGGACATTGATGAATTAGTTAAGAGCATGATGCAGGCAGAACGGGTGCCATTGGATAAATTAACACAGAAAAAGCAGTATTCCGAGTGGCAGCGGGATGATTACCGCTCGATAAATACAGCTTTATCAGAATTGGATACTCTCATTCGTGATGGAATTGGGAAGCAGTCTTCCTTCATTAAAAAGAAGGTGTCGGTATCGAATCTAGCTGCTGTATCAGTGAGAAATGTGAATTCGACCAGTGATTTTTCAGGGAATATACAAGTGAATGGACTTGCCAAAGCAGCAACCATGACAAGTACAGAAAAATCAGCTGTTACTGACCCTAAAAAGAAACTATCGGAATTGGGTTTCACGACACCACAAGATATTACGATACTGGCCATCAATAAAGATGGCGGTTTTGATACGGAAGTAAAAGATGGAGCAACAGTGGAAAAACCGTATACTCTTACCCTTAATGCGGACGATACGTTAGAGAGTGTCATAAATAAAATAAATGCTAGCTCGGGAGTGACTCTATTTTTTGATGAAACGTCCCAGAATTTTTCGATCACTGCTAAGAATACCGGTGATGTTAAAGATCGGCCTGAAATTGAATTGGGTGGTGCCGGAGATTTTTTCAATACGTTAAAAATGGGCAGTAACAACGAAGGGGCTGGCGGCTCAAAAGGGGAAAATGCGTCCATTGTTTATAATGGACTGGAAATTTCCAGGCCTTCGAATACGTTTCAGATTAATGGAGCGGAAATAACGGTAAAGCAAAAAAACACCGATACAGTCACATTTTCATCAACATCTGATGTGGATGCCATCTTGGACACAATCACACAGTTTGTGAATAAATACAATGAAGTCATTAAAAAGGCTCAAGATAAAACGGGTGAAGCGAAATATCGCTCATTTACCCCGCTTACCTCTGAGCAAAAGAAGGCAATGACAGAAGATGAAGTGAAGCTGTGGGAAGAAAAAGCGAAGAGCGGAACGTTAAAAGGCGATTCGACGTTAAAAAGCCTCCTGACCACAATGAGGTCATCCCTATACACCTCGGTGGATGGGATCACTGGAAAAAACAATCTCAGCAGTTTGGGAATCACCACCACCAAAAATTATTTGGAGGGCGGTAAATTAACGATTGATGAGGACAATCTCCGGGCAGCCATCAGTGAGGATCCCAATGCGATTTATGATATGTTCATGGCCAATGGTTCGGAAAAGAGCGACAAAGGCCTCGCGCGCCGGTTAAGGGATGATATAGAATCATCCATGAAGGCGATTACTGAAAAAGCCGGAAAGGCCGGATATGTTAATAACAATTTTACAATCGGAAAATTGGTTGATGGGCTGGATAAGAAGATTTCAACATTTGAAGCAAAGTTAACGAAATTGGAATCGCGCTATTACAACCAGTTCACGGCGATGGAAAAAGCGATTCAAAAGGCAAACAGCCAAAGTGCATCGTTAGCTTCTTATTTTAGTTAAGGTATGTCGGAAAGGAAGTTAAATATGGCAACAAGTAACCCATATCAATCGTATCAGCAAAATTCAGTCAATACAGCATCCCCGGGAGAGCTTACATTAATGCTTTATAATGGCTGTTTGAAGTTCATTATGCTTGGGAAGAAGGCCATTGAAGTAGGAAATATCGAAGCGAAGAATACGAACATCATCAAGGCGCAAAATATTATCCGCGAATTGATGGTGACGCTGAATATGGATGCGGATGTATCCAAAGATATGATGAGTCTGTATGATTTCATGAACCGGCGTCTGATAGAAGCGAATATGAAAAATGATGTTTCTGCCTTGGAAGAAGTGGAGGGCCTTGTTACTGAGTTCCGGAATACTTGGAAGGAAGTAATTCAAATCAATCGGAAAAAACAATTTACCCAAAGCGGTCAAGTGTAATGGTGATTAGGACCTTTCATGATTTGACTGCTGAATTACTTGTCGTTCTGGAAGATCACACGATCACAGAGCGTGATGATAAAATAGAAAGGATCACAAAGCTGATCGATCAGCGAGATGGACTTCTTTCTCAAATCAAACCGCCTTTTACTGCTGAAGAGCAGCGGCTGGGATGTGCAGCACTGTTGCTCAACCAAAAGGTCGATCACTTGCTGAAGCTCCAAAAGCAGGAGATACAGCGGGATATCCAGAAAATAAATAAGAAGAAACGATCCTCCAATAAATACACGAACCCGTATGAAAGTCTATCAGTGGATGGTATGTTCTACGATAAAAGAAATTGATTACACGACCGTTTGGATTCCAAACGGTTTTTATGTTAAATATTTTTAAATTTTCTGTAAATAAAATAGGCTTAATTTTTTCTTTATAGCATAGCATTTGATATAATGAAGCTAGGGCAGACATCAACCCTTTCCAAACCTTCCGACAATTGTTTCATTATTTCGACATATTTCATGATGTGTTTCTAAAAGGAACCGGAGGGGTATTGTAGAATCTAACTGTATAGTCTTAATTTAAGGAGGACTCACTTTATGAATTACAACGTACGCGGTGAAAACATTGAGGTAACTCCAGCAATTCGAGAATACGTCGAAAAGAAAATTGGCAAGTTAGAACGATATTTTAACAATACACCAGATGCAAATGTGTTAGTGAATTTAAAAGTGAACAATAATACATCAAAGGTCGAAGTGACGATTCCCATGCAGAATTTGGTTCTTCGTGCTGAAGAGGAAAATGCGGATATGTATGCTGCCATTGACTTGATCAATGATAAGCTTGAACGCCAAATTCGTAAACATAAAACGAAGGTCAATCGTAAGTTCCGGAACAATCTATCGGCTGCACCAGATGCATTCGCCTTCAATATGGAAGTTGACGAAGTGGTGGATGAATTCGAAGACGATAATGATATTGAAGTGGTCCGCAATAAGCGCTTTGATTTAAAGCCGATGGACAGTGAAGAAGCGATTTTACAAATGAATATGCTTGGTCATAGTTTCTTCGTTTACACGAATGCGGATACTAATACAACTAACGTAGTGTACCGCCGAAAAGATGGACGCTATGGATTGATTGAACCTAGTTAATTATTATTCTAAGATCACAAGCACAGCCCAGCCTTTGGGTTGTGCTTTTTTAATGCCTGTTGATAGAATTCGTTTGAAACGGAAAAAAAATGATTGCTTCTTTTGTTCTCTAAAGAATCCAAATCAACGAAAAAAATCCTTTTTAAAGAACAGTTTTTGTTCTTTATTAAGATAAATAGTCAGTTTTACCTATTTAATAACCCCCACCTTTTGCACTATACTCAAATTGTTAGTTCTTTAAAAAGAACAATTGGTTTTTTATAATAAACAATTTGATTAAGGTGCAGAGGGGTTGGATTACTTGTATCGAAAGAATTGCCATACTTGCCATAGGGCTTCTTTTAGCAGTGCGGAATATGGAAAGTGGCTTTGCCCGACCTGCGGTGAGGATTTAACTGCGCAAAAAGCCTTGGATGCACTTACAATGGAGAGAATCAATACACAGCAACGAAATATTAAGAAGAGCAATATTTACTATTATATAAAAAAAGAAATTAAATAAAAAATCACCTGGAATTCGAATTTTCTTAATATTGTAATATTTTGTCGGATAAAAGTTTTTGCATTTAGGTAGATTACCGACATAAAATAGCAATATATGGAGTGGGTATCCGTTATAATATGATTATAAGTAATGTATTTGGTAATAAATACCACGACAAAGGCAAACTTATTGAAAGATGAGGGCGCAAAGGCACAGGTCTAAGGTCCTCGAGACTATGATGGCTGGTCTGCCTGAAATACAAAGAGTATTTTAGGAGGTAGAAGAGGTGGCTAATGTGGAAATAGATCAAGAATGGGTGAAATTGATTTCAGAAGCAAGGAGCTTGGGTTTCAAAAAAGAGGAAATCAGTGCTTTTTTGAAACGGGAAAGCCTTGAGGTAACATTAGAGGAGAACAATGGAAAATAGCTTCCGAACAAGATCGTGAACATCCCTATAAACAGTAATTCGATTCATTAGCTGTTTATAGGGTTTATTCTTCCTTGAGATTCTAACAATTCTAGCTTATTCAAACTGTATTCTTCAGGATTATGTAGGTAAACTAGTGCACTACCACTCTACTCTTCTTTATCTTTTCTCCATTTATTAAACTCGATGAATTCCCTGAATTGTTGTTTTGAAACACCCGAATTCATGGCCTCCTCAACGATTTTCATCCAGTCAGTGTCCAAGGTTTCCTTATTTGGTGCATCATAAAGCAGGGCATCAACAGGAATGTTAAGTACGGCGGAGATTTTTTCAAGAAATTGAATAGAAGGATTCGTTTGTAAGTTCCGCTCGAGCGAACTTAAATAAGACTTTGCCACACCCGCTTTATCGGCAAGTTCAGTCATCGACATTTTCTTTTCTTCTCGCAGTTTTTTTACACGTTCACCAATCATCAATACCACCTCGAAACATGTTCTATTTATCTTCCGCTAATAAGTGTCAGTAGCCAATCTTATCATTCAAAACAAGACGACTGTAAGGTTGGATTACCTTGACATGCTATCGCTAGAGAGGACACACAGCATCTAGTGATGGAAGGTTATGGATAATTCTCATTTACATATGGAATAGTGGGGAGTTTGAAACATATTTTTTATACTTCCTTCTATTTTAACAGTTTTACTCCTCATTTATCCATTGTTTTTCGCAAGAATTGAATTCAGGTCTATACCAGGGAAGTGACATGAAGTTGTACCTCTATGATAGAAGTGGTAAAATTAAGCGTGCATTAGTAATAATAGAAGTGTGTTTCTTCTTACTTATATGAATTTTGTCATTGAACGATCATTACCATAATAGAGGAGCGTTATTGAATGCTTAATATATTAAATAAAGTTTTTGATCCGAATAAGCGAGAAATCAAACGTTTAGAAAAAATCGCCGATCAGGTCGAAGCGCTGGCTGATGAGACGGCGGCGTTATCGGATGAACAGTTGCGTGCCAAAACGGGTGAGTTTAAAGAGCGTTATCAAAATGGGGAAACCGTTGATGATTTGCTTGTTGAGGCTTTTGCGGTTGCACGTGAAGGGGCAAAGCGTGCTCTGGGCTTATATCCTTACCGTGTTCAAATCATGGGTGGGGCATCACTTCATGATGGAAATATCTCCGAGATGAAAACAGGGGAAGGTAAAACCTTAACATCCACCATGCCGGTTTATTTAAACGCGCTTACCGGTAAAGGTGTACATGTCGTTACTGTCAATGAATACTTGGCACACCGTGATGCCACCGAGATGGGTGTATTGTATGATTTCCTCGGTTTGACCGTCGGGTTGAATTTGAACAGTCATTCTAAAGAAGAAAAGCAGGCGGCGTACAATGCGGACATTACGTACAGTACGAATAATGAGTTAGGTTTTGATTATCTTCGTGACAATATGGTGTTATATAAAGAACAAATGGTACAGCGTCCGCTGCACTTCGCTGTCATTGATGAGGTCGATTCGATTTTGATTGATGAGGCAAGAACGCCATTGATCATTTCCGGTTCCGCACAAAAATCGGCTCAGCTTTATATCCAGGCCAATGCGTTTGTAAGAACCTTAAAAAAAGAAACTGACTACACATATGATGAAAAGACAAAAGGTGTTCAGCTGACGGAAGATGGGATGAATCGAGCTGAAAAAGCGTTTAATATCGATAATTTATTCGATATTAATCACGTTACTTTGAATCATCATATCAATCAGGCGTTAAAGGCGCATGTTTCCATGCATTTGGATGTGGATTATGTTGTCCAGGAAGGCGAGATAGTCATCGTTGACCAATTCACTGGCCGTTTGATGAAAGGCCGCCGTTACAGTGAAGGTCTCCACCAGGCGATCGAAGCGAAAGAAGGACTTGAAATTCAAAATGAAAGCATGACTCTTGCGACGATTACATTCCAGAACTATTTCAGGATGTATGAAAAACTTTCAGGTATGACCGGTACAGCCAAAACGGAAGAAGAGGAATTCCGCAATATTTATAATATGAATGTCATTGCGATCCCGACAAACAGGAATATCATCAGGGATGACAGGGCAGATCTTATATACGCGACAACTGATGGGAAATTCAAGGCTGTTGTGGAAGACATAGCCGAACGCTATACAAAGGGTCAGCCTGTGCTTGTCGGTACGGTTGCCATCGAAACATCTGAAGTCATATCTGCCTATTTATCCCAAAAAGGAATCCCTCACGATGTTTTGAATGCCAAGAACCATGAGCGTGAAGCGGAAATCATTGCGAATGCAGGTAATCAAGGCTCAGTTACGATCGCTACGAACATGGCAGGGCGCGGTACGGATATCAAGCTTGGTGAAGGTGTCAAGGAGCTTGGGGGCCTTGCTGTAATCGGTACGGAACGTCATGAAAGCAGGCGTATAGATAACCAGCTGCGTGGTCGGTCCGGCCGTCAGGGAGATCCAGGGGTCACTCAATTCTATTTGTCAATGGAAGATGAATTGATGCGTCGCTTCGGTTCGGATAACATGAAAAACATGATGGCACGCCTTGGTATGGATGATTCCCAGCCAATTCAAAGCAAAATGGTGACAAGGGCCGTTGAATCCGCACAGAAACGGGTCGAAGGCAATAACTTCGATTCACGTAAGCAATTACTGCAGTATGATGATGTTCTCCGTCAACAACGGGAAATTATCTATAAACAGCGTTTCGATGTCATGGAAAGTGAAAACTTACGTGAAATCGTCGAAACGATGATCACGGCATCCATCCAGCGAAATGTTGTCGCGTTTGCACCAATGGGAGATGAGGAAGGCTGGAATTTACAAGGCCTTGTCGATTACCTGAATGGTAACCTATTCAATGAAGGTTCAATCACCGTAGCTGATTTGGAAGGGAAAAATGAATCGGAATTGGTTGAGTTCATTTTAGCAAAAGTGAAAGAAAGCTATGACCAAAAAGAAGAAGAGTTATCTGAAGACCAAATGCGTGAATTCGAAAAAGTAATCGTTCTTCGTGCAGTCGATAGTAAGTGGATGGACCATATTGATGCGATGGAGCAATTGCGCCAAGGGATCCACCTTCGTGCTTATGGTCAGATTGACCCGCTTCGTGAATATCAATCAGAAGGTTTCGCAATGTTTGAAGCGATGATTGCTTCAATGGAAGATGAAGTCGCAAAATACATCATGAAGGCCGAAATCCGAAACAATTTGGAACGCAAGGAAGTCATAAAAGGACAAGCGGTCAATCCGAAGGAAGAAGACGGGGGAAAAGTGAAAAAAGCCCCTGCCCGTAAAAAGGAAGACGTTGGCCGAAACGCGTTATGCCCATGCGGCAGCGGTAAAAAATATAAGAATTGCCATGGCAATTTAGGCTAAAGTTAGGTGTATAATGATTATGGGACGGTTAAGTGTAAGGCTTGCCGCCTCTTTTCATGTTTAGTTTGCATAAAGCAATACATTTGCATATAGTTTGAAGAGGTTTATTTGTAATGAAGGAATCCCTCTTCAGGGATTTTTTTTAACATACTTAATGAGGTGAAGAGAAATGGAATTAGCAGAAATAAGAAATGAACTTGAACGGACAGCGCAACGATTAACGGACTTTAGGGGGTCTCTTTGACTTAGATGAAAAAGAGGCACGAATCGCACAGCTTGAAAATGAGATGACACATCCCGATTTTTGGAATGATCAGCAAAAAGCACAAACTGTCATCAATGAAACGAATGCTTTGAAAGAACAAGTCAATCAATTGTCAAACCTGAATGAATCATATGAAAATCTGGATTTGACATATGAATTAGTGAAAGAGGAGAATGATCAAGAGCTTTTGGCTGAGCTGGAAGAAGAAATCACGATTCTTTCACAAAAGATGAATGACTTTGAACTTCAACTATTACTAAGTGAAGAATATGACTCGAAAAATGCCATTCTTGAACTGCATCCTGGTGCAGGCGGAACGGAGTCCCAGGATTGGGGTTCCATGCTGCTTCGTATGTATACAAGATGGGGTGAAAAAAGAGGCTTTAAAGTGGAAACCCTTGATTACCTTCCAGGTGATGAAGCTGGAATCAAGAGTGTCACTTTAATTTTCAAAGGCCATAATGCCTACGGTTATTTGAAAGCAGAAAAAGGGGTACACCGTCTTGTCCGAATTTCTCCTTTCGATTCCTCAGGGAGACGCCATACTTCATTCGTTTCATGTGAAGTCATGCCGGAATTTGATGAGACAATCAATATAGAAATACGCACGGAAGATTTGAAAGTCGATACGTACCGTGCAAGTGGTGCAGGTGGTCAGCACATCAATACAACGGACTCGGCAGTCCGGATCACCCATATACCTACGAACACAGTGGTAACGTGCCAAAACGAGAGATCACAAATCAAAAACAAGGCCCAAGCCATGAATATGCTGAAAGCCAAATTGTATCAACGTGAAATTGAACAGCAACAAGCGGATTTGGATGAAATCCGTGGTGAGCAAAAGGAAATTGGCTGGGGAAGCCAAATTCGTTCTTATGTTTTCCACCCGTATTCCATGGTTAAAGATCACCGTACTAGTGCGGAGACCGGAAACTTGGGAGCTGTCATGGATGGCGATATCGATATGTTCATTGACGCGTACTTGCGTTCAAAATTATAAAATCAGCCAGTCGGACCGGTTTCCCGGTCCGGCTTTTTTTTTGATTTCCTTTTTAACGAATCTTCTGGCTGACATTTACAGGATTGAAAAGGGATGCTCTACCTCGTTCGGCCAATACTAGATAATAATGATGGTTCGAGGAGACTTATGCAAAATGAAGAAAAGGTACTGGGAGCAAAAGCACCCTTTAATTCAAAAGTTAACGGAGTATGGATTGGTGATTGTCGGTTCATCCATAATTGCCATTGGTTTTAATGTATTCTTACTGCCTAACCAGGTCGCATCTGGCGGGGTCAGCGGGATTAGCACGATTCTCGATTCAACTCTCGGTTGGGAGCCAGCATACGTTCTTTGGGGTTTTAATATCCCTTTGTTCATTGCGGGTCTTATTATCCTTGGTAGACATTTCGGTGCCAAAAGCCTGATTGGAACCCTGTTTCTGCCTTTAGTGGTATTTCTGACAAATGATTGGGATGCATGGACGAATGATGCATTGCTTGGTTCGATTTGCGGGGGGATGATGGTCGGACTTGGGCTGGGGATCGTCTTTCGCGGGAAGGGTTCCACAGGGGGGACCGATTTGGCGGCACAAATTTTCCATAAGTATACCCATCTGTCATTGGGGACCTGTGTGGCTGTCATTGATGGAATCATCGTTTTAAGTGCTGCAATCGTTTTTGATATTGAAAAAGGGCTTTATGCATTGATTGGATTGTATGTGACAAGCAAGACGATAGACCTCGTCCAGATTGGATTGAACCGTTCGAAAATGTCGCTAATTATCACGAATAAAGAATTGGAAGTAAGGGATGCTATCATACATGAGCTGGACCGGGGCGTAACAGGCATATCCGGGTATGGCGGCTATACGGATGATACTCGTCCAATTTTGATGTGCGTCATAGACCAGTCGGAATTCACCAAATTGAAACAATTGGTGAAACTCGTTGACCCTAAAGCGTTTGTAATTGTAATGGACGCATCGGAGGTACTCGGGGAGGGTTTTAAACTAGATTGAAATTGGTATAATGTTCTTGTGCTGGTATAAATCAGAGGGGGTAAATTCAATGAAAATGAAATGGTTAGCCTTAGTTTTGGGTACTTCTTTGGCCTTGGCTGCATGCGGTGGAAACGATGATGCTGCAGATAAAGAGCCTGCAGGTGAAAATAATGAAACGACTACGGCAGGTGCTGGTGACGCCGCAAAAATTTATGAAAACAAATGTTCAAGTTGTCATGCAGTGAATCTTGAAGGCGGCGTTGGACCGAATTTAACGAAGGTCGGTTCGAAGCTATCGAAAGCAGACATCGAAAAAGTTATTGCTAATGGCCAAGGTGGAATGCCAAAAGGAATAATCCAGGGCAAGGAAGCGAGCATGGTCGCTGAATGGCTTGCTGGACATAAGTAATGATTAATGAAACGTTCTGCTTAGCAGGCGTTTCATTTAGCCTCCATTAAACCTCGAAAAAACTCACATTTAACCCCTTATCAAGCAATCAAATCTTGGAATTATTACATAGATGTTGATATATGTCTAACTGAAATGAAACTGTAATATTTTTTATGCTTAATTTGACAAAATATGATGTTATAATGTTCCTGTGCTCAAGTAAGAGAGTTTCCTGTCAGATTTCAGTGAAAATTGTCGAAAAAGCTGTAGGTACATAGTGATAATCCAAGCAAATTAGGTGGTTTTAGAATGATAGAAATGATAGATGTGAAAAAGACATATCCAAATGGCGTAATTGCCATTAATGGAATCAATGTGAAAATAAAGGCAGGCGAGTTCGTTTATGTAGTGGGTCCGAGCGGTGCCGGAAAATCGACCTTCATCAAAATGATGTATAGGGAAGAAAAGCCTACAAGCGGTAATATCTTGGTCAATGGCCTTAGCCTGCCAAGTATCCGCAATTCGAAAGTTCCTCTATTCCGCCGTAATATCGGTATGGTATTCCAAGATTTTAAACTCCTTCAAACATTCACTGTATATGAAAATGTTGCTTTTGCCATGGAAGTTATTGAAAAGGAACCAGAAGAAATCAAAAAGAGAGTCATGGAAGTCCTTGATCTGGTTGGCATTAAACATAAAGCAAGAATGCTGCCTTCCGAGTTATCTGGTGGGGAACAGCAAAGGGTTGCAATAGCACGTTCGATCGTCAATGATCCCAAGGTAGTCATAGCCGACGAGCCTACAGGTAATCTTGATCCCGAAACATCATGGGAAATCATGAACATATTTGAAGAAATTAACAAACGCGGAACTACACTTGTCATGGCCACTCATAATAGGGACATCGTCAACAATATTAAACGACGTGTCATTGCCATTGAAAGTGGAAAAATAGTTCGCGATGAACATCGAGGTGATTACGGATATGAAATTTAGAACATTGCTCCGTCACTTCCGTGAAAGTTTTAAAAATATTGGCCGTAATGGATGGATGACGTTTGCTTCAGTCAGTGCAGTAACGGTCACTCTAACTTTGGTTGGCGTCTTTTTAGTGCTCATGATGAATTTAAATCATATCGCGGGAAATGTGGAGAAAGATGTCGAAGTTCGTGCACATATTGATAATGCGGCGAATGATGACGATATAAAAGCTATAGGTAAGCAAATTACGGAGATAAACGGCATTGAATCAGTGATTTTCTCTCCAAAAGATGAAGAGCTTACTAATTTAATAGATGATTTAGGAGATAATGGTGAGGCTTTTAAACCATTTGAACAGGATAACCCATTAAGGGACGTTTATGTTATCAAAACGAAATCTCCGCAAGATGTCATCAAGGTGGCAAAAAAAATCGAAGGTTTTGAGTATATCCAAAGTGTTAAATATGGACAAGGCTACGTCGAGAAACTATTCAGCTTTGTTAATATTGCTAGAAACATAGGGATCGTCCTTATTGTAGGTTTACTATTTACTGCAATGTTCCTGATTTCGAATACGATTAAAATTACCATTGTAGCCAGAAGGAAAGAAATTGAGATCATGAGATTGGTAGGAGCAACGAATACATTCATCCGTTGGCCATTCTTCTTGGAGGGACTTTGGTTGGGAGTCCTCGGTTCCATTATTCCGATAGGTCTGATTGCAGTACTCTACTATAATCTTTATAAATATGCAGCACCGCAGATTACGTTCAAATTCATAGATTTCTTGCCTGCAAATCCGTTTATTTATCAAGTTTCGGCCATCCTCATCGTAATTGGAGCCGTTATCGGTATATGGGGCAGCTTGATGTCCGTCAGGAAGTTCTTGAAAGTATAAAAGTGTATCTTTGCTCGAAAGCCAAAAGAAGACAGACATAAATAGAGAGACGTTACAAGGCACCGGATGTAACGGGTTGAAAGGGGAAATGAAACGTGAAAAAAAATATCATTGCCATGAATGCCTCCATCATGATCGGGTTGGGAAGCATTCTAGCGGCACCTTCGGTTTATGCTGAGTCGATTTCGGACTTAGAAAAACAGAAAGAATCCATCCAGGAAAAACGTTCGGGTGTTGAATCGAATATTTCCGACACGGAAAAGAAAATCGATAACCTGCAGGATAAGCAAATGACTGCAGAAGACCAAATCGCTGCCATTGAAGCGAAAATTGCAGAGTCCGCAAAAAAAATCGATGCTAAAAATGCTGAAATTACACAAACGAAAAAAGAAATCGAGGCATTGAAAGAAGAGATTAAAGTATTAAAAGAGCGGATCGCCAAACGTAATGAAGTACTGAAGGAAAGGGCACTTTCTTTCCAGGAGACTGGCGGGGACGTGAACTACCTTGAAGTATTATTCGGATCATCCAGTTTTGGGGATTTAGTTGACCGTGTCGGAGCTGTAGCGACAATCGCTGAAGCGGACCGCGATATTTTAAAGCAGCATGAGCTGGATAAAAAGGATCTGGAAGAAAAGCAAAATGCCGTTGAAACGAAGCTTGCCAGTTTAGAAGTGGCAAAAGCTGAACTATTGGAAATTCAAAAGCAACAAAAACAGCAGAAGCAAGAAAAGGATGCTTTAGTTAAGAAATTAAAGCAACAAACTGAAAAGCATGAACATGAGAAGATGGGTCTAGAGGAAGAAAAAGCGAATCTTGCTGCTCAAGAAAAAGCCATCAAATCAGCCATCAGCTTAGAGCATCAACGTCTTGCCGAATTGGAAGCAGCTCGTAAAAAAGCGGCAGCCGAAGCGAAAAAACGTGCAGAGCAAGAAGCTGCTCAAGCGGCAGCACAAGCAGCATCACAAGCATCCGAATCAAAAAAACAATCCACTTCTTCAGGATATAGTGCAAAAAGCAACAGTTCATCATCATCTTCACAACCTTCGTCTAATGTAAGTCAGGCGCCAGCGCCAGCAGTATCATCGGGTACTTTCACTAGACCAAGTGCAGGATATGTATCTTCAACAATGGGTGAACGTTGGAATAAACAGCATGCCGGTATCGATATCGCTGCTAGCGGGACGGTTCCAATTGTGGCTGCAGCCGACGGAGTCGTAAGCCGTTCTTACTTCTCAAGTTCATACGGTAACGTCATCTTCGTCACGCATTCGATCGGCGGTCAGCAATGGACTACGGTGTATGCACATTTAAACTCTAGACAAGTAAGTGAAGGTGCTGTTGTCGCCAAAGGTCAACAAATTGGCATCATGGGGAACACTGGACATTCGTTCGGTCAGCATTTACACTTTGAGCTACATAAAGGCGCATGGAATTATAGCAAGTCAAATGCTGTTAATCCATTAGACTATATACCTAATTAATACCCAATATATCAATTAAAAAACAGACCAGGATAAATTCCTTGTCTGTTTTTTTTTTTTTGGTGTCACCATTTTCTATAAGCATATTCTTTCCATTCCCCTCATATAGTGAAATACATATCAGGTCAGAAATGGGGATAAATATGGTCAAAAAATGGGTACTTCCTCTAGCAATCATCATGTCACTAGCCATTGGAGCAGTGGGGGGCATATATTGGACAAGCCTTCCGGCTAAGAATGAAGCAAAGGATGAAAGTCAAGAAATAACGAAGGATAAGGAATGGGCAAAAGTGGAACAAGCTTACGGTTTGATCGTAAGTCAGTATGTAGAACAGGTGGACGGCTCCAACCTTGTGGAGGGTGCCATCCAGGGCATGCTGTCAGCTTTGAAAGATCCTTATTCCGTATATATGGACAAGGAGACCGCCAAGCAATTCAATGAAACCCTGGACTCCTCTTTTGAAGGGATCGGGACTGAAATCGGAATGGAAGATGGTAAGGTCATAATTGTTTCTCCTTACAAAGACTCGCCTGCTGAAAAAGCTGGATTAAAGCCGAAAGATCAAATCCTTAAGGTGAATGGTGAAAGTGTAGAAGGTTTGGATCTGTATGAAACACGCCTGAAAATCCGCGGCGAAAAAGGGTCACCCGTCAAAATGGAAATAAAGCGGGCAGGGGTTGATAATCCACTTGAATTCAGTATGGTGCGTGCTGAAATTCCATTGGATACCGTATTTTCATCAATTAAGGAAGTCGCCGGAGAACAAATCGGTTATATCGAGTTGACCACATTCTCGGAAAATACTGCGAGTGATTTCAAAAAGCAGATGAAGGAGCTGGAAAAGAAGGGAATCAAGGGCTTGGTGATAGATGTACGAGGCAATCCAGGTGGCCTTCTTTCTAGTGTGGAAACGATTCTTGGCGAGTTTATCACGAAAGACAAGCCCTATTTGCAAATTGCAGAAAGGACGGGGGAAACACAATCGTTTTTCACAAGCCTTAAGAAAGCGAAAAGTTATCCCATTGCCGTCTTGACGGATAAAGGCAGCGCCTCAGCCTCGGAAATCCTGGCCGGCGCTATGCAAGAGGCGGGAGGCTATCCATTGGTTGGCGAGAAGACCTTCGGGAAAGGCACAGTACAGCAAGCTGTACCAATGGGTGATGGCAGTAAGATTAAACTTACATTGTATAAGTGGCTGACGCCTTCAGGGAATTGGATCCATAAAAAAGGGATTGAACCGACAATCAAAGTGAAACAACCGGAGTATTTTGATGCCCATCAGCTGGCCATTGAGAAGGTCTTGGAGCGGGATATGAATGATGAACAAATCCAGTATGCCCAAAGCATTCTGAAAGGACTCGGATTTGAACCGGGTCGTGAGGATGGATATTATGATTGGAGTACAGAAATCGCGGTGAAGGCATTCCAAAAACAATTTGGCCTGGAAGTGACTGGTAAGCTGGACGCTAAAACCGCAGCACATTTGGAATCCGCCATTCTGGAAAAGATCCAGGATGAAGATAATGATATTCAATTGCGCACGGCTTTGAATTATCTAGTGAAATAACTTGATGGCACCGTTCCCCTTGGAGCGGTGCCTCTTTTGCATTTGATCAGGCCCCGCCTGCTAACATGAGGCAGTATAGGGGAAACTTAAGATAAAGCTACTTTTTCTGCATCTTAATAGGCATGAAGGCCACATTTTTGATAGAATAGGAGGTAACTGACCAGAACGAAATTTGACAAAATTTTGATTACTTTTGAGGATGGTGGAAAGAAATTGACAACGGATTGGCTGATTGCATGCTTAATGGGATTAGGAAAACTTTTCCTTCAACCTTTACTTTATGTTTCGATTGCCTATTGTTTATTCATCGGCTATCTTCGCGTTAAACGGGAACGCCATGATTTTAATACGAAGATCTACAGTTTTTCCATGGAGCTGCGTTCCATGTTACCTCAAGGATTGATATGGGGATTGATCCTTTCCTTCCTAACGCTGGCAACTGGACTCGCCATTCCTTTGGCGGCACTGTCCATCATGGCAGTGGTTACGGTTTTGTCCATGCTATCCATGAAGAAGAGGTTTGTTTCCCCCGTTTACACAATGGGGTTCACCTTCTTTATCCTTTTCTTTTTATATGATAGAGATATCAAGCTGCCGTTACTTCAGGATGCTCTTAATCAGCTGGATCGGTCCGTATATCCGACACTTGTTATTTTGATAGGGTTATTACTGATTGCTGAAGGGTTTTTGATTGTTGCTAATGGAAGTAAAAAGGTTTCTCCTCAGTTGGAGGTATCCAAGAGGGGGCAGCCGATAGGTGTGTATGTTTCACAGCGAATCTGGCTAATTCCCATGTTCGTTATGATTCCTGGAGGACAACTTCCAGTGCCTTTCGAATGGTATCCGGTTTTTTCAATCGGAGACATGTCCCTGTCGCCGATCGTACTGCCCATTTTAATCGGCTTTAAGCAAAAAGTTCATGGGACGCTTCCGGAACTGGCCATTAGGGCGCAAGGCAAAAAGGTAGGGGCATTGGGAATTGTGATTACACTATTGGCGGCAGTTGGTTACTGGTACCCTCCATTGGCAATCATAACGGCTGTTTTAGCAATCCTTGGTCGTGAATTCCTGCATTATTCCCAAAAGGCAATGGATCAAAAGCTTCCTTTTTATTTTTCGAAAAGTAAGCTGGGTGTCCAGATCTTAGGCGTTATCCCTCAATCTCCGGCAGATAAAATGGGGTTGCTAAAAGGCGAGGTCATTTCGAAAATAAATGGGGTCGTCGTCAGGGAAGAAGAAGAGTTATACAGGGCGCTCCAAATAAACCGGGCACATTGCAAGCTTGAGGTCATCGATAATAATGAACAGATTCGTTTTGTGCAAAGAGCTCTATTTGACGGGGAGCATTACGAATTGGGCCTCTTATTCGTTGACGATCAATTGAAGGAAAGCGGACAAGTGGGTTAATGACAATATAAAAAAACGGCCTTTCTCGAATTATATCGAGAAAGGCCGTTTTCAATAGAAACGTGTTATTACTTTTCAAGCATGATCTTTTCTATATCTTCAAGCATTTTATTAGCTGCAATAACTCCGCCAGATGTATTCCATGTGGCGTCGCTAACCTCATGGGCATTTCCGTTTTTGACTGCATCAAGGTTTTTCCAAAGTGGATCATTAGTCCATTCTTTTGCTGTGCTTAGGGCTTGTTTGTCCCCTTCAGGAGCGTAAGTGAAGTAGAATAGAATATCTCCATCCATTTTAGGGATGACTTCTTTCCCAACCTCAATGGCAAGGTTGCCTAATTTATTATCTGCCGTGAACAGTTCCTTCTGTTGTTCTGCACGTTTAAATCCTAATTGATCGAAAATAACTCCAGAGAATGAATCTGTGTAATAAATACGAGTAGTTCCAGCCATGAAACGAACAATGGAAACTTCTTGATTTACTTTATCACCCAATTTAGCTTTAAGATCTTCTGTTTGTTTATCGAATTCTGCAATTACATCGTTCCCTTTTTCTTCAAGGTTCAAGGCTTTTGCATATAGTTTAAAGTTTTCTTTCCAATCTCCTCTTAGCGTTTCCGAAAAAACGGTAGGGGCGATTGCATTTAATTTATCATAAACAGCTTCTTGGCGTATCTTGCTTCCGATAATCAAGTCAGGCTTCAGTGATGCGATTTTCTCTAAATTAACTTCATGTTCAACACCAACAACTTCGACCCCATCCATATCATCTTTAATATGGTCGTACCAAGGGTCACCAAGCCATGATTGAACGGCACCAACAGGTTTAATTCCTAAAGCAAGCAATGCTTCAGTGCCTTCATTTGTTAGAACGACCACTCTTTTAGGTGTTTCTTTCAACTCGGCAGTACCCATGGCATGCTCAATTGTGTAGCTTTTTTCCTCTTTCTTGTCTTCAGCTTTATTTCCATCGGCTTTCTCATCCGAATTCCCGCAAGCTGCTAGAAGGAAGACTGCAAATATTGTAAAAATCGTTAATAATGACTTAAATCTAAACATCTATGTATCCCTCCCAATTTTCCGGCAAATGATAATCATTCGCACTTAACAGCCTCATCATAAAATGAATATACTTTTCTGTCAATATATAATTGAAAATGATTCTCAAATTCGTTGACATAATCCTGTTTAGACCAGTAAAATATTACTATACAAACGTGATTGGAAAGGTAACTGGATATGTTATTAAAAAATTCATGGCAGAAATGGATGGGGCTGTTCATTACCATTCTTTTGCTGCTGTTTTTACTGTGCTCAAGCATTGTATACGGTTATACAGATACAACATGGAAAATGGCCATCGATGCTTTTACCGATTTCAATGGGACGAATGAACACATTGTCATTCAATCAGTCAGACTTCCGCGGGCCCTGATCGCTTCGGCAATCGGTGCAAGTTTGGCCATTTCGGGGGTGTTAATGCAAACGCTAACTAAAAACCCCCTCGCATCTCCGGATATATTCGGGGTCAACGCCGGGGCAGGATTGGCGGTTGTCACTGGGGTCACCGTTTTTGGAATAAGCAATCTTCAAGTATTCACATGGCTTTCATTCATAGGGGCGGCCATAGCCGCGATAAGCATATATATGATTGGAAGCATGGGACGAGGCGGCTTGACACCTATGAAGCTGACATTGGCTGGTGCAGCCATGACGGCCATGGTAGCTTCACTTACACAAGGTCTTCTTGTTTCTAATGAGGCTCTTTTAGAGCAAGTCCTATTCTGGCTTGCCGGATCCGTCTCCGGTAGAAGTCTGGACAATTTAGTTGCCGTCCTGCCTTATCTTGTCGCAGGTTGGGGCCTTGCCTTGATCATGTCCGGTAAAATGAATGTGTTGTCCATGGGTGAGGATGTTGCAAAAGGTCTTGGATTGAATATAGTTTTCCTTAAGCTGGTTCTGGGGCTGGCAATCATCCTGCTCGCTGGCGGATCAGTGGCGGTTGCGGGTCCGATTGGCTTTATAGGAATCGTCGTTCCGCATCTTACCCGTTCTATAGTAGGCATCGATCATCGCTGGCTGATTCCCTTCTCTGGACTTTTTGGGGCGGTGCTTTTGATTGCAGCCGATGTCATATCGAGGTATATCCTGATGCCTCGAGAAGTTCCGGTCGGAGTCATGACAGCCATAATAGGGACCCCATTCTTTATTTATATAGCTAGAAAGGGGTTCAGCGGTCGATGAAGTCATATAAGAGCTTTCGTTTGTTTAATGAAAAAATATCATTCTTGATGGATAAAAAAGCTATGATCGTGATTTTCATATTATTTGTTGTCACTTCACTAGTGTTTGTGATCAGTACTGGAGTGGGTGAAATGAATATAAATCCGCTAAGTGTCCTTCAGGTCCTTTTCGGAGGGGGAGCGGAGAGCGATCGGCTTATCATCCAATCTTTCCGCCTGCCTAGAATAATTGTTGCCCTGTTGGTGGGGATGGGCCTTGCTGTAGCTGGCGGAATCCTTCAAGGGATGATTCGGAATCCACTTGCTTCGCCTGATATCTTGGGGATAACGGGAGGAGCGACAGTGGCGGTCGTTGGATTCTTGGCCATTTTTAGCGATAAGAATCATTCATTAACGGTGAGCATCAATTGGCTGCCGTTAGCTGCGTTCATTGGGGCGACAGTCGTGGCATTACTTGTTTATTCCTTAGCCTGGAAAAATGGAGTCCCCCCGATAAGGCTTGTATTGATCGGGATTGGGGTAATGGCTTTAATGAAGGCACTCACTACGATGATGATGATTCTTGGCCCAGTCTATCAAGCGAGCCAGGCAAACCTTTGGATCACGGGGTCAGTGTCTAACTCCACCTGGAATAATATCGCTGTTCTGGCACCATGGACGATTCTATTCCTGTTAATCGCCTTCCTGTATGCCAGAAATATTAATTTACAGGAGCTAGGCGATGACCTTGCAACGGGTCTTGGGGGTCATATCCAAAAACAGCGGTTTACATTATTGATGATCAGTACGGCCTTGATTGGCGGTTCCACAGCTTTTGCTGGAGGAATAGGCTTTGTTGGATTAATGGCACCCCACATGGCCAGAAGGCTTGTTGGTTCTAGTTTTGGAGTGTTACTGCCCACTTCAGCTTTGCTTGGCGGCATCCTGGTTATGGTGGCGGATTTGATTGGACGGACCCTATTCTCACCTTTGGAAATACCGGCTGGTGTCTTCACAGCGAGCATCGGGGCACCATACTTCATTTATTTACTTTATAAAACGAGGAATTCGTAACTTCGGTAAATGTAGAAAGAAGCAGCCATCCTAGGGATGGCTGCTTCTTTATTAATTAAGCTTCTTTAGCAACTTCGATTTCGATGGTAAGCGTGATTTGATCGCCGATCAGTACGCCGCCTGTTTCTAAAGCTGCGTTATAGGTTAAACCATAATCACTGCGTTTGACTTTACCTTTTCCGCTAAAGCCTGCTTTTTCATTTCCCCATGGATCTTTTCCTTGGCCTTCGAAGGTGATGCTGAAAGTTTCTTCTTGTGTGATTCCATTAAAAGTCACATTTCCAGTTACATCGTATTCATCTTCATCCGTTTTCACAATTTTTGTTGATTTGAATGTTAATGTAGGATTTTTTTCTACATCAAAGAAGTCAGCGGAACGCAAGTGATTATCCCGGTCTGCATTGCGTGTGTCAATACTGGCCACATCAACGGTAAAATCGATCTCTGCAGTTGTTAGATCCAATGGGTTTGCTAGAATGTTTGCTTCGAACTTATTAAAACTTCCTTTTACTTTAGCGATCATCATATGTTTTACGGAAAATTCAATAGCACTGTGAGTCGGGTCGACTGTCCATTTTGTATTTGTCATGATTATTCCTCCTAATTATTAATCTTGAATTTATATATCTTTAATTTGAGATATCTTAACTTAATGTAATTATAAGAGGTGGAAGCAATAGTGTCAACTGAAAGTTTTCCTTAATTTTGAAAACATGAAAAACCCTGTGCATTTATGGGGTGCAGGGTTTCAGACTGTAGACAAACTCGATGAAATTCAAGTTTGTCTCAGTTTTTATGAAGGTTTATTAAACCTCGAACGTCGATTTCAACTCCAGGCACTCGCTTTCCGCGGGCGGTCCGGGAGCCTCCTCGGCGCCTTGCGCCTGCGGGGTCTCCCCTCGACGCGCTTTTCCCGCAGGAGTCTGGCACCTTCCGTTCCAGTTCCAATCAACTTTGTTTTGGGGATTTTAGGTAAAACCCCTTTTGTCTACAAACTCAAACCCTGTGCATTTAGGCACAGGGTTTTTAATTATGAAGAAAAGTAAAGCTTACTACTTTTATTAATTGGCATGTTCTTTCTCTTCTTGATCGGTCACTTTACTTGGCCAAAAGGCACGGCGGCCAAGCAGGGCGGTGATCGCAGGAACAAGGAACGGGCGCACAATGAATGTGTCCATTAACACACCAAGAGCAGTAATGAGCCCGAATTGAACCAATACTTGAATCGGAAGTGTGGCTAGGACGGAAAAAGTGGCTGCCAAGATTATTCCGGCGGAAGTGATGACAC
Source organism: Bacillus sp. CFBP9009 (assembly GCF_036541465.1). Taxonomy (NCBI): domain Bacteria; kingdom Bacillati; phylum Bacillota; class Bacilli; order Caryophanales; family Bacillaceae; genus Bacillus; species Bacillus sp. CFBP9009. The sequence continues at coordinate 41,451 of NZ_JAZHFU010000005.1, read as the reverse complement.
CGCTAGTTTCGGTAACGCCTTTTCTGATGGCCTGCTTGATTGGCATCGTTTCTTTCTTACGCCAAATACTTGAAACCATGAAAATGTTATAGTCTTCTCCAAGTGCAACAAGGAATACGAAAGAATAAAGTGGAATCGTCCCCTCTATGGCATCGACACCCATGAAATAGTGGAGGATTATCCAACCTAAGCCCATAGCTGCAAAGAATGAGAGAATCACTGTCCCCATTAAATACACCATGGCTGTCACAGATCGCAAGTAGGCTAAAAGAAGCAAGGAAATCAGGACGATGATGATCGGGATGATCATGAATTCATCGGCTTTTACTGTATCCCTTTTATCGAATTGCGTCGCAGTTTGCCCGCCAATCCAAACCTTATCTTCGACGGAAGATATATTGGCTGCCTTCAATTCTTTCTCCGCAATTGTGCGGATTTCCGGAATGGAATCAATTGCCTCGATATCATATGGGTTGATGTTGAATTTGACCTCATAGGATTGCAGATCTTCATTGGATTTACTTGTGACTGGATCGGCCACACTTTCAACAATATTCATCCCTTCTAATGCCGGCGCTAAATCGATATCTTCACCATCCGTGTCGACAACCACTGTGGCTGGTGCCAGTTCACCCGGTGAGTACGAGTCGGAAATGACAGAATAGCCTTCACGGGAGTTCATATCTTCAGGAAAGGAAGAGAGAATATCATATGAATATTTTATTTGTGAAGAATATCCAGCTAATACACTGAAGATGATCAAGCATGTAAGAATGACGGTCCATGGCTTGGTTGTGACGATATGACCAATCCAGTTACCGATGCGGCCTTCTTTATGCTTTTTGACGGCTTTTCCCTTTTTCTTGGCCTGTGTTTCTTCCATTTCTGGTGTACGCGGAACGATTGGGTAGAAGGAAGCCCTTCCGAATACAGAAAGCAATGCCGGTACAAGTGTTAAAGCTGCCAGCATCATGATTAAAATGGACAAGCTGAATGGTACAGCGAAACGGTGGTAGGCTCCGTATTTCGCTACAAGCAATGTTAGCAGCGAGATGACGATCGTAAGGCCGCTCATCGCAATGGCGCCTGATGAATCTTTAAATGCGGCGATCATGGCTTTCCGCTTGCTTTCATGATTTCTTAATTCACTTCTGTAGTGAGAAATTAAAAATAGACAATAATCCGTTCCGGCACCGAATAATAATACGGTCATGATCGAAATGGCCTGTGAATCGACTGTAATCCAACCATGATCAGCCATGGATCCAAGGATCGGGCTTGTGACAATATAGGCGAAGCCTACTCCGATTAAAGGAATGATGGCTAAAAGCGGGGAACGGTAAATGAGTAATAATACGACAAGTACAAGTATTACGGTCGCTAATAGCAATTTGAAATCAGCACCCGAAAATAATCCCGTTGCATCGACGGATATCCCTACAGGGCCTGTCACTCGAAGTGATAATTCATCTGAATCTGTCGGGACCTTGAATGGGTCCGATCCAATGCGTTCCGATACTGTTTCATTAATGCTTTCAAGATTTTTTTCAAGAATTTCAGTCTCGGTCTTTTCTTTAAAGAAAAGCGGCTGTACGAAAGTCTTTCCATCTTCTGAAACCGATCCTTGAAGAGCAGGCAACGGAATTTCATGAAGCGGCGGTAAAAAAGATTGCTGTGTCAATGGGTTATCTGTCAGTTCCTTGGAAAGGTACTGGATTTCGGCCAAGTCGGCCTCTGTGAGTCCACCTTCCCGATGCCATGTAAGCAGGGCAGGTATTCCAGAGGAATTTGGAAACTCTTCTTTAATAAATTCATCAGCCACGAAGGAAGGTGAGTCTTCAGGCAAGTCAGCGGCATTATTTGCTGTTCGAGAATTAACGGCAGGCAATGTGATGGTTAATCCGATTGCTGCAATTATCCATACAGCAATGACAACCCAACGACTGATTTTTCCCGTCATCATCCTGCCAAGTCTTCCTAATATTGATTCGTCCAATGAAGGCACCCCGCTTTTTGAAATTTTTATCCTTAGTTCATTATAATGGTGTTCTGTTGACATATACAAAAATGGGTATGCTCACTCCATTTTTCTACTAAATGCTTCAAAGCTTTCTTATCATTATATGATTCAGACAAGTTGTTATTGGCATGAAATATGCACATCGATACATAGGGGAAAAGTACTTTTTTAACTAATTTCAATTAAATTCGAAGATTGAGGAGTGAAATATAGGGAATAGGGGAAAGTATAGTGGTATTGTGGAATTTATTAACAGAGGAGGGATTTTTTTGTCTGATAAATCTAAAAAAACAAATGATGAATCGAAAGAAACATTAACGAACAGGCAAGGACACCCGGTAACGAATAACCAGAGTATTAGAACTGTAGGGAACAGAGGACCTAGTACACTTGAGAACTATGATTTCCTGGAAAAGATCAGCCACTTCGATAGGGAGCGCATTCCTGAACGGGTCGTGCATGCCCGTGGTGCAGGTGCACATGGTTATTTCGTTCCGACCGGTAAAGCGGGGGACGAGCCTATTTCAAAATATACGAGAGCGAAGGTTTTTCAGGAAGAAGGTAAAAAAACCCCGGTATTCGTGAGATTCTCATCTGTTATTCATGGAGGGACGTCCCCGGAAACGTTACGTGATCCCAGGGGATTTGCCGTTAAATTTTATACGGAAGATGGCAACTGGGATCTTGTAGGCAATAACTTGAAAATTTTCTTCATCCGTGATGCCATGAAATTCCCGGATTTGATTCATGCCTTCAAACCGGATCCGGTCACGAATATTCAGGACGGCAGGAGGATTTTTGATTTTTGCGCGGGTTCGCCTGAAACATTCCATATGGTTACCTTTGTGTTTTCCCCATGGGGCATACCAGCTAACTACCGCATGATGCAGGGGTCAGGGGTCAATACTTATAAATGGGTGAATGAGGAAGGGAAAGCAGTGCTTGTCAAGTATCATTGGGAACCGAAACAAGGGATCAAGAACCTGACACAGCAAGAGGCCAATGAAATTCAAGCTACGAATTTCAATCATGCCACACAGGATCTATATGAAGCGATCGAACGCGGGGACTATCCTGAATGGGATCTCAACGTACAGATCATGAGTGATGATGATCATCCTGAGTTGGATTTTGATCCGCTGGATGATACGAAGATCTGGCCGAAAGATGAGTTCCCTTGGCTGCATGTCGGTACGATGGTATTGAATAAAAACCCTGAAGACTATTTCACTGAAGTCGAACAGGTTGCATTCGGCACAGGTGTCCTAGTGGATGGACTGGACTTTTCTGATGACAAGATGTTACAGGGACGTACATTCTCTTATTCCGATACACAACGTCACCGTGTTGGAGCGAATTATCTGCAATTGCCAATCAATGCTCCGAAGAAACGAACAGCCACGAATCAGACTGGCGGACAGATGCAATATGAAGTTGGCAGAGGCAGCCAAAGCCCCCACATCAACTACGAACCATCAACTGTCGGCGGCTTGAAAGAAGCCAAGCAGACGGGCAAGGAGTATACACCTATGGTGGAAGGGAAACTTGTTCGTGAGACAATCGATCGCCAAAACAATACGAAACAGGCCGGGGAAACATTCCGTGAATTCGAGGATTGGGAAAAGGACGATTTAATTTCCAATTTAGTGGCGGCATTGGCTCCTGCCGACAAGCGCATTCAGGACAAAATGATAGCACTTGCCGAAGAGGCCGATGAAGAGTATGGCCGCAGATTGAAAGAGGGACTGGCCTCGGCATCTGAACATACGGAATCTTCAAAACCACTTGGTGGGACGGATAACCCTGAGGCCGCCGTTAGTAAAGGACATGAAGCGGATCCATATTGATTGGACTAAAAAAGAAGCAAACTTCCCTTTAAAGGGGTTTGCCTCTTTTTTTTAATGGGCATAATTGATGGATGTGTGGAATGTTCTTCTGATGATGCCTTGAAAATCAAGTGGGAAATTGATTGGCAAAAAACTTGATAATCATTTAAACTGAAACTACTCTATTTTTCTCTTATAAAGGAGATGAAAAAATGATTAAATTTCTTTCTGCCCTTTTCCTTCCTTGTCTACTTGTCATGCTATTTTCAAGAGTCACCTATAACAATGTCGTGGGCCTTGTTTTAACTGTTGCCTTGATTACAGCTTCCGCATATAAAGGTTATACGCATACAAACTTATTGATCATCGTCGATGCCTTATCCCTAACAGTGGGATTTTGGTTATCAAAAAGAATGATGAAACGTACATCCAAGAGCGCCTGACACAAAAGGTGCTTTTTTTGTACCCAAACTTTTCATTCCCCTAAACACATCATGAAGTCCATAAAACAAAAATAGAATGGATGTTCGCTTATTGCTGGTTTGTTTTAAGGCTATTGTGGTAGAATGTGTATATATGCTTTATCAAACCGGAATAAATAGAAGGGATATAGGCATGTCCCGTTTTCATATAAAAATATTTCAATAGGAGGCTATGCTTGGTGAAGGATAAGTTTGAGTTAGTCTCAAAATACTCTCCTCAAGGAGATCAGCCGGCAGCAATTGAAATGCTGGTCGAAGGGATTAATGAAGGCAAGGAAATGCAGACGTTATTGGGGGCAACGGGGACAGGGAAAACGTTCACCGTTTCCAATGTGATTCAAAGAATCAATAAACCGACTCTTGTCATTGCCCACAATAAAACGTTGGCAGGGCAGCTTTACAGTGAGTTCAAAGAGTTCTTCCCTAATAATGCTGTTGAGTACTTCGTTAGCTATTATGATTACTACCAGCCAGAGGCTTATGTTCCATCCACGGATACATTCATCGAAAAAGATGCAAGCATCAATGATGAAATCGATAAACTGCGTCACTCGGCAACCTCGTCTTTGTTCGAAAGGAAAGATGTCATCATCATTGCCAGTGTTTCGTGCATATATGGACTCGGTTCTCCTGAAGAGTACCGGGAGATGGTTGTTTCCCTCCGAACAGGCATGGAGATAGACCGGAATGCCTTGCTGCACAGACTCGTGGATATTCAATATGAACGTAATGATATTGCTTTCCAACGGGGGACCTTCCGCGTTCGCGGCGACGTGGTCGAAATTTTCCCGGCCTCACGTGATGAACATTGCGTACGGGTCGAGTTTTTCGGGGATGAGATTGACCGTATTCGGGAAGTCGATGCCCTGACTGGCGAAATTACCGGTGAACGAGATCATATCGCCATTTTCCCGGCTTCCCACTTCGTAACCCGCGAAGAGAAAATGCGGATAGCCATTCAAAATATCGAAACGGAACTGGAAGAGCGATTGAAGGAATTAAGGGAAGATGAAAAACTCCTTGAAGCGCAGCGCTTGGAGCAGCGGACCCGTTATGATCTGGAAATGATGCGGGAAATGGGCTTTTGTTCAGGGATCGAGAACTATTCCCGCCATTTGACGCTTCGTCCCTCAGGTGCGACACCATACACTTTAATGGATTACTTTCCAGAGGATTTCCTATTGGTCGTGGATGAATCACACGTAACCCTCTCGCAAATCCGCGGAATGTTCAATGGAGATCAGGCGCGTAAGCAAGTGCTCGTCGATCATGGCTTCCGTCTGCCGTCTGCGAAAGACAACCGCCCGCTAAGATTTGAGGAATTTGAAAAAAAGGTCCATCAATCCATATTCGTTTCGGCAACTCCGGGACCATATGAACTCGAACATACCCCGGAAATGGTTCAGCAGATCATCCGTCCTACCGGATTGCTGGATCCGACGGTGGAAGTGAGGCCGATTGAAGGGCAAATAGATGACTTGATCGGTGAAATACAGGAGCGCGTCAAAAAGAACGAGCGTGTGCTCATAACGACCTTGACGAAAAAGATGTCTGAGGATTTAACTGATTATTTAAAGGAAATCGGCATCAAGGTCCAATATCTTCATTCGGAAGTGAAGACCTTGGAAAGGATAGAAATCATCCGGGAACTTCGAATGGGTAAATATGATGTTCTTGTTGGAATCAATCTTTTAAGGGAAGGCCTCGATATTCCGGAAGTGTCGTTAGTGACCATTCTGGATGCCGATAAAGAAGGGTTCCTTCGCTCGGAACGTTCGCTTATTCAAACAATGGGCCGTGCAGCCCGTAATGCCAACGGCCACGTCATCATGTATGCAGACCGCATCACGAATTCGATGGAACTTGCTATCAATGAAACGAGGCGGCGCCGTGAAATCCAGGAAAATTATAATAAAGAGCATGGAATAATGCCTCAAACCATTCAAAAGGATATCCGCGACTCCATAAGGGCGACTCATGTAGCCGAAGAAGGTGAAGAGTATAAGGAAGACCTTGCACCAAGCCTCGCGAAGCTTCCTAAAAAAGAGCGTTTAAAAGTGATGGCAAGCATGGAAAAAGAAATGAAGGAAGCGGCAAAGGCACTGGACTTCGAGCGAGCTGCCGAGCTGCGTGATTTATTACTAGAGTTAAAAGCGGAAGGGTGACGAAACATGGCAATGGATAAAATTGTGATAAAAGGCGCCAGGGCCAACAATTTAAAGAATATTGATATCACGATACCGAGAGACAAACTTGTTGTGCTGACCGGATTATCCGGATCTGGAAAGTCTTCCTTGGCTTTTGATACGATTTATGCAGAAGGGCAAAGACGTTATGTAGAATCACTGTCCGCTTATGCTCGTCAATTCTTAGGCCAAGTGGATAAACCGGATGTCGATGCGATCGAAGGTTTGTCACCAGCCATTTCCATAGACCAGAAAACGACCAGTCGAAATCCTCGTTCAACCGTAGGGACTGTTACGGAGATCTATGATTATTTAAGGCTGTTATTTGCACGGGTCGGCAGGCCGACCTGTCCGATCCATAATATTGAAATTACCTCACAAACGATTGAGCAAATGGTGGACCGCATTCTTGATTACCCTGAGCGAACCAAGCTTCAGGTATTGGCACCGCTAGTCTCAGGCAGAAAAGGGACACATGCGAAAGTTTTGGAGGAAGTTAAGAAACAAGGATATGTCCGCATTCGTGTGAACGGGGAAATGCATGATCTCAGTGAGGAGATCACTCTCGAAAAAAATAAAAAACATTCGATTGAAGTCATCATAGACCGGATCGTCATTAAAGAGGGTATCATGGCCAGGCTTGCAGATTCATTGGAAAGTGCTTTGCAGCTTGGCGAAGGCAAAGTCATCATTGACGTCATGGGTGAGGAAGAGCTGCTGTTCAGTGAACATCATGCTTGTCCATACTGCGGATTTTCGATTGAAGAGTTAGAGCCTAGAATGTTTTCCTTCAATAGCCCGTTTGGGGCCTGCCCGGATTGTGATGGCTTGGGGGCAAGGCTTGAGGTGGACCGTGATCTGGTCATCCCGAATAACGAATTAAGCCTCCGTCAACATGCAATTGCGCCATGGGAGCCGACGAGTTCTCAATATTACCCTCAGCTCCTTGAAGCGGTGGCCAACCATTATGGGATAGACATGGATGTGCCCGTTAAAGATTTACCGGAAGAGAAGATGGATAAGGTCTTGCTTGGTTCAGGTAAAGATAAGATATATTTCCGTTATAAAAATGATTTTGGAAGAGTGCAAGAAGGATATATTCCTTTTGAAGGAGTTTTAAGAAACATCGAAAGGCGCTTCAAGGAGACGAGTTCTGACTTTATTCGTGAGCAAATGCAGAAATACATGTCAGAACATCACTGTCCAACCTGTAAGGGTCATCGATTGAAAAAAGAGAGTCTTTCCGTGCTCATTCAAGGGGTCCATATAAGTGAAACGACAGCTTTATCAGTGGAAGATGCGTTAGTATTTTTCGATGAGCTTGATTTGACTGAAAAAGAAGCTGCAATTGCGAGATTGATTTTACGTGAAATTCGTGAGCGGCTCGGTTTCCTGGCTAATGTAGGTTTGGAATATTTGACGTTGAGCAGGGCAGCGGGAACATTATCAGGCGGTGAAGCGCAGCGTATAAGATTGGCGACACAGATTGGTTCCCGATTGACGGGAGTCCTATATATTTTGGATGAACCTTCAATAGGGCTGCATCAGAGGGATAACGATCGATTGATCGAAACATTGAAGAATATGCGCGAAATCGGTAACACACTCATTGTTGTCGAGCACGATGAAGATACGATGATTGCTGCGGATTATTTGATCGATGTTGGTCCTGGAGCAGGAGCGCATGGAGGAGAAATAGTGGCCGCTGGAACTCCAGAAGAGGTCATGAATAATCCTAAATCCTTAACGGGGCAATATTTAGCAGGGAAGAAATTCATTCCATTGCCATTGGAACGCCGGAAAAATGATGGCCGTGTCATTGAGATAAAAGGTGCCAAGGAAAATAATTTGAAAAACGTTAATGTGAAATTCCCGCTTGGGGTCTTTACAGCCGTAACAGGAGTCTCGGGATCAGGGAAAAGTACATTGGTGAATGAGATCCTCCATAAGTCATTGGCTCAAAAGCTGAATCGGGCAAAAGCCAGACCAGGTGATTTCCGTGAAATCAAGGGAATTGAGCATTTAGATAAAGTCATTGATATTGACCAATCACCGATCGGCAGAACTCCACGATCGAATCCAGCTACCTATACGGGTGTATTCGATGATGTTCGTGACGTGTTTGCCTCGACTAATGAAGCGAAGATCCGCGGTTATAAAAAAGGAAGGTTCAGTTTTAATGTGAAGGGCGGTCGCTGTGAAGCATGCCGTGGTGATGGCATTATCAAGATTGAAATGCATTTTCTCCCAGATGTCTATGTTCCATGTGAAATCTGTCATGGTAAACGTTATAACCGGGAAACTCTAGAAGTGAAATATAAAGGGAAAAACATATCCGACATTCTCGATATGACAGTTGAGGAAGGCGTTAGTTTCTTTGAAAATATCCCAAAAATCAAACGGAAGCTACAAACGATTTATGACGTTGGTTTGGGTTATATCAAGCTTGGACAGCCTGCCACCACTTTATCAGGCGGTGAAGCGCAAAGGGTGAAACTTGCTTCTGAATTGCATCGCCGATCCACTGGGCGCTCCTTCTATATCTTGGATGAACCAACTACCGGTCTACATGTCCACGATATAGCAAGGCTGCTTCAGGTTCTGCAGCGGCTGGTTGACAATGGGGATACCGTTTTGGTGATCGAGCATAATCTGGATGTCATCAAGACGGCGGACCATATTATTGACCTGGGACCGGAAGGCGGAGATAAGGGCGGTACGATCGTCACTTACGGAACACCTGAAAAAATATGTGAAGTTTCCGAATCGTACACGGGAAAATACTTAAAACCTGTACTTACCCGTGATCAAATCCGCATGGAAAATTGGATTGAAGAAAAAGAAACGGAGCATGAACATGCTTAAAGGAACAAGCCATCAGGCTTGTTTTTTTGTAGAAAAATGACGGTGTGCATTTAATCAATCATTTGATTAAAGAATAGGAAAAGGAGATATTTCCGGGGAAATCATACATCTTCTTTTTCGGAAATTGTCATTTTCCTTTGTCGAATGATGGGAAAAACGGTATTTATGAAACTTTTTAGATATCTAGGCGTATGTATGAATAAAATGATAGAAGAAAGCGAGGAATGTTCATGCAGGAGGAAAGAAAGAAGATTTTAGAAATGATTCAGGATGGAAAGTTATCAGCGGAAGAAGCCATGGGCCTTTTGGAAGAATTAGAAAAAGCCAGTCAGGAAAGTGAAGCTAAGGAGCAGAAATTGCAAAACGAATTATCGACGGTAGTCGTGGATAAGAAAAGCGAAGGAAGCACTCAGGATACGTTTAAAAAGAATATCCAGTCATCGAAAGAAAAGATTATTGATTTCGTTGAAAGTGCTTTTAAGAAAATCAAAGAAACGGATCTTGATTTCAATTTCGGGAAATCTGTGGAGGTCAGTCATATTTTCCAGCATGATCATGATTTCCTGGATGAGATTGATGTAGATATAGCAAATGGGAAAATAAAAATCGCCGCATGGGACCATAATGATGTCCGGGTTGAATGCCAAGCTAAGGTATACCGTGTGGAAGAAATAGAGGAAGCCAGGAAAAACTTTTTGGAAGAAGTCGATTTCACGATTGAAAATGGAAAATTGAAGTTCAAGGTTCGTGAAAAATCCATAAAGGTTGATACGATCATGTACATTCCAAGAAAGGAATATGAGGACATCCATGTAAGGATGTTCAATGGCGCAATCACGACTGAATCACTGAAATCAGAGAAGCTTAAAGCGAAAACGGCGAATGGTGCCATTCATATCATGCAGGGTACGGGTGATTTCTGTGAGCTTGAAACAGGTAATGGGATGATCACCATTTCAGATACCAACTTTAATGACTTGGAAGCCGAGACCCTGAATGGAGCGATTAATGCCGATGGATACTTCAAGAAATTGGATGTCCAAACGTTCAATGGGGAAATAATCTGTACGAATTCAGGGATGGATTGCGATTCGATCCATGCTAAGTCAGTCACTGGAAAAGTTCAGCTGACCCTGCCGCCAGGTAAGGCGATCGAAGGAGAATTGAAATCAAATTTAGGAAGCTTTAATGTAACTTTGGAAGGGATGACAATCATCGAAGAGAAAAGTGATGTGGTTCAGAAGGTCCTTAAGTTTAAGACGGTTAAAGAAGAGGTTCCTGTGCTTCATGTTTTTGCAGAAACCAAGACTGCAGCGATAACGGTTTCCTGAAGAAAGGGAAAGCCCGTTGATACCACTGGCGGCTCAAACTGTAGGCAAACTCGATGGAAAACGAGTTTGCCTGCAGTTTTTTTATGGCTTGTTCTAAATTTAATAACAAGGTTGATTGGAGAGAAAGGTACGAGACTCCTGCGGGAAAAGCGCGTCTAGGGGAGACCCCGCAGGCGCAAGCCGAGGCTGCTCCACGACCGCCCGCGGAAAGCGAGTTTCTTGAGCGGAAATCAACATCCAATTTGTATCGGAACCATACCTAAGGAGTTGCTTTGGAGTTGGTTCGGGAACATCATTTGATGAAAGATACGTTTTCCGACTCCTTTTGTCTGCAAAGTGAGCCTGCCAATATAAATTGGCGGGCTTTCTTTTATTTGGATGTAAGGATTCATGTATGTTCCTCTCATCTCTTTCCTGTTCACGTGGCCAATCCGGGTGGAGTGAATAAAAAAACAATAAATCGATAATGCTTTGTTTGGTTATTAACAGAAAAATGCTAAAATAGAAAAAGTATCTCAAAAAATAGCATCGCTCCTAAAGGAGGAAAGATATATGGCAAAAGTCCGTACAAAGGATATAGTAGAAGCGTTCGGTCTAGAACTTATCAGTGGGGAAGAAGGAATTAACAGACCAATCGTCACGAGTGATTTATCTCGTCCCGGACTTGAAATAGCCGGTTTTTTTGATTATTATCCCGCAGATCGAGTACAGCTTTTAGGTATGACGGAGATGTCCTTTTTTAATCGGCTGAATGAACCGGATCGAGTACAGAGGATGGAAGAGTTATGCAGGGACTTTACTCCAGGCATCATCATTACGCGTGGTCAGGAAGTGCCGATAGAATTGATCGAAGCTTCTGAGCGGGAATCAGTTCCTGTGATGAGATCTAATATGAAGACAACAAGGTTATACAGCCGTCTGACCAATTTCCTAGAAAGCAGGTTGGCACCAACTACTGCTGTTCATGGTGTATTGGTGGATATCTATGGGTTAGGTGTGTTGATCACCGGGAAAAGCGGCGTCGGTAAAAGTGAGACAGCCCTGGAATTAGTGAAACGGGGTCATCGTCTCGTAGCCGATGACTGCGTCGAAATCAGGCAGGAAGACCAAGATACGCTGGTCGGGAATGCCCCGGATTTAATCGAACATCTTCTAGAAATAAGAGGATTGGGAATCATTAATGTAATGACACTTTTTGGAGCTGGCGCAGTCCGCAGCAATAAAAAGATCTCAATCGTCATCAATCTGGAACTATGGGAAAAAAACAAGCAGTATGACCGGGTTGGCCTTGATGAAGAAAAAATGAAAATCATCGATACGGAAGTGACGAAAATTACCGTACCTGTCCGTCCAGGGCGAAATTTAGCTGTCATAATTGAAGTGGCAGCCATGAATTACCGCCTGAAGCGAATGGGAGTAAATGCAGCGGAACAGTTTTCAGATCGATTGAACCATGCAATTGCAGATCCGGAACATGATGAATTTTAAAAGGTTATAGGAAAAGAGGGGAACAAAATGGAACAAGGAATACAGCCGCTGAATCCGATAGCAATTGATCTAGGTCCCATCCAGGTACATTGGTATGGGCTAATCATCGGTTTCGGTGTGTTATTGGGTCTTATTATCGCATTAAGGGAGTCTGAGCGAAGAGGTCTTGATAAGGAAATATTTACTGATTTGATTTTGTTTGCTGTCCCGATCGCGATCATTAGTGCTCGTATTTATTATGTGATCTTCCAATGGGAGTACTATTCACAAAACCCGGGGGATATCATAAAAATATGGAATGGCGGAATTGCCATACATGGTGCGTTGATTGGATCGGTGCTGACTGCAATCGTTTTTGCAAAGGTCAAGAAGGTCTCATTTTGGAAGCTGGTGGATATTGCTGCACCGAGCTTATTGTTGGGGCAGGCAATTGGCCGTTGGGGTAATTTCATGAATCAGGAAGCGCATGGTGGAGAAATAACAAGGTCATTCCTTGAAAATATGCATTTGCCTGAATTCATCATAAATCAAATGTACATAAACGGTACGTATTATCACCCGACCTTTTTGTATGAATCGATTTGGAATATCCTCGGTGTCATTATTCTCTTAAGTTTACGGAAAGTGAACTTGCGCAGGGGGGAACTGTTTTTAACCTATGTAATATGGTATTCCATCGGACGTTATTACATTGAAGGATTGCGGACCGACAGTTTGATGCTGACGGATTCACTGCGTATCGCACAAGTGATCTCGATTGTATTGGTAGCTGTAGCCATCGCTTTGGTGGTCTATAGAAGGGTCCGCGGGCATGCAGACAAAAGATATTTAGATGCATAGGTAATATGTGAAAAGGGAGAGGGCATAGTGATAGTAGATTCGGTTAAAAAGGGACTTCTTTCAGGCTTGAATACAACCTGGTCTTTGGGGAAAGTGATATTTCCGGTTACTCTGATCGTCACTGTGCTTCAATATACGCCTGTATTGCCATTCATCATCAACTTGATAGCGCCTTTGATGAATCTCATCGGTCTTCCAGGGGATGCTGCAATTCCGCTTGTATTAGGGAATTTCCTGAATTTATACGCAGCGATCGCTGGCATATTAACGCTTGATTTGACTGTGAAAGAAGTTTTTATCATCGCTATGATGCTATCTTTTTCACATAATTTATTGATCGAGTCAGGTGTGGCGATGAAAACCGGTGTCAAGCTGTGGGTCATCCTAACAGTACGGATCGGGCTTGCGCTTTTGTCCGCGGTCGTCATCAATCTTGTTTGGCAGGGCGGATCTGAAATGGCCCAAGGAACGGCTATCGGGGAGGCTGCAGAGATTAACGGAGCGGGTGCAATCCTATTACATGGGGTCATCCAGGCCCTTTCAGGAATTGGCCAGCTGGCGGTCATCGTTATTCCGCTCATGGTGGCGGTTCAAATCATGAAAGATTTAAAGTGGCTGGAAGCCTTCTCGAAAGCCCTTGCTCCCTTCATGAAGGTCCTGGGGATGAAGCCGAATGCTTCCATGCCTTTCGTTACAGGCCTGACTCTCGGTTTGGCATATGGCGCAGGCGTTATGATTCAAGCGGCTAAAGAGGATAATGTTTCGAAGAAGGATATGACGATTGCATTCATCTTTTTAGTTGCCTGCCATGCTGTTGTAGAAGACACACTGATTTTTATTCCGCTGGGGATTCCGGTCTTGCCGCTGTTACTTATTCGGCTACTCACTGCCATTGTTTTAACGATGGCCGTTGCGTATATATGGAATCGGACTGATAGGGTACAGAGAAAGGAAGCTGTATATGAACAGTAACATAACTACATTATTATTTGATCTTGATGGTACGTTGATCAATACAAATGAATTGATCATCGCCTCTTTTACAGAAACTTTAAACCACTTTTGTCCTGGAAAGTTCAATCGGGAAGATATCATTCCATTTATCGGACCGACTTTGGTCGATACGTTTTCTTCCATTGATCCAAAACGTGTGGATGAAATGATTGCATACTATCGGGAGCATAATTGGAGGAACCATGATTTGCTTGTCACACAATTTGACGGGGTGTTCGAAACCGTTCAAACGTTGAAGCAAAGCGGTTATAAATTGGCAGTCGTTACGACAAAGAAGCGTGATGTCGTCGAAAAGGGCCTGCGTTTAAGCAAACTGGATCAGTTCTTTGAAGTGGTGGTCACACTGGATGAGGTGGAAAAGGCAAAGCCGGACCCAGAGCCTTTGGTAAAAGCTTTAAATCAACTCGGTTCGGTTCCTGAAGAAGCTATCATGATTGGCGACAGTTATCATGATATTATGGGCGGGAAAAATACAGGTACAAAAACGGCAGGGGTCTCATGGTCCATTAAAGGCTGTGGATTCCTGGAAAGTTATCACCCTGACTATATGCTTGAGCAGATGGCGGATTTATTGAATATCGTTGAGGTTGAAAAGCTCACGGAGGCTAGAAAATGAGACGCACGTCCCGCTATCCAGTTGAAGGGGCCAATTCACTATGGCATGTATATAAGACCGTTCCATTCTGGAAAGTCGTAAAGAATTTTATGGTGATACAGCTAGCACGTTATACGCCTTTTCTGGGCATGAAGAATTGGCTATACAGGACTTTTTTACATATGAAAGTCGGGAAGCAAACTTCGTTTGCCTTGATGGTCATGCCGGATGTGATGTTTCCGGAAAAAATATCGGTCGGAATAAATACTGTCATTGGCTATAATACGACGATCCTTGCTCATGAATATTTGATTCATGAATATCGTTTAGGAGATGTAGTCATTGGTGATGAAGTATTGATTGGAGCGAATTCGACCATTCTTCCAGGACTTTCAATTGGTAATGGGGCGATTGTCTCTGCGGGGACGCTTGTCCATAAGGATGTTCCGGAGGGAGCTTTCGTTGGGGGAAATCCAATGAAAATCATATATACCAAAGAGGAAATGCTTGAGAGAGAGCAGAAAACTTCCTTATGAAAAAAGGGACTTGCCCCTATATGCGGCAGGTCCTTTTTAATGGCATTTTGGGTATAACGGAGTCAGTTCATTCTTTAGATGCTCTATCACTTCGTTGATTGATATATTTTCCTGGTTCACCGTCGCTTCATACGTTTCTTTTAAAATTTGAAAAAACCTTTCCTGTTCCTGTTTTTCCATATTTAACTTGTCCTCCTATCATCTATTAAAGACTTATGAAGAGGGAGCTGACAACTTCAGCCCCGCAACTCATTTATCTATTCCGATTTCAATAAATCGGCAACCAATACGTACCGTTCCGGTGCACTACCAATATATGAAAAAGGGTAGCAGGTTGTTACTGTAAGTGTGGCTTTAGGCTTGGGAACGATCACGGTACGGTCATCTGCATCGACGATACGAACCTTCCTCACTTTATATGTAAACGAACCGGCTTCTGTCTTGGCAATCAGCAAGTCGCCTTCGCCGACTTCACCTAGATCTCTGAAAATTGTATCTCGGTGACCGGATAAAACTGAATTATCCTTTTCACCTGGGAGGACGGAGCCCGCATAATGACCGACGCCCTTTTCGAGTTCATCTTCGTCCGTTCCGTGATAAATTGGGAGTGTTGCCTCAATTTTTGGAATATAAAGCTCACCCATCAAATCACCTGTCTCCGGCCGTTCTTCATATAGCTCAAGCCCATCGGGAATATCTGCTTTCGTCTTCGGTTCGGGGAGCTTAGCCGTCACTTCCGTTGTGTCAGATTTCATTTTATATAGGGCATAGCCTTTGAACAGCGTATAGGCGTTTGTCGTTGTAAAATAAAAGCCTAAGGTTAAAAAGCAAACAGCAGTGATAAGTAACCACTTTTTCTTATGCCTGGATTGCCTATTTTTGTTCATCTTAATTAGTGAGTCTCGCTTTTCTAATTAATCCGAAAGCGATACCCATCAACACTAAACCGATTAAAGCATCGAATAAGTAATGACCAGCCGTTTTAGGAAGCACTCCGCCTTTTTCCGTTTTATGTTCAGGTTTTGCGGGTTTCTTCTTTTCTTTTTTTACCTCAACCACTTTAGAAATGACCTCGGTGGACTGTTTAATGTCATTACCGGTTTCTTTCACTAAATCGGAACCGATCATTTTACCTGTCAATATAAAATCGAGCAAAAAATTGCCGTTTAAATCATAAATGGAAACTAGTAAACTAGCATTCGTTAATTCCTTAAGCTGGAATAAAGCCTCAAGGGATAGGTTTGTCGTGACACCATCCTGAATTAAGGCGAATTTGAATTGAATTTGCAGCAAGCTTTGAAGATCATTATAAATAGAAAGCAATTCAGCCACTTGTTCTGCAGACAATTCATCAATTGTTTCAAAATACTCAAGTTGATTCATTCTATCGGAGATCGCCATTAAACGAGCTTCAAAAGAAGGGTCTTCGATGATAGGCAAAAGATGGTTCATGAATCTGTCGAGCTCTTCGTCTGTAAGGCCGATCTCAGTAAAGAGACCATCCATTAAATCGATGATCTCTTCATCATCATATTCTATCTCTTCCTCATCATAACCCATTTCTAAATCGATGATATCCTCAATGTCGTAAATGAAATGGAAGGTATCGATGATGGAATCTCCCTCTTCCAGTTCGCCGTATTCTATTAATAATTCCGTTAGTTCAGCTTCTGTCATTTCATATTGTTTAAGTAGATTCTGTAAGGTCTCAGGAGTGACGGCCGGTCCTAATGTATCACGCAACTCTTCTACCGATTTCAGTTCATTCAATGTTAAGTCGTAATAGGATAAATACTCTTCCAATTCTTCTTGTGTCATTCTAACTTCAGAAAGGTATGCATTAAGCTCATCCTGGTTGATCTTAGTTGCGGCAAAACCCATCGTTCCGCTTGAACCCAGTGAAAAAAGAACGATGAGTGCCACAAAAAATGAAAAATATTTCTTCATTCCCATTTCCCCCTAAAATTTTATAATATTACCAAACTCCTAAATATTATAAAACAGCTAAACCAAAAGGTATACATTAATAACAATGAATGGCTAAAGATAGGAAGAATCATCTGGGTGAAAAGGTATAATTCCTTGCGTTTGGACTTAAACCGATCATGAAGAATATTAAAGACAGCTGTGGTTTGAAGTAATGGAATTAGGCATATTTTCCTTGACGTAAGGTGGGGGCAGGGGTAAACTATTAATAACTTCAACCTGCTACCATATTAGCGAACTAAAGTGATTTGGTGGATTATTGCGAGTATTTATATAATTATGTCATTTAATTTGATACTATTTTTATATGTTATCCGAAATTTGGATTTAAGCGTGAAACCTTGGAAAGATAAAGGGATAAACAAAATAAGGAATGGATGCATCGGTTTTTGCCTACAGGCGGACCGATTGGATATAGATAGTAATCAATTCAAAAGGATGTGCAGTCGTGACAAAGCCATTTATGTTTGAAAAACCGTTAGGCATGAGAGATACATTGCCGGTGCTGTATGAAACGAAAGTGTTGGCCAGAAATAAAATGAGTGATGAAATCAAAAAGTGGGGCTATCAATTTATTGAAACGCCTGCTTTGGAATATTATGAAACGATTGGCGAGGCTTCGGCAATATTGGATCAACAGTTGTTTAAACTTCTTGATGCCCAGGGGCATACGCTCGTACTCCGTCCCGAGATGACAGCTCCCATTGCAAGGGTCGCAGCTTCCAAATTGTTAAAACAGCAAATTCCGCTTCGCCTGGCCTATTCCGCGAATGTATATCGGGCACAGCAGCGTGAAGGGGGCAGGCCGGCAGAGTTCGAACAGATTGGTATTGAGTGTATCGGAAATAAGTCTATAAGTGCCGATGCTGAAATGATTGCCCTGCTTGCGGATGCTCTAAAGGCTGCCGGGCTTCAGGAATTTAAGATTTCCATTGGACATATCGGATTTCTGCAAGAATTTTTCTTGAGCATTCTAGGTACGGAGGAAAGAGCCTCTATATTAAGGAAGTTTTTGTATGAAAAGAATTATGTTGGTTATCGCGAGCATGTAAAATCACTGCCGCTTTCATCCATTGATAAACAACGGCTTATCGAATTTACCTCATTAAGGGGTAGTGAAGGAACCCTGAAAAAGGCGCTAGGGCTGGTTGAAAATAATAAAGGGCAAGATTCTTTGGCTGAACTGAAGGAATTGTCTGCACAGCTGAAAGAATTTGGCGTTGAACAATATGTGAGCTTCGACTTAACATTGGTCAGTCATATGAGTTATTACACGGGAACTTTATTTGAAGTGTATGCCGGACAAGTGGGTTCGCCAATCGGCAATGGCGGCCGGTATGATAATCTGCTTGAGAAGTTCGGCTGGAATGCTTCGGCCACAGGTTTTGCAATCCGGGTGGATCGTCTTGCAGAAGCTCTTGGGGAGCCGATCCAGCCTGTCGCACCAGAATGTATTTTATTCAGTCCCGAACGGAGATTGGAAGCAATTGAATTTGCAAGAATAAAACGCTCCGAAGGGAAATTGGTAACGATTCAAGATATTACAGTCGTCCAAAATGTCGATGCTTTTACACGGACATTTTCTGAAGTTCATTTATTCGTAGGGAATGGGGGGAATGGAAAAGATGAATAATAGCTTTTTAACGATTGCCATGCCGAAAGGGAGAATATTTGAAGAAGCGGCAGAGCTATTAAGAAGGGCCGATTTTCGTCTCCCTCCCGAGTTTGATGATTCCCGGAAATTGATCCTTGAAGTGGAAGAGGAGAATCTGCGGTTCATTTTAGCTAAACCGATGGATGTCGTAACCTATGTGGAACACGGCGTCGCTGACATTGGAATTGCAGGGAAGGATGTCATGTTAGAAGAAGAACGTGATGTCTATGAGTTACTTGATTTGAAAATCAGTGCCTGCTATTTAGCTGTAGCTGGACTGCCTGGTACGAAAATAAGTGACATCGCCCCCAAAATAGCCAGTAAATATCCGAATGTTGCCTCTAGTTATTTTCGCGAGCAGGGGGAGCAAGTCGAGATTATAAAGTTGAATGGGTCTATTGAGTTAGCACCGTTAATTGGTTTAGCTGAACGAATCGTCGATATCGTTTCATCGGGGCGAACATTGAAGGAAAACGGTCTTGTGGAATATGCAAAAATCGCCAATGTGACTTCGAGGCTGATAGCAAACCCTGTCAGCTATCGAATTAAAGAAGCAAGGATTACTGAAATCGTGGAACGGCTAGCAGGAATTATTGAATAGTAAAGAATCGCTAATGAGGTGAAGGTATGAAAATAGAACGGTTTGCTGAAGGGATTTCACTGAAACGCTCGGTTGAAGCAGGTACTGCCGATCAAAGAAAAGCGGTTCAGGATATTATTTATGATGTCAGGAAAAGCGGAAACGCCGCTTTACATACCTATACCGAACGTTTCGATGGTGTTAGCCCAGGGGAATTACTTGTATCGGAACAGGAAATGGAAGAAGCGACAGCGGCATTAACTGCTGAGCAGCTTGATATTATTCAAGAGGCTGCGAATAATATTCGGATGTTTCACGAGAAACAAATTCGAAATTCATGGTTTACGACTGATGATACGGGAACGATGCTAGGACAAAAATTGACACCTCTTGATGCTGTAGGTGTTTATGTACCTGGAGGCACAGCGGCATATCCTTCGTCAGTATTGATGAATGCGTTGCCTGCAAAGGCCGCAGGGGTGGAACGGATCGTTATGGTTTCTCCTCCAGGGAAAGATGGGAAATTATCGCCAGCGGTTTTGGCAGCTGCCAAAATTGCCGGAGTTAAGGAAATCTATAAAGTTGGAGGGGCTCAGGCCATAGCTGCTCTCGCTTATGGGACGGAAACGATTAAGAACGTGGATAAAATAGTGGGTCCGGGAAATATATATGTGGCGTTAGCGAAGCGCGAAGTATTCGGGGATGTCGCCATTGATATGATAGCAGGTCCAAGTGAAATAGCGATATTGGCGGACGAATCAGCCATCGCTGCAGAAGTTGCGGCAGACTTGCTATCACAGGCGGAGCATGATGCCCGAGCTTGCAGTGTTTTGGTCACGACGTCAACGTCTCTTGCAGAAGAAGTGGCAGAAGAAGTGACCAAGCAGGTGGCGTTACTTCCACGCCATGATATTGCTGCAGCATCCATAAGGGATTATGGAAGAATCGTTGTATGCGGGAGTATGGCCGAAGCTGTTGAAGCGATTAATGAACTTGCACCGGAACATTTGGAAATTGTGGCTAAAGATGCACTTGAAATCATGGCTAAAATCCGCCATGCCGGGGCAATCTTCATTGGCCGCTTTAGTTCGGAGCCCGTCGGGGATTACTTTGCAGGTCCCAATCATGTGTTGCCTACCAATGGAACCGCCCGTTTTTCCAGCCCGCTGAATGTGGATGATTTCCAAAAGAAATCGAGTATCATCATGTATAGTGAAACGGCCTTCCGCAAAAATGCAGAAAAAATCGCAGCATTTGCCCGAATGGAAGGACTTGAGGCTCACGCCCGTGCGATTGAATCACGTGGTGTGAATGAATCCGGGAAAAAGTCCTGAATTATTAAATAAGTGAAATCACTGATATAAAAACTTTTGACATGCTTTTACATCTTGGGAAAAGGGGTCTTACCCCGTTGAGGAGGAGTTGTAATGGAACGTTTTGCTAGTGTGGAGCGAAAGACGAATGAAACGGAAATTAGTTTGAAGTTTGGTGTGGATGGGGAAGGTAATTCCTCCATTAAGACGGGCGTTCCGTTTATGACGCATATGCTGGATTTGTTCACGAAACATGGGAAGTTTGATTTGACAGTAGATGCAAACGGAGATACCGACGTCGATGATCACCATACAACTGAAGATATTGGCATTTGCTTAGGTCAGACGTTATTGGAGGCCCTTGGAGACAAGCGCGGGATAAAGCGTTACGGAAATGCTTTCGTACCCATGGATGAAGCACTCGCCCAGGTTGTCATCGATTTAAGCAATCGTCCGCATCTAGAGTTCCGGGCTGAGTTTCCTTCGCAAAAGGTCGGTACTTTCGATACTGAACTCGTGCACGAGTTTCTTTGGAAATTCGCTCTTGAAGCCAGGATGAACCTGCATGTAGTCGTTCATTACGGTCACAACACACATCATATGATCGAAGCAATATTCAAAGCGCTGGGACGTGCATTGGATGAAGCTACGACCATCGATCCACGTGTCAAAGGCATCCCTTCGACGAAAGGAATGTTGTAAAAATGATCGGAATCGTCGATTATGGCATGGGGAATTTATTTTCTGTAAGTAAAGGGCTTGAGCGCCTTGGTGCCGATTCATTCATTTCCGATGACCCAAAAGAACTTTTAAAGTCGAAAGGAATCATACTTCCCGGCGTTGGCTCTTTCAGGGATGCCATGAGTCTCTTGGAAAAACAAAAGCTGGATGAATTCCTGAGGGAATATGTAGCCGATGGAGGTTATCTATTAGGGATCTGCCTTGGTATGCAGCTTCTCTTTGATGAAAGTGAGGAAAATGGACCAGCTAAAGGATTATCCCTCATTCCGGGAAAAGTCGTTCGTTTTAAGGGAGTGGATGCGAATGACCAGGTTTATAAAGTCCCGCACATGGGCTGGAATCGTCTTGAATTTAAACACGCATCACCAGTGAATGAGGGGCTGGAAGAGGAGCATGTTTATTTCGTCCATTCCTACTACGTCGATACCGATGAATCATTCGTCACTGCTTCGGCAAGGTATGATGTGGATGTGCCTGCGATCGTCGGTAAAGGGAATGTGTTCGGCATGCAGTTCCATCCGGAAAAAAGCGGGAAGATGGGCATGTCACTGTTAAAAAATTATCTGTCATTAGTAGAAGGGGAGGAAGAAGCATGAGCAACTTTACTATTTACCCAGCGATTGATATGCGTGGAGGCAAATGCGTCCGCTTAATCCAGGGAGATTACAATCAGGAAACCGTTTATGGCGATTCCCCCTTCGATATGGCAAAAAGCTTTGCGGACCAAGGAGCCGATTGGATACATATGGTCGACCTTGACGGAGCTAAAGAGGGAGTGCGCATCAATGATTCATACGTAATCAAAGCTGCAAGTGAGTTAGGGGCCCGCATTCAAATCGGCGGCGGCATCCGTACGGAACGGGATATAGCCCATTACCTGGATAATGGTGTGGAACGTGTCATTCTAGGCAGCACGGCCGTTTCAGACCCTGATTTCACTAAAGATATGATTAGGAAATATGGAAGCCATATCGCAATCGGGATCGATGCGAAGGATGGCAGGGTTGCCACTCATGGTTGGCTTCAAACGTCTGGGACCCTTGCGATAGATCTTGGTAAATTACTGGCCGATGCTGGTGCAGAGACATTTATCGTGACTGATATCGCGACGGATGGCATGCTTTCAGGTCCGAATGTGAAAGGTATATTGGCCATGGCAGAGGCAACCGGTAAAAACGTGATTGCTTCGGGCGGCATTAGTTCACTCGAAGACCTTATCACCCTCAAAGAGTATGAAGCCCAAGGCATTGCAGGGGCAATCATTGGCAAGGCGCTTTATACCAATCGCTTTACTGTAGAAGAAGCACTAGAAAAGGTGCGTGGTTAAATGCTTACTAAACGAATTATTCCATGTCTCGATGTAAAGGATGGGCGCGTAGTCAAGGGGATACAATTTGTTTCCCTTAGGGATGCAGGAGACCCGGTCGAACTTGCAGCCTTTTACGACAAAGAAGGTGCCGATGAGCTTGTATTCCTGGATATTTCCGCATCACATGAAGGCAGGGAAACGATTGTCGACGTCGTTCAAGCGGTAGCGGGCAGCTTGGCAATCCCGTTCACGGTGGGCGGCGGCATTAATTCATTGGCGGATATGAAGAAGATCCTCCGAGCTGGTGCCGATAAGGTATCCTTAAATACAGCAGCCATTCTGCGCCCTGATTTAATTAATGAAGGTGCTGATTATTTTGGTTCCCAATGTATCGTGGTCGCCATAGACGCCCGATATGAAGAAGAGCTTGGGTCATGGCGCGTATATACTCACGGCGGCCGGAAACCGACTGAATGGGAAGTGATCGAGTGGGCGAAGGAAGCCGTAATCCGCGGTGCAGGTGAAATACTATTGACAAGCATGGATTGTGACGGCGAGAAACAAGGGTTTAATATCGCTTTGACAAAAGCGGTATCTGAAGCCGTTTCGGTGCCGGTCATCGCCTCAGGCGGGGCTGGCAAGGCTGAGCATTTCCAGGAAGCCTTCCAAGAAGGTAAAGCCGACGCAGCATTAGCCGCATCGATTTTTCATTATAAAGAAACATCCGTTAAAGAAGTCAAAGCGTTTCTCAAACAACAAGGAGTGGTTGTACGATGAATCTTGAAACTATTAAATACGATGAAAAAGGCCTGATACCGGCAATTATTCAAGATGCAGGAACCGGCGAAGTGCTGACACTTGCTTATATGAATCAAGAATCACTGCAATTGTCGATTGAAAAAGGTGAAACGGTTTTCTTCAGCCGTTCGCGCAATGAATTATGGCATAAAGGAGCAACCAGCGGTAATACCCAGAAAATCATCGAAATGAAGTATGACTGCGATCAAGATGCATTGGTCGTTCGGGTCGTTCCTGCAGGTCCTGCGTGCCATACAGGGGCAACAAGCTGTTTTAGCGAAACGATTTACCAAAACAGTGAAGCCGGACAAGACGTGAAGGCGAATGTGACTTTCTTGACGGAATTGGAAAAATTAATTGAAAAAAGAAAATCGGAAATGCCTGAAGGTTCATATACTACCTACCTATTCGATAAAGGCGTTGATAAGATCCTGAAAAAAGTCGGTGAAGAAGCGGCAGAAGTGATCATTGCTGCTAAGAACCGTGATGCAGAGGAACTTTCGATGGAAAGTGCCGATCTCCTCTATCACTTATTCGTTCTTCTTCAGGAGCAGGAGCTGCCTTTCCAAGCAGTGCTTGATGTATTGAAGGCTAGACATGCCGATAAGGACGAACCGAAAGAAACCGAATGAATGGTGATTGCCCTCCGTTAATAGGAGGGCTTTTTTGTGTATCTACGACTATGAGCGCAATCTTTACTTCTCATTTGACTAAGTATATTTCAATTTTTTCTAAAAGAAAGCAAGGTAATTCCCATTTTCCATTTTCTTGAATTGTTCGGCAAATTTACACCAATATGTTATAATACTATGGTTAATCAACTTGTAGATGGAGGATTACATGAGTAAAGACTCTAAATTTGGCCAACAGGCAAAAATTCTAACCTTTCACCCAACAGGTGAGTATTATTTCACCAAGGGTTTAAAAGCTTATCATAGACGAGAATTACCTAAATCAAAAAAATACCTGGAACGTGCGCTGGAACTTGAACCCGCTGAACCGATGATAGCCTGTCAATTGGCAATCACTTGCTCGGAAATCGGAGAATATAATTATTCAAACAACCTCTTGGAAAACATCTTGGATGTGATGGATCCCTATATGTCGGAATGTCATTACTTCCTGGCGAATAATTATGCCCACTTAGGCATGTTCAAGGAGGCTTATCGTCACGCCAGTGCTTATCTTGATAAAGAAGAAGACGGGGAGTTCAGCGATGACGCAGAGGACCTTCTTGAACTGATAACTTTTGAGTCGGATGAGTCAGAAGAAAATCCCTTTAAGCATGATGGGCTCATTACCAAACAGGAACAAGCCCGTGAGTACCTTGAATCAGGCAATTTCCCGAAGGCAATCGAAGTGTTGAAAGAAACGATTGCCGAGTTTGAGGATTACTGGTCCGCTTATAATAACCTGGCACTTGCCTATTTCTATCTTGGTCAAGTAAATGAAGCCTTTGAAACACTTGATGAGGTACTGGAAAAAAGTCCGGGAAACCTGCATGCGCTTTGTAACCTTGTTGTTTTTCATCATTATCAACAGGATGAAGCAAAGGTTGAAGAGCTCATACACATGCTGGAGAAAATTAGGCCGATGCTATCCGAACATCGTTTCAAGCTTGGAGCGACCTTCGCTTTGATCGGAAACTATGCTTCTGCATATAAATGGCTGAAAGTACTCCAAAGGCAAGGGTTCGAGGGAGATGGAACCTTCTACTATTGGTTAACCATTTCCGCTTACCACCTAGGCCATGAACAGGCTGCCAAAAAGGCATGGAAAAAGGTCGTGGAAATGAACCCGGAAAAGGAAGGCATGGAGCCGTGGGGAGATATGAATGCAACTTCAGATGGTTTTGAACATCATTTTCCTTCTATTATAAAAAGGCTGGAAAGTGAATTCATCGAAGAAAGGCTGTTTGCCATTTTCCTTCTGAAACATTCGGTTCATAAACAGAAGCTATTGAAAAACCAGGTCCTCAACCTTAATCAGAATTTCACTGATTTGGAACGTGATTATGCCGAACTTGTTCAAGCTCCTGCTAAAGATCGTCAATTAACACCGATTGATTTTGCTGATCGCACAGCTGAGTTATTATATCAGCATTTCCAACCGATACAATTAAATGAAGCCGGGCTCTATTTAATGTGGTTTTCCGTCTTCATCGAAGCGGTGAAATCCGAGCAGAAGCTAAATAATCCAGCAGGATGGGCATCAGCGGTGGAATACGTGTGGTATGAGCTTAAAAATGAGAAGGCGAGCAAACAGGCAATCGCAGACAAACATTTCATATCGGTGTCCACCTTATCAAAGTACGTAAAGTTGGTTCAAACCTTGCTTGGATGAGCAGATATTTGGACGAAAAATTATTTGTTATATAGGATAATAGGTAGGGAACACTAACCGTAGTGAAGGTTCCATTTGTAATGGAATATGGAGGAGTGAAAACATGTCTGAAAAAATTTATGACGTTGTTATTATTGGAGCTGGTCCTGCAGGGATGACGGCGGCTGTCTATACATCACGTGCGAACCTTTCAACATTGATGTTAGAACGCGGAGTACCGGGCGGGCAAATGGCCAATACAGAGGAAGTTGAAAATTATCCTGGATTCGACACTATACTCGGACCTGAACTTTCAACGAAAATGTTTGACCATGCAAAGAAATTTGGTGCGGAGTATGCCTATGGGGATGTTAAGGAAATCATCGACGGTGAAGAGTATAAAACGATCAAAGCCGGTTCCAAGGAGTTCAAGGCACGTTCAATCATCATTTCATCTGGTGCCGAATACAAGAAAATCGGCGTTCCCGGCGAAAAAGAATTGGGCGGCCGCGGTGTATCGTATTGTGCAGTTTGTGATGGTGCATTCTTCAAGCAAAAAGAACTATTCGTTATCGGCGGCGGAGACTCTGCTGTTGAAGAGGGTGTGTACTTAACCCGCTTTGCTTCAAAAGTGACTATCGTTCACAGACGTGACGAACTTCGTGCTCAAAAGATTCTTCAAGATCGTGCATTTGCCAATGAGAAAATTGACTTCATCTGGAATCATACTTTGAAGGAAATCAATGAAAAAGGCGGCAAAGTCGGCGGTGTCACACTAGTTTCCACTGAAAACGGAGAAGAGACAGTGATGGATGCAGACGGTGTATTCATTTATATCGGAATGCTTCCGCTAACTAAACCATTTGAGAACTTGGGCATCTTGAATTCCACAGGCTATATTGAAACGAATGACCGGATGGAAACACGCGTCCCTGGTATTTTTGCTGCTGGTGACGTTCGTGAAAAAACATTGCGCCAAATCGTTACAGCTACAGGCGATGGAAGCATTGCCGCTCAATCCGCTCAGCATTTTGTTGAGGAACTTCAAGAAAAATTGCAGCCTAAGGCTTGATTTCACTAGAATATACAATCGTAATTCCGTTTTAACGATGTTGTAACACGCGTGAAATAATGATTGGGTATAGTATGTATAGAAGTTGACCCCCTTTAATTATAAACGTTTAAGGACACAGATTAAGTTTCTGTGTCCTTTTTTTTGTTTCCTGCTTTAAGACTATATCTTTAGTTCCAATTTTTAGGATGTCCCCAAATGATTTATAATGTGAAGTAAGCCCGCCCTTTGCATTTAGGCAGCGAAAGTGGAGAAGAATAGGAGTTAAGCAGGATAAAGGCTTACCTCCGTGATTCCTTGCGAATGAATATTCCCCCAATGCAGGAAGTTTACTTTATTGTTAGCTCATTTCAAAAATAGTATAATGATAAGATATACTAAACATATATATATCTTTCATAATGGTAAGAAGATGAAAAATACAACTTGTTTGAACTATTAGCATTTGTAAATCGCCAAATGGATATCTAGCGGCGGTTTAAGGATATAAACTGAATCTCTTCAACAAGGGGGTGAAGGTTTCTATAGTCGAGCAGAGCCAATTGAGGTGAAGAACGTGCAGCGTGTCACAAACTGTGTATTGATCAAGGATAATCAAATCCTCTTATTGAAAAAGCCTAGACGAGGATGGTGGGTAGCTCCAGGCGGAAAGATGGAGCCTGGGGAATCTGTACGCGATGCTTGCATTAGGGAATATCGTGAAGAAACGGGCGTTTATTTAAAAAACCCTTCCATCAAAGGTATTTTCACCTTCATTATGAAGGACGGAGATAAGGTATTGTCGGAATGGATGATGTTCACTTTCTTTGCAACGGACTCCGATGGTGTAAATGTGGATGTTTGTGAAGAAGGGGAACTTAGCTGGCATCCGGTCGAAGATGTTAAAAAGCTGATGATGGCTGAAGGTGATTTTCACATCCTGGACTATATGGTTCATGGAAGTGGGATCATTTATGGAACCTTTACTTATACACCTGAGTTTAAGCTACTTTCTTACCGATTGGATCCAGGTTAATTTTCACATATAAAAAAGATTGCTATACATGGGGGCGGAGAAACTATGAGTACAGGGCAGATGAGTGAAACGCAATTGGTCATCATTACCGGAATGTCCGGAGCGGGTAAGACAGTGGCGGTTCAAAGTTTTGAAGACCTCGGCTTTTTTTGCGTCGATAATTTGCCGCCCACGCTATTGCCAAAGTTTTTGGAGTTAATGAAGGACTCAGGGAATAAGATGAATAAAGTGGCTCTTGTCATGGATTTGAGGGGGAGGGAGTTTTTTGATTCCTTATTTCTTGCACTGGATAATTTAACGGATTCAGCTGCAGTATCACCAAGAATCCTTTTTCTTGAAGCTGATGACGATTCCTTGGTCCGCAGATATAAGGAAACTAGAAGGACCCATCCACTTGCTCCATTAGGCCGGCCATTGGAAGGCATTAAAATGGAACGGGAACTATTGGACGAATTGAAGGGAAGGGCTCAGCTGATCTTTAATACTTCCCAACTGAAACCGCGCGAATTGAGGGAGAAAATCGCTTCGGAGTTTTCTGCCGATAAAAGTGTCGGTTTTACAGTCAATGTCATGTCGTTCGGGTTCAAGCATGGTCTGCCCATAGATGCCGACCTTGTGTTTGATGTGCGTTTCCTGCCAAATCCATATTATATTGACCATATGAGGCCAAGGACTGGCTTGGAACAGGAAGTGTCGAGTTACGTTTTAAAATGGAGTGAGACGCAAAAGTTTTTGGAAAAAGTGACCGATCTGCTTGCCTTCATGCTTCCATATTATAAACGCGAAGGAAAAGCACAGCTTGTTGTTGCGATAGGGTGTACAGGCGGGCAGCACCGATCTGTAGCATTGACGGAGTATATTTCAAACCACTTCAAAAAGGATTACAGGGTTCAAGTATCACATCGCGATATCGATAAAAGTAAGGGGAAAGCAGATGTTAGTAAAAAAGAAACAACCTAAGGTTGTGATCATTGGAGGGGGAACCGGCCTTCCCGTTTTGTTGAGAGGGTTAAAGAAGCATCCGGTGGATATAACGGCAATCGTAACGGTAGCTGATGATGGTGGAAGTTCAGGCCGCCTTCGCGAGGATATGGATATTCCCGCTCCGGGTGATATTCGTAACGTGCTGGCTGCGTTATCGGATGTAGAGCCCCTTGTTGAACAAATGTTTCAACATCGCTTTCAGAGTAAAAATGAGTTGTCCGGGCATTCGCTGGGGAATTTGATACTCGCGGCAATGACCTCGTTGACCGGGGATTTCGTCCATGCGATCCAGGAAATGAGTAAATTTCTTAATGTTCGCGGTAAAGTGCTTCCAGCTGCCAACCAAAGTGTGGTTCTCCATGCGGAGATGGATGACGGAACGATTGTTACAGGAGAATCCAAGATCCCCTTCTCAGGAAAGAAAATAAAAAAAGTATTTCTGTCTCCTCATCATATAAAGCCGCTTAGTGAAACTCTCCAGGAAATCAAGCAGGCTGATCTTATTGTCATAGGTCCAGGAAGCCTATATACTAGCATTCTGCCTAACTTACTTGTCCCTGGTTTAGGAGAAGAGGTTGGCCGTTCCAAGGCTAAGAAGGTGTACATTTGCAATTTGATGACACAAGCCGGCGAGACGCTTGATTATAGCGCGAGCGATCATATAAAAGCGATATATGACCATATGGGAAATGCATATATTGACAGGATACTTGTTAATAATGAGGAAATACCAACCGAGATTCAGCAACGCTATCAAGCTGAATATGCCAAACCGGTCATGTATGATGTGGAAAGTTTAAAACAGATGGGGCTTGAAATCATACAAGAACGCATTTTCAGCTTTGAAGGGAATGTAATACGCCATGACACAAAAAAAGTGGCGGATTTGCTTTATAATATGCTTGTAAATGAAACAAAAAGCCACATAGTTCCGTAGATATAAGCGGGGACGGTTTTTTGATTGATAAAAATAGATTACCTGCGTTCGATTGGGGGTGAAATGGATGTCTTTTGCTTCAGAAACGAAAAAAGAACTTACTACATTAGAGGGAAAGGATTGCTGCGGTAAAGCGGAATTGTGTGCGCTTATCCGGATGAACGGATCCCTTTCATTTTCTAATCGGAAGCTTGTTGTGGATATTCAAACTGAGAATGCTGCGATTGCCAGAAGGATTTATACGCTGCTGAAAAAAAGTTATGAGGTCCAGGTCGAGCTGTTGGTCCGTAAAAAGATGAAGCTTAAAAAGAATAATGTATATATTGTCAGGATGTCATCCGGAGGGCAGCGGGTTTTAACCGATTTGGAAATTTTAGGCGATGGATTTGAAATTCTCCATGCTATATCCGATACTATTGTTGGGAAGAAATGCTGTAAGCGTTCTTACCTAAGAGGTGCATTTCTTGCGGGGGGTTCGGTGAATAATCCAGAAACGTCTTCCTATCACCTTGAAATTTTCTCACTTTATAAAGAGCACAATGATGCCCTTTGTGAGCTAATGAATAAGTTTGGCTTGAAGGCCAAGACGCTTGAACGCAAGAAAGGGTACATCATTTATTTGAAAGAAGCCGAAAAGATTGCCGAGTTTTTAAGTATAGTTGGCGCCCATTCAGCTTTATTAAGGTTCGAAGATGTACGGATTGTCCGTGATATGCGTAATTCAGTGAATCGGCTTGTGAATTGTGAAACAGCCAATTTGAACAAAACGATCGGGGCCTCATTACGCCAGGTTGAAAATATCCATTATATCGAGGATACGGTGGGATTAGGCATTTTACCGGATAAGCTTCGGGAAATTGCGGAGCTTAGGATAGCGTTTCAGGATATAACCTTAAAGGAACTAGGGGAAATGGTTTCCGGGGGAACCATCAGTAAATCCGGGATTAATCACCGATTACGAAAGATTGATGAAATAGCTGACAGGCTCCGTGGGGGAGAGGCTATTGCTGCGAAAAAATAAAGCTAACAGGGGAGATCAAGATGGTGGAAAAGCAAGTTGAGGTAAAATTGAAAACGGGTTTGCAAGCGCGGCCGGCGGCTCTTTTTGTACAAGAAGCTAACCGCTTTCATTCAGATGTTTTTCTTGAAAAAGAAGGAAAGAAAGTGAATGCAAAAAGTATAATGGGGTTAATGAGCCTTGCCATCAGTTCTGGCGTGACCGTGAAGTTAATCGTCGAAGGACGCGATGAAAAAGAAGCGTTAGAGGCATTGGAAGAGTTTGTTCAGCAAGAGGGTTAAAAGAAAAGGATGCTTAAAAGAGCATCCTTTTTTTTCATTATGTAAAAAAGCTCCGGAAGCCGCTTATGGCGATCTCCGGAGCCTTTTGTTGCATGATTACTTAGAGTTTTTATCATCAAGAACGCTGCGCGTGATGACTTTGTCGATCAAGCCATATTCAAGGGCTCTTTCGGAAGTCATGAAGTTATCACGTTCTGTATCTCTTTGAAGGACTTCGATAGGTTGTCCCGTACGTTCTGCCAAGATTTGGTTCAGCTTATCTTTCAAGTGAAGGATACGGCGGGCAGCAATTTCAATTTCCGTAGCTTGACCTTGAGCTCCTCCAAGTGGTTGGTGAATCATGACTTCACTGTTTGGCAACGCATAACGTTTGCCTTTTTCGCCAGCGGCCAATAGGAAAGCACCCATGGAAGCGGCCATACCGATGCATACCGTCGATACATTAGGTTTGATATATTGCATAGTATCGTAAATGGCCATACCGGAAGTGATGCTTCCGCCAGGGCTGTTGATGTATAGAGTGATATCTTTTTCAGGATTTTCCGCTTCTAAAAATAGTAATTGGGCAACAATGGAGTTGGAAACATTATCGTCAATTGCACTTCCTAGCATAATGATCCGGTCTTTTAATAAACGGGAGTAAATATCGTAGGCACGCTCCCCACGACTTGTTTGTTCGATAACTGTAGGAATTAAATTCATGTTCATTTCCTCCTTCGATTAAGAGAATCAATTAAATTCTTTATGTATGTATGATACACTTTTTGGTCAATTTAGGTCAAACAAAACAAACCCTATAATGGATAATTTGTTCGACAATTTTCTGGCTAAGGCTCCTTCCCGATAGATTACTTTATATATTATGCCGCACAGGGATGAATTTCCACATTACCCATAATACCCAAATGACGAAGTTTTAAACCTGATAACCCTTGCAAAGGAGGGGAATCTATCATATAATGAAGTCTGTTGAAAAAATATTTTCTATTACGCCCTCGTAGTGCAACGGATAGAACGCAAGCCTCCGAAGCTTGAAATGCAGGTTCGATTCCTGCCGAGGGCATTACCAATCTTCTGCTTAATAAAGTGGGGGATTTTTTATTGGTCATTTTTAAGAGGGTCCCTAAGATTTTTGGCGAATCCACTCGATTTCCGTAATATTCCATCGAACCCTGTAATGTAAGCCCTGTCTTGAAAATATTCGCGCACACTATTGAAAAATGGTGATTTTTCAATAAAAGTAGTTGTTTAATTTGCATTTCTAACATATAGTATTTAAAACAAATAAACTATTCAGAAAAAAATCGTAAGCGTTTTCATGGGTTTTTGTGTAGAATTTTCTCCTGATAATGTAAAATGGAGTGGGGGAGGGATGAATCGATGAGTATGAATATGAAAGCAGGACTTTTTCAACAGCAAACATTAAAGATGGCAATGACGCAGGAGCTTATGCAAGCTATTACATTGCTGCAATACTCCTCGCAGGAGCTATCGGCTTTTTTAGAAAATAAAATGGTGGAGAATCCATTACTGTCCATAGATCAGCCAACATCGGCTTTATTTCAGCCAACTTTTGACCGGAAAAAGGGGAAACGGACTCTTAAGAATACGTATGATGCCAACTATTGGATTGAACAGATCAGTGAAGATACTATATCGCTTGAACAGCATATCATGTCCCAGGTGAATCACCAGCAGCTTACCGGTGAGCAGCAGAAGGCGTTGCTGCTATTAATTCATAACCTTGATGAAAACGGTTACTTGAGGACTGAGCTGGATGATATATGTATCCCAGGTATATCTCCGATCGTTTTGGAAGAAAGCCTCACAATTTTACAGGAACTCGAGCCGCATGGAATTGGAGCGAGAAATCTTCAAGAGTGCCTCTTGCTTCAGGTGCAAGCAGAAGGGGTGAATCTGCTTGCAGAATCGATCATAGAAAACCATTTCCTCGATTTTGCTGAAAAGCGCTGGAAAGACCTAAGTAAGAAAATCGGTGTTACAATGAAGGAGATTCAAGAAGTATTTGATTATGTCCAGACATTGAACCCGCGACCGGCTTCACTCTTTTTTCAGGAAAAACCTTCATATATAGTGCCGGATGTGGTCGTGGAAGTTCGGGATGGCATGCTGCTTGTCGGGAATTATGATGGTAACACACCTAATCTTAATGTGGATAAAGGGTATTTAAACCGTATGAAGAGCCATAAGGATCAGGGGGTTCAACGGTTTATCCAGGATAAGTGGCAGGAATACCAATGGATTTCCAGAGGGATCCAACAGAGGAAAGAAACGATATTGAAGGTCATTCAGTGCATCGTCGATAAACAGCCGGCGTGCTTTCATCATGGCCTGAACTATTTGAAACCGATGACGATGAAGGAAATCGCCGACGAACTTGGTATACATGAGTCCACAGTAAGCCGGGCGGTCAAAGGGAAATACGTGCAGACACCATTTGGCACGATAGAGATGCGGATATTTTTCACTACTTCTTTACAGTCAGTCGGCCTTGATGAGGATATGTCGGGCATGCAGGCAAAAAAGAGCCTGCAGGCAGCAATCAATGGGGAAAATAAACAAAAGCCGCTTTCGGATCAAGACCTGGCAGAACGGTTGAAAGAAGAGCATGGAATTATCCTGGCACGCCGAACCGTTGCCAAATACCGCGAACAATTAGGTATCCCTTCTTCATCTAAACGAAAAAGATATGATTGAAAAGGATGAGTGGTTTGGAATCAAATGCGTTTGTTTTATATAGTAGGGATAA
Organism: Bacillus sp. CFBP9009; assembly: GCF_036541465.1. Taxonomy (NCBI): domain Bacteria; kingdom Bacillati; phylum Bacillota; class Bacilli; order Caryophanales; family Bacillaceae; genus Bacillus; species Bacillus sp. CFBP9009. Next base: position 7,488 of record NZ_JAZHFU010000005.1, on the reverse strand, counting down.
ATGCCCGTTATGCGATAAAGCTAAGCAAGTGCTTGAAGAAGTGAAAGAGGAATCAGGCATAGGCTATAAAGAAATCGATATCCATACCGATGATGATTTGCTTGAGAAATTCGGGCTGATGATTCCTGTCGTAGAATGGAAAGATGATATCGTTCAATTCGGGAATGTTGATAAATCAGCTCTAAATCGTCTTTTGGAAAAATAATTTTTCAAATCATTTGAAGAAACATTCCGTTCCTGCTAGAATAAAATATGTAGCAGGAATATTTTTTTGTTTTAAGTGGGACAGAAAATGACTACGCGGGACATTAAAAGTCCAACTTAACTTTTTAGGAGTTTTAAATATGCGTACATTACTCGAGGTACAAAGAAAATTATTACCAGATTTCCTTATGGTTATGCAAAAAAGATATGATATCCTGCGTTATATCAAAATGATGCAGCCGGTTGGAAGGCGCAGTCTGTCCGTGAGCCTTAATTTGACAGAGCGGACGCTTAGAGGCGAGGTTGATTTTCTGAAAAGTCAGAACCTGGTTAACATATTCAGCTCTGGCATGACGCTGACTGATGAAGGGATTGAAATCCTGGATAAGTTAGAAGGAATAATGCGTGAAGTAATGGGTATAGACATAATGGAACGGCAATTGCAGGATTTATTGCAAGTGGATGAGGTCATTATTGTCTCAGGAAATTGTGATGAAACCCCATGGGTGAAAAAAGAATTGGGTAAAGCTTGTGCAATCCGTATGAAACGGGAATGGAACTCAAAGAATATCATTGCGGTTACTGGCGGATCGACAATGGCCGAAGTGGCTGATTCGCTGTCACCTGATGAAGCGTCGAAGAAATTGACATTTGTCCCGGCCCGCGGGGGAATTGGTGAAGCAGTGCAGAATCAGGCCAATACGATTGTCGAAAAAATGGCCCAGAAGGCACAGGCCTCATACAGAGTGTTATATGTACCCGATCAATTAAGCGGTGAGGTTTATGCTTCATTTCAGAAGGAACCTGCAATTAAAGAAGTGATTTCCCAAATCAAATCTGCCGATATGATCATTCATGGAATCGGTGATGCCATGGCGATGGCAGAAAGAAGAAATTCTTCGCCAGAAATGTTAAAGAAGCTGTTAGATGGAAATGCTGTAGGAGAGGCATTCGGTTATTATTACGATGAAAACGGCAAAGTTGTTCATAAAGTTTTGACAGTCGGCATTCAGTTAGATGATCTTAGCCCTGAAAAGCGAGTGATAACTGTGGCAGGTGGTAAAACTAAAGCAAAGGCTATCCGTTCCTACATGAAAGGCGCACCTTCATCAACCGTTTTAATCACGGATGAAGCGGCGGCACAAGAGTTAATTCAGGGGAATTACACCCCTTAATATATTTGCGAACTTAAAAGGAGGAATTTTTCATGGCAGTAAAAGTTGGTATTAATGGTTTTGGACGTATTGGACGTAATGTATTTCGTGCAGCATTGAGTAATCCTGGGGTAGAGATTGTTGCTATTAACGACTTAACGGATGCTAATATGTTAGCGCACCTTCTTCAATACGATACAATTCATGGATCTCTTAATGAAAAAGTAACAGTTGAAGGGGATTACCTTGTTGTTGATGGTCATAAAGTCAAAGTATTGGCTGAACGTGACCCTGCACAATTAGCATGGGGTGAACTAGGAGTAGAAGTAGTAGTAGAATCTACAGGACGTTTCACAAAACGTGCAGATGCAGCTAAGCATTTAGAAGCTGGCGCGAAAAAAGTAATCATCTCTGCTCCTGCATCTGATGAAGATATCACAATCGTCATGGGTGTAAACGAAGACAAATATGATGCAGCTAACCACCATGTAATCTCCAATGCTTCTTGTACAACGAACTGCTTAGCTCCATTTGCTAAAGTGCTTCATGAACAATTCGGAATCAAACGCGGTATGATGACTACTGTTCACTCTTATACAAATGATCAGCAAATCCTTGATTTGCCACATAAAGATTACCGCCGTGCACGTGCAGCTGCCGAGAATATCATTCCTACAACAACTGGGGCAGCAAAAGCTGTAGCACTTGTTCTTCCTGAACTTAAAGGGAAATTGAATGGTATGGCAATGCGCGTACCTACTCCAAACGTATCTGTTGTCGACCTTGTTGCAGAACTTGAAAAAGACACAACAGTTGAAGAAGTTAATGCAGCATTCAAAAAGGCTTCTGAAGGCGAATTAAAAGGAATTCTTGAGTACAGCGAACTTCCGCTAGTATCAACTGACTATAATGGTAACCCATCATCATCTACAATTGATGCCCTTTCCACAATGGTAATGGAAGGAAACATGGTTAAAGTATTATCTTGGTATGATAATGAAACAGGATACTCTAGCCGTGTGGTTGATTTAATCGACTATTTGGCTAAAAAAGGATTGTAATTAGAATAATAAAAAAAACCTCACCAAGGTGAGGTTTTTTTTATCACACCTCTAAAAAAACTTGGCAGAAGATGATATTATTAGTAAGTCATTAATCAGTCAAGCGTTTACATTTCTTGTTTTTGGATAATTTCCTGGAAACCGACTATAATGAAAAAGAGAAAAGGGGAGTTGGGAAATTTACCCTCTCCCTTTTTGACTAAAGAAATCAAAAATATGATAACAATATCTAAGGAGGTTCTTGGATTATGAATAAAAAGTCGATTAGAGATATTGAATTAAAGGGGAAACGCGTATTTTGCCGTGTCGATTTCAATGTGCCGATGCAAGACGGAAAGATTTCGGATGATACGAGAATCAAAGCAGCATTGCCGACGATTTCCTATCTGACAGAACAAGGCGCTAAAGTCATCTTAGCCAGCCACCTTGGCCGTCCTAAAGGACAAGTCGTAGAAGAATTGCGTCTAGCACCTGTTGCGGAAAGACTAAGCGAACTTAGTGGCAAGGATGTGCAAAAGGCAGAAGAAGCTTACGGTGAGACCGTTCAATCAATCATTGATAACATGCAAGATGGCGAGATCCTGTTGTTGGAAAACGTTCGTTTCTATCCAGGAGAAGAGAAGAACGATCAAGAATTAGCGAAGTCATTTGCTGCACTTGCTGATGTTTATGTTAACGATGCATTCGGAGCTGCGCATCGTGCACATGCTTCAACTGAAGGAATAGCGCACCATCTCCCAGCCGTTGCCGGATTGCTGATGGAAAAAGAGCTATCTGTACTGGGAAAAGCCCTATCCAACCCAGAACGGCCTTTTACAGCTATAATTGGCGGAGCAAAAGTAAAGGATAAGATAGGCGTTATCGAAAACCTTTTGGAAAAAGTCGATCACTTGATCATTGGTGGCGGACTGGGTTATACATTCATTAAAGCGCAAGGTCATGAAATCGGTAATTCTTTATTGGAAGAAGACAAAATTGAATTGGCCAAATCTTTCATCGAAATTGCAAAAGAAAAAGGCGTAAAGCTTCATTTGCCTATCGATGCAGTCGTAACGGCTGAATTTTCACCTGATGCAGAGACAGCGAATGTCGATATCGATGCTATTCCAAATGATAAAATGGCTCTTGATATCGGTCCAAAAACAAGTGAGTTATTTGCGGATGTAATCAAAAGTTCCAAACTTGTCATTTGGAATGGACCAATGGGTGTATTCGAGTTCGATAAATTTGCGAATGGAACGAAAACCGTTGCTAGAGCCTTGGCGGAAGCAAAAGATACGTACAGCATTGTAGGCGGAGGGGATTCAGCCGCAGCTGCAGAAAAGTTTGGCTTGGCAGAAAAGATGTCCCATATTTCAACTGGCGGCGGTGCATCTCTTGAGTTCATGGAAGGCAAAGAGTTGCCTGGCGTTGTGGCCTTGAACGATAAATAAGACTGACCGTTACATATTTCAACTTTAGAAGGGATGAGAAACCAAATGCGTAAACCGATTATTGCAGGAAACTGGAAAATGAATAAAACTTTATCTGAAGCTACTGCCTTTTTAGAAGAAGTGAGCAATTTGATTCCGAAGCAAGATGTAATCGATACGGTTGTATGTGCTCCAGCTTTATTTTTGGATCAACTGGTTCAAGCAGCAAAAGGAACCGATGTGAAAATCGGGGCGCAGAACATGCACTTTGAAGAAAGCGGTGCTTTCACAGGAGAAATCAGCCCAATCGCATTGGCTGATCTTGGTGTATCCTACGTCATACTTGGTCATTCCGAACGCCGGGAAATGTTCAACGAAACGGATGAAGCCGTTAATAAAAAAGCTCATGCCGCTTTTGCCCACGGATTGACCCCGATCGTTTGCTGCGGTGAAACACTTGAGCAAAGGGAGGCTGGCGAAACGAATGATTTCGTAGGCAGCCAGATTGAAAAAGGCCTTGCAGGATTATCTGACGATCAATTGAAACAAGCCGTTATTGCTTATGAGCCGATTTGGGCGATTGGAACAGGAAAATCGTCATCTGCTCAAGATGCAAATGAAGTTTGTGCGCATATCCGCTCGGTTGTTGCCGACAAATTTTCAAATGAAGCAGCTGCAGCCATCCGCATTCAATACGGTGGCAGTGTAAAACCTGAGAATATTAAAGAGTACATGGCACAACCTGATATAGACGGTGCGTTGGTTGGCGGTGCAAGCTTGAAATCCGATTCATTTTTACAATTGCTGGAGGCTGGTCACTATGAGTAAGTCGCCTGTGGCACTTATCATCTTAGACGGTTTTGGCTGCCGTAACGAGGAAAAGGGAAATGCTGTTTTTCATGCGAAAAAACCGAACTTTGACCGTTTTTGGGAACAGTATCCGCATTCCCATTTAACTGCAAGCGGGGAAGCGGTCGGCTTGCCTGCCGGTCAAATGGGGAACTCGGAAGTGGGGCATTTGAATATCGGGGCAGGACGGATCGTTTATCAAAGTCTGACCCGTGTGAACCTGGCTATCCGTGAAGGTGAGTTTGCCCAAAACCCAACTTTGGTCGATGCCATGAGCCATGCCAAGAAAAAAGGCACGGACCTTCATCTTTTCGGTCTTCTTTCAGATGGCGGTGTGCACAGTCATATTGATCATATGTATGCCCTGTTGAAATTGGCCGCTAAAGAAGGAGTTAAAAATGTATATGTACATGCATTTTTAGATGGTCGTGATGTCGGGCCGAAAACGGCGCAAGGTTATATTAAGGAAGCGGAAGCGAAAATGAAGGAAATCGGTGTTGGTCAGTTTGCGACCATATCCGGAAGATATTATTCGATGGACCGTGATAAGCGCTGGGAACGTGTGGAGAAATCCTACCGTTCGATGGTGTATGGTGATGGCCCTGCTTACTCTTCCGCGATGGAATGTGTCGAGGATTCCTATGAACATGGTATTTTTGACGAGTTCGTGATACCTTCAGTCATAACGGCGGAAGACGGTAAACCGGTGGCAACGATTAAAAATGATGATGCCGTAATCTTTTATAACTTCCGGCCAGACCGGGCGATCCAGATTTCCAATACGTTCACGAATGAGGATTTCCGCTCATTTGACCGCGGTCCTGGACATCCGAAGCATCTCCATTTTGTCTGCTTGACACATTTTTCAGAAACAGTTGACGGATATGTTGCATTTAATCCGACAAATCTTGATAATACATTAGGGGAAGTACTTTCCCAAAACCAGCTTACCCAGCTTCGTATCGCTGAAACTGAAAAATATCCGCATGTGACATTTTTCATGAGCGGCGGACGTGAAGAGAAGTTTCCTGGTGAAGAGAGGATTTTAATTAATTCTCCGAAAGTCGCTACATATGATTTAAAACCTGAAATGAGTGCTTATGAAGTTACGGATGCATTGGTGGAACAAATTGAGGCTGATCGCTTTGATGCCATTCTCTTGAATTTTGCCAATCCGGACATGGTTGGTCATTCAGGGATGCTTGAGCCTACCATTAAAGCGATTGAAACAGTGGATGAATGCCTAGGCAGGATTGTCGATTTAATCGTCTCAAAAGGCGGTACAGCAATCATTACCGCTGACCATGGGAATGCTGATGAAGTCGTAACGCTTGAAGGCAACCCCATGACAGCCCATACTACGAATCCCGTGCCTGTCATTATAACTAAAAATCAGGTAACATTAAGAACAGGTGGTATCCTAGGTGATTTAGCTCCAACGATGCTTGATTTGCTTGGAGTCGAAAAACCTGTTGAAATGACAGGGAAATCCCTATTATCTAAATAAAATTGTGAATAGGAAAAGGAGAGATTTATAATGCCGTACATCGAACATGTATATGCACGCGAAGTGCTAGATTCCCGTGGTAATCCAACAATAGAAGTAGAAATCCAAACAGAGTCCGGATACTTCGGACGTGCAATCGTACCATCAGGTGCTTCAACAGGAGAACACGAAGCGGTTGAGCTTCGTGACGGAGATAAATCTCGCTACCTGGGTAAAGGGGTACAAAAAGCAGTCGATAATGTAAATGATATCATTGCTGAAGCTGTCATCGGTTTGGATGTAACGAACCAAGCAGGCCTTGACCTTACTATGATTGAATTGGATGGCACTGAAAACAAAGGAAACTTGGGAGCTAATGCAATCCTTGGCGTATCAATGGCTGCTGCCCATGCCGCTGCGGAATTTTCAGGTTTACCATTGTATCGTTACCTTGGAGGGTTCAATGCGAAACAACTTCCGACTCCAATGATGAACATCATTAACGGCGGATCACATGCCGATAACAATGTTGACTTCCAGGAATTCATGATCCTTCCTGTAGGCGCTCCTAGCTTCAAAGAAGCAGTTCGTATGGGTGCAGAAGTATTCCATGCCTTGAAATCTGTCCTTTCTGCCAAAGGCTTGAATACGGCAGTCGGCGATGAAGGCGGCTTTGCGCCAAACCTTGGTTCAAACCGTGAAGCGCTTCAAGTCATCATCGAGGCAATTGAAAAAGCTGGCTACAAAGCAGGCGAAGATATCTACCTTGGCATGGACGTAGCTTCATCTGAATTCTATAACAAAGAAACAGGCAAATATGATCTTGCTGGCGAAGGCCGCAATGGTGTTACATCAGAAGAAATGGTAGCTTTCTATGAAGAGCTAGTGAATGAATTCCCTATTATCTCCATCGAGGACGGCCTGGATGAAAATGACTGGGATGGCCACAAACTTTTAACGGAACGCATCGGTTCTAAAGTTCAGCTTGTTGGTGACGATCTTTTCGTAACGAACACGAAAAAATTGGCTGAAGGCATCGAAAAAGGCATCGGCAACTCCATCCTGATCAAAGTGAACCAAATTGGTACACTGACTGAAACGTTTGATGCAATCGAAATGGCTAAACGCGCAGGCTACACTGCAGTCGTTTCCCACCGTTCCGGTGAAACGGAAGATGCAACGATCGCTGATATCGCCGTTGCAACAAACGCAGGACAAATCAAAACTGGTTCCATGTCCCGTACAGACCGTATCGCTAAATACAACCAACTTCTTCGCATCGAAGACCAGCTTGGTGACTTGGCTGTATATGGCGGCTTGAA
>NZ_JAZHFU010000049.1:0-752 GCF_036541465.1 Bacillus sp. CFBP9009 | reverse complement strand
GGTAAAATTAAAAGGCATGAGCCCGGTAGATTACCGGGTTCATGCCCTCAAGGCTGCCTAAGTAAATAAAGTGTCTAACTTTTTGGGTTCACTTCAACAGTTAGTTCTTTTTCTTTGCAATGATGAAAATAAATGATCTGTTGCAGGTTATACCCTATTATAAATTTGAAAGAAACCATTGCTCTAACTAATGGCAAATAGGAAAAAGAGCAGGCACAAAAAAACCTGCTCTTTTTCTATCGAATTAGTTCTCATCGTATGCCTGAGCTTGCATTTCTTTTTGTTCCATTGTCATACGTATCACCTACACTTTTCTTTTGGCATTTATCACTTTTCTCCCCATGATTCCACGTTGAAAAATATTATTGGACATCTTCTTACATATTTGTATTTCTCTTTATTGTCGCTGGTACTTTTCTCTTTGAAAAATATGGACTTTAACAAAATCTGAGGTGAGTTTAATGGATGATATATGGATATATAGCCATTTCATCAATACAGCGTTCTTCCCGATTTTTTTGATCATTGTAACGATATTTATATCCGTTATCTTTATTCGTTTCGTAACTAAAAGTAAAAACAATGAGTAATTTCAGGGATTATCTAACGTCACAGTTTGTGTCAACTCTGCGATAAGTCTTATAGAACTAACGGGTGCTTTAGCTGAAGATCGGAGCTGTCTATAAGGCAGCTTTTTCTTTATGCAACTATCGGGGCAGATTAATAGAAGAAGGATTAATAAAATAACAAAT
>NZ_JAZHFU010000048.1:0-1066 GCF_036541465.1 Bacillus sp. CFBP9009 | reverse complement strand
AACTCCCTCAGTTTAATACGATTTTCTCACAAATACTCGCTTATTCGCAGGATTTCATCACCATTGAATTTAAGTTCACGGTTAAATGGAGTGATTTCAGGACATGAAGATTTCGTGAAGGCATAGTGAAATAAAGGAGTTGTACAACACTCCACATTTTACCATATAATGCACATTCTCCACGCCGCCCCTGGAGGCTTTCCCTCCCATGTCTCAACGGGTCAATTGCCCTATCATTCCTTCGTCATGCCTATCCAAGGGGTGGAGGCCAGTTATGCTATCCTGATGGGTCGGTGCCCTTTTGTTCAAGAAATCTGGTACTCCGTACATATTTGAAATCCTACGAATAAGCCAACATTCGTAAAAAGAAAAAGTCTATGAAAATTAGTTTTTGAAGGTTCCCTTCGAGAACCCTATTAAAAAATCCCCCTTTAAAACTACGCAACCAGTTCAGTTATAGGTTGAACTTTATCTGCACAATAAGACTCGTTTCTGCGTGCTATTCCAACAAATATCCTGGCTAGCTTACCTATCAATTTCATAATCGATTTCATTTTCTTCATTTTTTTCACCTTAACATTATGGGTGTGAATGGCTCGAAATTCCGTGTTATTCATCACAAGGCTCATGGTGGCTAAGTAAAGGAAACGCCTTAGCCTAGATCGCCCTCGCTTAGAGATGACAATTTGGCCTTTCCACTTTCCAGAGCTTGCTTCAGCCAGATGCAATCCAGCGTGCCGAAGTAAAGAATTACCGTGTGAAAAACCACTTAGATCTCCTGCTTCACCTAATATTCCGGCTAAAGAAATTTCACTAATTCCCTTAATGGCAAGAAGCTTCTTGGCAAAAGGTATTTGTTTTAATACATCCTTAACCTCTTGTTCCACTCTTTCGAGTTGTAAGACTGCGAGGTCATACTCCTCTAATAATTGTTCCAAATGAAATTTATACGCTTCAAGTGCTTGTCTTGTGCCGACAGATTTCCTAGCTAACTGAAGAAGTAATTGAGCTTTCTTTAATCCAGGCTGCCTCTTCATTATTGATTTCCATCCTGAAACAACATCAT
>NZ_JAZHFU010000047.1:0-1078 GCF_036541465.1 Bacillus sp. CFBP9009 | reverse complement strand
AGAAATGTTTGACTTGCTCATTTGCTTTTTTGATAGTGTGTGCTCACTTAAAATTTAACGTTGGCGCTTTGTTTTGTTCAGTTTTCAAAGAGCAATTTGACTCTTCTAAAAGAATCAACTTTCATATCATAACAAAGCCAAAACGGCTTGTCAAGTTTTTTTGGTGGAGCCTAGCGGGATCGAACCGCTGACCTCCTGCGTGCAAGGCAGGCGCTCTCCCAGCTGAGCTAAGGCCCCAAAAAAATAATGGTCGGGAAGACAGGATTCGAACCTGCGACCCCTTGGTCCCAAACCAAGTGCTCTACCAAGCTGAGCTACTTCCCGAATAAAATATGGTGCGCCCGGCGGGAGTCGAACCTACAACCTTCTGATTCGTAGTCAGATGCTCTATCCAATTGAGCTACGGGCGCATATTAAGATGGTGCCGAGGACCGGAATCGAACCGGTACGGTAGTCACCTACCGCAGGATTTTAAGTCCTGTGCGTCTGCCAGTTCCGCCACCCCGGCATAAATAAATAGTGGAGCGGAAGACGGGATTCGAACCCGCGACCCCAACCTTGGCAAGGTTGTATTCTACCACTGAACTACTTCCGCGAACATGCGGGTGAAGGGACTTGAACCCCCACGCCTTGCGGCGCCAGATCCTAAGTCTGGTGCGTCTGCCAATTCCGCCACACCCGCATAATAAAATGGTGAGCCATGAAGGATTCGAACCTTCGACCCTCTGATTAAAAGTCAGATGCTCTACCAACTGAGCTAATGGCTCATATAAACTATTTATATATGCTATATCAAGCTTGTATGAAAATGGTGCCGGCAAGAGGACTTGAACCCCCAACCTACTGATTACAAGTCAGTTGCTCTACCAGTTGAGCTACACCGGCAAGTGTAAAAATGGTGGAGGATGACGGGATCGAACCGCCGACCCTCTGCTTGTAAGGCAGATGCTCTCCCAGCTGAGCTAATCCTCCATATATAACTGCTTGGCGGCGTCCTACTCTCACAGGGGGAAACCCCCAACTACCATCGGCGCTGAAGAGCTTAACTGCCGTGTTCGGAATGGGAACGGGTGTGACC
>NZ_JAZHFU010000046.1:0-1384 GCF_036541465.1 Bacillus sp. CFBP9009 | reverse complement strand
CGTTCTACCCTGGCTACTGTTATAGTAAAACCAAATAAAAAATGGTCAACCAGAAATATCTGGCTGACCTTATAATACGAACGGGGCAGTTTAGTTTAATAAGATCTTTAGAGTCAAACTACCAGTTGAAACCTTTTTAGGGAAAATCTCGTATATAGATTTAGGGAAATGTTTTTTTAGAATAGGAGGAACAGGTTATGTTAGGGGATATTATATATCAAGTTATTGTTTTCGGAGGTATAGCATTAATTTTAGGTGTTTTAGGTTATTTATTTTTTAAGAAGACCAAGAAAAGCTAATTAAATTTCTAATTCAAGTATCGGGTGCGTTAGTTCATTAAGAAGGCAGTCAATTTGAGGGACTTTTAGAAGTAAAAAAACACTGATATACAACTAAAAATCTGGATAGTGTATTTTGAAATAGCTCTGAATTATTAGTTGGAAGGATATTTGAAAATTTTATGGAAAACAATACTTTAACAATCGGGGGTGACAAAATGAAACAAAATATATGGGAGAAAGAATATAGAAATGTTGAGAGTTTATGGGGTTTCAATCCTAAAAGTATCTTATCTCAATATGTTGAAATGCTTCCTGAAAACGGAGAGGTTTTAGACATAGGTATTGGAGAGGGAAGAAATGCCCTTTTTTTTGCTAAACAGGGATTTGCTGTTGAGGGTATCGATATTTCGGAAACAGCAGTAGAACGATGTTTGGAACTTTCGAAAGAGCACAATTTGAATATTAACGCTAAAGTTCAAGATATTACTTCTTTTGAGATTGAACCAAATAAATATTCTTTAATTATACTTTCTAATGTACTTAATTTTTTTCCTGATAAGGATATTAAAATTATTATCGAAAAGGTGAAAAATGGGTTGATTAAAAATGGGTTGGTATATATTAATGCCTTTGATGATAAAGAACCAGGTAGAAAGAAAGCTCCAGCGAAGTATGAGCAGTTAGCAGAGCATACGTTTTATATTGAAAGTTCAAATATGTTTCTTCATTATTTTACAAGAAGTGAATTAGAAGGATTTTTTGCCGATTATAAAACGATAAGCTTGTCTCAGTCTTACTCTATGGATATTTCGCACGGTCAACCTCATTTCCATAGCACATTAGAAATAATGTCACAAAAGTCTTAAAAAAGTTATCATTCTTATTACACTAATAGCAGTGTTAGTTCCTGAAAAAGGACACCATTTGATGGCCTTTGGAATGTAAAAAAATATCCTTAAGGAACTAACGCTGAAGATCAGAGCTGTCTTTAAGGCAGCTTTTTCTTACGGAACTAACGGGGCAGGATAGCATTCCTGTAGTTCGTTATTTTTCAGCTTTGAAAAAAATAGGGCTCCTCAGTAAGATATGAGTAAGACACCACT
>NZ_JAZHFU010000045.1:0-2007 GCF_036541465.1 Bacillus sp. CFBP9009 | reverse complement strand
TCACTCCATTTAACCGTGAACTTAAATTCAATGGTGATGAAATCCTGCGAATAAGCGAGTATTTGTGAGAAAATCGTATTAAACTGAGGGAGTTGAAGAAGGTAATTGTCTTTTTCGTCTAGAATATGTCTTTTGAGAACTGTGGAAAGGTGTAAAAAGCCCTGTTTTGCCAAAAGGGTAATTTATCAATGCAATTGCAGTATCAATCAATATTTTAGGAGGGTTCAAATGGATAAAAGAGTTCAATTTGACTTTAAAATAGAGTTTACTAATGGCGGTGGGCTTCAAGGGCAGGAATTCCGCCTTGATATTGATGGAGATGACATTACTGACCAAGAATTAGCCAAGTATATTGTAGAGGATATGAGGTTACTAATGGTTGGGGAAGTTAAGATATTTAATAAAAAGATAATTAATGAAAAACATAAACGAAAACCTGTTGATGGGAACTCTGAAAAGTAATCGACTTCTTCAGCTAACAAGTGCGTTAGCTGAAGATTGGAGCAAACAATATTTAAATGATTAAGGGAGGAAGAATTATGTCCAATAACGTAAGACCAAGAAGAATGATTTTAGATTTAGCAGTTACTTTAGATGGTTTTATAGAAGGGGAAAATGGGGAAGTTGATTGGTGCATCATGGACCCTGAGATGGGGTTTATTAATTTCTTAAATCAAATTGATACTATTTTATATGGAAGAAAAAGCTACGACTTATGGGGACAATTCACTCCAGGAATTGAAGATGCCGATACTGAAAAAGAACTTTGGGAAATAGTTCATAGTAAAGAAAAATACGTGTTTTCCAGAAAGCAAAAAGGGACTGATAATAAAGCAATATTTATAAATGATAATATTGTTGAAGAAGTAAATAAATTAAAGAATAAGCCTGGTAAAGACATCTGGCTATATGGCGGAGCAAGTCTTATTACAACATTTATCAATTTAGGGCTTGTTGATGAATTTAGATTATCTGTTCATCCTGTTATTTTGGGAGAAGGAAAACCTTTGTTTATTGATATTAAAAAGAGGTTGAATTTAAAATTGGTTAATACAAAAACGTTCTCCTCTGGCGTTGTGCAACTAATATATCATTTGAATGAAAATTAATAATATTGTACATTCCAAGGATGAAATACAAGATATTAGACATTTTAGATGATGGAGGGAAAAATGGTTTTAGTATGCGATACAATTGCACCAACCAGAAGAAAAATGGCTTAAGCAGGAGCTGTATAACAGCTCCTTTTTTTTATGCAACAAACGAGGCAGTTGAACAAATCTTCATATATATTGTTGCTGTGATTATTGAAAACGAAGAATTAAATTTATAACCATAGAATAAATATTAGATGTGAAAAGGGATTTCCTTAGTTATTTTTCTTCTTTTGAATTTCTTTCCTGCTTATAATACTACTCTAAGGTGAGTGAACATGAAAAATAGAATGAAAACAAAAATGATAAAAATACTCAGTGGAAACAGGGAAACTAGATTAACCGTTCAAGTTGCAGATACTCAAAGAAAAAGAGATAAGGGCTTAATGTTTGTGGGGAAATTACCCGAAAACGAGGGGATGTTATTTGTGTTTCCAGTAAAAATATATGGTGGCTTCTGGATGAAAAACACATTAATTCCTTTATCTATTGCTTTTCTTGATTGGGATGGGGAAATTCTAAAAATACTTCATATGGAGCCTTGTAAAGAAGATATATGTCCTACCTATGATCCAGAAATTTCTTATCACTATGCAATTGAAGTGAACCTTGGATGGTTTGAAAAGAATCAAATTAAAGAAGGGGATTATGTAAGATTTTATTGAAATTGATCTCACCTCTAGTTCTTATTGGTGAGGTGATTTTTAGGTAAATTACTGAAAAGAGGGTGCGTTAGCTGAAAATCGGAGCTGTCTTTATGAACTGCACCCCAATTGTTAGACAACATCTAACAATTGGAGGTGCAGTTTTTTTGACTAAATATACGATAGACGAAAAATCAAATGCAGTTTTA
>NZ_JAZHFU010000044.1:0-2841 GCF_036541465.1 Bacillus sp. CFBP9009 | reverse complement strand
CTTGCATTTTAAACTTCATATTAGGGTTCCTCCTAAAGTTTTGAGTTAGAGTGGTGTCTTACTCATATCTTACTGAGGAGCCCTATTTTTTTCAAAGCTGAAAAATAACGAACTACAGGAATGCTATCCTGCCCCGTTAGTTGCATAAGATAAAGCTGCCTTAAAGACAGCTCTGATCTTCAGCTAACGCACCCGTTAGTTCACTAAGAAAAGCGATTCTTATTAAAGAATCGCGCCCGATTGAAGAAGATTGTTACTAAAGGTAAGCACCCGTTTAACAGGTCACAAATCTCTAGGCATTTTTTCATCAGTTATTCAATAAAGTACATCTTCCCATTCACTTCAAGAGACACTGATGATTGTTTCATCTCTTCCTTTAGAGATTTGGCATAGGTAACAACTTTATTAATTTTTTTCTTATCCAAGTCTTCTGCAAAGCTATAGACGATCGTTACTTTCTCCTTAACCAACTCATTATCATCAGATAGCCACGATCCTGTCCCATCGATAGCTGTTGCCCCTCCAAACATTTTTGAGAATTCCTCCAACGACTTGTTAACATATGGAGTATTATCAATTGGTTGATCTACATTATATGTAGATGGTACATAAATTTTCACTACGTCTTCAAGGTAAAATTGCCCCTTTAATGCATAAGATTGTTTCACCTTAGATGTTTCTTGTTGTTCTGTAGCGTACACAGCATTACCTAAAAAGACAATTAATAGAATCGGGATAATCCAATGGAAGATTTTTTTCTTTTCCAATATTATCACTCCTTAATATTCAAATGTTGTTGGTATAAAAAGGATCTTCGATTGAAAGATCCTTTTTATCTACTTATCTAGTTACATATATTTCACCGCCAGCTTTTGCATAGTAAGAGCTATATTTATCTCTTACATCAAGATAATATTTTTGATTAGCTTTCATATTAGTCCACTCTGGATTATTTTTCCAACTGGTGCAAGCTTTAGTCGCATCATTGCAAAGACGAAATGAAATGGCTTCAAGCTCTAGTCTTACAACTTTGTTTGTACTTTTACTATATAATTCTACTCCTCCATATCCTATCTCGACATTTCTATGTGTAGAAGTTGTATATAGAGTTCCATCCCATTTACCATCTTCTGTGACAATATTTGTAGGATAAACATAACCTGTATGACCACCGGGAGCTCCACCTGTAGCAGAAGCTTCAGATTTTGGAAAAAATGCAAAAATCATTGAAAAGCATAAAACAATCGGTAACAGGCATTTTTTTATAATTTTTTGAGACAATGTCATTAACCAACTCCTTTATAAATGCTATTATTTAAAACCAATTAGTCGGTACTATTAAAAATTATATTATGGTAATGTATTCCAGACAATATAAAATTACAAAATTTTCAAAAAAGAGGTCTCGTGTTGAATTATTTTCAAAGGCAGTCAGAGGACACAATTAACAAACTAATGAAAGCAGGAATTGAATTGTTTTCAAAACAAGTATATTCGAGGACAAGCATTGATTAATGGTGCTTTCTTTTGTTTAAAAATCCCCGTTTTGAAACCTACCAATATTTATTATTTTTTACATAAATGAACACTTGTTGAACTAACCTGCCCCGTTAGTGCCATAAGAAAAAGGCTGCCGCAGCAACCCCTGTTATTGAACTAAACCAGCTAATAGGATGTCAATATCTTTCTCTAAAATTTTCATTTCCCTTATGATATACTATTTTTGTTCATGACAAATAACCCTCCAAAACCCTTTTGGAAGGATTTTTCTCTGTTTCATAAAACCGTTAATCAGGATAAATCTAGGAATGCTTCTTTTCTCTTTAATAAAGCGTAAATCCAATGAAGAAGTTTATTCATACAGGCAACGATCGCCACTTTGGCTGGCTTTCCTTCCGATTTTTTCTTATCAAAGAAAGCTTTAAGCTTTTTGTTCCTTGAACTCCTTATGCCGCATAGCACGGCAAGATACAGAGAATGACGTAGTCTGCTCGAACCTCTTTTTGTAATACGATTAATGGTTGCCGTAAACTTACCCGATGAGTGATCACTTGGATCTACTCCAGCGAAGGCAACCAGTTTTTTCGGATGATTAAACCGATCGATTTCACCAATTTCAGAGATAATCGTGGCTGCGATTTTTTCTCCGATACCCGGAATCGATTGGATGATCTTATATTCTTCCAGTTCATTTGCCAGGGCCACTATACGATCTTCCAAATCAGAAAGGTGTCCAAGGTAATGAAAAAGCAACTCAATATACATACGAAGATTGATTACGTGACTTTCATACACGCTTTTTTGAAATGGATTTCGAGATGCGGAATCCATTATTTTTTTTGCTTTTTCCCATGCCCATTCACCCGATCAGCTAGAACAGAACTCTATTACACTCTCTGCTAGTCTACTTTCTCCGGCCGTTAATACCGCCTCTGAAGTAGGATATTCCTTTAACATCAATAAAGAAACCTTCGAATATAGATCCCCAAAAACCTTTCGGTATTCAGGAAACACCTGATCTAAAATGGTGTGAAACTGAAGTTTAGCCTCCACATACATATTCGTTACGATTTCCTGTTGTCTTGACAAATTACGAAGGTCTAATAGCTGGATTCCTCTAATTTTATGAGGTTCTAAATCCTCTTTGTAATACAGCACACACAACTGGTACGCATCGATAGCGTCTGTTTTTACCTTCCGTAAACTGGACTTCTTTGTCTGATAAGAAATAATCGGATTTAGTAAGATATATAGAATCCCTTGATCCTCCAGGTATTCAATAACGGGAGAATGGTAATGCCCTGTAGATTCTAAAATGACCATAGGCATCTGCCCTGTCAC
>NZ_JAZHFU010000043.1:0-4693 GCF_036541465.1 Bacillus sp. CFBP9009 | reverse complement strand
AAAGCGTTGGTTAAGTCCTCGATCTATTAGTATCAGTCAGCTCCACATGTCACCATGCTTCCACCTCTGACCTATCAACCTGATCATCTTTCAGGGATCTTACTAGCTTGCGCCATGGGAAATCTCATCTTGAGGGGGGCTTCATGCTTAGATGCTTTCAGCACTTATCCCGTCCGCACGTAGCTACCCAGCTATGCCTTTGGCAAGACAACTGGTACACCAGCGGTGCGTCCATCCCGGTCCTCTCGTACTAAGGACAGCTCCTCTCAAATTTCCTGCGCCCGCGACGGATAGGGACCGAACTGTCTCACGACGTTCTGAACCCAGCTCGCGTACCGCTTTAATGGGCGAACAGCCCAACCCTTGGGACCGACTACAGCCCCAGGATGCGATGAGCCGACATCGAGGTGCCAAACCTCCCCGTCGATGTGGACTCTTGGGGGAGATAAGCCTGTTATCCCCGGGGTAGCTTTTATCCGTTGAGCGATGGCCCTTCCATGCGGAACCACCGGATCACTAAGCCCGACTTTCGTCCCTGCTCGACTTGTAGGTCTCGCAGTCAAGCTCCCTTGTGCCTTTACACTCTACGAATGATTTCCAACCATTCTGAGGGAACCTTTGGGCGCCTCCGTTACTCTTTAGGAGGCGACCGCCCCAGTCAAACTGCCCACCTGACACTGTCTCCCACCCCGATAAGGGGCGCGGGTTAGAATTTCAATACAGCCAGGGTAGTATCCCACCAACGCCTCCACCGAAGCTGGCGCTCCGGCTTCTCAGGCTCCTACCTATCCTGTACAAGCTGTACCAAAATTCAATATCAGGCTGCAGTAAAGCTCCACGGGGTCTTTCCGTCCTGTCGCGGGTAACCTGCATCTTCACAGGTACTATAATTTCACCGAGTCTCTCGTTGAGACAGTGCCCAGATCGTTACACCTTTCGTGCGGGTCGGAACTTACCCGACAAGGAATTTCGCTACCTTAGGACCGTTATAGTTACGGCCGCCGTTTACTGGGGCTTCGGTTCAAAGCTTCGCTTGCGCTAACCTCTCCCCTTAACCTTCCAGCACCGGGCAGGTGTCAGCCCCTATACTTCGCCTTGCGGCTTCGCAGAGACCTGTGTTTTTGCTAAACAGTCGCCTGGGCCTATTCACTGCGGCTTTTCTGGGCTATTCACCCTAAAAAGCACCCCTTCTCCCGAAGTTACGGGGTCATTTTGCCGAGTTCCTTAACGAGAGTTCTCTCGCACACCTTAGGATTCTCTCCTCGCCTACCTGTGTCGGTTTGCGGTACGGGCACCTTACATCTCACTAGAGGCTTTTCTTGGCAGCGTGGAATCAGGAACTTCGGTACTATATTTCCCTCGCCATCACAGCTCCGCCTTAATGGAAACGGGATTTGCCTCGTTTCCGGCCTAACTGCTTGGACGCGCATATCCAACAGCGCGCTTACCCTATCCTTCTGCGTCCCCCCATCGTTCAAACGATGTATAGGTGGTACAGGAATATCAACCTGTTGTCCATCGCCTACGCCTTTCGGCCTCGGCTTAGGTCCCGACTAACCCTGAGCGGACGAGCCTTCCTCAGGAAACCTTAGGCATTCGGTGGAAGGGATTCTCACCCTTCTTTCGCTACTCATACCGGCATTCTCACTTCTAAGCGCTCCACCAGTCCTTCCGGTCTGACTTCAACGCCCTTAGAACGCTCTCCTACCATCGACACCCAACGGTGTCAATCCACAGCTTCGGTGATACGTTTAGCCCCGGTACATTTTCGGCGCGGAGTCACTCGACCAGTGAGCTATTACGCACTCTTTAAATGGTGGCTGCTTCTAAGCCAACATCCTGGTTGTCTAAGCAACTCCACATCCTTTTCCACTTAACGTATACTTTGGGACCTTAGCTGGTGGTCTGGGCTGTTTCCCTTTCGACTACGGATCTTATCACTCGCAGTCTGACTCCCAAGAATAAGTATTTGGCATTCGGAGTTTGACTGAATTCGGTAACCCGTTGGGGGCCCCTAGTCCAATCAGTGCTCTACCTCCAATACTCTCATCTTGAGGCTAGCCCTAAAGCTATTTCGGAGAGAACCAGCTATCTCCAGGTTCGATTGGAATTTCTCCGCTACCCACACCTCATCCCCGCACTTTTCAACGTGCGTGGGTTCGGGCCTCCATTCAGTGTTACCTGAACTTCACCCTGGACATGGGTAGATCACCTGGTTTCGGGTCTACGACCTCATACTCATTCGCCCTATTCAGACTCGCTTTCGCTGCGGCTCCGTCTCATCAACTTAACCTTGCATGAAATCGTAACTCGCCGGTTCATTCTACAAAAGGCACGCCATTACCCATTAACGGGCTTTGACTACTTGTAGGCACACGGTTTCAGGATCTATTTCACTCCCCTTCCGGGGTGCTTTTCACCTTTCCCTCACGGTACTGGTTCACTATCGGTCACTAGGGAGTATTTAGCCTTGGGAGATGGTCCTCCCTGCTTCCGACGGGATTTCTCGTGTCCCGCCGTACTCAGGATCCACTCAGGAGGGAACGAAGTTTCAACTACAGGGTTTTTACCTTCTTCGACGGATCTTTCCAGATCGCTTCATTTACCCCGTTCCTTTGTAACTCCATGTTGAGTGTCCTACAACCCCAAGAGGCAAGCCTCTTGGTTTGGGCTAATTCCGTTTCGCTCGCCGCTACTCAGGAAATCGCGTTTGCTTTCTCTTCCTCCGGGTACTTAGATGTTTCAGTTCCCCGGGTCTGCCTTCAGTACCCTATGTATTCAGGTAAAGATACTGTTCCATTACGAACAGTGGGTTTCCCCATTCGGAAATCTCCGGATCAAAGCTTACTTACAGCTCCCCGAAGCATATCGGTGTTAGTCCCGTCCTTCATCGGCTCCTAGTGCCAAGGCATCCACCGTGCGCCCTTTCTAACTTAACCGTTAAAAAAGATCTTACAGATGCTTTGAAAAAATTAATTGCCTTCTATCTATTATCTAGTTTTCAAGGAACAAAGCAGAAAGAATCCATCACATCGTGATGCTTGTCTTTCCTATTTGAATGAATTACTCATTCAAAACTGAACAAAACAAAAGCGCTCTCGTAATTATCCTTAGAAAGGAGGTGATCCAGCCGCACCTTCCGATACGGCTACCTTGTTACGACTTCACCCCAATCATCTGTCCCACCTTAGGCGGCTGGCTCCATAAAGGTTACCTCACCGACTTCGGGTGTTACAAACTCTCGTGGTGTGACGGGCGGTGTGTACAAGGCCCGGGAACGTATTCACCGCGGCATGCTGATCCGCGATTACTAGCGATTCCGGCTTCATGCAGGCGAGTTGCAGCCTGCAATCCGAACTGAGAATGGCTTTATGGGATTCGCTTACCTTCGCAGGTTTGCAGCCCTTTGTACCATCCATTGTAGCACGTGTGTAGCCCAGGTCATAAGGGGCATGATGATTTGACGTCATCCCCACCTTCCTCCGGTTTGTCACCGGCAGTCACCTTAGAGTGCCCAACTGAATGCTGGCAACTAAGATCAAGGGTTGCGCTCGTTGCGGGACTTAACCCAACATCTCACGACACGAGCTGACGACAACCATGCACCACCTGTCACTCTGTCCCCCGAAGGGGAAAGCCCTATCTCTAGGGTTGTCAGAGGATGTCAAGACCTGGTAAGGTTCTTCGCGTTGCTTCGAATTAAACCACATGCTCCACCGCTTGTGCGGGCCCCCGTCAATTCCTTTGAGTTTCAGCCTTGCGGCCGTACTCCCCAGGCGGAGTGCTTAATGCGTTAGCTGCAGCACTAAAGGGCGGAAACCCTCTAACACTTAGCACTCATCGTTTACGGCGTGGACTACCAGGGTATCTAATCCTGTTTGCTCCCCACGCTTTCGCGCCTCAGTGTCAGTTACAGACCAGAAAGTCGCCTTCGCCACTGGTGTTCCTCCAAATCTCTACGCATTTCACCGCTACACTTGGAATTCCACTTTCCTCTTCTGCACTCAAGTTCCCCAGTTTCCAATGACCCTCCACGGTTGAGCCGTGGGCTTTCACATCAGACTTAAGGAACCACCTGCGCGCGCTTTACGCCCAATAATTCCGGACAACGCTTGCCACCTACGTATTACCGCGGCTGCTGGCACGTAGTTAGCCGTGGCTTTCTGGTTAGGTACCGTCAAGGTACCAGCAGTTACTCTGGTACTTGTTCTTCCCTAACAACAGAACTTTACGACCCGAAGGCCTTCTTCGTTCACGCGGCGTTGCTCCGTCAGACTTTCGTCCATTGCGGAAGATTCCCTACTGCTGCCTCCCGTAGGAGTCTGGGCCGTGTCTCAGTCCCAGTGTGGCCGATCACCCTCTCAGGTCGGCTACGCATCGTCGCCTTGGTGAGCCATTACCTCACCAACTAGCTAATGCGCCGCGGGCCCATCTATAAGTGACAGCGTAAACCGTCTTTCCATCTTCTCTCATGCGAGAAAAGAACGTATCCGGTATTAGCTCCGGTTTCCCGAAGTTATCCCAGTCTTATAGGCAGGTTGCCCACGTGTTACTCACCCGTCCGCCGCTAATCTCAGGGAGCAAGCTCCCATTGATTCGCTCGACTTGCATGTATTAGGCACGCCGCCAGCGTTCGTCCTGAGCCAGGATCAAACTCTCCGAAGAAATGTTTGACTTGCTCATTTGCTTTTTT
>NZ_JAZHFU010000042.1:6664-6947 GCF_036541465.1 Bacillus sp. CFBP9009 | reverse complement strand
TTGTCTTGTGCCGACAGATTTCCTAGCTAACTGAAGAAGTAATTGAGCTTTCTTTAATCCAGGCTGCCTCTTCATTATTGATTTCCATCCTGAACTACATCATGAGGTTTCAGGGAACGCAGTTCCATTGGAGATGGAAATAAACGAAGTGTGGCAATAGCCCCTTTACCAGTAATGTCTTTAAATACTTGCCTGAGTTCAGGAAAGACAATATCCACCCAACGGTTTAATTGATTAATAGTGCTAACGAGTCGTTTAACTACCACATCACGGTTAGACATAA
>NZ_JAZHFU010000042.1:6237-6596 GCF_036541465.1 Bacillus sp. CFBP9009 | reverse complement strand
TATCAGCGATGACCAAGGCATCTTTCTTATCACTTTTGGACTGAGTATTATCACGGTTTTCTTTATTCCTTTTTACTAAGTGAGGGTTTACTGTTACTACCTCAATTCCTTGTTTAAATAGCCATTTTGAAAGATTAATCCAGTAATGGCCTGTAGGTTCCATTCCCACGATGGCTGCATCCAGTTTATTTAATCTTTGAAGCTTATCCATCCATTTTAATAAACTAGCAAATCCATCTTCATTATTTTCAAATGCAAGTGGATCTCCTACTACAATTCCACGGAAATTCACTGCTCTAGCCACATGTAATTGTTGGGCAATATCCACTCCAACAACAAGGTGTTTATCGGAAATTCTT
>NZ_JAZHFU010000042.1:0-6207 GCF_036541465.1 Bacillus sp. CFBP9009 | reverse complement strand
AGTGGTGTCTTACTCATATCTTACTGAGGAGCCCTATTTTTTTCAAAGCTGAAAAATAACGAACTACAGGAATGCTATCCTGCCCCGTTAGTTCCATAAGAAAAAGCTGCCTTATAGACAGCTCTGATCTTCAGCTAACGCACCCGTTAGTTCATTAAGAAAAGCGATTCTTATTAAAGAATCGCGCCCGTTTGTTAAAAAATGAAAATATGAATGGCTGCTTGCTACAAAGCGTTAACTAGACTTTAACAAAAATTTAGGTTGGAGTTATTTATGATACGGTTCACCGTAACGATTGTATTTCAATTTATTTTCGAATAAGTGAGCAGTAAGATTAATTTTTAAAAGCAGCTTTGTCTTTGAAAAAGGAATCAGAGTAGTTCTCTGATTCCTTTTTACTAGTTAGTTATATAAAAGTATTACTAATAAAATAGCGATAATATAAATGTCCAAATGCACACAAAAGCTAATAACCCAAAGCTGTATTTTAATGTCATTTTCGTTAAATCAGATTCTTTTCCTATTTCACCAACGGCAGCTGCTGCTATTGCGATTGACTGTGGAGAAACAAGCTTTGCCATAACTCCCCCGGCAGTGTTAGCAGAAACTAATAATGATGAGTTTGTGCCTATGATATTACCTGCAGTAGCTTGTATAGGCGCAAATAACGTATTGTTATTTACTACAGACCCAGTCATAAACACTCCAATCCATCCTAATAGTGGTGATAGTAAAGGGAAGATATTTCCTGTTGTAGCAACTGCTTCACCTAAAGCAATTGTTAATCCACCATATGTCATTAACTTAGCTATACCAATAATTGCACAGATCATAATGATTGGAATCCAAAATTCTGAAACAGTTTTTTTTAGGAGAGACAGACCTTCACTGAAATTGATTGCTTTCGTCGTTACAATCGTCGTTAAAGCAGCTAATAATATCGCTGTTCCTGTTGCACCGATTAAATCAATGCCAATATTGATCGAAGATCCTGGTACTATAAATTTCAGTACAGCAGATTCAAGAATTCCTCCTTGAGAAAACAAACCTTTAAATGCAGGAAAGCTCCAAATCAATACAAATATTGTTAATAAATAAAATGGAGACCATGCCTTTACAACATCACCCATTGAATGATTTTCAAATTCATATTCTTTGCCGTTGAGTAAAAATATATGTTTAGGCTGCCACTTATTAAGAAATAATGCCAACAAACCCATTGTTAATAAAGAAGGAATAATGTCAGCTAACTCTGGTCCTACAAATATTGTTATGATCGCTTGGGCCACTGTATAAGTAATAGATGTCACCAAAATAGCCGGCAATACTTCTCTAATCCCTTTAAATCCATCCATTAACCATATTAATAAAAACGGAATGGTAAAGTTAATGATCGGCAGTGTTAAGGCAGTCATCATTGACACATTCATGGAGGTCACATTTTCCAGCCCAAATGTACCGATGATTCCAACCGGTATGCCAATTGCACCGAATGCTCCTGAAGCACCATTTGCTACTAGACAGAGCATGGCTGCCTGTAAAGGTTTGAATCCCAATGAAACTAATAGAACGGCACAGATTGCAATCGGTACACCAAAACCTGCTGCCCCTTCAAGAAAGGCATTAAAGCAAAACCCAATAAGTAAGAGCTGAAGACGTTGGTCTTGTGAAATACCCGCAATACTTCCGCGTAAAACATCAAATTTCCCGGATTTAACAGAGATTTTATATAACCAGACGGCCATCACAATGATATAACCAATCGGCCATATCCCTTGTATCGTACCTTGTACAACACTCCCAATTGCTTCACCCAATGGTAGCTTAAAGAGGAAAAGTACAATAAGAAGGGTTACAAATAAATTTAGAAGCGCTGCATAAATACCTTTCATTTTAAAGATCGTCAAACATAAGAGAAACAAAAGGATCGGTATAGCTGCAACTAACGCTGAAATAGCAAGATTATTAAATGGATCGATAGTTTCTACCAACATAATAACAGCTCCCTTACGTAAGAATTTCTTACTTAAGAATTAAAATACTCCCAAAATAGAGATTGAATATCTTTAAGTGTTTTAACAGAATGTGCAAACTTTTCTTTTTCGCTCT
The DNA here is from genome assembly GCF_036541465.1 of Bacillus sp. CFBP9009. Classification (NCBI taxonomy): domain Bacteria; kingdom Bacillati; phylum Bacillota; class Bacilli; order Caryophanales; family Bacillaceae; genus Bacillus; species Bacillus sp. CFBP9009. Next base: position 4,098 of record NZ_JAZHFU010000042.1, on the reverse strand, counting down.
CATTTAGGGAAAGCTCCACAATATTTTTTGCACCTGTACGATTAATTACAGTTGGAGTATCAACATAAACATTACTATTACCATATTGGCCTTCTAACAACGATCCAACTGGTAAGGATCTGGAATAAAAATGCCGATACACCTATGCTAATGATTAGTGTAAGAAGGGCTGCGATAATGCCCTTCATTTTGAATACAGTCAGACCCAAAAGAAAGAATATGACAGGAAGGGCAGCAACCAAGGCTGATAAGAACGTGTTATTTATGGATTATAATCTTGAATCCACATGATGCTTCCTTCTTTCTATTTAATGTTATAATTTTAGTTCTTCAAAATGAGGCGCCAAAATGTCTTTTAAGACATAAGCACTGTGTTGGAATTTCTGTTGTTCTTCTTCATTGAGTTCTAATTCGACAACTTCTCGGATCCCACTACGATTAATGATTGCTGGAACACCCATGTACACATGCTTTTCACCATACTGGCCATCCAGATGAGCAGAGACAGTTAACACGCTATTTTCATTGTGGAGAATGGCTTTTGTAATTCGCACAAGTCCCATAGCGATGCCATAGTAAGTAGCACCTTTTCCTTCAATGATTTTGTAGGCTGCATCACGTACATTAATAAAAATCTCATCTAAGTCTTCTTTTTTATAGTGTTCTTGGCGTTCAATCATTTTCAAAACGGGAATACCACCCACGTCTGCAGAACTATAAACAGGTAGCTCGCTGTCACCGTGTTCTCCGATGATATACGCATGCACATTTTTCGGTGCGACTTTAAAGTAATCACCTAGTAGGAAACGGAAACGAGCTGTATCAAGAATGGTACCAGATCCAATGACTCGTTCTTTAGGTAACCCACTATAATGCCATGTTGCGTATGTTAAGATGTCAACGGGATTGGTTGCGACAAGAAAGATGCCATCAAATCCACTAGCCATGACATTCTCGACTATTGTTTTAAAAATCTTCAGATTTTTATCCACAAGGTCAAGGCGTGTTTCTCCTGGTTTTTGGTTCGCTCCTGCACAAATTACAACTAAATCTACATCTGCACAATCTTCATACTCTCCAAAGCGAATATTTGTTGGATCTGGAGCGAAAACTTTCCCATGATTTAAATCCATCACATCACCAATTGCTTTTTCTTTATTTAAATCAATCATAATCAACTCATCTACAATTCCTTGGTTCATAAGAGCAAAGGCGTAGCTTGAGCCTACAAATCCTGTTCCAATTAATGCGACACGGCTTACTTTTTCTTTTGTCATAAGTTTTTCATCCTTTCATCTCATTAAGTTTGTAAAAGGAGAATATTGTTTGTGAAACATTTCACAATTTAATAATACATCACTTTTTTCCATTTTACAATCCTTTTCAAAAAAACAAAAAACCAAGGAAATCCCTTGATTTTTTGCGAGCTGAAACCTTTATCTTCAAAACCTACTCTTGAGTACAGTCGCTGATCAGGAAAATGGGTGGTTTCTTCTTCAACTAAACTCCCTCAATAAACTAAACACAATCTCACGATTGCTCTAGAATTCTTAGGATTTCATAGTCATATCATTAACCGTTATCTATGTAAGCTCGGCATTACTCCTCAAGGATAGGGATTTATCGAAAAAAGTGTATGCTAAACTAGCCAATTATAGGAAAAAATTGGTTTAAGCAATGTTATGATCGCACTTTTGGATATCCACATGTCTCATGGAGGTCAACCCTCCCATGTCTCACAGAGTTGATGCTCCTACATTCCTTCGTTCAACCTTTCCATGAGGTGGATGTCGGTCATGCTGCCCCACAGGATCTAAGTCCTCACGTTAGTTGCTTTGCCGACTAATCCGTGCTTCACTTTTAAATGAGTGTTAATTAAATGACCGTGTAACCTTAAAATTCAATGAACTATTCGACTGTTTGATGTACTAAAAATGTTGCCATATGAGGGATATCCTTTAACATCTTGTCTTCTTGAAACGTAAATTGTTTTTTACCGATTGAAAACAGAATTCGAATAAGCTTGTTACACAAGGCTATCAGAGATTGCATTTTCTTTAAGGGATTGTGAAAACGTGTTGTGTAATATATATGAAGAGCTTTAAAAGCCTTGTTCTTTGCCACCAGTATCATGGCTGCCCGGAATAAGAGAGCCCTCAATTTCTTTCGTCCCCGTTTGGTAATCTTGGTCTGACCTTTCTGCTTTCCGGATGTGTTTTCTTTTAAACTTAAACCTGCTAATTTTACGATTTGGCGAGGATGTTGATAGTCCCTGAGGTCGCCGACCTCTGCGAAAAACCCTGCTACTGTATCTCGACCGATTCCTGACACCTCTAACATCTGTGTGACACCTGGGATATGGTCTAATAACTGATCTAATTGATGATCTAATTCTTCGAATTTCACTTGAATAAAATGATACTTCTCTAGTAAAGCTCTCAACTCTAATTTTGCCATAGCTTCCCCTTGACGAATACCAATCGAACGATTGGCTGCTTCTTTGAGTGCTCGTATCTTCTTTAAGCCTATACTGCGTTTTACCACTTATCTTAAGGAAAGTAAGAGCTCTTCATCCGTATAATTTACAAGTTGATGTGGCAAGGCTTCTAGCTTTAGAAAATGAATAGCTGCCTTCCCAAATTTTTGAACACTGTCAAAAATTCGGGAAAGTAACGATCAAGCCAGTTATGAACTTGTCCCTGAACGACCTGTAAGTCAACGTTGAGAAGATCGCGAAGTTTTTTGGCCACTCGGAGTTCTGCTTAAATTCCTTGTGGAATTGTTGGTTCGGCGTATCTTCCGTCATTGACTAATTGTGCGATGACTTTTGCATCTTTCACGTCATTCTTTGTAGGTGAATTATCGTCTAATTCTTTACTTCGTTTAACATGTAGTGGATTGACAGATACGAACTTAATATTATTCTCTTTTAGAAGATGAGCCAGATTTAACCAGTAGTGACCGGTTGGCTCCATGCCTACAATCACTTTATTTAACTTACACTCTTTAACAAGTTGGTTAATCCAATCTAGAAACGAATGAAATCCTGCTTTCGTATTTTCAAAGAAACACGTTTTACCTAGTTCCAATCCTCTAAAATCCTGTGCTCTCGCGACATGATTGTGCTTGGCTATATCTACTCCGACAATTAAGGTTTCAGAAGTAATTTGAGTGATTTTATGATTTTGGTTATAATTCATTGTGAGACCTCCAAATAGATGTTTTTGTCCTTTTTTAGCTGGCTAACTTAGGACACATTCATCTTATCAAGAGGTCTTTTTTCGTTCAAACCTCATTTTCAGTTATTACAGGAATGCTGCCCCGATAGTTGCATAACGAAAAAGCTGCCTTCAAGACAGCTCCGATCTTCAGCTAACGCACCTGTTCCTGTTCGTTCATTTAAAAAAGAGATTCTTATCGGAACAACTTTATCGCGTGATTACATATTTCACTGGCGGTATGTCAAAATCCATCAATTATGGGTGTTGGTTTTGAATAAAGTTTGATTGAAAATTTTCTGCAAGCCATGGCTAATAAAAGGAAACCAGTTTGAAAAAAGTTTAATCAAAACTCATTTAGAAATCTTTGATTGAAAAGATAAAGTATCACAACTTTATTCAAAACTTCGCATCTTTCTTACAAGCTTCGCAATTTTATTTTAAAGACACAATTACCAATGGCGGATTCCTAAGAAGATTAATAATAAAATCCAAGTATAAATTTAAGAAAAATTTTATATTTACCCCACTTTTTATTTTAAAAGTTTTTCCTATCCTATAAACAAGTTACATCAAGGAGGAGACTAAAAATGAAGAAGAGCAGAAATTCCCCAATCCTACACATGCTACTTTAACGTCATTAAGCCCACTCATCTGATCCATCAACTCTCCTTCCATTTCCCATTCCCCTTGCACTTCAAGTCCAAAATCGAGAAAAAACATCCAATCCCCTTTAGAGTTTGGATGCGGTCTTTTAAAAAAGATTACGATCATCGCCATTATGAGTCCGGCAAGTGTGAAGCGTAATGCTGCTAATAATAATGGGGATGAATAAGGTAGACCAATTTTAACTACTGCAAAAGAAGAACCCATCAAAAAT
>NZ_JAZHFU010000041.1:0-8147 GCF_036541465.1 Bacillus sp. CFBP9009 | reverse complement strand
GATCCCTGAAAGATGATCAGGTTGATAGGTCAGAGGTGGAAGCATGGTGACATGTGGAGCTGACTGATACTAATAGATCGAGGACTTAACCAACGCTTTTTAAAAAATGAAATACCTTCTTATTATCTAGTTTTGAAGGAACAACGTTCCTTATATGTTTGGTGGCGATAGCGAAGAGGTCACACCCGTTCCCATTCCGAACACGGCAGTTAAGCTCTTCAGCGCCGATGGTAGTTGGGGGTTTCCCCCTGTGAGAGTAGGACGCCGCCAAGCCATTTATTAAGATCAGCCATCCGGCTGGTCTTTTTTTGCGTTTATGAAAATTATAATGCCTTGTTATTTTCCATTATAGAGAAGTTGTTATTACACCCTGAGAAGGGTGATATTGAAAATAAAAGTGAGATATTCTCCCAGCCATACTTAGACATGGGTCATTCAATCCGATTGTAAATTACTGGATAATTGTATTTAAATAAGAAGCAGTACATATATTTTAGCTAAAAAGAAATTTATTCAGAAACTGGTAACTAAAAAAGTGGAGAATATCGGATTAGAAGGAAGCCCTAATAAATGATAAAATACTTTGTGCCACAGCAAATAAAAGTATGCTTGAACTTTTTTGAACAGTAACGAATCCAAGGTATGGCTGTGCTTTTAAGGTAAATAAGATCAAAAATGAGCACTTCGAAATCCAGGAATAATGAGTATGAGTAATTGCTCTATAGTTATTAAGGACTGCTTCATGAGTTTGACACAATTAAATTAGCGCAGTATAATAATCCAGTAGAACGATATACTAAATAAATTTAACTAATTAAATCTAGCATAAGTGTTAATTCAATACCTTTTGTATTTAGAACGTAATCGGTTTTTAGTAGAACGATATACCAATACTAATTTTTTAGTAGAACGATGTACTAATAATGGAAGATTAGTAGAACGATATACTAGTTTTGCGAAAAGTTAGTAGAACGATGTACTAACTAAAGCCGGTTTACTTATTGTTTTATTTAGTACGTAATTTTGTTCTTGAATTTATGGTATGGGGCAAGGGGGCAACTTCTGAAAGGCTTAAGAATCAAATTGCATTTCGATAATTTTTTAATAGGGGTGTGTTACATGAAAAATCCATTTATAAAAATGGCCACTGGTTTATATATTAGCTATTTCATTTTAGGCATGATCAATATTATCATCGGGTCAAATATGGAAAATTTGTCCGACCAATTAAACACAAGTGCCTCAGGGATAAGTTACTTGGTTTCTGCTATAGGAATCGGTAAGTTAGTTTCCTTGTTTTTCGCGGGTAGACTGTCGGATAAATTAGGAAGGAAACCATTTGTCGTTTCAGCATCTTTTATCTACCTGATCTTCCTTATAGGCATACCTTTGGCTCCTAACTATACATTGGCATTTATATTTGCTGTATGTGCTGGTATTGCAAATTCATTTTTGGATGCAGGTACGTATCCAGCACTTATTGAGGCTTTTCAAAAGAAAGCTGGTTCCGCTACCGTATTAGTAAAAGCGTTCGTTTCAATCGGTGCCGCACTTCTTCCATTTATCATGGCGTTCTTTATAGCTAGAGATATGTTTTACGGGTATACATTCTTCTTAATGGCTGCTGTATATCTTGTTAATGGGTTTTTCCTGCTTAAGGTTTCATTCCCGGATCATAAAGCTCAAAGCCAAACTCAGAATGATGAACAAGCTGTGCCGGTTCAACAGCAATTCCTCTCAAAACCGAAGTTTGCTCAGGAAGGTTTGGCAGTCATACTATTAGGCTTCACATCAACTGCTTTATTCATGCTGGTTCAAGTCTGGCTCCCGAACTTCGGACAAGATGTATTGGGGCTAACCCAAGCTAAGGCTGTTCAATTGCTTAGTTACTATAGCATTGGCTCCCTTGTTTCTGTCATTTTACTAGCTGTTCTATTGAATAAAGTAATTAAGCCCATTACCGTCATGATTATCTATCCGGTCATTGCAGCATTATCTTTATTGTCACTCATTTACATCCAGCAACCATTTATAACTGTTTTGAGCGCTTTCTTCATAGGGCTTTCAACTGCAGGGGTATTCCAATTAGCCATGACAATAATCACAGAATTCTTCCCTGCCAATAAAGGTACGATTACTTCATATGTAAACATTGCAGGTAGTTCAGCCTTTATCATCATACCTTTCGTTACAGGTATCATTTCTAAGAGTACTGGGTTAACTGCGGTCTTCTTGTTTGATGTGGCAATTGCGGCAGTTAGTATTTTATTGGCCGTATTCGTTGCCTATCGATACAAAAAGGTAATTAAGGTTTCCAATTAAACAGTCTAGCCGAACATCAGTGGGGCATGAACCCCACTGATGATAATGATAAAAGGGGGAAACATCCATGCAAACAATCACGATCAAAGACGTAACGATCGGAGAAGGGGTTCCAAAGATCATCGTTCCTCTAATGGGGACAACTGAAGAAGAACTGCTTAAAGAAGTTGAAACGGTAAATGCGCTACAGCCGGATATCATTGAATGGCGAGTAGATGTCTTTGAACAAGTCGAAAGCTTAGAAGCTGTTTCAGATATGATTTCAAAACTTAGAAGTGCTGTTCCCAATACTTTGCTGCTTTTCACTTTTAGAAGCCATAAAGAAGGCGGAAACAAGGAAATCAGTGATGTTTATTATTTCCAACTTCTTCATACAGCAATTAAAACGAAGAATATTGATCTTGTCGATGTGGAGTTATTTTTTGAGGAATCATCAGTGAAGGAGACTGTAAAGGTAGCTGAGGAAAATGGCGTATACGTAGTAATGTGTAACCATGATTTCGATAAGACACCTGCAAAAGAAGAAATCATTTACCGATTACGTAAAATGCAGGAATTTGGCGCCCATATTCCAAAAATCGCTGTAATGCCCCAAACGGTTGGTGACTTACTCGTTTTATTAGATGCAACTTACACGATGAAAACAAAGTATGCCGATCGCCCATTCATTACGATGTCAATGTCGGGTACAGGCCTGGTCAGCCGATTATCAGGTGCGGTGTTTGGATCTGCTTGTACATTCGGTGCCGGAAAAGAAGCATCTGCCCCAGGACAAATTCCTGTTACTCAATTAAGAGATGTATTGGAGATCATTGATCAAAATATTTAACTCATAATTCCTTCCAATAAGGAATTTATATAAAACTTAAAAAATCAGGGGGAATAGAACATGAACATGGAAAATCTAGGACGAATTAATGGGAAAACAGAATTAGTAGGATTGCTGGCAACACCTATCGGACATTCTTTATCACCTGCCATGCATAATTTAGCTTTCGATAAATTAGGCTTGAATTGCGCCTATTTAGCATTTGAGGTTGGAAATGAAGAGCTGGAAGATGCAGTAAAGGGGATGCGTGCATTAAATGTAAAAGGATTTAACGTATCCATGCCTAATAAAATGAAGATCCTTCCATATCTAGATAAATTGGCAGACAGTGCTAAATTTTCTGGGGCCGTTAATACAGTTGTCAATGTTGATGGAAAGTTCGTAGGGCACAGCACAGACGGAATGGGATATACTCGGAACCTAAAAGAACATGGTATAGATATTAAAGGAAAGAAAATGACTCTTATCGGTTCTGGCGGGGCTGCTACTCCAATTGCCATTCAATCTGCGCTGGAAGGTGTGGCGGAAATCAGCATTTTTGCTCGTGATGATGCTTTCTTCCCGCAAGCAGAAGAGAATGTACGAATCATCAATGAAGATATGAAGCACTTAAATGTAAAAGCCAACGTATACCCTCTTGAAAATGTTGAACAATTAAAGGCTGAAATCGCAACTAGTGATATTTTGGCAAATGGAACTGGCGTTGGCATGAAACCCCTTGATGGCTTAAGTGTCATTCAAGACGAATCAATGCTGCGTCCTGATTTAATCGTAACAGATGTTGTTTACATCCCACGTAAATCAAAACTAATGGAACAAGCTGAGGCTGCGGGTGCTACAGCTATTAATGGTCTTGGGATGATGCTTTGGCAAGGTGCACTTGCCTTTGAATTATGGACAGGTCAACAGATGCCTGTTGATTACATCAAAGAGCAATTGTTTGCAGAATAATACGATTCCACTCTGGGGATCATTCTCCAAAATAGAGGTTTGTTCATACTTGATGTGCATCATCGTTAATTGATTACATTAAATGAGTGCAGATACCACAGAGCTAAGAAATGCAGGGAGTGAAATTCCTTGTTTTTCTTAGCGTTTTTTTTTGAAAAGTGGTTTTCATTTAAATGGATAACATAAAAGGGGAGGCTTTAATGTAATTACATTTTGCATTAAAGCGTTCTAGGGGAGAAACACAACGTGATTTATTATAGGGGTGTAATAATGAAAAATCAGTATTTTAAAGCGGCATCTGGCATGTATATTAACTATTTCCTGCTAGGGATGGTAAATATAATTCTCGCCTCAAACATGCCCTCTTTAACAGATCAATGGGATACAGACTCTACTGGCATCAGTTATCTCATTGCAGCAATAGGAATAGGCAGGTTACTCACGTATGGTCTTTCGGGAGTATTATCAGATAAATTTGGAAGAAAGCCATTGATCATTGTCTCTTCGGTAATAATGGGAGTTTTTTTATTAGGGATTCCCTTTTCCCCCACATATGAAATGGCGTTTGTATTTGCTTTACTTGCGGGAATATCGAACTCAGCCATGGATGCTGGTACATATCCGGCGCTAACTGAAATGTTTCCTGAATCTGCTGGTTCCGCCAGTGTTATGGTTAAGGCTTTTGGTTCTCTTGGTGCAACCATCCTGCCATTCATCATCTTGTTTCTTACTAGGAACGAATTATTTTACGGGTTTGCATTTTTATTACCGGCTGTAGTCTACTTCTTGAATATGTTCTTTGTTTTGTCCGCTTCATTTCCAAAAAGCAAATCCGATGCTGTCAATCATGAGGAGGATTTGCATAGTAACAGGTTCATAACTGAACCTAAATTTTGGAGCGAAGGAGTCGCACTAATCATAATTGGGTTTACATCAACTGCGTTATTTACAGTTTCGCAAATCTGGTTACCGAGCTTCGGCCAGGAAGTCGCAGGTATGCCATCTTCAAGTGCAATTAAATTATTGAGCTATTATAGTGTTGGATCACTGATTTCCGTCCTGCTATTATCCATCTTATTAAACAAATGGATTAAGCCCGTGACGGTAATATTGCTTTATCCAATGATTACTTTACTTACGGTAATCATCATATTAACGATTCATTCACCCATTGTCTTAAGTATTAGCTCCTTTTTCCTTGGAGCCTCGACAGCAGGGATATTTCAATTAACCATTGCAATAATGACTGAACTCTTCTGGAGGAAAAAAGGAACTGTAACAGGGATCGTTGCGACGGCTTCAAGTTTGGCGAGCGTCATTTTACCAATTGCAACGGGCTTGATCGCTAAGAGCGGGGATATATCGCATATATTTCTTTTCGATTGCTTTATTGCAACAATTGGAATTCTAGCTGCAGCTTTTGTTTATTACCGATATAAAAAATTGACACAGCACCAGACCATATTCAACCATGGCTAATAAATATGAAGGATTACTTAAAACTCCATCTTCTAGAACTAGGGTGGCGTTTTTTTTGGACTAATGAATATTTGATATAGATGTATTGGAGTGAGTATTAATCGATGGTATACCCATGTTCCGAAAGCAATGGTGTAATAATGACAGTAACTATATTATTATTATAATAAGAACATGATAATAATAAGTACATCAAAAATACATTCAAGATGGTGATTGAACTATGAAACAATCCAAAAAAGGGCGGGTCACGCTGCAACAGGTAGCGAAACATGCTGGGGTTTCTACATCCACTGCTTCCCTTATCGTTCGCAATAATCCTCGAATATCGGAAGCGACGCGAAAAAAGGTATTAAAATCCATGCATGAACTGGGTTATGTATACGATAGAATTGCAGCCAACCTAAGGTCGCAGAGCTCGGATACTGTAGGAATCATTATTACCGACATATCAAACACTTTTTTTTCTGAATTCCTGATAGGCGTTCATGACGCATTGGATGAGGTCGGTTATACAGTGTTGCTGGGAACTACATTCGACTCGGTCGCCAAGCAAGACCATCTCCTTTCAACCATGATGGAACATAGGGTGGGAGGCCTGATTCTTTGTCCTGTCTCTGAAAGCTCACAAGATACAATTGAAAGGTTAAATGAAATTGACACGCCAATGGTCCTTGCTGTTAGGGAACTACCTGGAGTGAATAGCGACTATGTAGGCATAGACTATCCAGAAGGAGCCAGGATGGCTGTTGATCATCTCCTTGGAAAGGGACATAAAAGAATTGCGCTCCTTGGTGGCATCAAGGAATCTTCTACTTGGATCGAGAGAATGGAGGGATACCGTGAAGCTCTTTCAAGAGCGGGATTGGAAGTGGATGAATCGCTGGTGATAGATAGTGCCCCTACCCGGGAGGGAGGGCTGGAGGCTGTATTGAAAGTACTTGAGAATCCTAATCCGCCTACCGCGATTTTTTGCTTTAGCGACTTAATTGCTTTCGGTGTTATGCAAGGATTAATGATGAAAGGATTTACTCCTGGAAAAGATATAGATATCGTTGGGTTCGATAACGTTCCAGTCGCAGAAATCTATCATCCTCCGCTAACGACCATTTCCTCATTCCCTAGACGTATTGGAAAAGAGGCAGCGAATCTCCTGTATCAGCAAATGGAGAAAATTGAACGTGATCAACAGCGAATCATATTGAATCCAGAACTGATTATTAGAGAGTCTTCCTAATAAAGAAAAATAAAAAGGTGATTAGATTACAGGAGGTTAGGTATCCATGCCGCTGTACCCTTTTCATCTTTTCTATTATTCTTTTATTGGGAAAATCAATTAAATGAAAGAGCTGGTCTTACTTAAGCGGTTCATAAATATCCCAGGCAACTTTCAATGAATCGACTATGAAGTCTGCAACTTCATCAACATCAAGATCATTGGTATTCACTTTTGAATGATGATAGGAGTATATTTCTTGTCTGGTGTAAAAGAGTTCTTCAATTTCCTCAAGGGACCGGCTTTGTAAAACAGGTCTACTATCAATAAGTAAGCCTATTCTCTCTTTCCAGTATTCCCAAGATAAGTCCAGGTAAAAGACAATGCAATTGGATAAACAGATATTCCGTATATCCTCTTGTAAAAATGCCCCGCCTCCAACTGAAATGATTTTCAATTGTTGTTGACTAAGGCTTTCAATCACACTTTTTTCTTTTTCGCGAAAAGCTTTTTCTCCAAACTTCTTGAATATTTCTGTAGTGGGCATATTGAATTCCTTTTCAATTTCTTGATCTATATCAATAAAGTCCCTATATAATTTCCTTGCTACTTTCTGTCCGATCGTCGTCTTTCCTACTCCCATAAAGCCAATAAAAACGATACTTTGCATCCTCAAAGATGTGTTTTTATTAATCATTTATAAATCCCTCTCCCAACTATTTTTATAATGATTAAAAGTCTATCCTGAAATTTTTAAAATATATTTATTATAGTACAAGAAAGTAAAATTGTAAAAAAATTTTTTAATATTTGGACAATGGGATTCGTGATTTAACGGATTATTTTTAAAGCAATCTATCCGAAATGAACAATCAGCTTTTCAGTATTTGATTTATACATCTGATTTACACGTTTACCTTCATCTATTCAGGTTGTTAATGCCATTACACATCACTGGCAGGTTTTATTGGTTTAGCCAAAAGCATTACTAGGTTGAAGGGAAATGTGTTGACTTTATGGTGGGAAAGGATTAATATAAATAAGCACCAACTAAGACAAACGAAAAACTTCATCGCTTTTGGCAGGTTGCTGAAAGAAATAATAACTATTGACTTCTTACTATGAAAATGATAAGATGAAATGGTCGCTGAAAAACACAGCGATTTAAAATAAGTTAAAAACTTCGCAGAAGTTGACAACTAATCAATAAGATGTTATGATGAATAAACAGCCGTTCGCAAGAACGAATGTGAAATTGCTCTTTGAAAACTGAACAAAACAAAGCGCCAACGTTAAATTTTAAGTGAGCACACACTATCAAAAAAGCAAATGAGCAAGTCAAACATTTCT
>NZ_JAZHFU010000040.1:0-10691 GCF_036541465.1 Bacillus sp. CFBP9009 | reverse complement strand
GACTTGCATGTATTAGGCACGCCGCCAGCGTTCGTCCTGAGCCAGGATCAAACTCTCCGAAGAAATGTTTGACTTGCTCATTTTGCTTTTTTGATAGTGTGTGCTCACTTAAAATTTAACGTTGGCGCTTTGTTTTGTTCAGTTTTCAAAGAGCAATTTGTTGTAGGTTTTTTTCAACTAATTCATCTTAACATAACGTTGAATAGTTGTCAACTTCTACGAAGTATTTCTTTTTTTAAAATCGCTCATTAATTAGGCGACTTCATTATCATACTGCTATTTTTCTTTAGTGTCAACATTTAATCCGTAAAATAAGAATCTCTAATAACACTTTCCTCTTGAAACCATCTTGTTAATGAATACAAAAAAAACACCGTACGTGTTTCATCATTAAATTAATCAACTGGGACGCACTAAACTGAAGAATTTATCAAAACATGCCCTTATACTATTTAATTGGATTTTTCTTTTATAAAAAAGATTGATCATTTTAATGTTCCTTAATCAACTAACGCACCTGTTAGTTTAAGTACAATCCTTCACAACCTCGACCCTTTTAAATAACATATGGAGAAAATTACAAAATCCTCTTTACCAATAACCCCACTTGTTCCGCCATGACACGAGGTGGATAAGGCATTTCATTCTTGAGCCACCATTCCACTACCTCTACATAAGCAGCTGCAACAAATCGAAGAATAATATCTTCACTTAATCCCTTATTTTTGCCTTCTTCTGTATTCACTTCACCCTTTAAAAGTTCAACAGAAAACTCAAGGTATTGAGCCCGAAAATTATCGGCTCCACCGCCGACTAACATCGTTGAAAAGAATAAATAATTCTTTTGAAAATATTCGAAAATTGCCTGTCCTCCAGTTATAAAGTCCACTTCAGATAACTCTTCGAACATTTCTTTTAGCTTGTTAATGTGTTCTTCGATAATTTTATCAAGCAGATCAAATTTATCCATGTAATGAAGGTAAATAGTCCTTCTGCTAACATTTGCTCTATCGGAAATATCTTGTAAAGAAATTTTATCGAAATGCTTTTCATTGATTAATTCAATGAAAGCTTTTTTTATCGCTTCTTGGGATTTAGCTATTCTTCTATCCACTTTAGTCACAGTTTAAAACCTCCAAGAATTATTAATATGACACAATTTCTTCAATTTCGTGTATTAATTCACGAAACTTGATTATTTGACAATTGAAGGCATTCTATTTTCATTTTATATTATACACAGATGTGAAATAATTCATCAATGCGAAATTTATTTTTAATAGATCCCATCATAAGTGTAGTTGACTACTTTAGATTTGGATGTTTATGCGGGAAATTTGGTGTTTTGTAATAGTAATCGCACACCACTCTAACTGGGTAATATAACAACTAGCCAATGACAATCCTGAATTCTAATCCCAACAAATGCTTATTGGTGAGGTAACGTTCAAGCAAAATGTATTTAAGGAGGAAGAAATATGACACAAACAAATTTGGAGAAGAGAATTGAAGAACTAGAAAACGTAAGAGCCCTCAGAGAACTTGTTGATAATTTCTCAATATTAGCAGACAAGAAAGAGGTTTGGAAGCAAACGGAGCTTTTTACTAAAGATGCTACTGTGGATTCATATGTAAACGGAATGTTAACTTCAAGTTTTAATGGAACCAAAGAAATAGGTGAAGCTTTCGAGGGTTTCTTAGCGAATTTCGAAACCGTTTACCACAATAATGGTCAACACATTGTGTCAATAAATGGGAATAAAGCTGAAGGGACTCTCTATTGCCGAGTAGATCTTATTAGTTCCGAAAATGGAAAAAAAATAAATAACGCTTCAGCAGTTTCTTATAAGGATGAATACATCTCTGAAAACGGACAGTGGTTGATTGCTAAAAGAACATCAACTTTTGTGTGGAATGATAGACAAGAATTAAATCAGTGATTGCTTAGCTTGAGTAAAATCAAAAATGGGTTATCCAGTTAATGGATTGACCCATTTATGGTTTAAAAGGTTGGACGTTCCTGCATTACTAGTAATCAAACTAATCTAAATGATGAAAAGGAGGTTGCAAGTCCATATATGAGTGAAGATAAACAAAAAATCCTAGCAGTTTATCATCGATTGATGATGCAATGGTTAATAAAGACACTGAAACATTGGATTACATCCTTGATGACAATTATGTATCAGTTCACATGACTGGTTATCAACAAAGTAAGCAAGAATGGCTTGAACAAATAGAAAATGAAGAAATGAGATACTTCAAAACTATGCCTCAAAAAACAACAATCACAATAGATGACAATATTGCCATTCTCATTTGTGAAACAAAAATTGATGCGAGAATTTATGGTTTTAGAAACACTTGGAGTATGAAAATTAATATGTATTTTGAGAAACGTGGGAACAATTGGTATCCAGTAAATGCTTCGGCATCATCAAATAATTAAAAGATTAAAAAGGAGTTGTAAATAATTGGACTCTAGGACAAATAAAACTCAGGTTAGATTTGCACTATTATTAGCAGTCTTTTGTGCATTGGGACCATTTACCGTTGATATGTATCTTTCATCATTTCCCGAAATTATGAAGTTTTTTGGAACAAACGCATCTATGGTCCAAGCAAGTTTAACATCTGCACTATTAGGATTGAGCTTAGGTCAAATTGTAATAGGACCTTTAAGTGATGTTCATGGAAGACGAAAACCTTTGTTAATTTCAATGATTCTATTTTTTATTTCCTCTGTCGGTTGTGCCATTTCACCGAATGTTGAAGTTTTTATTGTTTTACGTTTTATACAAGGATTTACAGCATCAGCAGGGCTTGTTATAGCCCGTGCAATCGTTCGTGATCTATATAATGGTGTTGAATTAACTAAGTTTTTTGCACTTCTTACGACGATTACCAGTGTTACCCCACTACTTTCGCCACTTGCAGGTAGTGCGGTCATTTCTTTTACATCATGGGTGGGAGTATTTTTCGTTACAGGTATCGTTGGAATATACTTGACAATTATGACAGTTTGGAAAGTGAAAGAAACCTTACGAATAGAGAATCGTATCTCAAGTGATTTTAAAAAAATATTAAAAAGCTATAAAACCTTGCTTAAAGATAGAAAATTTATGGGTTATGGTCTTGCATCTGGCATTTTATTTGGAGGCTGTTTTGCTTACATTTCAGGAAGCCCTTTTATTTACCAAAACATTTATGGTGTATCTCCTCAAATGTTTTCTATCCTATTTGCTTTGAATGGAATTAGTTTAATGCTAGGGGCTCAATTAGTAAAACGACTGGCGGGCCGAAAAACTCCACATAATATTTTTCTGATTGGATTGTTATCTTCATTTATTTCTAGTCTTGCCGTACTTATTGTAGTTTTTTCTCATGGACCGTTAGCGCACTGGTTATCTCACTTTTCTTATCCAATGCATCATTAGGAATTGTTGGACCGATTTCTTTTACGTTAGCAATAGAGTCTCAAGGGCACATAGCAGGAAGTGCCTCGGCACTGTTAGGCATTATGCCATTTTTATTAGGATCCATTACCTCTCCACTTGTTGGCATTGCTGGTGAATATTCTGCCATACCATTAGGAGTGATTATTTTTGCAACCAGTTTGTTGGCTGTCTTCTTCAATGCAGTCCTAATAAAAAACGGTCAAACTGTGACTGCTTCTGAAGAAATGAATTTGGATTAATTACGTTTAGCAGAATGGTGGAAATATAAAAAAATGGGAGGAATACAAATGCAAAAAGTAATTTTAAACAATGGTGTTGAGATGCCGATACTTGGATTTGGTGTTTATCAGATTACAGATCCCAAAGAATGTGAACAAAGCGTTTATGACGCAATTATGACAGGTTACCGTTTGATTGATACAGCTGCTGTTTATCAAAACGAAGAGGCGGTTGGCAGAGCAATCAAACGAAGCGGTGTGCCAAGAGAGGAATTGTTTATTACGACAAAACTCTGGATTCAGGACACTGGTTATGAGAGCACAAAAAAAGCATTTGTAAGGTCACTAGACAAACTGCAACTGGATTATTTGGATTTATATTTAATTCATCAGCCGTATGGTAATGTTTATGGTTCTTGGCGTGCGATGGAGGAATTAAATCGCGAAGGAAAAATCAGGGCAATCGGAGTTAGTAACTTCCAGATGGATCGGCTGATCGATTTGAGTATTCATAATGAATTAACTCCTGCCGTAAACCAGATTGAGACTCATCCTTCCTGCCAGCAAATCGAAAGTGCTCAATTTATGAAAGAGAACAATGTTCAGATAGAATCCTGGGGACCTTTTGCTGAAGGAAGAAATAACATGTTCGGTAATGAAGTTTTAGTATCGATAGCTAAAAAGCACAATAAATCCGTCGCCCAGGTAATTTTACGTTGGTTGACACAAAGAGGAATCGTTGTGATTCCAAAATCTGTTCATAAAGAAAGAATCATTGAAAACTTCCATATCTTTGACATTGAATTAAGTCAAGATGATATGGAGACGATTGCTACGTTAGATACGAAAGAGAGCTTGTTCTTTTCTCATAGAGATCCTGAAATGGTAAAAGGGCTCAGCAGCTATAAATTTGAACATTAATGCTATTTATAAAAGTGAAATGAGGCTGCCTACTTATGATTATTGGGCAGCTTGTTTATTCCTTATTAATTAATGAAAGGGAGTTTTGAATTTGACTAATGTTTTAATCCTTGGGGCAAACGGGTCAATTGCTCGTGTTGCTATTGAGTTATTTCTAAAAGAAAGTGATGCACAGTTAACCCTTTATCTACGAAACTCACGAAGACTGAAGAATATTGCTTCAAATCGGGTTCGAGTAATCGAAGGCGATGTTTTGGAAATTGAAACATTAAAAGAAGCGATGATGGGGCAAGATGTGGTTTATGCCAATCTAGCTGGCAATCTGGAACAGATGGCAAAAACCATTGTAGAGGCAATGAATGCGACTGGAGTAAAACGTCTCATTTGATTAGTTCAATGGGAATTTATGATGAAGTCCCAGGACAGAGGTATAGCAGTATATTAGATTCGTATCGAAATTCAGCTGAAATTATAGAAGTGTCAGACCTCGACTTTACGATTTTAAGACCAGGATGGTTTACCAATAAAGATGAAATTGACTATGAGACAACTCAGAAAGGAGAACCATTTAAGGGGCATGATGTTTCTCGTAAAAGTGTTGCAGATTTGATTGTTAAATTAGCTGAAACACCAGGATTGGAAATTCGCAAGAGTTTGGGCGTAAACAAACCCGAATAATAAGTAATTAATGTGTCTAAACACACCTTATTGTAAAATTTTAAAAAGAAAAAAACCGATTTTCCTATTACGGAATCTGCTATTTCTTTACTTTGTGAAGAAATGTACTTAAACTAACCTGCCCCGATAGTTGCATAAGAAAAGGAGCTGCTGATCAGCTCCTGGTAATGAGGTAAAGCACCCGTTAGTTCAAGAAGCTATTATTTTAAATCAGTTAATTCCTCACCCGTAATAATTTTAAGTAAAATACCTGAATTTTCGTCTGTTAATTGAACATACTCATCATTCCCTCTAACAACTACTAATTTATCTGTATTAGGACTAATCCAAATCAGATGTTGAATAGCATCTGATTGAATATTTTCATTTTTATAATGGAAAAAGAATTGATAGTCAGCAGGACGAGACATTATAAACTAAAATTATTCTTTTTATAAGAGGTTGTACTTATACTTTAAAGAAAACAGAAAAAACCCCGAATAGATCCACTCTATTAGTGTCATCTATTCGGGGTTTTGTTTACAACAATCATTAAGATGTTTTTTCAATCTCTGTCTTTTTTTTCTTTGGCATAAATAACGTAAAGACAAGTGCAATACTCGCTAAAATCGTCATGAAGTAGTAAGAATCACTTGAAGCTAAAGTTGAAGCAAGCGATTGAATTAGCTCAGTACTAGCAGATGGGTTGTCCTGCAAAATTGTTTCTGTATGACCGATCGATTGTGCTGTATAAATTGTCATCACGACTGCTGTACCAATCGCTCCCGCAATTTGTCGAATCGTATTAGTCACTGCTGAACCATGTGTACCAAGGTGTTTTGGTAATGCATTAAGCGCTGCAGTATTCAATGGCATTGTAATGAAACTTAAGCCAATACGAAGGAAAATGGTACGTATCATTACATAAACAAACGAAGTTGAGTTAGATAAATCTGTTACAGCCCACATAGATGGGATGATAAATATTAAGGCAACAATAAATAGTGGCTTCGCACCAAAGCGATCATATAATTTACCAGTGACTGGCGATAATAGGGCATTTATTAGAGCACCTGGTAATAATATTAGACCGGCATCAAATGCTGTAAATCCCCGACCATTTTGCAAGTAGATTGGCAGTAAAATCATATCTGCGTACATCATCATTGTGATTAAAACATTAATAAGAGATGTTAAAGTAAATGTTTTATTATTAAATACAGATAAGTTTAATAATGGCTTCTCTGTTTTTATTTGTTTTATACAGAATATTGCTGTTACGATGATACCAATAACTAATGAAAGTACTACGACCGAAGAGCTCCAGCCTTTGCTACCCGCATTACCGAATCCGTATAAAATGAAACCAAATCCAATCGTCGATAAAATAACACTTAGCACATCAAGCTTTGCCTTAGATGTTTCTGAAACGTTTATTAAATATTTAAATGCTAATAAAATAACGATAAATAGAAGAATGGAAATACCTATGAATAACCAACGCCAAGAGTAATATTCAATAACAAACCCGGCAAGAGTTGGCCCAATTGCAGGCGCGAAAATCATGGCTAATCCAATTAAGCCCATCGCACCCCCTCGTTTTTCTATAGGGAAAATAACAAGAATGACATTCATCATAAGCGGTATAACAATTCCTGCCCCAACGGCTTGAATCAAACGTCCAGCTAGTAGTACACTGAATACAGGAGCTGCGGCACTAAGAATAGAACCGATTAATAAAAATAGCATAGCGCTAATGAATAACTGGCGTGTAGGAAAGCGCTGCATTAAATACGCTGTAGTCGGAATCAATACCCCATTGACAAGCATATATCCAGTTGAAAGCCATTGTACAGTTGTTGCCGAAACATCAAATACATTCATTAAATCACTTAAAGCGACATTTAAAATTGTTTGATTTAATGTTGATAGGAAACAGCCCGCAATTAAAACGGTTAACAATATTCCTTTTTTGATTACTTTATTTTCTTGCATTATATGAATTCCTTTCTTTAGTGTTGATTTATCGACACATTGTCAATAAAATAAATCATAACAGCATTTATGATAAATGCCTATTTACAATTCTTATAAAAGTGTCAACAAATCAACATAAAAGTTCGATTTGTTAATAAAAAGAAAAACAATAGATAATAGAGGAGAATTATGTCTACTAATAGAAAAGAAGATCCACGTGCTATTCGCTCAAAAAAGATGCTGAAGAATGCGGTATTTACATTGCTAGCTGAAAATCTAGATATTTCTCAGCTGACTGTGCAAAAAATTGCAAACCGTGCAGAACTTAATCGTGCAACATTTTATTTACATTATGCCGATATTAACGACTTATTACGCCAGATTGTCCATGAAGTATTTGATGACCTGTCGACGAAATTTAACCCGTTAATACAAAATAACAACATGAATGAGCAGGAGCAACTGATTTCATTTTTAGATTACATTTATGAATATCGGAAATTTTTTGCTGTTTTGTTTGAGGATAAGGGATTCAAAAATAGCTTATTTAAACTAATAAAAAATACAGTTGAAATGCAAAGAAGTGTTAAAAACCTAGATCTGAAAGAGAACATTGTAGCTGTTGATATTCTTGCAGCATCATTGCTAGGGATTATCATGTGGTGGATTACGGACGGGATCCATTTTAGTTCCGAATACATCGCAAGCCAAATTATATCAATGTACAAAAAAGATCGATCCTAGTAAATGTTAGAACTTGGACTGGAGATTATAAGGGAAAGAAATTAGAAATAAATAGTAAGTATGGTTAGTATCATTCCAGGTGGACATTGTACACAATTCCCCTTCTAACACTCTGCCAACAAAATGATAAATACCTATGTATGCACGTATTCCGCATTCATTTGTAGGATAACAGAGAGATGTCCTGGTTTAGCAGGATTTAATGTCTACTGAATACATTTGCTACGGAAGTATCTATATATTTACAAGCTTCCCCAAAATTGTTGCAGTATAGACAACTACATACCTCTATACCTTTGTTATAAAATTCTCGGGTCTTATCAATATCAACTTCTAATAATCAATTCTCTATTTTAATCTGTTGCAGCATTTCGACTCCTACTTCTTTGAAATATCATGATACCCCTTTATTCGATTAACATTTTAAAAATTACTTGTTGAACTAACCTGCCCCGTTAGTGCCATAAGAAATAAGGCTGCCGCAGCAACCCTTGTTATTGAAGTAAAGCACCCGTTATGAATACACTACGCTTCTTAAACTAATCTACCCTTTTCAATATGAAAGGAGCTGCGGGAACAACCCCTGTCCGTTAGTTTATACCGCACGCTCCAAAAGGAAATCGTTACGAGAATGGACATATTTCCGAAGAAAAAATGTCCATTCTTTTGGTAATATAGAGGCATCTGTTTATAATGAGGCATTTATAACATACGGAGATGATGAAAAAATGACAGGACCCGTTTTGATTTTGACCATTATTTTAACGATATTTAAACTAGTTGTTACCTGCCTTCCAACCGATGTCGTCAATTGGCTTTTGAATAAATTTAAGATGCATCCAACACTTAGTGACGGGAATACCGTGATCACGATGGACGGAAAACGATTGGAAGGGGAAGAGAAGAACCAAGTGATTCAGGATGTTAACCACGCGATGGTTTTGAAGAAAAATCATATATTTCCTGGAAACGATTCCTTGTTTTTACAGCCAAAGAGCGGTGTGAAGCCATTGGTCATCG
Organism: Bacillus sp. CFBP9009; assembly: GCF_036541465.1. Taxonomy (NCBI): domain Bacteria; kingdom Bacillati; phylum Bacillota; class Bacilli; order Caryophanales; family Bacillaceae; genus Bacillus; species Bacillus sp. CFBP9009. The sequence goes on along the minus strand of NZ_JAZHFU010000040.1, from coordinate 1,696 downwards.
ATACGAAAAAAGGCAAAAAGGATATTCGGTTATTGGTGTTCGTGTACGGCGACCATGTGGATGTCGTAAAACAGGACAAGAAGAAGCTTGTGGCATATAGCATGCGTTCCGAAAGCCTCCAAGACCGTTCGATGATGAAGGGAATGGATGTAAAAGAAGCATAAAAGGAAGAAAAATAAAAAACCACACCATGATGTGTGGTTTTTTGATAGGGAATTATTTATTTTCTGACACGACTTCTTCTTCTCTTATTAGGATGCCTTCATTTTTTGCTCGCTCATTTTCTAGTACGACGCACACTTTAGCTGAACAAGGGAATTTTTTTTACTTGATTTGAATGTATGATAATGTAAAGAATCGTACGTTCAAAAGGCAGCCAAATGGCTGCCTTCTTATGACGCTAACGCACCCTATAGTTTAAGTACATTTTTTCACAAATAAGAAATACAAGCTGATTTTGTTGATTAAGCAATTATTAAATACAGCCACCGTATTTAAACACACGTTTTCTTTCGTGATAAAAATAAGAGGAGCTAATAAAACTCTTCAAAGGTTTATTTTTTTTCATGAAAAGCTAAGTTTACAGCTAAGGCACCTAAAACAGATGCCATGAACCAGCGTTGAATTTTAACCAAAAAAGGGCTTCTTCCAACCCAAACCGCAACCTGCCCAGCAAATAAAACAATTAGTAAATTTACAGCAAAGCTAACAAAAATTTGCACCGTTCCTAATTGAGCAGTTTGAACTAGCAGTGAACCACTATTAGGACCCATAAATTGAGGTAAAAGTGAAACATACAAGACCGCAATTTTTGGATTTAACAAATTTGTCATAAGGCCCATAACATATAGTTTTTTTGGTGACTCTACAGCTAAATGCTGTGGCTCCAGGATTGAACTTGCTCCTGGTTTTATTGCATTCCATGCTAACCACAACAAGTAGATAACACCTAGCCATTTAATGATGTCATACATTACTGGAACTAATTCGAACAAGAAGGATAAGCCCAACATTGTAGCTATGATATAAATCAAAAAACCAGTAATTACACCTAAAAGAGAAATTATCCCGTCCCTTTTACCTTGCGAAATTGTCCTAGATATTAAATAAATCATATTAGGACCAGGTGAACAGACCATCCCTAAAGATACTAGAGCAAAAGCGCCTAGTGTTCCTAATTCAATCATTAAATCTCCCCCTTTTCAATCATCACTATACACGTTAAATAACGTAAGTTTCTACTAATGTACGGTCTCCTCTAAGGCACTTGATGAGGGAATTTCATCTTTATATTCCATAAAAGTCTTAATTATTAAATCCTGAATTAATGGTGCATCTGAAACTTCTGCAAAATATAATATCCCTCTCTCTTTTGTAATAATTATACATTATAAGTTATTTTATACATTATTATTTTACTGTTCTTATTGAACTCCCTCAGTTTAATACGATTTCCTCACAAATACTCGCTTATTCGCAGGATTTCATCACCATTGAATTTAAATTCACGGTTAAATGGAGTGATTTCAGGACAAGAAGATTTCGTGAAGGCATAGTGAAATAAAGGAGTTGTACAACACTCCACATTTTACCATATAATGTACATTCTCCACGCCGCCCCTGGAGGCTTTCCCTCCCATGTCTCAACGGGTCAATTGCCCTATCATTCCTTCGTCATGCCTATCCAAGGGGTGGA
>NZ_JAZHFU010000004.1:0-342187 GCF_036541465.1 Bacillus sp. CFBP9009 | reverse complement strand
AATTAAAAGGCATGAGCCCGGTAGATTACCGGGTTCATGCCCTCAAGGCTGCCTAAGTAAATAAAGTGTCTAACTTTTTGGGTTCACTTCAATCAGGGGTTCCTTTTTTATTTCTAAGGACCGGGAAAGCAGTCTCCTTTTTTACTTTTTTCATGATTTCGTCTATAGTTTTAATTAAGAAACAGGAATTTTAGAAGCTTAAGTTTCATTGGAAAGTGGGGAAGGTATTGGGATTTAAAGAGGATTATTTGTTTTGGGAAACCATAAGGGAGTTGTCTGCCCATTATGATTATCGAATGATCACTGTCACGGAAAACCATCAGGAGATTTGGCTTGAGAGCGATAAGAATAAAGAATTTCCAGTCATAAGACTCATTCGACATGATTTGGATTGGGCTAATTGGCTGAAACGCGATATCGACCGAACTTTGCAGAATGGGGAAAGGATCAGAAGGAAATTATACAAAAAGCCCATTAACATATTAAGTATCTATGTTAGTAAATTCGCCCCGGTGGATGATCATGACTTTAGCTCACGCGTGGCTTCCTTAAAAAAAACGAATGTTAACACGTTTCTTCTAACTTGTGAAAACTTTCATGATTCTTTGCAAAACCTTGAACATGTTTTGAAAAAACCACTTTCAATACAAGTTCTTGAAGATAATGAAATAGATGAGGAAAAGATTCTCGCAGTAAAGAAAGACGCCATCTCGGAGTCAGTCAAAAAGGCTAAGGCTGAGCAGAAGGTATTTCAAAATGCCAATAAGCCATTCTTTACATATATATTCATGGCATTACAAATAGCTGTGTTCATCTTGATGGAGTTTAATGGGGGCAGCACCAATTCCAAAACTTTGATTGAGTTTGGCGCTAAATTTTCCCCTTATATCATACAAGGGGAATGGTGGCGGTTCTTTACACCGATGATCGTCCATATTGGGTTCATTCATTTATTGATGAATACATTTTCATTGTATTTGATCGGAGCTGAAGTTGAAAGGATTTACGGTAATGCCAGGTTCCTTTTCATCTATATATTTGCTGGTTTCGCTGGAACTCTAGGCAGCTTCATCATGACCCCGAATCTTTCCGCAGGGGCGAGCGGAGCCATTTTTGGCTGCTTTGGGGCACTTCTGTACTTCGGCATCGTCTATCCGAAATTATTCATGCGCTCGATGGGCTCATCGGTGATTGTGTTGATCATCATTAACTTAATATATGGTTTCACCGTTTCTGGAATTGATAATGCAGGGCATATCGGAGGTTTGATCGGAGGGTTCTTGGCTGCTGGAGTGGTACATCTGCCAAAATCCAGGAATATCTTTCGGCAGCTGGCTTTTCTTATCGGGTCGGCAATACTGACCTATGCCCTGCTTAACTTTGGTTTCAATCATCAGGAAAGTGCAGCTATAGATGATAATACGATGGCCATGCTGGCCCAAAAGTATATTGATGATGATGAAGAGGATAAAGCGGAAGAGATGCTAATCAATTATGTTGATGCAAATCCTGATGCACCGCTATCGCTTTTTATGCTGGGGAATTTATCTTTTGATAATAAGGACATATATAAAGCCAGGGATTATTATGAAAAAGCGATTGAAAGCAATCCGGATTTACATGAAGCCCATTACAATCTTGCCTTAGTCTACATGAATCTCGAATCATTCGATCAAGCTAAGGAGCAAGCTGTTCAGGCTATTGAGCTTGCCCCGGATAATAAAACATATACTAAACTGCTGGCAGAAATTGAAAACCGGCTATAACTTTTGACGCAGCATGATTGGGGAACCGTCTTTCAGGGTAAACAAGACAAGTATTTCACTTTGATTGTTCGCCATAAGCAATAGGGGGATGGTGCTGCCTTGTGGACTCACAGTGGATCCATCCTCCTTTTTTATTCCCAAAACGTAATTTTTGTAAAGTCCTTCCCACAGTTTTCCCACAATTTCTTCCCGTTTGAATTGGGGGAAGTCAGCAAGCCATTGATTTTTCTTTGACGGCAGATCTGTTAAAGAGATGATTTTGTACTGATCCAGATTAACCTGAAATGCTTGACCGGCTTTTTCCAAACCATTTCGAACCGTTTGATCTGTCAAGCCGTCCAGCGTTTTTTTCCACTGAACCTGTTCTTCTGAAAGGGGACGGTGGAAATATTGAAAAACCGGTGTCGTTACTGTATAGAGTTTATCTTTACTGAGCTGCTGGGCACTGGTGAAAATTGTGTCACTCGGATGAACCTCGGCATAATGAAACGTTACCGCTTCATAACGGCCACTCTCGGTTTCTTTAGTTTTCGCTTTTTGAGAGAGTTCTTGTTTATTTTGGCGCCAATTTTTTAAGGCTCCTGCCAATTTTCCATTTTTGTATAAAAGCGATACGTCCTGACGCAAGTAAGCTTTCTGGTCCAATGAAGAATCAACCCTCCAAGTGATGGTATAGGTTGAATCCCCGGTAGCCTCCGGTGTCAGGTGGGTGGAAGCATGTTCAAAATGGAGCGAGGAATCGATGGGAAAAAAAATGATGGTTTCCTCTGCCCTTTTATGATTTGATAAATATAGGATGACAAAAATGGTGGTCAAGACCAAAAAGACGGTATACTTCAATTGTACTTTCATTTTTCCCCTCCGTTTTCGCGCGTGATGAGTGGTTAAAAACATTAATCTGTTGAATCAAATCGAAAGAGTCCCACATTCTTGATATTTCATCATATGAATACAGTTGGACATGTATGAGGGGGATGGGGGAAATTATCAAAAGGGGAATTGGTCGCTTGTTACAAAAAGGCTGATTCGATATACTTTCCTAAAGAAAAGAGTAAAGAGGTTTACTATGAAAACATATTATGATCTTCAACAATACTTGAAAAGATTCGGTACATTTATCTATATTGGTGATCGCTTAGCCGAGCTTGAAATGATGGAAGCCGAAATAAGGGAAATCCACCGTATGCAGATGATGGATACGAAAGATTATCAAATGGCGATCCTTTTAATTAGGCAGCAATTGTCTCTTGAAAGAGAAAAACAGAAAAAAAATTGATAAAAAAGGTGAGAATGATGGAAAAGTGGCTGATGGGTGTGGATTTAGGCGGTACAACTACCAAACTGGCTCTGATCAATTTATACGGAGAGATTATTCATAAATGGGAAATCAGCACGGACATCTCCGAAAAGGGAAAATTCATTACGATTAATATAGCCAAAGCAATTGATGCGAAGCTCGTGGAACTTAATGAACCGAAGAGTAAGATAGTAGGGATAGGAATGGGTGCTCCAGGCCCTGTGAAATTTGTTAACGGTTCCATATATGAAGCCGTCAATTTAGGCTGGAAGGACTATCCTTTAAAAGATTTATTGGAAGTGGAGACATCTCTTCCAGCTGTGATCGATAATGATGCCAATATGGCAGCTTTGGGAGAAATGTGGAAAGGTGCCGGTAATGGTGCCAAAGATCTCGTTTGTGTCACTCTGGGAACGGGTGTAGGCGGCGGGATCATCCATAATGGGCAAATCGTCCATGGTACCAGTGGGGCTGCTGGAGAAATAGGGCATATAACGGTCGTAGCGGACGGAGGGGCACCATGCAATTGCGGCAAGACTGGTTGTCTGGAAACGGTTGCTTCGGCAACGGGAATCGTCCGTATGGCTTTAGAAGCCTTGAATACCGCTGATGAAAAGTCATTGCTTCAGCAGAAAGTCGACGAGGGAAATACGGTTACTTCCAAACTGTTATTCCAATGCGCTGCAGCAGGTGATCCTTTGTCCAAAGCTGTGGTGGATAAGGTAGGCAATTACTTGGGGCTGGCACTATCACATGTTGGGAATGTCATGAATCCAGATAAAATCGTCATTGGCGGGGGAGTTTCACAAGCGGGGGACATTTTGCTTGATCCTGTCCGTGCTGCCTTCGGAAAGTATGCATTCAAACGGGTTTGTAAATCAACGAAAATCAGCCTGGCCACACTAGGCAATGATGCAGGGGTGATAGGTGGAGCCTGGCTCATTAAAAGCCAACTGAATACGTGATCCCTTGCTGCCCTGTGTTAACGGGGTTATAAGAAAAAAGATGGAATCTTGAAAAAAGTTCCCCGTTTTGAGGGGTGGGGGCAATCGTTCCTGCATTTAAATAGAGGGGAGAACCATGACCCATGATTGAGGCGCTCTGGACCATGGCTCCAGCGCTTCTTCGATGAGGAGGGACCAAGATTGAAAAGGGTCTTCAAAAAACAGGGATATTCATTGTTTTGGGTCGTATTCATTTCACTTTGGCTTAAAACATATATTGCTTATAAAACAAGTTTTGAGATAGATATTGATAATTGGCTCCAGGAGTTCATACTATTCATCAACCCTGTCAGTTTCCTTTTGCTTACTCTTGGAGTGCATTTATTTTTAAAAGAAAATAGAAGGACAGCATATTTATTGATCATGAGTTTTTCCATCACCTTCGTCCTCTTTGCCAACCTTGTTTTTTTTCGCTTTTTCAATGACTTTTTAACCATTCCCGTTCTTTTTCAAACGAGCAATATGAACGACCTTGGAAGCAGTGTACATGAATTGATCAATCCGAGTGATCTATTGTATTTTGTCGATATCCTTTTCTTGCTGCTGCTGCTGAAATACAAACCAAAAATATTCCATGAATGTCGATACAATCCAAAGGATCGTAAATTCTTTATGTTAATCGCTTTAGGAGTGACATTTTTTAACTTAGCTTTAGCTGAAGCGGCGCGTCCTGAACTACTGACAAGAACGTTTGACCGCGAAATCCTCGTTAAGAATATCGGTACGTACCATTATCACCTCTATGATGCAATATTACAGACGAAATCATCAGCTCAACGTGCCCTTGCGGATGGCAGTGAATTGTCGGAAATTGAAAATTATGTCCGTGCCAATCAAAAAGAGGCTAATGATGATCTTTATGGTCTGGCAAAAGGCAAAAATGTGATACTTGTATCATTGGAATCCACTCAAAGCTTTGTCATCAATAAAACTGTCAACGGTGAAGAAATCACTCCTTTTCTGAACGAATTCATTAAAGAGAGCTATTATTTCAATAACTTTTATCACCAAACTGGCCAGGGGAAAACATCCGATTCAGAATTCATTATTGAGAATTCCCTCTATCCTTTAGGCAGAGGTGCAGTATTTTTTACTCATGCCCAAAATGAATACAAAGCCACCCCCGAAATATTAACGGAAAAAGGTTACTATACGGCTTCCTTGCATGCCAATAATAAAAGCTTTTGGAATCGTGACATAATGTACGATTCTCTTGGGTACCAGCGGTTTTATGATAGTGATGAATACAAAGTCTCTGAAGGGAATTCCATCAATTGGGGTTTGAATGATAAATCGTTCTTCAAACAATCAATCTCTCACTTGAAGAGGATGCCTGAGCCTTTTTATGCCAAGTTCATAACGTTAACCAATCATTTTCCATTCACTTTGAATGAGGAAGACCGGACATTGGAGCCATACGATTCAAATTCCAAAACATTGAATCAATATTTTCCGACCGTACGTTATACGGACGAAGCCTTGAAACGATTTATCGGCGATTTGAAACGTGATGGATTATATGAGGATTCCATAATTGTGCTATATGGGGACCATTATGGAATTTCGGAAAATCACAACTCTGCCATGAGCCAGTTCCTTGGGAAGGAAATCACGCCTTTCGAATCCATCCAACTTCAGCGTGTCCCGCTCATCATACATATCCCCGGTCAGAAGGGAAAAACGATTTCCACCGTTTCCGGCCAAATTGATGTAAGGCCGACACTCCTTCATTTATTGGGGATTGAAAATGATGATTATATCGAATTCGGCAAAGATCTATTTTCTGAAGAGAAATTAGAATTCACCGTTCTTCGCGATAGCAGTTTCATCACGAAGGATTATCTCTATACGATGGATACCTGCTATGATAAAAAGACTGAAGCGGTGACTGAAAAGGGTTCATGTGAGAAGTATTTGGAAAAGGCGAAACAGGAGCTTGATTACTCCGACAAAATCATTTACGGGGATTTGCTCCGATTTTATGAGCAACGTTGAAAAAAGAAACCTGGCGCAATCCAGGTTTCAATTTGTACATAAAAAGGTTTCGAGATGGTTTCATTCCGAAACCTTTTGATTCTTTATTGGAATTTAAGCAGGTATAGAGAAACAGTTGACCTCTCGTGATTCTTCCACTTATTCTTGCCAATTATGACGTGTCGCTACTTTTGATGATCTCTTCTTCCGTACATTGTGCTAAAAAAGAACTCGTTGCACAATTATGTTTCGGTGATTGATACTCACGATAATAAGTATCACGTAATCGCTGGTGTTTTATAAGCTGCACCTGTGACAACAGCTTTCGGTTTTCTAACTCTTCCAATCAACTTTTCCGCTATAGACTTTTAGGATATTCCTATCATATCTCGTGTTACAATCGTGCCGACTACAAAATCGTTTCGATGGCATCAATTGATCTAAAGTAATCATATCAAGCCGATATCACTGAATAGAATCATGTTTTGAAAGTATCTTTTGTACATCAAGTTTTAATACTAAAACAAAAAAGACTGTAGACAATAGTGTCCTATCTAAAAGTTAAAAACAAAGTTGATTGGAACGTAAGGTGCGAGACTCCTGCGGGAAAAACGCGTCCAGGGGAGACCCCGCAGGCGCAAAGGCGCCGAGGAGGCTCCCGGACCGCCCGCGGAAAGCGAGTGCCTGAAGAGGAAATCGACGTTCAAATTGCAATAAACCCTTAAAAAACTGTAGGTGATTTTCATCGAGTTTGTCTACTGATACCTGGCGCAATCCAGGTTTTTTGGTTTCTTCAGGAAAATCAGTACCCATTACAATTATGAAACACGTGAGACTTCCTGAACATCTTTCTGTCTTTCGCTTCATAAAGATAAAACAATGAAAGGGGCGGAGGCTGAATGAAAGTCGTGAGCAGAAGCGGGGATGATTTGGCATATTACAGTCAATTGTTCCAAATTCCCCGGGTTTTGATGGAGGATGCCAATCCCGCCATTACTGGCGGGGTTTTGCCAAATGGCATGGAAGTACAGATACCTGGATACATTGTTCAGGAAGAGTCCCGGTTAGATATCGATTTTGCCGAAATTGCTTTACAATATCACCTGCCCATCGATGGGGTATCATTGTTGAATCAAGGTGGACAAAAACCTTTTTCCGTACCCGTCCGGGTCATGAAACCAATGATTGTCACCGACAAGCCCTATGATTATCAATCACTTCTTGACGATCTTGATACTTTATCTTTTCATTACCCCTTTATTAAGGTTGAATCGATCGGGAGGAGTGTGTTGGGAAAAGAACTCCTTGAGGTAAGGATCGGTCAAGGCGATAAGATCATACATTATAACGGTTCATTCCATGCTAATGAATGGATCACTTCGGCGGTTTTGATGAAATGGCTGAATGATTTGCTGCTGGCAGTAACGAATGATCGTACACTTTGCGGAATGGATTGTATGCCCTTCTATCGGGATATGACCATTTCGATAGTTCCAATGGTGAATCCGGATGGAGTCGAGCTTGTCTTAAAGGGGGAGGAGGCGGCAGAGGGGAAGGTCGATGTTTTAAAAATAAACAATGGCAATCCTGCCTTTTATGCTTGGAAAGCCAATATCCGCGGTGTAGACCTGAATAATCAATATCCTGCCAATTGGGAGATTGAAAAGCGTAGAAAGATTCCAAAAGCCCCTGCGCCAAGAGATTTTCCAGGAGAGACCGCGTTATCAGAACCAGAAGCATTGGCCATGAAGGAGCTGGCAATGAGGCGGAATTTTGAAAGAGTGCTTGCACTTCACACCCAGGGAAAAGAATTCTATTGGGGATATGAGGGACATGAACCTGAAGAGGCAGCGAATGTTGCAAGGGAGTTTGAGGAACGCAGCGGATATCGGGCCGTACAATACGTTGACAGCCATGCCGGGTATAAAGATTGGTTCATTCAGGAATTCAAACGCGGCGGTTTCACAATCGAATTGGGAAAGGGCATCAACCCGCTTCCGCTATCCCATTTGCCTGGTATATATGAAGATACCGTCAAGATATTGGTGGCAGGCCTTTATATGTGATACATTTCCGACTAAGGGTTATACTTCCAAAAAAATATAAGATCATTATTCGCCACATTTTCTCTTTTTTACTTTATAATGAAAGTCGTAAGGATTCGATTGGTTAATCCTTACTCTCTTTCTAATGTCTCGCTCACATATGCCAGGCGTTTTAGTTTTGAAGTGGGAGGTGTGTGGAGATTAAAGTATCCAAAGCAGCACTTTGTATGCGGCTTTCCATTTGTAAGATGTTGTGTTTCATCCCATTATTTATCTCCACTATCCTTCTTATCTCGGCTTGTGAGCCTTCCAAGGACCTTAGTAAACCCGTAAATAATACGGAAAAAGAACACTCCCAATCAAACCTGGAAACTTCAGTAAGCAATTTAAAGGTCCCGACTGCAGAAACGGATAAAATCGAAGCCATTGTTGGATGGCTGGATTCTAAAACCATTTTATATTCTGTGAAGCGGGATGGTAATGAATTATCCCAACTGATGGCATGGAATTTGGAAACGAATGATACTTCCGTTTTCTATCAGCCGGCTTTTGAGTTTTCTGAAGTATCGATCAGTCCGTCTGGTACGCATATTTTGTTATCGTCCTTCACCTCTTCGGGTAAAGCATCAATCACAATACTCGATAAAACGGGAAATCCACTGTATTCCGTGGCGATCCCAGCCTATGAATTAGCTTATGAGTGGAATTCATTTAAAGATGGCCGGTTGTTTTTATCGAGTTTTTATGAAGATTGGACATACAACAGTTATGTGTTGAATCCAGATGAACAAACAATGGAAACTCTGGACTTTCCACAGCCTTTTGCTCAATGGGCAAGTGAAAAAGATTTGATGTTTCTCGATTGGGACAGGGAAGAACCTGCTTTGACGGCACCCCTAGAAAGAAAAGCGCTTAATGGGGATGGAACGGACAGCCTTATGCTCGATGTCATTCACTTTAAAAAAATGAAACAAGCGCTGATGACGATTCAAGTGGAGACAGAAAAACAAGATCGGGGTACATATGCATTTTATGATCCAACAAACAAGCCGATCCACTCTTTTTCCGTACCGCTATTGAAAAGCTTTTCAGATTGGGTGATTCCATCCTATGATTTCATTGAAAAAGACAAGGAATTGATAACATTTATTCCTAATGAATCAAAAGATGCGGACCAATATGAGGGAAGGTTTACCTTAACTAAATTAAACTGGGAAAAAGGCACACAAGAAGAATTGATGAAGGACATGGAAAATGAACCATTAAGCTGTTCGCTTGATGGCAACTTCTGCTTATATGGATATCAATTTGAGAAAATCATTGATATGAAAACCCATCAAATACAAAGATTGTTCAAACAAACATGATGACCTAAAACAAAAGCTCGCCGGATGGCGAGCTTTTTTCTTCAATGGGCAACTGGAAAACCGCTGTTGATGACAGTCATGACAGTGAACCAGCCAAACACGACTGCACTGCCGGCAGCAAAAATGAATCCTAAGAAGTTTCTCTTTTTTAATGAGGTAAACACAGCTACTACTCCTAATATAGCCACAAGTCCGAAAACTACCATTAATATCATGTCAAAACCCCCTTTTTTCGTAATGAATACTTAATCCCTAATAATATACCCAGAGAATAAAGCAACTACCAAAAATATGTAGAAAAGATTGCATTTGTTAATATCTTAATATTTTTTCAATTATTTGTCGAGGTTTAATAGGTGACACTTCTATGACTTGAGTAAACTGGATTAACATTAGCAGCTTAATTAGTGTAAGATGAAGATAGAAAATCATATTGGAGTTGATGGAAATGAAATGGACACAAATACCTCTAGGCCCGCTGCAAACGAATTGTTATGTAGTTTCCGATGGACAGGATTGCATCATTTTCGATCCGGGTGAAGAGCCGCAGAAAATCATACAGTACATACAAACAAAAAATTTAAAGCCTTTGGCGATTTTATTGACACATGCACATTTTGACCATATCGGTGCTCTTGATGCTATTCGGGATCATTATGGGATACCTGCATATATTCATGAAAAAGAGGCCAAGTGGCTACTTGATCCCGCATTGAATGGTTCTCAAAACTGGTTCCCGGAAAATCCAATGCGCATGAAGCCTGCCGATCACTTCCTGGCAAATGAGCAAGAACTTACTATTGGGGGATTCACTTTCGAAGTATTCGAAACCCCCGGACACTCACCAGGGAGCGTTTCGTATTATGCCAAGGAGCAACGGCTCCTATTTTCAGGGGACGTCTTGTTCCAAGGAAGCGTAGGCAGAACCGATTTAATAGGCGGAAGCGAGGCAGTGCTGTTAAATAGCATTGAAACGAAGCTGCTGACACTTTCTGATGATACGATCGTTTTTCCTGGTCATGGGCCTGTCACGACCATTCTGGATGAAAAGAATACTAATCCCTTTTTGAGATAATGACTTTTGCAGGTGCCGTATGGCACCTGTTTTTTTAAGTTCTTAATTATGTAAAAATATTGAAATGGGTCATTTCCAGAACTATACTGAATATAAAAACCGGGGCCTTGCCTTGTATGCATGACTTTTATTCAGCTCTGAACTAAGATTTGTCGAAAACATTCATTTTGTAATGATGGCACGCTTATGACTGCGAGATGAAAAAATTGAACATTTTGTGAACTTTAAATTTTAGTTTTGAGTATAATTGTCGATAAAAAACTTATTTATGTGTTTTGTAAAGAAAAGGAACATTTAATTTTCATATGATGGAAGATCATGGAGACGGAGGCATTGTGTTGAAAAATCACTTAAAGGAATTGATTGCAGGAAGCCCCCAAAAAAGAATTTCCTATCATGACTATATGGAAGCTGTTTTATATGCGCCAAATATAGGCTACTATGTACGCGCAAAAAAGAAGATTGGCTCCAGAGGGGATTTTTATACGTCTGGCAATGTTGGGGATGCATTTGGGAGATCTCTGGCCAGATGGTTCGTTTATTTAATAAAAAGCTGCGGAGTTTCACCTAAAATCATCGAGGTCGGCGCAGGGGACGGTAAGCTCGCTTATGATATCCTCGTTTCCATGAAGGAAATGGAACCGCAGATATGGGACTCTTTGACTTATATCCTTGTGGATGAAAGTCCATTTCATAGAAGGCTTCAGCAAGAACGTATAGGGATGTTCAAACAGGCAGTTTCTGCTGCCAGTTTGGAAAAATGGACGAAGGTAAATGGTATCCTCTTCTCAAATGAACTTTTCGACGCGTTGCCTGTACATGTGATTGAAAAGTATAAGGGAGTCCTCGTAGAGGTATTCGTCACTGAAAAGGAAGGCGATTTGGTAGAGGTGAGGGAACCTTTGGACAACCCTGACATTTTATCTTACCTTACAGAACGAACTATCACCTTAAATGAAAAACAACGATACGAAGTTCCGCTAAAAATGGTCCGTGAATATGAGAAGATCGTTTCCTGTATGGAATCGGGTATACTCCTTACAATTGATTATGGGTATACCGAAAGGGAATGGAAGGAGCCAGCTCATCTTCAAGGGAGCTTGAGGGGCTATTATGAGCACCAAATGATTAAAGATCCACTTTTGTATCCTGGTGATATGGATCTGACGACACATATCCATTTTGACACATTAATCGAGATTGGAAAAAGAAAGGATCTTTCCAATCAGGGGCTTTTTCTTCAAAATGAATTCTTGCTTAAAGCAGGGATATTAGAGGAATTGAGGGACCATCAAGGAACTGATCCATTCTCGAAAACGGCGAAGCGTAATCGTGCAATTCGCGGGCTAATCGTTCCAGGGGGATTTAGTGAACATTTCAAAGTGTTGCTTCAATCGAAGAATTTAGCAGATGATGTAAGGATCTTTCCTGAATGGTGACAAGTAAAAACCCATGAATCAAAATTCATGGGTTATGTAATATTGCTTGTTCTTAATGCGCAGTACCCGGAGTCATCATAAATACGCTCCAGTAGGAAAATCCTGCAAAGAAAACGGTAAGATAGGCGCCGAAAACATAAATATACATGCGCTCAGATAATTTCAAATAACTTAAAAGTACAAAAAAGATCGTTTGTGCAAAGAAAAGCAAAGACGTTTGATGCATATGGCCAAGATAAAAGAAAATTGCCATAATTCCTGTCCAAAATCCACATACTCTGAACATGCGTTCCATCCGAATCCCTCCTTATGTCTAGTCGTGTACATTCTAAATAATTATAAATGAAATTGTAAGGTAATGTAAAGGATGCCTTTTGTTTCTATGTGAGAACCGAAGCCTGGTATGAGCATGCTGCACAATTGGACATCATATTTTCTAATTCCACAATATTGACATTATCAAACAAGGCTTCGAACATACCTTCTAAAAATGAATTGTGCATGGAGCAGATTGTCCCTGGCTCCACTTCAGTAACTTCCTTAAACGGGCAATTGAAGATACGAAAGTATATTTTATTTTCTTCTTCGCTTGCTTGTATTTCAGGAGATAACCCTGCGATGGTAGCCGCATTTTTAAGCATGCTGACTTTTTCCGCAAAAGCAATTCGATCGATTGACTTCGAGTTCAGGGCTAGTTGCTGTTCGATCAGTTCCTCCCCGAAAGCTTTTCCCGTTTCATAAAGAGCCTGTTTTCCTTGTTCCCCTAATGTCATCATCGTCTGGATTGCAATCCTTGAAAGCAGCTGATAGTTCCTATATGGAAAATGAAGCTGAATGACTTTATCAGATAATCGATAAAGCCGGCTCGGGCGACCGCCTTTACCGGTCTTTCGGGCATCCGAGGTCAACATATCGATATCTTCAAGTTTTGACAAATGTAGACGGGCAACATTTGGATGGATGTTAAAAGAATCGGCAATTTGCTGTACCGATACATCGCCATGGTTGTTCACAATATGCTGATATATATAATATCTGGTGGGATCTGCTAACACGTTTGTTATTTTTAACGTTTGTTCCATTACACCCTCCTGTATTCCATAGTTTACCTATGTTCATTATAATGCAGGCAGAAAAAAATGGAATAATAGAAAGCGCTAACTCCCTTTAGTTTAAAAAAAGTTCACAATTTAAACTGTTTTATAATGCAAAAAAATATACATCAATTGTACAAATGTTATACAATTATTATATATATTATAATTGTATACAAAATGTGAACGGGGAGTGATTAGTATGGCACAGTTAACTTTCTTTTCGTACCCAAGTTGTACATCTTGCCGTAAAACAAAAAAATGGTTAAGGGCCAATCATGTTTCCTTCGATGAACGACATTTATTCAGAGAAACTCCAACTGCAGCAGAGTTAAAAAGAATACTTGAATTGACAACGGAAGGACTTGATGAAGTCTTAGCAACAAGAAGTGAAGCTTACAAAGACTTACAAGTTAATATTGACGAAATGGTGCTTTCTGATGTCATCCAATTATTAACAAAAGAACCGAAGTTATTAAGAAAGCCCATCCTCATAGACGGGGAAAAACTGGTGATTGGTCATAATGTAGACGCTTTAAGAAATTTGGTTTCCCAAAGGCTTGAATTGAAAGTGAGCATGTAAGATGATTCTCGAAGTTCTTTTCGGGAATTTTTTTTATTCTGGAGCAGGAATTTGTCGTGGATTGTCGAATCCTTACAACAAGAAATATAGGAGGTGATGAATGAATTGATATCGATTGAAAAGACCGCAGAAAAAATATTAACCCGTGCCATACAGGAATCTGCATCGGATATCCACATTTTTTTTCGGAGGGAGGGACCTCTCATCCAATTCAGGATAGACAATAAGCTTGTACCCCAGGAAACATTATCATTCTTTGAAGCTGAAAGGCTGATCGCTCATTTGAAGTTCCTTGCTTCGATGGATATAGGGGAGAAAAGGAGACCCCAGAGTGGTGCCCTCACCATTAATTTGGCAAACCAGGTTGTCGGACTCCGCCTTTCCACTTTACCCACTGCCCATCTCGAAAGTTTGGTCATCCGCTTAATACCCCAACAGAATATCCTTCCTCTCGAACAGTTATCCTTATTTCCAAACACCGTTCAAAAATTGATTGCACTCCTGAAGCATTCCCATGGCATGCTTATTTTTACCGGCCCGACCGGCAGTGGAAAAACCACGACATTATATTCCCTGCTTCACCATGCCCACGAAATGATCAATCGAAATATCATTACACTTGAAGATCCCATTGAAAATGTATCCGAAAAGGTACTGCAAGTCCAAATCAATGAAAAGGCGGGCATTACGTATTCTGTCGGTCTAAAAGCTGTCCTGAGGCATGACCCGGACGTGATCATGGTTGGGGAAGTCAGGGATGCAGAAACTGCCAAAATTGCAGTGCGTGCCGCATTAACCGGTCATTTGATACTTACAACCATGCATACAAGGGATGCCAAGGGCGCCATCTCCAGGTTACTGGAATTTGGTGTCAGCTTGCTTGAGGTTGAACAGAGTTTAATTGGCGTGACAGCACAGCGGCTGGTTGAATTGCGATGTCTTCCATGTAAAGGGGACTGTGCTTATGCTTGCAAAATGACTGCCAGGAATAAAAGGGCCAGTGTATATGAATTGCTCTATGGAAAAAGTTTGGCTGAGGTTCTCCGGATAATGGGAGATGAAAAAGGAATGGCAACGGTCGGCTACCGCCAATTGAAGGATGAAATCGGAAAAGCGGTTGCGATGGGCTATGTGGATTCAGAGGAATATGAACGGCTGGTATACCATGAAACCAAAAAGTAAATGGAGGGTAAAAGAGCAGGCGGTCTTTATTTCGAAGCTAGGTGAATTATTGAAGCATGGTTATCCCTTGGCGGAGGCTTTACACTTTCTTGAATTTCAGGAATCAAAGAAGAAAGCGGAAGACTTCACTCAGGCTAAAGCCGATTTAAGGAACGGTTTCCCGCTGCACTTGGTGCTGACCCATCTGAATTTTCATCCGCAGCTTGTAAGTTATATATTTTATGGAGAACAATACGGCGACCTGGAACGGGCGTTGAAAGAAGGAGGGCGATATTGGAAGAAAAGAACCGAGGATATGGATAAACTAAAAAAGTTAATGGTGTATCCTGTATTCTTAGTCTTTTTTGTAGGTATCGTTTTTTATATTCTTCAGAGTGTTCTCCTTCCTAAATTCCAGACAATCTATTTCACGATGGATGTCGATCAGCATACACTCTTGAGATTAATGTCAGCTTCCACATTCATTCTTCCAGCACTCCCCTTCTTTTTACTCGGATTGCTCCTATTCTTGTATGTACTCAAACGATTTTGGTTTAACGGATTGTGCCCATTAAGGCAGCGGAGGATTTTGATGGGAATTCCGATATTCGGGACCTTCATCAAATTATACGAAACTTATTTTTTTGCAAGCCAATTAAGTGGCTTACTCTCCGGAGGGCTATCGATTAACGATAGCATTAAATTATTCTCGATAAATCAACAGCAGCCTTTTTACCAAAAACTATGCAATATCATTAAGGATGATCTGATCGAGGGCAGATCACTTGAATTGATTTTTCGGGAGCTTCCATATTTTGATGGTAATTTGCCGGTGGTCGCTGCAAATGGTCAAAAATACGGCAGACTTGATGCGGAGCTACTTCATTACAGTCGTTTTATACTGGAGAGAATTGAAGAGAGAATGAATGCAATCTTAAAAATCATTCAGCCTCTCATGTTTTCACTGATAGGTCTGTTGATCGTGTCCATTTATTTGGCGGTTTTGCTGCCGATGTTCTCACTGCTCGAAAGTATATAGGATTTTATTATTGTATTCAGGAGGTGAAAATGCTCGAAGGCCATCTGGTATTCAGGTGGTTTCAGGAGCATGATGGATATGTTGAAGAAAGTGATGAATGAACGTGGTTTTACACTAATTGAAATGCTTATTGTTTTACTGGTAATTTCCATCCTTTTGATTATAACAATCCCCAATATCACAAAGAACCAATCTACGATTCAGTCCAAAGGATGTGAAGCATTCGTGAAGATGGCCCAAGCACAGGTACAGGCTTATGAGATCGATAATGGTAAACTGCCCGGAAGTATCGGTGAATTGGAGAGTCAAGGCTATCTCAAACAGACATCCTGTCCTAATGGGGATGATATTAGTTTGGATAGTAAAGGAAAGATAACGGTCGTTGAGTAGGAGAGAAGTGAATATACGGCATTCCAATGGGGGGTATACACTATCTGAAACCCTTATTGTCCTCGTTATTTTTGTACTCCTGATTTCCATCGGTCCTAATCTATATCCTAGCTTCACTAAAGGCATGGAAAATAGGCTATTTCTTTCTCAATTCCATGAAGATCTCTTCTATGCACAGCAGTATGCCATCAGTCATGAGAGCTTGATTTACCTCCATATTGATAATGCCAAAAAGGTTTATACCGTTTCGTCTTATAAGGAGGGGATTGTTCTAGAGAGAAGCATACCAAAGGATATTCAGTTTTTAAGTGGCACTTTGGGGTTCAGCTTCCATTTTAATCAGTATGGAAATGCTTCAAAAGCCGGAACGATTATGATTGACACGTCAAAAGGAATGTACAAATTGGTACTCAATATCGGTAAAGGGAGGTTCAGGATTGAGAAATTGTAAAGGTTACGTTTACCTTGAGCTGATGGCCGCATTTTCCATTTGTATTTTCCTTATCCTTGCCATTTTACCGATTCTTGAAGAGTTAATGACGCATCGGAAAGATATTGCCGTAAGGACAGAAGCCCACCATTTATTATATGAAAGATTGACGGCGTTCATGGATGGGGAGATACAAGCAATTGGTCAGGAAATCATTTACAAAAAAAGATCATATGAATTGGTTTGGAAGGACCATGGGGATTTCCCGGGGATGATTGAAGGGTGTGTACGTTATGAAGATGAATCGGGTAATCTTGAATCCATTTGTGATGCTGCGAAAAAATGATGGCTTTACGATGATCGAAATGCTTTTTTCTTTAATAATATTAATGACGACGTCCCTTTTTGTTCTACAGCTTTTTTCAATCATTCACACCCAGATGGGGTCCGTTGATAAATTGCATCCTAAAGAGTGGGAGGTCTTTACCATGCAAATGAAGCAGGAGGTCCGGAGTTCCAAAGCTCAGGATGTAATGGGAAATAAATTATATTTGCTGCTTTCAGATGAACAATTATCATCGCTTGAACAATATGAAGATAAGGTCCGAAGACGAGTGAATGGTATGGGGCATGAGGTCATCTTACAGAACATTTCGAAATTCCGGGTTGAGAAGGATGGCAGTGTCATTGTTATAAATATAACGGATAAAGCAGGGACTACTTTCAGTCGAAGATTTCATCCTTTCTTTAGGAATGTCAGGAAAGTCGATGAATAATCAAAAAGGAGTCGTTTTCCCGATGGTCATGATTGTAGCGAGTGTTTTCATCATGTTCACGATACTAATGATCGATCAGTTTATCATTGATAAAAAGTTTTATAAAGAAGTGGAAGAATCGCTTGTGGCCGACCATCTTGTCCATTTAGCGATCAAGGATGTGACGGCAGAGTGGAGCGAAGAGATCCCAAAAATCATCCAGGGGGAAATTTCATACCCCAATGGTGTGGTGCGGTATTCCTTAATGAAAGAAGAAGGTCCTTACGTCTATATCGAGTTTTCTTCCACGACTAAAAATGACCGCGAGGGAAGGGTCATCATTCAATACGATAAAGAAGCGGGGGAAGTGAAAGAATGGTTGGAAAAGCAGGCTGTGTAATACGATAAATCAACATTCTTTTAAAATGGAAAGCGACAGGTACACGTGTTCAGGGAACAAGCGAAGGAATAAAAGAAACGTAAACGGGGCATACTTTGCATAGGGTGATGATTTTATATGTCTACAAACGCTTATATTAAATATCTGACTCAGCAGCTTGTCGAGTATTTTAATCTAACGAAAAAAGAACGAAAAGAAAAGCGCCGTCACAGAAAAGAGGATAAAAATCATGGTATGTCCCATTGGTTTGGCATTGTCCCTTTTGCTTTGTCGATGTTCGTAAGGAAAAATATCAAAAAATAAAACAGATGTCCTGAATTTAGGGCATCTGTTTTTTTATTGTTCTTTACTTATCCCAATGCCCTATCTGAAAGGTAAAATAACCCTCCGTTGATGATGGATATTCGGATGTTGGGTTCATATTGAGCTTTTAAGGCATCTTTTTCGGTAAAATAGCTCTCACTTTTTTCGTCCATATCCTTGTAAAAATGCTCCAATAAATTCAAGTCATTCTGCCAGCGAAGCATTGCTTCCTCTGCCCAGGAATGGTCATCATCCTCGAAACTGGTCCTGATGTATGTATCCAGTCTTGCCAATCCGCTCTTGGGCATGATGAGCGGTGAAAGCGTAAAGGAGTAATCCGGTATTTTTGGGGTGACCTTTATCGGTAAAACCCGATGGTGAAACCTTTCCATGATCTCACCTGAGATTAAATTCAGACCGATCGACATGAAGGTATCCTTTTTACGGTCGCATTGATAGGATATTTTCACATTCAGGGTCAGCCAAGGAAACAAAGGATTATTTCCCCCTTTTGATGGAGGGGTATCCTCAAAAAGTCTAGTATACCCTGCCAGCTTTTTGGTAGATTGAATAATCTGGTGAAGGCGAGGGGAGCCAAAATGAATCATTTCTCCCTTTAAATCGGATGGAGCTTGTTCTGGATCGGTAATGAAAGTCATCTGGGCTGGGTTCGGAACGCCACCTGTTTTTTCTAGATAATGCCAATAAAAGGGTCTGTTCATTAATTCTTTATCCATATCAATCGTCAATTGGACTGTAAGGTGGGTTGGTGCATTATCCAGTATTTCACAATCATTGGCTTTAAAGTAAGTTATTAAAAAATCATGTATTTCCCGTTGCTGCATGAACCTCACCTTCCTTCATTGATTGAGCGAATTGGATTAACGATGAAAAATTATCCATCTTGATTTTCATTTCGCCCTCTGTTTTGGATTCGCCGACCACATCAATCAAATATTCTTCAATGTTGTTAATATCCAGTTTGGTTAGGATATCATCCAATTCACCGATTACTTTCTCGAATAAATTTATTTTTTCATATAGTAACTTCAGAATATGTTCTTCTACTGTATTTTTCGTGGCAAAGTTATAAATCATCACATCTTCTTCCTGACCAAGGCGGTGTATCCGTCCAATTCTCTGTTCGAGCCTCATCGGGTTCCATGGCAGGTCAAAATTAATCAAGTGATGGCAAAACTGAAGGTTTATCCCTTCCCCGCCAGCTTCTGTTGCAATTAATACCTGTATATTCTTTTGGAATAATTCTCGCATCCAGTCTTTCTTTCCGCGCTTAAAACCGCCTCGGAAAGGAACTGAAGAAATTCCATTCTGCTGTAGGTACCATTGTAGATATAGCTGAGTCGCCCGGTATTCGGTAAAGATAATGACTTTATCATCAATTTTCTTAATCAGTTCCAAAGCTTTTTCAGCCTTGGAGTTTTGAACCGTTTCATTCACTTTAGAAAATAAATCATCAAGCTTTGCCAAAAAGTCAGGGGAAGGCTGATCATATTTATTTTTCATATTCTTTAATGTATAAAAGACCGCCTCTCTGCTGCTGCATGCTTCCCTTTGGAGAGTGAGAGCCGAAAAGGCGCTTCCTTTAGAACCATCCGAAATAGGTTTGAATTTGGAAACAGCATCGTACAATGCTTGTTCCGTTGGAGAAAATTCAATGGTGATGGTCTCCACATGCCGTTTTGTCCATTCAATGCCAGTATCGGCCCGCCGGTTTCGAATCATGACAGTGTTGACAAGTTCCTTTAGGTGTTCATCTTCAATTATGTTACGGCCTTTCCCTTTATACTTTTCCGAAAAAAGTGAGGCATTTCCCAAGTGGCCCGGTTTCAATAACGAAACGAGGTGGAAAATTTCCTCGACTTTATTTTGAATCGGAGTGGCTGTCAGGAGTAAACAAAATTTCTTTTTCAAATTTTGGACGAATTCATAGTTCTTCGTTTTATTATTTTTAAGTTTATGAGCTTCATCAATAATGATGAAGTCGTATTCCTGCTTGAAAATGATATCTCGATGTGGAGCGCGTTTCGCTGTATCAATGGATGAAATGACCACATCACAGGAGTCCCAAACATAGCTTTTTCTCTGAACGACTGCCGGTATATGAAACTTGGTATTCAATTCAAAAGCCCATTGTGTGACAAGGGAAGCCGGAACAAGGATCAATACTTTTTTTACAAGGCCCCTAATCATATATTCTTTTAGGATCAATCCAGCTTCAATTGTTTTTCCGAGCCCTACCTCATCAGCTAAAATGGCCTTTCCATTCATCTTTTCCACCACTTGCTTCGCTGCTTCCAATTGATGCGGAAGCGGGGTTAACTGCGGGAGGTGCTTGGGCGCCTGTAAACCTTCAAAATCAGGGATGATAAGATTTTCCTCCATTTGAACCGCCAGCTTATAAAGCTCCCAATTTCCCCATGGACCGTCATTTTCCATCTTTTGCAGAAACTCGTCATTCCATTCAGAATTGAAGGATATATTGATTTTCATAGAAATAACTCCTCTTAAATCATAATTTCCTTAATATAAGGTCAAAACCCGAACATTTCATATGTGAAGTAAGAAAAATATTTCTCTTCAAAAGATATTGCAGAGATAAGTTTCTTAGGGTAGGATATAAGTATATTTAGAAAATTCCAATTTCCAAACGCTACAAAGAATCTTTGTACATCGATTTTGCAGTTCGCGTTTTCTTAGTATGGGCTATAGGCTCCTAATTTATCCAAGATTACTGAAGGAGACCAATCAAACGGTTTCTGAAGTTTCAGGAGAATTGGCAGAGAATGCATTCCACGATGCTCAGGGGTTTTACCGATGCTTGGTGGCTTATTCGCTTCCTTTCATTGGTAGACCATTTATATGCGGGTGAAGATAAGGGGAGAGACTACGGATGTAGCGCCGAAGGAGCAAACTTAGCAGTGAATCTCTCAGGCAAAAGAACTCTTATTGGACGCAACTCTGGAGAGCGCCGCCCGTTTTGGGACGGCCACCAAAGGGGAAAACCTATTACATAGGTAAACTTTCAGGTTTCAGGACAGAGAAAAAGCTCAAACGGGCTTTCTCTGTCCTTTTTTGTGCTTTTTTCACATCATGAATCAGGATATATCTGATGCGTAATGACAAGAAGCTTTTGATAATGAAGCCAATTAATTTAAAAAAATCTGAAGGGGGTCATTTTTTGACCAATTTAAAAAGAACACCACTATTTGAGGTTTATCGTGAATACGGAGGTAAAACGATTGATTTTGGCGGCTGGGAACTTCCTGTCCAATTTTCGGGTATAAAGGATGAACATGAAGCCGTACGTACAAAAGCGGGGTTATTCGATGTTTCACATATGGGTGAAGTCGATGTTAAGGGTCCCGGAAGCCTTTCCTTTTTACAGAAGATGCTGACTAATGATATATCAAAGCTGAAACAGGGCGGTGCCCAATATACCGCCATGTGTTATGAAAACGGAGGCACGGTTGATGATCTCATCGTGTATAAAAGGGCTGAGGATGACTATCTGCTCGTGGTCAATGCTGCGAACACAGAAAAAGATTTCAATTGGCTGCAAGCTCATTTACCGGAAGATGTCCAAATCAAGAATGTATCTAGTGACTATACACAGCTGGCACTTCAAGGACCATCTGCAGAGAAGATTTTACAAAAACTATCGGGAAATACTGCTTTAAGTGAAATTGGATTTTTCAAGTTCAAGGAAAATGTCATGATTAACGGCATTTCTACGATGGTATCCCGTACTGGATACACTGGTGAGGATGGCTTTGAGATATATAGTGACAGTGAAAATGGTCCCGCCCTTTGGAAGGCGATTATGGATGCCGGAAACGAAGATGGAGTTCAGCCGATTGGTTTAGGTGCTCGTGATACCTTGCGTTTTGAAGCAAAACTGCCGTTGTATGGGCAGGAGCTTTCAGCGGACATCACCCCGATAGAAGCCGGGATTGGTTTTGCAGTAAAAGTCGATAAGGAAGCTGATTTTTTCGGGAAAGCCGTTCTTGCTGAGCAAAAGGAGAAAGGAGCTCCCCGCAAGCTTGTGGGAATTGAAATGATTGACCGTGGCATTCCACGTCATGGGTATAAGGTCTACAGCGGTGATAAAGTCATTGGCGAGGTCACGACCGGTACCCAATCACCAACGTTGAAGAAAAACGTGGGTTTGGTACTTATCGATAAGGAATTTTCGGTGCTGGATGCGGAAGTCGAAGTGGAAATCCGTTCCAAACGTTTGAAAGCCGTTATAATACAAACACCTTTTTATAAAAAACCACGTAAATAGAGGGGAATGGTCATTAGATGAAACATCGTTATTTACCCATGACAGAGCAAGATAAACAAGAAATGCTGAAAGCGATAGGGGTATCCACTGCTGAAGAACTTTTCAATGATATCCCTGAAAGCGTTCGTTTTCAAGGAGAATACGATATCAAGCCTGCTAAATCGGAACCTGCATTAATGAAAGAATTATCAAGGCTTGCTGCCAAGAATGCGGATCTTAAAAACTATGCTTCCTTCCTTGGTGCGGGTGTCTATGACCATTATGCACCGGTCATAGTCGATCATGTTCTATCCCGTTCTGAATTTTACACGGCTTATACACCCTATCAGCCTGAAATTTCACAGGGCGAGCTTCAGGCCATCTTTGAATATCAAACGATGATATGTGAATTGACGGGCATGGATGTGGCTAACTCCTCCATGTATGACGGCGGGACAGCGCTAGCTGAAGCAGCCATGCTAGCTTCAGGCCAGACACGACGCAAGAAGATTCTCATTTCAGGAGCCGTTCATCCTGAATCAAGAGAAGTCGTTAAGACATATGCGAAAGGGCAACGCGTGGAAGTGGTCGAAATTCCTTTTAAAGACGGTGTGACGGACTTAGCTGCGTTAAGGGAATTGGCGAATGATGACATTGCAGGAGTGATCGTGCAATATCCGAACTTTTTTGGCCGCATCGAGCCATTGAAAGAAATGGAGGAAATCATTCATGGCGTCAAGTCGATGTTTATCGTTTCCAGTAACCCGCTTGCATTGGGAGCTTTGACATCCCCTGGTGCACTCGGTGCAGATATCGTAACGGGGGATGCTCAGCCATTCGGCATTCCAGCGGCATTCGGTGGACCTCATTGTGGATATTTTGCCGTTACTAATAAACTTGTTCGGAAAGTTCCGGGCCGACTCGTCGGTCAAACAGTGGATGAAAATGGTAAAAGGGGATTCGTACTGACGCTTCAAGCTCGTGAACAGCACATTCGCCGTGACAAAGCCACATCAAACATTTGTTCCAATCAAGCTTTGAATGCGTTGGCGGCTTCTGTTGCAATGACCGCGCTTGGTAAAAAGGGTGTCAAAGAAATGGCCGTGCAAAATATTCAAAAAGCGCATTATGCGAAAACAGCAATTATGGCAAAAGGGGTGGAAGTGATATTCGACGGTCCTTCGTTCAATGAATTTATCATTAAACTGCCTGCTTCGTTTTCAGAAATCAATAAAAACCTTTTTGAAAAAGGGATGATCGGCGGCTTTGATTTAGGGACGGTTTATCCTGAGCTGAAAGACCATATGCTGGTTGCGGTAACTGAACTTAGAACAAAAGAAGAAATTGATGCACTTGCGCAGGAATTGGGGGATCAACATGAATAATCAAGATCAATCACTCATTTTTGAAATCAGTACTTCCGGTCGAATCGGGTACAGTCTGCCAGAAATGGATGTTGCAACTATTCCGCTCGAAGAAATTCTTCCTGCCGACTACATCCGTGAAGAAGAGGCAGAGCTGCCTGAGGTGTCCGAACTGGATATCATGCGTCACTATACAGCACTCTCCAAACGGAATCATGGGGTGGATTCGGGTTTTTATCCGCTGGGTTCATGCACGATGAAATATAATCCGAAAATAAATGAAAACGTGGCACGCTTCAACGGCTTTGCCCATATCCATCCATATCAAGATCCGGCTACCGTTCAGGGAGCATTGGGACTCTTATTTGATTTGCAGGAACACTTAACGGAAATCACCGGGATGGACCAAGTGACATTACAGCCTGCAGCAGGTGCACATGGTGAGTGGACAGGGTTAATGATGATTCGCGCTTTTCACGAAGCGAATGGCGATACAGAACGGACGAAAGTGATTGTACCTGATTCTGCACACGGTACGAATCCTGCCTCTGCCACTGTTGCCGGACTTGAAACGATTACAGTGAAATCCGATGAAAATGGATTAGTCGACCTTGAAGATTTAAAGCGTGTTGTCGGACCTGATACGGCGGCCTTGATGCTGACGAACCCCAATACATTGGGATTGTTTGAAGAAAACATTTTGGAAATGGCACAACTTGTCCATGATGCAGGTGGGAAGCTTTATTATGACGGAGCCAATCTGAATGCAGTCCTATCAAAAGCACGCCCGGGTGACATGGGCTTTGATGTGGTTCACTTAAATCTCCATAAAACATTCACAGGTCCGCATGGCGGCGGCGGTCCGGGTTCCGGCCCGGTAGGAGTGAAGGCTGACTTGATTCCTTACTTGCCTAAACCGCTTGTGGTCAAACAAGGGGAGCAATTCGTTCTTGATTATGATCGTCCGCAATCGATTGGCAGGGTAAAACCTTATTATGGTAATTTCGGGATAAACGTGAGGGCATATACGTACATTCGTTCAATGGGTCCTGATGGCCTTAAAGCCGTCACCGAGAATGCTGTTATCAATGCCAATTATATGATGCGTAGGTTGGAACCTTATTTTGACCTGCCATATAATCGTCATTGTAAGCACGAATTCGTATTAAGCGGACGCCGGCAAAAGAAATTGGGGGTAAGGACTCTCGATATAGCCAAAAGATTGCTGGATTTCGGGTATCATCCTCCAACCATTTACTTCCCGTTGAACGTGGAAGAAGGAATGATGATAGAACCGACTGAAACCGAGTCAAAAGAAACGCTGGATGCGTTCATTGATGCGATGATCCAGATTGCCAAGGAAGCGGAAGAAACCCCTGAAATCGTCCAGGAAGCTCCGCATACAACCGTTATAAAGCGGCTTGATGAAACTCTTGCTGCAAGAAAACCTGTTCTGCGTTATCAAGCCTAGATTGATAGCTTATACGAAAAAAAATCCCTGCCTGCCGGTGGGGATTTTTCATGTTTATGTAAGATTTCATTAAAGTCCAACAGTTAACTTTCTTTTCCTTGAGCTATTGAATTAAAAAGAGCCCATGCGGAGATGGGGTCTTATTTCTTTGCTTTGATTTTCCCGGTCCACATTTTGAAACCGCCCTTTAGGTGAAAAAGTTCCCTGTAGCCCTTTTTGTATAGCAAGGCTGCAGCTCTGCCGCTGATGATTTCGCTTTGAGCGTACAAATATACAGGCTTGTCCGGCCTAATTTCGACCAAGCGTGTTTTCATTTGAGTCATAGGGATGTTTCTTGCGCCTAAGATATGACCATTATCGAAATCATTCGGTTCCCGCACATCGATTAGCTGCACTTTTCTGTAGTTAGCGATAAATTCGTCCTGTGTTAGTGTTTTAACGATTTTACGCTGGCGGTACCAATTAAAAAGTGAATACGCAATAACCACTCCTAAGATGATGAGCAGTGTATATAATATTTCCAAACATAAAAACTCCCTTCTACCTTAACAAATACAGACAATCTTTATTATATAATTGCTTTACCCAATAATCAAAAAGAATTTTCATCAAATTCTTCATCGACTTGATAGCACTTTCTTTTTTAGAGTGTTAAAGTCTGTTAAACTACTACATGTGAGTTTTTTGTGGGGTATTGAAAAACAGTCTATCGAAACGAGGGGTAAGGATGACTAAAGATAAATGGGGTTTTATAGATTCGGGGTATTGTTCACCGGCTTTTAATATGGCGCTGGACGAAGCGCTGTTAAACTGGCAAAGCAAAGGGGAAATTCCGCCAATCATACGCTTTTACGGCTGGGATCCAGCTACATTGTCGATCGGTTATTTTCAAAAGGCAGAAGCGGAAATTGATATGGAAGAGGTCAAAAGGCAGGGCCTTGGTTTTGTTCGCAGGCCAACAGGAGGACGAGCGGTACTGCACGAGCATGAATTGACTTATAGCGTAATCGTTCCAGAATCCTATCCGGGAATGCCGACTACCGTTACTGAAGCATATCGTGTCATTTCTGAAGGAATATTAATGGGGTTCAGGAATCTGGGATTGGATGCTTATTTTGCCGTGCCTCGAACCGATCAGGAAAAAGCGGCTTTAAAATCGCCCAGATCTTCGGTCTGCTTTGATGCTCCAAGCTGGTATGAACTGGTCGTTGAGGGCAGGAAGGTCGCTGGCAGCGCTCAAACCAGGCAAAAAGGCGTCATCCTTCAGCACGGGTCCATTTTGCTTGAACTGGATGATGATAAGCTCTTTAGCGTATTTAAATTCTCAAATGACAGGGTTAAAGAGAGAATGCAAAAAAACCTAAAAAACAAAGCTGTGGCCATAAATGACATTGCCGGGAGAAAGATTACCATCCCTGAAGCGAAAGAAGCTTTTGAAAAAGGTTTTGCCGAAGGACTTTCGATCGATTTAGAGCCATACGTCCTCACCGAAAAGCAATTGCTGGAAGTGAAGGCCATTGCAGAAAGCAAATATGAAAGCGATGAATGGAATTTCATGAGATAGAGGAAGCATAATCAGAGTGGATAATAAAAAAGTTTTTTCAGATTTGTTTGACCAAATAACACATCCCTTGCAGGGATAAGCCCTAAAAGGGATGGGGAAAAAGCAAGGTCCAAATTAATTGAAATCTGATGAAAAATTATTGTAAATCGACATTTTCCTCCCTTTTGCTAACTATATTAATTGATTTATCGTTTGACAAAATAAAAAGTTATTCAAAACAAACACAATATATAGTGGTTGAAATATTTAATACTACACTATATGTTGATTTTTGAGTTTCGCTATGATAAATTTAGGGTACTTGTTAAGCGAAACGGACATGTAAGGCTACATAAGGATTTTTGCGGCAGCAAGAACGGATCTTGAAACATATAAAGGAGAGGGAATTATGTCGGTTGTAATAAAAGAAGCTTTAAAGGTTGATCTAGAAAGGTTGAATAAGGATATTTCTTTATTTCCCCAGGTTCACCCTGTAACGGCTGATATGAAAATGGCGCATAAGGGAGTGTCCCGTCTAGTCATGCTTGACCGCTATTCTTTTAAGGATACTGAAAAAATCACACTCTCGGCAGGCGATTTCGTCGTGTTGACGATTAAGGAAGATCCGAAATTCCCGGCAAGGGGTCTCGGTTACATCGTTGAAATAGATTGGGAAACCAAAAAAGCGAAGGTTTTGGTGGATGAAGAATTCCGTGGCGTTCTGGATAATCCGGAAGAAATGGAGACGGGAATTGTAAACCGTCCTTTGGATATTATCGAAAAGCCGCTTGAAATATACTATGAACAAATTGCGAAACGTAATGCAACGGGATTGGCATCAGTGGAAACCACGGAAGAGAAGAGAACGGAATGGTTCAATAAATTCTATGAAGAATTAAAGAACCTTAATTTTGTCCCGGCAGGACGAGTATTATATGGTGCAGGTTCCAATACGGATGTTACTTATTTCAACTGCTATGTAATGCCATTCGTACCGGATTCACGTGAAGGTATTTCAGAACATAGGAAACAAGTGATGGAAATCATGAGCCGCGGCGGCGGAGTGGGAACGAACGGGTCGACACTGCGTCCAAGAAACACTTTGGCAAAAGGCGTAAACGGAAAATCCTCTGGTTCAGTGTCATGGCTTGACGATATTGCGAAACTGACGCATCTTGTTGAACAGGGCGGTAGCAGACGCGGCGCGCAAATGATCATGCTTGCTGATTGGCATCCTGATATTGCAGAGTTCATCATTTCTAAAATGCAAAACCCAAGGATTCTGCGTTACCTAGTGGAAAACACTAAAGATGAAGCCATCAAGAAATATGCGACGGATAAATTGAAATTCACGCCGCACACGGAACAGGAAACGGCTATGTATCAAGGGATCATCAATTATAAGGAGATTCCTGGCCAAGGCGGATTTAGCGAGAAAATCATTAGGGATGCAGAGGAAAAGCTCCGTACAGGGGGAACGTACAGTGTCCATAATTCTGATTTTCTGACTGGAGCCAACATCTCGATTTGCCTGACTAAGGAATTCATGGAAGCGGCGGAACAAGATGCGGAATACGAATTGCGTTTTCCTGATGTTGAAAGCTATAATGCCGAAGAAATGGCCATTTACAATGAAGAGTGGCATAATGTCGGTGATGTTCGTGAATGGGAGAAAATGGGTCACAAAGTCCGTGTTTACCGTAAAATCAGAGCTAAAGAGCTTTGGAATTTAATAAACATTTGTGCAACATATTCTGCTGAACCAGGTATTTTCTTTATCGATAATGCTAATGAAATGACGAATGCCAAAGCATACGGTCAACAGGTCGTAGCGACGAACCCTTGTGGAGAACAGCCATTGGCTCCGTATTCAGTATGTAACCTTGCGGCAGTCAATCTGGCTGAGATGGCTGATAAAGAAAGCAAAACGGTTAATTTCGAGAAACTTAAGCAGACTGTCGAAGTCGGTGTGCGTATGCAGGACAATGTCATTGACGCAACTCCTTATTTCTTGGATGAAAACAAAAAACAGGCTCTAGGCGAGCGACGGGTTGGACTTGGTGTAATGGGTCTGCATGACCTTTTGATCTACTGTGAGACGGAATATGGCTCTGAAGAAGGAAATATCCTGGTTGACAAGGTGTTTGAAACGATTGCGACGACAGCTTACAGGGCTTCCGTGGAACTTGCTAAAGAAAAAGGCAGTTTCCCGTTCCTGATCGGGTCAACGGACAAAGAAACCGAGGAGCTTAGAACACGTTTCACACAAACCGGATTTATGGAAAAAATGCCTGAAGATATAAGGGAAAGTGTTGCTGCACATGGCATCCGTAACTCTCATTTATTGACAGTGGCTCCTACAGGAAGCACAGGAACGATGGTTGGGGTATCAACAGGTCTTGAACCATATTTCTCTTTCACGTATTTCCGCAGCGGCCGTCTTGGTAAATTCATTGAAGTTAAGGCTGACATTGTACAGGAATACTTGGACCGTCATCCAGAAGCCGATACAGAAGAGCTTCCAAAATGGTTCATTTCCGCTATGGAATTAGCTCCAGAGGCACATGCTGATGTTCAATGCATCATTCAACGCTGGATTGACAGCTCGATCAGTAAAACGGTAAATGCTCCAAAAGGATATACTGTCGAACAAGTTGAAAAAGTATATGAACGTCTATACAAAGGCGGAGCAAAAGGCGGTACTGTATATGTGGATGGCAGCCGTGACAGTCAGGTTCTTACGCTCAAAGCGGAAGAAAACCAAATGGACGAGCAGCTTGAAATGGATGAATTGACAGATGTGGAAGTAAAGAAAAAAGTCGTATTGGTCGATACGATAAATGAACTGCGTTCGACTAACGTTACGATTGGGTCTGAAGTGGGCAACACTTGCCCGGTGTGCCGTAAAGGCGAAGTCCAGGAA
The DNA here is from genome assembly GCF_036541465.1 of Bacillus sp. CFBP9009. Classification (NCBI taxonomy): domain Bacteria; kingdom Bacillati; phylum Bacillota; class Bacilli; order Caryophanales; family Bacillaceae; genus Bacillus; species Bacillus sp. CFBP9009. The sequence continues at coordinate 312,479 of NZ_JAZHFU010000004.1, read as the reverse complement.
ATGGGCGGATGCAATACTTGCACGAATTGCGGAGCACAATTAAAATGCGGGCTATAAGCTGATGTAAGGGAAGTCGTTAAGTATGCTGCAAAGCTATCTTAACGGCTTTTTTTAGTGTCTTAAATGTTTGTTAGTGACAGTCTGTTATACCAATAGAGAAGACCGAATCATCGTAAATTCGGTCTTCTTTTCGCGTTCAATCAACCATTTTCATTTTGCTGCCCTATTTCCTTTTCGGCTAGATATTGGTTGCCATCTTTTAATACCGAAAATTCATCGACCGAGTCTCCCGGTATATTCCTTGGATTTGGAAATTTATTATCTGTTTGGACGGTGATCGTTTGTTTTCCCATTCCATTTGTCAAGAAGTCTCGTTTATTAGCCATATCGCATCTCCTTCATTTTGAATTTCCAAGTAAAAACAATCATGAGGATAAAAGAATAAAGAAAAACTATCCTTATGAATTAGATTGTGTAGTTCGATTGAAAGTATGAACAAACTCGAAAAAAGAATGGAGATCGAAATGAACCCATTTATGCCACAGTTAGTATATATTGAGCCAAGGGCACTGGAATACCCGCTTGGCCGGGAATTGAAGAAGAAATTCGAAGATTTGAACATTGAAATCCGTGAGACCACATCGCATAACCAAATTAGGGATCTTCCTGGAGAAAATGATCTGCAAAAATATCGTGTCGCCAAATCGACGCTCGTGGTAGGAATCAGAAAAACATTGAAATTCGATTCTTCAAAGCCATCTGCTGAATATGCCATCCCTCTTGCTACCGGGTGCATGGGGCATTGTCACTATTGTTATTTACAGACGACACTCGGATCAAAGCCATATATTCGGACATATGTGAATCTTGACGAGATTTTCGAGGCAGCCGAAAAATATATAAATGAGAGAAAGCCTGAAATTACCCGTTTTGAGGCAGCCTGTACATCGGATATCGTCGGAATTGATCATTTGACACATTCGCTAAAAAGGGCCATAGAGTATTTTGGGAAAAGTGAATATGGGGTTCTAAGGTTCGTCACTAAATTCCATCATGTCGATCATCTGTTGGATGCTGAACATAATGGAAAAACGAGATTTCGGTTCAGTATAAATTCACGTTATGTGATAAAGAATTTCGAACCCGGGACTTCGAGCTTCGAAGAACGGATGGAAGCGGCACGTAAAGTGGCAGGTGCCGGATATCCCCTGGGTTTTATCGTAGCTCCAATATACCGTCATGAAGCATGGAAGGAGGGCTACCATGAATTATTCGAACGGTTGGGTGAGGCCTTAAAAGGGGTGGATATCCCTGACTTGACTTTCGAATTAATCCAGCATCGGTTCACTGGTCCAGCAAAAAAAGTGATTCAAAAAAACTATCCGAAAACAAAATTGGAACTGGACGAAACGAAGCGTAAATATAAATGGGGCCGATATGGAATTGGTAAATATGTTTATCAAAACGAAGAAGCGGCAGAACTGGAAACGACCATTCGTGGGTATATAGCGGAATACTTCCCGAAAGCGGAAATTCAGTATTTTACCTGAATCAAGGCAATTTTCTTTTTAAAACTGTCATAAATCGCTCTAATCCTGCTTAGAAATGTAAAGACCGGATTAGGGGAGGGCAGCTATGATTATTGACGGCGTTTTTTCCGGAGGCGGGATTAAAGGCTATGGTTTAGTGGGAGCCCTGCAGGAATTAGAAGAAAAGGGATTTGTATTCCATCGAACAGCAGGTACGAGTGCAGGATCCATAATTGCAGCATTCGTAGCGGCTGGGTACACGGGAAAAGAAATAGAAAAGCTTTTTCTTGATATAGATTTAAGCGGCCTGCTGGATAAAAGGCGTGGTCTTTTGCCTATCCCATTTGCCAAATGGCTCCTTTTATACTGGAAACTGGGCCTTTATAAAGGCAACGCCTTGGAAGCATGGGTCGCCGGTAAACTTGCCGAAAGGAATGTAGTCACCTTTAAGGATGTTCGACCGAAATCACTCCGTATCATAACCTCTGACATTTCAAATGGGAAATTGGTCGTACTGCCTGATGATTTGCCTAATTATGGAATTGACCCGAGCGCTTTTCCAGTGGCAAAGGCAGTAAGAATGAGTTGCAGCATTCCGTATTTCTTTGAGCCAGTCAAACTTAATGTCGGAAAAAGCAAGTTCCTTTTTGTTGATGGAGGTGTGTTAAGCAATTTTCCAATGTGGTTATTCAATTCAGATCATGTTAGAAAGGAAAGACCGGTCATTGGCTTGCGGTTAAGTGTCGATGAGATATGGAAACCGCATGAGGTGGATAATGCGGTTGAATTGTTCTCCGCACTATTCAAAACGATGAAAGATGCCCATGATGCACGGTATATTTCCAAGAAACACGTCCATAATATTGTATTTATCCCGATGAAGGGAATTTCTGCAATGGATTTCAATCTGAATGATGAAAAAAAGGGTGAATTGATCAATAGGGGCAGGCAGTGCACGAAAGAATTCCTTAAAAAATGGACATATTGATGATATAAGTAAAAAATCGGGCTCTTAAAAAGAAGCCCGATTTTTCTTTTTATTCTTTTTCCCTTCGATGACGGTTAAGTGACTATCCGTTTTCTTTCTCCATTTAATTTTCTTTGATGATTTTGCTGCAGAGAAGCTAGCCACATTATCTTTTTTCGAAGTTCGGTTTTTTAGCCTTTTTTTCGATTGGCGGGCAGCCTTTCGGAATGCTTGCTGCTCTTTTTTAACTGGTTTTCCCTTTGTTAATCCGGTATAAATCATATAAATAATCCCTGCGACAATGGCTATTATGAGAATGTTCCTAAAAAAGCCAATCGGGTCATTAAATAGTCGGCTCAATAGTCCGAGGACTCCGAGGGCGATGATTCCGTATATCATGAAAGATATGAAACGTTTCAACAAAGACACCTCCTTAAGAGCATCATAAGCATTTTTAGCTTATTTTAAACATTCTTAATGTAAAATATTTGAAAAAAATGAAGATCATTCACATAGTTAGTATATGATTTTTCATCATCAAAATGTGTATAGATGTTTTACACAATTACATCCGATTCTAAACCTTTTTCGGTCTCTTTTTCCATCCTCAACAGTTCTTGGAAGGAAGCCAATGCGACTTCGACTTGATCATCGGTAGGGGCTTTGGTTGTCAATAACTGAAGCCAAAGGCCGGGATAGCCAAGGTAACGCAGGATGGGAATATCCCGTACTTTGTTGGTCAACTGCAATACTTCGAATGCTATGCCAAGCACGACGGGGATAAGCAAAATGCGATCCACGACACGGAGCCATAATGGATCGGTCGGAACAATCATATAGACGAACATACCTACAATGACTGTAAATAAAATAAAGCTGCTGCCACAGCGATAATGAAGGCGTGAACTTTCCTGCACATTTGCAACCGTCAATTCTTTTCCGCTTTCAAAGCAATTGATCACCTTATGCTCTGCTCCGTGATACTGAAAGACCCGCTTGATCAATGGCGTCATGGATACTGCGTAAATGTATACCAGCAATAATATCAACTTGAACAAGCTTTCGATTAAAACCTGGGCCATATGGCCGCTGAAGATGGGTCTTGTCAATTCGGCAAGAAAGACTGGAATCAAAGTGAAAAGCAGCTTCCCGAATAGGAAGGAAAGTACACCGATTACGGCAACTCCAAGCCAGACACTTATTTTAGAAGATTCCTTCGTTTCTTTTTTCTTTTCTACCTTTTCTTCCTGCTTTTCCCCGTCTTCTTCTTCATACTGTTCAGTTGAAAAGTTAAGATGTTTCGAACCGGTGGCACTTGACTGAATCAGTGATACGATACCCCGTAGAAACGGTATTTTTTTTAAGCGGTTTACAACAGGTTTCGATTCACGCGGCAGATGATAATATACAATCGTCGAATCTTTGCGGCGTACCGCAGTGACTGTGTGATGTTTGCCACCGAACATGACGCCTTCCACTACAGCCTGCCCTCCATAAACAGGTTTTTGAACCTCAGACATTTCTACACCAACCTAATAGTTATTCACGTAGCTCTCTCAAGGGTGCTAACATGTGTATTGTCAAGCATCACAAGGGTTTAAGGCGGTCCTCCAAAATTGAATGGAAGCTTTACCCTTGCAATTACTTTATGAATGTTGAATCACAGGAAGGTATTATCCTGTGTACATTATAAATTTCAACAGAGGAAGGGGATTTTCCTCTGAAAAAAGCAGATTATTTATGATTTAATCATACAGAATTAATCTCAAAACCTCTAGTGATTCTCCTCCCCAACAATAAAAAAAAATAGTTCTAATTAACAAAGGGCATACTACGTAGCGGAGGTGTTTGATATGTCTTCTAATGAAAATGGACAAATTCAACAGGAATATCAAAGCATGTTTATCTACAATGTACTTGCTGTCGGTTTTGTTGGGGGGGCTTTAGCCAGTTTTATCGGAATCATAGCCCATTATATTAACTTTATGGATTTTAGCCCAAAATTCATACTTACTTCGTGGTCCAATATGACCTGGATCGATCATTGGCTCGGTACGGTAATGACCATAATTTTGTTCGGAATTCTATCTGTGGGGATCGCTTTTATATACTATAGTCTTTTTAAAAGGATGAAGAGTATTTTTCCGGGTATTATTTTGGGGGTGGTTTGCTGGGCTTTGCTGGTATTTGTCCTGAAACCGATGTTCGTCGATTTGCCAACCTTTTCTAAAATGTCAGCAAATACGGTTATAACAAGTGTATGCATTTTTATTATATACGGTCTTTTTGTAGGGTTTTCTATATCATACGATCATCAGGAATATATACGTTATAAAAACAAGGCTGAGAAGCAATCGGAAAGCTGATTGCTTCTTGGTTGTAAAAAAGTAGTAAGACAATTTGTAATTATGATAGAATGTTCATGGAAAGCATTCTTTTAACATGAGCAGGTGTTTGATGATGACAAAAATCTTACTAATCAATGGTCCGAATTTAAATCGCTTGGGGAAGCGGGAACCTGCGCATTATGGATCCTCGACGCTTGCGGATGTGGAAGCGCAATTAATGCTGCAAGCACAAGGGTTAAATGTGGAATTAACCTCTTTTCAAACTAACCATGAGGGAGCGATTATCGACAAGCTCCATTGGTCAGAGGATCATGGGATCGACGGGATTATCATTAATCCTGGAGCTTTTACTCATTATAGCTATGCGATTCGTGATGCAATAGCCGGAATTGATGTTCCAGTGGTGGAAGTGCATATTTCGAACATACATGCCCGTGAAAGCTTTCGGCATGAATCAGTGACCGCACCGGTAACAGCGGGACAGATTGTCGGCTTGGGGATACACGGATATGAATTGGCGTTGCAGGCGATCACAAAGATTGCAAAGGGGAGAAATTAAATGAATAAACTAATGCGCTTAAGAGCCTCAATGGAAAAGGCGGGCATTGATGGTTTTTTGATTACCAGTACATATAACCGTCGATTCATGACCAACTTTACGGGAAGTGCAGGCGTTGTGCTTATTTCCCAAAAAGAAGCTATATTCATCACTGATTTCAGATACGTGGAACAAGCGGGCAAGCAGGCGCCGGACTATGAGATCGTTCAACACAAAGGAACCATCATCGAAGAAGTCGGCAAGCAGGCTAAAGCGATGAATATTGGCAAGCTGGGCTTTGAGCAAGAACACCTGACTTATGCTACATATAAGGCATACGAAGCGGCCTTTGATGGTCAACTTTTGCCGGTGTCGGGGGTAATTGAGAATTTACGCTTGATAAAGACTTCATCAGAGATTAAGATATTAAAGGAAGCGGCTGCTATTGCTGATGCTGCGTTTACACATATTCTGGATTTCCTGCGTCCAGGGATCTCGGAACTGGATGTATCCAATGAACTTGAGTTCTTTATGAGGAAACAAGGGGCAACTTCTTCTTCCTTCGATATTATTGTAGCATCCGGCTTAAGGTCCGCACTTCCGCATGGAGTGGCTACGGATAAAATCATTGAAAAAGGCGATTTCGTCACATTGGATTACGGGGCATACTATAATGGGTATGTGTCTGACATCACTCGGACATTAGCGGTTGGCAAGCCAAGTGAAGAACTTATTAATATTTATGACATTGTTTTAGAAGCTCAACTGCGAGGGATGGCTGGAATCAAACCTGGTATGACTGGCAGGGAAGCGGATGCACTAACTCGAAATCTAATTGAAGAAAAGGGATATGGGCAGTATTTTGGACATTCGACCGGACATGGAATCGGTCTTGAAGTTCATGAGGGTCCAGCATTATCCGTTAGGTCTGATATCATTTTAGAACCAGGTATGGCCGTAACCGTTGAACCGGGCATTTACTTACCGGGGGTAGGCGGAGTGCGGATTGAAGATGATACAATCGTTACACTTGATGGTAACGAAGCACTTACTCATTCAACCAAAGAGTTAATCATTCTGTAAACATGTACATGTAGGAGGACAAATTTATGATTTCTGTAAACGATTTTCGCACGGGTGTTACGATTGAAGTAGATAATGGAATTTGGCAGGTTATCGAGTTCCAACACGTTAAACCTGGTAAAGGTGCAGCTTTTGTACGTTCTAAACTTCGTAACCTTCGTACGGGTTCAATCCAAGAGAAAACATTCCGTGCTGGTGAAAAAGTTGCTAAAGCACATATCGAAAATCGCAAGATGCAGTACCTTTATGCAAGTGGAGATAGCCATGTATTCATGGATAACGAAACATATGACCAAATCGAGCTGCCTGCATCAAGCATTGAACGTGAACTTAAATTCCTTAAGGAAAATATGGAAGTGCATATCATGACTTTCCAAGCGGAAACACTTGGGGTCGAGCTTCCAAACACAGTGGAACTTGAAGTGGCGGAAACGGAGCCGGGAATTAAAGGCGATACATCTTCAGGCGGCACGAAGTCAGCCGTACTTGAGACGGGCCTTTCGGTTCAAGTTCCATTCTTCATCAACCAAGGTGACAAACTATTGATCAATACAAATGAAGGATCATACGTATCACGTGCATAAATGAAAGAAGACCGAGGTGAAGATCTCGGTTTCAGTTTGTAGACAAAAAGGTTTCGGAATGGACTCATTCCGAAACCTTTTTGATTTTTTAGTGGATTTGACTTCATGATGACGCAGATGATTCCATATATTCTTGCCGAATATGGCGTGTCACCACTATCTGATGGTCTTTACTTTCTGTACACTGTAGGATTTGTACTCACGATAGCCCTTTTTATTTGTTGTTGTGTACTTTAAATCTCCATTTTACAAGCTGGCACCAGTTGGTCTAAAGTAATCATTTCAAGCTGATCTCGCTGAATAGAATCATGTTAAAAAAAGAATCCTCATCACCTCAAGTTTTAATAATTCTATTTTAAAACAATAAAGACTTTAGGCAAAAGGGTTCTATCTAAAAGTTAAAACAAAGTTGATTGGAGCGGGTGCACTACGTTCCAATCAACGTCCAAATTGTACAAGCCATAAAAAAACTGTAGACAAACTCGATTTTCATCGAGTTTGTCTACAGAAGAGAAGACTTGGTTATCCTTCATGTTTTACCTTTTTTATGGAGTGGAACCCTCACTGGATTTCTAAAATCAACTGCAACTTTTATTAAATAGGCTTTGTTAAGTAGTATTGTTGTTTTTCAGGTATAAAATATGGGAACGTCCGATTTGGACGTTCCCGTTCTTATTCCATTAAAGCCCCCTATAATGGAATAACTGTAAAGCTAATGAAGCTTTTTTAAAAGCTGCGTTTCCCTGGCCAAGCTCCTTGCATTTTACTAAGGAATACAATTTGCCCAATATGATATGCGTCGTGCATTGCTAAACTCTTCAGTTCAAGCACTAATGAATTATCTTCTCCTGGGATCTGTCTATACAAATCTTCATGTTCTGATTTTGCTAGTATTTTTCCAAGTTCACGATGAACATAAAAGTATTCTTGTTTTGTTTCCTTCCAATTTTCTAACGTCTCAGTTGGTAATCGAAATGTAGATTCATTATTTTCTGCCTGTGGTTCATTCGATGTTTCACCAAGAAACCGCATCAGAAATCTCTTTTCATAGAAAAGTAAATGACAAACTAATTCCCAAATGGAATTCATTGCCCCATCAGCTGGTTTCCAAATTGCCTGTTCAAAAGTAATATCTTTTAGCACTTTTTCAAGTGGTGGAAACCAGTCTTCTTCATCTAAGCAGCTTGCCCATTGTTGTAACAAAAGTGTCTTTACATCCATTTTCTATTCCCTCCAATTTAATCCCTTTAATAGATAATCTCTTTGGTCAAAATTCATTTGCGGCGTGTTGTAGATAGCTCACTAATTAGGGTGTCATGCCAATTCCTTGTTCAATTAAGCTGGCCCTTTAACGGAACAATTAACGTTCCGTTAATTGGAAAATTCTGATAACTTTAGTTTATCATAAGTTGTGTTAACTGAGAAAGAACAACTGTCTAAAACCGTTTTGGTTATCGTAAAGTTATCTTTTATATGTTTGATGGTGTCTAAGAATTGGAACCAGCTCAAAAAAAGGTCTAGATATTTAGTCGCTACACCATTAAAACGCTCCATCCAGCTCTTTAAACGGCTGTGATAACTATTTACATTCTGGATGTGATAAATCCCTTTAACTCGCTCCCTGCCATTTGCTTTAAAGCGATGATGCTCAATTCCTTTTTCTTTGGCATAAGTCATAAACGCCCGCCAAGCATCCGTACATAGTACATTTTGTATTGATAGCTTGGAACCTAACACTTGGTCCTTACTTATTCCTCTAAACTCCGAACTACCACCGCGTAACCTTGGTTTTCGACCTTGGATATTCTGTTTTTCCTTTCTCGGAATAAAGGAAATAGGTTTCATCCATTTCTACTATGCCTTCGAAAAGTTCAAAATCCATCTGTTTCAATGCAGTTAGAATTTTATGCCTCCAATAAAAAAGCGACACATAATGAGCACCAATGAGTTTAGCTGATTTCCGAAGGGAATACCCTTCAATCATACATTCGCTGAACTGAAGCCATTTACTAGGCATATGAGTTCTGTGAAGAGGAGTGTTCGTCATATCTGTGAATGTTTTACCGCGCTCTTTGCAGCGGTATCTTTGACGTTCAATGGTATTGATTGGAATTTTTACCTGATATTTACCGAAGCAATGACATTAGTGGGTTGACAATGGGTGCAGGTGTAGCCGTCTTTGTGTTTCTGTTCTGATACATCAGTGAATACAGACTCTGTTTCTCCCGCACTCCCTAATGAGTTTGTGAAGAACTCCTTCAATCGCTGCTGGTCTCTTTGGCTAAGATTTCTGATTTGGTTAATTATGTCAGATAACGCCAGTAAAACTCACTCGCTCTCGGTAATTTTAGTTCGTTATAGAACAAATGTTCGAGTAAATCAAATAACAACATTATTCTTTAACAAAACCATTAAATAAAAAGACTGTAGACCGAGTTTAATTTCTCGGACTTTTTTTGTCTTTTTAAGATCCGAAGTCATAAAAAAATCAATATATGGTCTGTTTCTTTAATAGCCTGTCATCATTGCAGGGTGGTCGGCATATATTTTATTGAAAGTGGTGTATACAGGAGGATTGTCAAAATGGAAACGATTCTTTCTTTTTTACCGAAAAAATTATACGAGCAACTCCGGGGTATGACACCGATGATGATCGATAAGATGGAAGAGCTGCGAATTCGGGTTGGAAGGCCGCTTGAGGTCATTGTAGGAGGGGAACCATACTTCTTTTCCTATGAAGTGACCCATTCGGATGCGGATCAATTATTGAATCAAATAGGTCAATTTTCGTTATATACACTTGAGGAAGAATTAAAGCGAGGATATATAACCATAGCAGGCGGACATCGGGTGGGGCTTGCTGGCAAGGTGATTTTGGAAAATGGGTCGGTCAAAGCGATCAGGGATATTTCCTCCTTCAATATTCGGGTTGCACGTGAAAAAATAGGTGCAGCTGAACCGCTCACTTCTTACTTATATGACGGGGAATGGCAGCATACAATGTTGATTGGTGCTCCGCAAACGGGAAAAACGACCATATTACGTGATATTGCAAGAATGATATCCAGTGGTAATGAAAAACACGGCATTGCCCCTCAAAAGGTGGGGATAGTGGACGAGCGCTCGGAAATTGCCGGATGTGTTCATGGAGTGCCGCAGCTCCAATTTGGAACAAGGGTTGATGTGCTCGATGGATGTCCTAAAGCGGAAGGGATGATGATGATGATCCGTTCGATGTCCCCGGATGTATTGATCGTGGATGAAATAGGCCGCGCAGCGGATACGCAGGCTGTGCTGGAAGCCGTGAACGCAGGTATTAAACTCATGATAACTACACATGGTCATACACTGGATGAAATTAAAAAACGACCTTTTATCGCCGAAATATTAAAGCAAAACATCTTTGAACGGTTTATAGAATTACAGAGAAGTAAATCCGGTAAGAGGAGCTACAATGTCCTTGATGCTGCGGGAGTTCCCATTTTCTTGGGGGGAAGTGTGAACACGCATGTTTAAGTTAATTGGAGCAGCAATAATTATTATTGCAACGACATGGGCAGGTTTCGAAGCTGCGAAAAAATTAAGTATGAGGCCTCGTCAACTGAGACAGCTGAAAGTCGCCATGCAATCGCTTGAAGCCGAAATAATGTTTGGTCATACACCTTTGAAAGAAGCGTCAAGGAAACTTTCTAAACAGATGGCCAAACCTTTATCCATCTTTTTCGATGCATTTGCAAACCGACTCGAGTCCGGAGAGACCACCGTCAAGGAAGCATGGGATGATAGTTTGAAGAAAATATGGCAATCACTTGCTTTAAAACAGGGGGAATTCGAGATTCTTTCACAGTTTGGGGAGACGCTTGGAAAAAGCGATAAATATCATCAGCAAAAGCAAATCATGCTAACGATGGCACACTTGGAACGGGAAGAGAGCGATGCACTCGACCGACAGGGAAAATATGAAAAAATGATGAAAAGTCTTGGTTTTTTATCAGGGTTATTATTGATCATCTTGCTGATGTAGGAATATGTGGGGGGAATGAAAATGGGCATTGATGTGGACATCATATTTAAAATAGCGGGTGTGGGGCTAGTAGTGGCATTTCTTCACACGATACTCGATCAGGTTGGGAAGAAGGAATATGCCCAGTGGGTGACACTTTTCGGATTCATCTATATTTTATTCATGGTAGCTTCTGTAGTAGAGGATTTATTTCAAAAAATTAAATCTGTATTTCTATTTCAGTAAGGGAGGGATTCGCGATTGAAATCATAAAAATCGTGGCCATTGCCCTAGTTGCCACCTTTTTGGCACTGATCGTCAAAGAGCAAAAACCAAATTTCGCCTTCCTGCTTGTCGTTTTTGTAGGATGCTCCATTTTTCTTTTTTTGGCTGACAAAATATACGAAATTATTTTAATGTTAGAAAAAATCGCGGTTAATGCGAATGTAAATACCGTGTATCTAGAGACCATCTTAAAAATAATCGGAATTGCCTATATTGCAGAATTCGCTTCTCAAATTACAAAAGATGCAGGGCAAGGTTCCCTCGCTTCCAAAATAGAATTAAGCGGAAAAATCTTGATTCTTGCCATGGCGATTCCGATTTTAACGGTCATTATCGAAACGATTTTACAGATGCTCCCAAGTTAACGGATTACTTCTACTAGTCAATGAGGTGAATGTATGAAGCAGCGGATGCCTTACTTATCCATTCTATTCGTTTTACTCTTTTTTTTGCATGCATCTATTGGACAAGCTGCCGAAAATCCTGAAAATGGTGAAATCGAACAAGAGCCGATCATGCAGTCCGAGCTGGTACAAGCCCAAATAGAAAGGCTGGGTGTCGATGAGCTCAAACAATATTGGGATGACATCGTTACGGAATATGGAGGATTTCTACCGGAAAGCCAGAAAGGGAGCTTTATGGACTTCGTAAGCGGCGATAAGAAATTTTCCTTTGACGAATGGATAAAGGGAATGACAAAATTCATTTTTCATGAACTGCTCGTGAATGGAAAGCTGCTGGGATCACTCATTTTATTAACCGTTTTCAGCATGTTCCTCCAGTCTTTGCAGAATGCGTTCGAGCAAAGCTCCGTGAGTAAGGTCGCTTATGCAATCGTTTATATGGTGCTGATCATTTTGGCACTTAACAGTTTTCATGTGGCGATTGAATATACAAAAGATACGATAGATTTGATGATTTCCTTTTTAATGGCGCTCATCCCTTTACTCTTGGCATTGATAGCTGCTTCAGGGGGACTTGTATCAGCAGCTTTCTTTCACCCGGTATTAATGTTTTTGATGAATACAAGCGGTATCTTGATCCAGTTTGTCGTCCTTCCGTTATTATTCTTTGCAGCGATTTTAAGCATCGTCAGCACGCTGACCGAACATTATAAAGTGACACAGCTGGCACAGCTTCTCCGTAATTTTGCCATCGGTATCCTTGGGGCATTCATGACCATATTTCTTGGTGTAATATCCGTTCAGGGGGCATCATCTGCTGTAGCTGACGGAGTGACGATCAGGACAGCCAAATTCGTGACAGGTAACTTTATACCGGTAATAGGGCGCATGTTTACCGATGCAACGGATACGGTCATAAGTGCCTCCGTTCTTTTGAAGAATACAGTCGGCTTGTCTGGCGTCATCATACTCTTGCTCATTACCACGTTTCCCGCCATAAAAATCCTGATGATTTCTTTTGTCTATAAATTGGCAGCGAGTCTTTTGCAGCCGCTTGGCGGAGGACCTGTAATAAAATGCCTTGACATTATTAGTAAAAGCATGATTTATATTTTCGCTGCATTGGCCATTGTCTCACTCATGTTTTTTTTAAGTATCACGGTAATTATCGCCTCTGGAAACATTACCTTGATGGTTCGTTAGAAAGGAGGAGGGCTTGGTGAGTTTTTTAGCTGGCTGGGTATCCAACATCATCATATTTGTATTGCTGGCTACTGTGATCGATATGCTTCTTCCGAATTCAGCTTTACAGAAGTATGCCAAAATGGTTATCGGGCTTTTACTGATTGCGATCATCATCACTCCTATATTGGGATTATTCAATAAGGATTTCGATGATATTCTCACTGCGGCTACTAGTGAATTTGAGGATCAGAAAAAAAAAGATTTAGGAAATTTGACAGAAATGAAGAAAAAAGAAATACAAGCTACCCAGGGTGCATATATTTTAAAACAAATGGCTGTTGACTTACAGGCAGAAGTGGAAGAGGAGCTGATGGTGGATTATAACATGAAGATTAGTTCAATTGATGTAGGGGTCAAGAATGAGGAAGAACCTGGTGTTGATGATCTGCAGAACATAACCATCTCATTGGAAAAGGCAGAAGGGAAAGAAAACTCGGAGATAGAGGCAGTAGCGAAGGTTGATATCAATGCAGATAGCCCATCCACTTCAAATGATGCCAATCTGGAGGCTGTCAAAAGGTTTCTGGCAACAAGTTGGTCTGTTGATGAAGAGATCATTGAAATCGCCGGGGAAAGGAAGTGACTGAGTATTGAACAAAGACAAAGGTCCATTATCCTGGCTGCAAAAACTATTAAATAAAGACCCTGACCAAAAAGAGCCTAAGGAAAAAAAACCTTCCCTGTATGTCTATGCTCTAATAGTTGTCCTTTTGGGATCGGGAATCATGATGGCCGGGAATTTGTTAACCACCAACCAGACGGGACAAACATCTGAAGTGACGACTGTATTCAATAATGATAAACAGCAGGATGATGAAGAGGATGTTGAAACATTCGGTCAGAAGAAATCAGAATTCAAGACTACAAAAGACTATGAAATATATCTACAGAATGAAATGAAGGAAGCGCTTGAATCCATCGCAGGCGTCCAGGATGTGAAAGTCGTAATCTACGTCGATGCATCCGAGAAGAAAGTATATGAACGAAACAAAGTCACCCAAAAACAAGTCACTGAAGAAACCGACCAGGAAGGCGGCAAAAGGACGGTCGAAGACACATCGGTTGATGAACAGCTCGTTTTGGTCAAGAGCGGTGAGAAAGAAGGACCGATCATTTCGGAAACGAAAAAACCTAGTGTACGAGGAGTCCTGGTAGTCGCAAAAGGGGCCGAAAACATTCAAATAAAGAAGTGGATCATCGAGGCTGTCACACGCTCACTTGATGTACCGAGTCACAGAGTTTCTGTCATGCCTAAAAAATAAGGGGGAAAATCTACATGTTATTAAAAAAACAAACCGTTTGGTTATTGACTATGCTAAGTTTGGTCGTTGTGCTTTCAGTCTATTATTTAACCGCTCCTGAAGAAAATGCCGCCGATATGACGTCGACAGAGCAAATGGAACAGGAAGAAAATAAAACTGAAAGTAAAACAGAGAACAAAGCGGATACAAAAGGGGAAACTAATAGTGAAAAAGAAACGTCCAAAAATACAGAAGGTTCCTCTGTAACCATTGCATCTGGAGATGAGTTCGAATCCTTAAGGATGCAGATTGAAGATGAACGGGCGAAGCTGAATGAAGAATTGACTGCAAAGATGGGCAACACAGAATTATCAGCTGAAGAACGAGACGAGGCTTATGCAAAAATCGAACAATTAAGTGAAACGAAAGTAAAAGAAAATATCATCGAAAACTTAATTGTTGCCATGGATTACAATGCCGCACTGGTCCGGGTGGACGGAACGGATGTAAAGGTGAGTGTCAAGGCCGATAAACAAACGAAAACAGAGGCTAATAACATTATCCGCCTCGTAAGGAAAGAAGTGAGCGATGCGCAAAATGTAGTGGTCGACTTCCAACCGGAAAAGTAATCACACATACAGAACGCTGATACAGAACAGTCTAACATCCTAAAAATTTGAAAGCCCTCCTTAATAAAAAAAGGGAGGCTTTTTATTATGATTTTTTTAACTATCTCAAACCGGGAAACTTTAGAGGAAAAGTTTTTTTATGTCAATTGATATCAGGAACTCAAATAGAATCGGTGATATTCATCCTCCGTAATATTCTAGAAAAGTAATTATGGTGGATATTATTGCTGATTTTCTACGAGTGAAATGCAAAATTCAAGAGAAAGCGTTAAGGTGCCCCAGTTGAAAAATATTCACAATATTATAATAAAGGTGTAATATAAAAGTATGGATAACAAGTTACAACTAATCTATCATTGAATTTGTATAAGCTAATATTGTATGATGTTAGAAGCTGGTCATAAACTTTTCAATTCTCTAAGGGAAACAATATTTTGAGAAAGTGAAATATCTGTTATAATACAGATGAGGTTTGTATTCAGTTTATTCGCATTCGCATAAAGAAAGCGGCTACTTTGTGCAGTATTGGACAAAGTAGGATAAGCTAAGGGTAAGGTTACATAAAATATTATTGCCTCACAAACTCATATTAAATTAGACAAGGGGTGCCACAAAATGAAAGTGCAAGAAATTCGTGAAATTATTAAGCTAGTCGATCAATCAAATATCAGTGAATTCGTTTTTGAAAATGAAGGAACGAAAATTAAATTGAAAAAAACTGAAACGGGTACAGTATTACACCCAGCAGCAGCTCCAGCAGTTGTTCAAACCAATGCAGCTGTAGAGGTCAAGCCCGCAGCGGCCCCTGCCCCTGAAGTGCCGAAAGCTGTTGAACCTGCAAAACCGGCTGCAGCAGACACTGAAAATTTACATAAAATCACTTCTCCGATGGTCGGGACATTCTACCAATCTCCTGCACCGGATTCACCTGCATACGTAAAAACAGGCGATAAAGTAACGGGGGATTCCATTGTCTGCATCGTGGAAGCCATGAAGCTTTTCAATGAAATCGAAGCCGAAGTAAGCGGTGAAATCGTTGAAGTCCTTGTAAAAGAAGGCCAGCTTGTAGAATATGGTCAACCATTATTTTTAGTAAAGCCGGAATGAGGAGCTGTTTCTAAATGATTAAAAAGGTATTAATTGCCAATCGCGGGGAAATTGCTGTCCGAATCATCCGGGCATGCAAGGAATTAGGAATCGAGACTGTTGCGGTCTATTCAGAAGCAGATAAAGAAGCATTACATGTTCAACTTGCGGATGAAGCATATTGCATCGGTCCTAAATTATCAAAAGACAGTTATTTAAATACAACGAACATTATCAGCACAGCCAAGAAAACGGGATCCGATGCGATTCACCCAGGATATGGATTCCTTGCTGAAAATGCTGACTTTGCTGAGCTATGCCGTGAATGCAATATCATTTTCATCGGTCCTAGCCCCGAAGCAATCAATAAAATGGGAACAAAGGACGTAGCAAGGGAAACCATGCGCAAAGCTGGTGTACCGATCGTACCAGGTTCTAAAGGCATAATTAAGGATACGGATGAGGGTGTGGCTTTAGCTAATGAAATGGGCTATCCAGTCATCATCAAAGCTACTGCCGGCGGGGGCGGTAAAGGTATCCGCGTCGCAAGGACGGAAGAAGATCTCATTAAAGGCATTAACATCACACAACAGGAAGCCGCGACGGCATTTGGGAATCCAGGCGTGTATATTGAAAAGTTCATCGAGGACTTCCGGCACGTTGAAATACAGGTCATGGCAGATAATCATGGCAATGCCATCCATTTAGGTGAGCGTGATTGTACGGTCCAGCGACGTTTGCAAAAACTTGTTGAAGAAACCCCTTCACCGGCATTGGATGGTGAAACACGTGCGGAAATGGGGCAGGCTGCAGTTACGGCAGCACTTGCCGTTAATTATTCAGGTGCCGGAACAGTAGAATTTATTTATGACTATGTGAATAGAAAATACTACTTTATGGAAATGAATACACGTATCCAGGTTGAACACCCAGTTACAGAAATGGTAACGGGCGTGGATTTGATTAAAGAACAGATCAAAGTTGCTTCAGGCAGCAAACTATCGCTTTCGCAAGAGGATGTCACTTATAACGGATGGTCTATCGAATGCCGGATCAATGCGGAAAATCCAGAAAAGAATTTCATGCCTTCCGCAGGTAAGATTCAAATGTATTTACCGCCAGGCGGCTACGGAGTTCGTGTTGATTCCGCGGCATACCCTGGGTACTCGATACCGCCGTATTACGATTCCATGATCGCTAAATTGATTGTCCATGCACCTACTAGGGAAGAGGCAATCGAGAAGATGAAACGCGCCTTAGGTGAGTTTGTCATTGAAGGGATCAGTACCACAATTCCTTTCCATATTAAGTTACTTCAGCATGAACAATTTGTTTCCGGAGAATTTAATACCAAATTCCTTGAAATATATGATGTAATGAACTCATAATGTAAAGGAAGACAGGAGGTGCTTTTGAATGAGTGAAATGGAAGGCCAATTACTCGAAATGAATGATTATAATAGTGGGCTGGGCAAAGTGGAGATCGCACCTGAGGTAATAGAGGTGATTGCGGGTATCGCTGCATCGGAAGTTGAAGGTGTTGCACATATGCGCGGTAATTTCGCCACAGGTGTTGTTGAAAAGCTTGGGAAAAAGAACCACGGTAAAGGTGTTAAAGTGGACTTAACGGGAGAATCCATCAAAGTCGAACTTTATTGTGTCATGAAGTTTGGTGTTTCAATTCCGAAAGTTGCTCAGGAAGTGCAAGATAACATTCGTGAAGCTTTGTTGAATATGACCGCTATCGACGCGGGCGAAGTGAACATTCATGTAGTGGGCATTGCGTTTGAGAACGCTAAACAAGAAGCGGATTACGAACAAGAAGTGTAAGTGGCTTAATTCGATTCGCACCTGCAAAAACCCGGCAAAAAGCCGGGTTTTTGTTTTTTTGAATGTTAACTCCAGATACCCCGTTTTTGAGGCCTGCTTATAATATTAAATTTAAATGAACATAATAAGGCGGTGTCTGGAAGTTTCCCTTTAATTCAAGGGTGATTTCTGTTAGAGTGTAATAGGTGAAATATGAGCATGAAAGCTAGGCATGAGCTTTTTGACACTTTCAAAAAGTATGGGACTGTGTTGGCCGTTTAATTCCGAATGTAATCTTGAATTGTTATCCTGAATCAAGATATTTGAGTCTTTTGGCCTTAATTTTAGTGGGATTTAGCTTGTTTTTTAAATAATATAGCGAAAATCTTAATATTTTTGAAAAAATGTTATTTAATGTTCGTTTGTTCTAGCATTTTCATATATAATAGTAGATGTTAAAGGAGTAAGATTATGAAAAGAAGAGAAGCCCGTGAAAAATCCCTTCAAGCACTATATCAAATAGATATTGCCAACTCGAATGCAGAAGAAGCAATGGAAAGCGTACTGGATGGTGCTCCTACTGATGAATACTTCAAGAAATTAGTAATGGGGATAACGGAAAATCGTGAACAAATTGATGGAATGATCAGGGACAATTTAGAGAATTGGACGTTGGAAAGACTGGCGAACATTGATCGGAATTTACTGCGGATCGCGGTTTATGAAATGATTCACAGTGAAGATGTTCCTGTAAGTGTCGCAATGAATGAAGCTATTGAAATTGCTAAGAAATTCGGTGATGATCAATCGAGCAGCTTTGTAAATGCCGTTTTATCCAAAGTGAAGGTGAAAAGCGGCAGCTAAAGCTGCAGCCTTGAACAAGGATTCTCTCAGCAATTTCTTTAGCAAAATTAACTTGGGAGGAATAAACACATGTCAGCTCAAATCATTAATGGTAAAGAAATTGCAGAGTCAGTTAGGCAGGAAATCAGTAAGGAAGTTCAACAGTTACGTGAAAAAAATATCGTTCCGGGTTTGGCTGTAATCCTGGTGGGTGACAATCAAGCATCACAAACCTATGTGCGCAATAAGCAAAAGGCCTGTGAGGACTTGGGTATGCATTCCGTATTAATTAAAAAGCCTGCGGAACTCTCTCAGGAGGAATTAATTCAGAGCATTGCTGAATTAAACCAGGATGACAGCATTCATGGTATATTGGTGCAGCTGCCATTGCCTGGACATATTCAGGAAAAAGCGATCATTGAAGCGATTTCCCCTGAAAAGGATGTAGATGGATTTCACCCGATTAATATTGGGCGGATGATGACGGGACAGGATGCATTTTTACCTTGTACTCCATACGGCGTCATGGTGATGCTTGAGTATATCGACTACGACCTTGAAGGTAAGCATGTTGTCATCGTTGGGAGAAGTAATATCGTCGGAAAACCAGCCGGACAATTGTTTTTGAATGCAAATGCAACCGTTACATACTGTCATTCACGGACAAAGGATCTTGCATATTATACCAAGCAAGCCGATGTCGTTGTGGCAGCTGTCGGAAAGAGGGACACGATCACGAGTGACCATATTAAAGAAGGCGCAGTCGTCATTGACGTCGGAATGAACAGGAATGATGAAGGGAAGCTTTGCGGTGATGTGGCATTTGATGAAGTGAAAAATAAGGCTTCATACATTACACCTGTTCCTAAAGGCGTTGGTCCCATGACGATTACGATGCTTATGAAGAATACGGTCAAATCTGCTCAAAAAGCACTTGAACTGAACAAGCAAGCATTAAAAAACTGAAAAAAACGTTAAATTATTTTAAAGAAGCGGACCTCTTGTTTTATAATAACGGGAGACCGCTTTTTTTCCATTCATGGATCCATAGGTGAGTTTTCTTTATATCCGATTTCCATCGGAAGGAGACATTATATGAGCAACCAACAATATTTGAGTGTGTCGGCTTTAACTAAGTACATCAAAAGGAAATTCGATGCCGACCCCCATTTGCAAAATGTATACATAAAAGGTGAAATTTCGAATTTTAAACAACATACAAGCGGACATATGTATTTTACTTTAAAGGATGAGAAGGCCCGACTTCTTTCCGTTATGTTTGCTGCAAATAATAAAGGGATGAAATTCCTGCCCGAAAATGGTATGAAGGTACTTGTTAAGGGCGATATATCGTTATATGAAGCTGGGGGACAGTATCAGCTTTATGTGAAAAGCATGGCCCCTGATGGTGTGGGGGATTTGTATCTTGCTTATGAACAGCTGAAGAAAAAGCTGGAGGCTGCAGGTTTGTTTTTGGCCGAACATAAGAAGCCGATCCCGCAGTACCCTAAGTCTGTAGGAGTCATAACCTCCCCGACCGGAGCTGCATTAAGAGATATCCTGATAACCATCAAGCGGAGATATCCAATCGCCAGGATCATCGTTTATCCAGCACTTGTACAAGGGAATAATGCCGCTAAATCGATTGCCAAGGCAATTTCAATGGCTAACGCAAGGGCGGAAAGCGATGTTCTCATTGTCGGAAGGGGTGGCGGGTCGATCGAGGAGCTATGGGCCTTTAATGAGGAGATAGTGGCTGAATCGATTTATGATTCCGATATACCGGTAATTTCTGCTGTCGGTCACGAAACTGATTTTACCATTGCTGATTTTGTCGCCGATATGCGTGCTCCTACACCGACTGGTGCAGCGGAGTTAGCGGTTCCTCACTTGAATGAAATACTCGAACGCCTGATGAACCGCAAAAATCGGTTGACCCGCTCCATTCAAGAAGCGGTTAATTTTGAACGAACCCGTTTGACCAGGATGGAGAGGTCTTATGCTTTCCGTTATCCGCATAAAATGTATGAACAGAAGCTGGAACAGCTAGACAAGACGATGGACAGGCTAGGGAGGACCAGCACGCGATATTTCATGAAAAAGAGAGATGAGCTGAATCAGCTGAACGAAATTCTGAAAAAGCAGCATCCTGAACAAGCGGTGAAAAATGCGAAAGATGAATTGCGGCAGCATGCAAAGGTTTTACGTAGGGCCATGGAAGCCATCTATCGGCAAAAATCACAGCAATTCGTTCATATTACAGCCACTTTGTCTGCTCTCAGTCCACTAAAAATCATGGAACGGGGCTATGGATTGGTTTTTGCTGAGGATGAGACATTAGTGAAAAGTACACAGCAAGTATCCAAAGGGGATAAGATAGCGGTTTCGATAAAAGATGGAACCCTTGAATGTGAAATTAAAGAAATAAAGGAGCGGATTGAACCATGACAAAAAAACAGGAAGCTACATTTGAAGAAGCGATGGAGAATCTCGAAAAAATTGTAGAACAGTTGGAAGAAGGCGATGTGCCCTTGGAAGAAGCCATCTCCATATATAAACAAGGAATGGATTTATCAAGGCTTTGCCATTCAAAGCTTAAGGCTGTTGAAGATCAGTTGACTCAAATTTTACGCGAAGATGGGGAACTTGAAAACTTCGCTGTACAGGAGGAAGAATGACATGGGTACGGCGTCCTTTGAAATGTTTTCTAAAGAATATAAAACGGTTATAGAACGGGAAATCGTGGAATATGTCAATAAACTTAAAGCACCGGCAGTGGTCAAAGAAGCCATGATCTATTCGCTGGAGGCAGGGGGTAAACGGATTCGCCCGTTATTGGTCTTTGCGGTGCTGGAGGCCTTTGGGAAAAGCTTGAGGATCGGGATTCCTGCGGCGGCTGCCATTGAAATGATCCATACATATTCTTTGATTCATGATGATCTTCCGGCGATGGATGATGATGATCTCCGCCGCGGAAAACCGACGAACCATAAAGTGTTCGGTGAAGCGGTGGCAATACTGGCAGGTGATGCGCTTCTTACATATAGCTTTCAATTGGTGACGGATATGATCGATCCCGAGGTGACGGCTGAAATGAAGCTGAACCTTGTAAGTGAAATTGCGAAGTCTGCCGGAGCCGAAGGAATGGTCGGAGGTCAAGTTGCCGATATGGAAGGTGAAAATAAACAGCTGACCCTTCAGGAATTGGAGTATATCCATGAACATAAAACAGGGAAGTTATTGACTGCAAGCATCCTTTCCGGTGCTATATTATCCGGAGCGAATGAAGAACAGCAACTCCATTTACGTGACTTTGCATACCACCTGGGGCTTGCTTTTCAAATTCGGGATGATATTCTGGATATTGAAGGGTCCGTCGAGTTGATCGGCAAGCCGGTTGGCAGTGATGTGGGTAATCATAAAAGCACATATCCTTCTTTACTTACGCTTCAAGGGGCAAAGGAAAAGTTGGAACATCATATAGAACTTGCCCATGCCGCTTTAGGAAAAACAACCTTACAAACGGGTTTGTTGAATGAACTAACCGATTTAATAGCGAACCGTAACCATTGATTGAGCTAAATTTGTTATCAATTGAGGTTTTATGGTATACTCATTGTGCAAAAATATGTGAAAATCAAAATGAATTTTTTAATTGAGATACGTGATAAAATAGGTATATTAAGCCGCCGAAATCACCTGGGTGTTGGCGGCTATTTTTTAACTTAAAACCAATTTTTCGGTCAAGTCCCCCATAGCCCTCTTTTATGAGGCTTTGTTTATGCTTATAACCGAAAATGACAGAAAGTGAGTGGTCCTGTTTGGATCTTCTATCTATAAAAGACCCTTCTTTTTTGAAGAAGATGAATAATGAAGAACTTGTCGAGTTAAGTATGGAAGTACGTAAATTCCTCGTGGAAAAATTATCGGTGACAGGTGGGCATATTGGTCCCAATTTAGGTGTCGTCGAGTTGACTATAGCCTTGCATAAAGAATTCGACAGTCCGAATGATAAAATTTTATGGGATGTCGGACATCAATCCTATGTTCATAAGATCCTGACTGGCAGAGCAGGAGAGTTCGACACCTTAAAGAAATACAAAGGTCTTTGCGGTTTTCCTAAAATGATCGAAAGCCCCCATGATGTTTGGGAAACCGGTCACAGTTCGACTTCCCTTTCAGCTGCAATGGGAATGGCTGCTGCCCGTGATATCAAAGGTGAAAACAGTTTTATTCTGCCAGTGATTGGGGACGGTGCCCTAACAGGCGGAATGGCGCTTGAAGCGTTGAATCATATCGGTGATGAAAAAAAGGACATGATCGTTATCCTGAATGATAATGAAATGTCCATAGCACCTAACGTAGGTGCCCTGCACACGATATTGGGAAGATTGCGTACAGCGGGTAAATATAACTGGGCAAAAGATGAATTGGAGCTGCTTTTGAAAAAAATCCCTGCAGTTGGTGGTAAACTTGCAGCTACAGCTGAACGCCTTAAGGATAGCATGAAGTACTTATTGGTTTCAGGAATCTTTTTCGAGGAGCTCGGTTTCACATACCTTGGACCAGTGGATGGTCATAATTATGAAGAATTGCTGGAGAATTTAAGATATGCCAAGAAAACGAAGGGACCTGTACTGCTGCATGTCATCACGAAAAAAGGCAAAGGCTATTCACCTGCCGAGCTGGATACAACAGGAAACTGGCATGGGACAGGCCCATACAAAATCGAGACAGGCGATTTCGTGAAATCCCCTAGTAAAGGTCCTGCTTGGAGCGCTCTTGTAAGCGATACTGTCAGCAGGCTAGCCCGTGACGATGAGCGGATTGTCGCGATTACACCTGCAATGCCCGTAGGTTCGAAATTGGTGGGCTTTTCTCAAGAGTTTCCAGAGCGTTTCTATGATGTAGGGATTGCCGAGCAGCATGCTGCAACTTTTGCAGCCGGATTGGCAACGCAAAAAATGAAACCTTTCCTGGCTATATATTCAACATTCCTGCAAAGGGCTTATGACCAGGTGGTGCATGATATCTGCCGTCAGAATTTGAACGTATTCATTGGGATCGACCGTGCCGGATTAGTTGGTTCCGATGGTGAAACGCATCAAGGCGTTTTCGACATTGCTTTCTTACGCCATGTACCGAATATGGTGTTGATGATGCCGAAAGATGAAAACGAAGGTCAGCATATGGTCAATACGGCCTTAAACTATGATGATGGTCCTATTGCTATGCGTTTCCCTCGTGGGAATGGTTGGGGAGTTGTGATGGATACTGAATTACAGCAGATTCCAATCGGTTCGTGGGAAGTTCTTAAAGAAGGAACGGATGCTGCCATCTTAACGTTCGGTACAACGATTCCCATGGCTCTTGAAGCGGCAGAACTGCTCGAGAAAGAGGATTATTCAGTTAAGGTGATCAATGCCCGGTTCATTAAGCCTTTGGATGAGAACATGCTAAGCAGTCTCCTTGGTGAAAAAATGCCTATTTTGACAATAGAAGAAGCGGTTCTTCAAGGTGGTTTTGGTAGTTCAGTACTTGAATATGCCCATGATCAAGGATTTTATGGGGCAATTATAGATCGAATGGGGATACCTGATTATTTCATTGAACATGGAAGTGTCGATGAACTGCTTGAAGAAATCGGTTTAACGACTGAGACAGCGATCAAAAAGATTAAAATGATAACACCCAAAAAAGAAAAAAGGGCCTGACAATATGAAAGTGATGAAAGAAAGAGTAGATGTATTACTTGTAGAACAAGGCTTGGCCGATACACGTGAAAAAGCGAAGCGTATGGTTATGGCTGGTCTTGTCTACGCGAATGAAGAGAGGTACGAAAAACCGGGGGAAAAAGTGCCGGTCGATCTCGAATTTACGATCAAAGGAAAAGTCATGCCTTACGTTTCAAGAGGCGGTCTTAAACTTGAGAAGGCATTAAGGGAATTCGATTTACAAGTGAATGGAAAAATACTGCTTGATATCGGTTCATCAACTGGTGGGTTCACGGATTGTGCATTGCAAAATGGCGCTCTAATGTCTTATGCGCTTGATGTGGGCTATAATCAACTTGCTTGGAAGCTTAGGCAGGATGAGCGGGTTAAAGTAATGGAACGAACCAATTTTCGTTATGTTACACCCGCCGATCTCGATGGGGAGATGCCAAACTTTGCAAGCATTGATGTTTCTTTCATCTCGCTTACGTTAATTTTACCGGTGCTAAAGACCTTGCTCGTCCCGAATAGTGATGTCGTTGCCTTGGTTAAACCGCAATTCGAAGCTGGGAAGGATCAAGTGGGTAAAAAGGGGATTGTTCGCGATCCCAAAATCCATAAACAAGTATTGGATAAGATCATTTCTTTTTCTATAAAGGAAGGCTATGATATTAAGGATGCCTCCTTCTCACCGATTACCGGCGGTGATGGAAATATTGAATTCTTACTTCATTTACACTGGCAAGGGTCGAAGGATGAAGGAGCGATATTGCTTTCGAAAACGGTTGACGACATCGTTGGAGAGGCCCATGCCCAATTTAAAAAAGAATAGTTAGAACTTTGTATGGGCTCCTTTGGCTGAATGGTTGGCTAAAGGAGCTTTTTAACTATAGATTGTGGTCATGCACTGAACCATTTAATGGTGGATACATAAAATAGGTACGTACAAAAAAATAGACTTGTATTCATTTTTAGAGAAAAAGTTGTACAATTGCATAAAAATCCGATAACATTAATATTAGCCACTTTCTAAAGCGGCCTATTTGCACGTACTGAAGATAACGAAGCAATCCCATATTGGGGCAGCTTGCTTAAGTAAGAAATGAAAGTGATACCATTACCATTAAATGAGCAACAGCAGTTGAGAAGAGGTGCTTCTACTTATGAATAAAGGACAACGACATATAAAAATAAGGGACATCATAACGAATAATGATATCGAAACCCAGGATGAGTTAGTTGAAGAATTGAAATTAGCTGGATACAATGTAACTCAAGCCACTGTTTCAAGGGATATTAAAGAGCTTCACCTTGTAAAGGTTCCTTTGACGGATGGAAGGTATAAATACAGTCTGCCGGCCGACCAGCGCTTCAATCCACTTCAAAAATTAAAGAGAATCCTTGTCGATGCATTTGTACGCATTGACTCAGCCAACAATTTACTGGTTATGAAAATGCTCCCAGGTAATGCCCAGGCAATCTGCGCATTGATTGATAATTTAAATTGGCAAGAAATACTCGGGACGATCGGCGGCGACGATACTTGTTTGATTATCTGCCGTTCTGAGGAAGATGCAAAGATCATTTCCGGCAAATTCTTGGACATGCTCTAATAATGTTGTGAGGTGACCTAGTTTGTTAACAGAACTATCGATTAGGAATTTTGCGATCATAGACAGCCTGTCCGTTTCATTTGAGAAAGGCTTGACGGTCTTGACAGGAGAAACAGGGGCAGGGAAGTCAATCATAATAGATGCCGTTCATCTTTTGGTTGGGGGACGTGGTTCTGCAGAGTTCATTCGGCATGGTGAGTCTAAGGCCGAAATAGAAGGATTATTCCAAATTGAAGATGAAAAACACCCGGTCTTTGCCAAAGCGGAAGAGTTTGGCCTGGATATGAATGATGGGATGGCGATACTTCGAAGGGACATCTCACAAAGCGGCAAAAGCGTTTGCAGGGTAAATGGAAAGCTTGTAACGATTTCCACTTTACGCGAGATAGGCCGGACATTGATAGATATCCATGGTCAGCATGAACATCAGGAATTAATGGATGAACGACTCCATCTTCCACTGCTCGATCAATTCGGCGGTGAAAAAATCGCATCTGCACTCACTGAATACCAAAAGCTATATAAACGTTATGAAACCGCTTCTAAGCAATTGAATGGCTTGAGCCAAAATGAACAGCAAATGGTCCACCGCCTTGATTTGATCCAATTTCAATTCGATGAAATCCAAAAAGCTGATTTGAAGTTACGCGAAGATGAAGAATTGATGGAAGAGCGGAAGAAAATTAATAATTTCGAAAAAATTCATGAAGCGCTGCAAACCAGTTATAATGCTTTAAATGGTGAGCAGCATGCAATTGATTGGCTTTCCGTAGCCATGAATAATTTGGAGGAAGCGGCAGGGCTTGATGAGGGTTTAAAGAATAGCTCTGAAACCGTTTCAAATAGCTACTTCCTGCTTGAAGAGGCCGTGTCAAACATCCGAGACCAATTAGACTCTTTGGATTATGATACAGAACGTGTGGAATTCATTGAAAGCCGCCTTAATGAAATAAATCAATTAAAGCGGAAATACGGGCGGACCATCGAGGAAATCCTGGAATATGGAGCCGCTATAGAAGAAGAAGTCGAAAAACTGCAAAATAGGGAAACCCATATAGCGAAGCTCGAAAAGGAAATGAAATCCATCAAGGCAGATTTAATTGTCGAAGCAAAGAATCTTTCTGAACTTCGCCAGAAATTCGCTCAGCAGTTAACCAAAAAGATCCATCAGGAATTAAAAGATTTATACATGGAAAAGACAATTTTCGAACCACATTTCCTTCAAACTGCTTATACTTTCGATGAATTGTCAGATAGGGGCATTAATCAGTCAGGCCTGGATTCGATGGAATTTTATATTTCCACCAATCCAGGTGAACCGTTAAAACCTCTTTCCAAAATCGCATCTGGCGGAGAACTGTCGAGGATCATGCTGGCTTTGAAAAGCATTTTCTCCAAACATCAAGGCATAACATCCATTATATTTGATGAAGTGGACACAGGTGTGAGCGGAAGGGTTGCACAATCCATTGCCGAAAAGATCTATAAAGTGGCAACCGGATCACAAGTATTGTGCATATCCCATTTGCCACAGGTGGCCGCTATGGCGGATACCCACCTTTTCATAGCAAAAAATGTAAGGGCCGGACGCACGAATACCTCGGTCAAGCCGCTAATTGAAACGGAAAAAGTAAAAGAAATCGGCAGGATGATTTCAGGAGTCGAGATAACGGATTTGACGAAGCAGCATGCCAATGAATTAATCCAGCTGGCCAAAAGGCTGAAGATTACATCATGAAGGGCCGGTAAGAAGATTATTTAAACTTATCATAAGCATTCATTGTAAAGCTATCCAAAAACGGATAGCTTTTATTTTTTGCACCTGTTATAAATGACTGTCATGAGGGCTAAATTAAAGGTGTAGCCATAAAGTTTCAGAGAGCGAGGAGAGTGAATGGATTGAAATTTATATGGATAAACAGGATCATCGGTGGAATTCTCCTTGTTTCGCTATTAACATTAGGGTTATACCAGCCATCTCGTGAATATTTTTTAATTCCAAATCATCTTGTACTATTTGAAGGAAGTCAATATAGCATTTCCAAATCATTGCCTGTTTCTGCAAAAACTTCGGGATCCAGTGATGGAATTTCGCTTCATGATGAACAAGCCTCGATTACGCTTGGTGCTGAAAAACCAGGTACGAATGAAGTGTTACTCGATGTAGCAGGCTTACCTGCCAAAAAGGTCGACATCAGGGTGTTAAAAGACTTTAAAGTCATGCCTGGAGGCCAATCCATTGGAGTAAAGCTTAATACTCTTGGGGTTCTCGTAGTAGGTCATCATCTTATTGATACTGCGCAGGGGAAAAAATCACCGGGAGAAAAAGCAAAAATTGAAATCGGTGATATTATTACAGAAATCAATGGTCAGACGATAAAGAAGATGGGGGATGTAACCCCTTTTGTTCAGCAGGCAGGTGAAAAGGGTGAGGCGTTGAATCTTGTCATTAACCGTGATAATGAAGTGCTTCATAGTACCCTATTACCTCTAAAAGATAAAAATGAAGGAACTTACAAATTGGGTTTGTATATCCGTGATTCGGCAGCTGGCATCGGAACGATGACGTTTTATCACCCGGATTCGAAAAAATACGGGGCGTTGGGACATGTCATATCCGATATGGATACAAAAAAGCCGATTGTTGTCAAGGACGGACAGATTGTTCAATCGACGGTCACATCCATCGAAAAGGGAAGCAATGGTGATCCGGGAGAAAAACTGGCACGCTTTTCTTCCAATAAAGAAAAAATAGGAAATATCAATCGCAATAGTCCCTTTGGAATTTTTGGGAAATTAAATCAAGATTTTAAAAATGGAATTAAAGATAAGCCACTCCCCATCACCCTTTCCCATGAGGTAAAGGAAGGACCAGCAAAAATCCTTACAGTGGTGGATGGTTCTGAAGTGGAGGAATTCGATGTTGAAATCGTCAGTTCCATACCACAGAAGTTCCCCGCAATTAAGGGAATGGTCTTAAAAGTGACGGATAAGGAATTGCTTCAAAAAACGGGTGGGATTGTTCAAGGTATGAGCGGCAGTCCTATCATACAAAATGGGAAATTAATCGGTGCAGTCACCCATGTATTCGTTAATGATCCTACAAGTGGGTATGGAGTCCATATCGAATGGATGTTAAACGAAGCCGGTATAAATATATACGACAAAGATAATTATGAAAAGGCAAGCTAAGAATCCGGGTATCCTTTTGGATGCCCCTTTTTAATGGAAAGTTATGATTAGCAAAGATTTTGGGTAGGAATAAATTGATTTCTTCAAAAAGTAGAGGTTTTTTTGAAACGATGTGATAAAATGATAACGATATGAAGATTTTTCGACAATCGCTTTATTCGAATAGCAAACGAAGTCGAAAACAAGAGATATCCGGAGAATAATATTGAATTCCTTATATTTTTTCAAAAATAAAAGGAATTTAGTTTCCATTGTCGAAAAGTTCAATTACAATAGAATTTAGTCATATAGAAAAAAAGACCAATTGTAGTTGAGGAGGAAATCAAGCGTGAAAAAAATTAAGGTGTGCGTTGTAGATGATAATAGAGAACTTGTTGGCCTTCTGGAAGAATACATTTCTGCACAGGATGACATGGAAGTAATTGGGGTGGCACATAACGGTCAAGATTGCCTGGGTATGCTTGAAAGCGTTGACCCGGATATATTGATCCTCGATATTATCATGCCTCATTTAGATGGATTAGGTGTGCTTGAAAAACTTCGTGAAGTAAAACGGGGTGCCATGCCTAATGTGATTATGCTTACTGCCTTTGGTCAAGAAGATGTAACGAAAAAAGCTGTTGATTTGGGTGCCTCTTACTTTATCCTGAAGCCATTTGATATGGAAAATCTGGCCAATCACATACGTCAGGTAAGCAGTAAAGGGCAGGCAGTTTTAAAAAATCATAGTCAGTTTAGCTATCGTCCCCAAAATGAATCCAAGCCGAAGAACCTCGATGCCAGCATCACAAGCATCATTCACGAGATTGGAGTCCCTGCACATATAAAGGGCTATTTGTATTTAAGGGAAGCCATATCCATGGTATATAATGATATTGAACTATTGGGTTCCATCACCAAAGTTTTATATCCGGATATCGCAAAAAAATACAATACTACGGCGAGCCGTGTTGAACGTGCCATCAGGCATGCGATTGAAGTGGCCTGGAGCCGTGGCAATATAGAATCCATTTCATCACTTTTCGGATATACCGTAAGTATGACTAAGGCAAAACCTACAAATTCCGAATTCATTGCCATGGTTGCCGATAAGCTGCGCCTCGAACATAAAGCTTCTTGACAAGGGTAGGGGGAACACCTGTTGTTAAGAGCCAGGGGTAACAATTGACCATATAAAGGCTAGAGCCGCTAAATATAAATAAGAACTCTCCGTCTGGCTGTAGGACAGGAAGAAGTTGCTTCGTGATTTTTTCTAATCGGCAACTTTAAATTTTTTACGCTGCCGGTTAAAAAAATTAAACGCCTTTTATTTATTGGATTTTTCAGGAAATCCCATAAATAAAAGGCGTTTTTGTTTGGTTGAAAAGCGGCACGAATTATTTTAGACGATGTTCGGGCTATATAGCTCCTTTTTTTAGTTTTCAGATTATGATTATAGGTATATTTAATCATAAGAAAAGGAGGGGAGTAAATGATTTGTGTGAAAAATGAGCATTTTGTATTGGAAGCGGATAACAGATTTGACGAAAGGAACCTTCTATGCAGAAAATAATCAACTGCATTTTATTAGAGTATTGAGCTAGATGAAAATAATTGCTGTTTCTGTTCATAACATTGGGATATAACCATTATTGAGAGAGGCGGCGTTTCTTCATGACCTTAATCTTTGCACATCGAGGCTCAGCAGGAACACATCCGGAAAATACGATGTCGGCGTTCAAAGAAGCTGCCCGTGTCGGGGCGGACGGAAGGAATTGAAACGGATGTCCAGCTCTCGAAAGATGGAGAAGTGGTCATCATTCACGATGAAAAGCTCGATCGGACCACGAATGCCTCGGGATATGTAAAAGATAGGACCTTGAAGGAGTTGAAAACCCTTAATGCGTCTTCAAACTATAAGGGTAAATTGGGTTTGGGTAAAGAAAAGATTCCTACACTTGAAGAACTATTTATTTGGCTTGACGATAATCAGCTTTTCTGCAACATTGAGTTAAAAAATACGCTTTTTCTGTATCCAGGCTTAGAAGAGAAAGTCATCCGGCTCATCCGTACTTACGAAATGGAGGAAGGGATTATCCTTTCTTCTTTCAACCATTACAGCTTGGTCAATTGCCATCAATTGGCACCTGAATTGGAAACCGCACCGCTTTATAGGGATGGTCTATACATGCCTTGGATATATGCCAAGGCAATAGGCGGAAGTGCAATCCACCCAAATATCCGGGCTGCCCCTGATGCACTAATTCAAGCATCTGTGAGTATGGGTGTTCCTGTACGGCCATATACCATTAATAAAGAAGCCGAGATGAAGAGGCTATTCAAATTGGGGTGCAGCGGCATCATAACCGATTTTCCCGAGGCAGCCGTACGGGTCAGGGAAGGATTGGAATCAAGATAAAGAAAGAAAGAAGGTGCCATATGATACATGGCACCTTTTTTTGCGTTAAAATTTATTGAACCTGCTTTGGACCTTATTTTGTTTTCGATCTCGATGAAGGACGAAGCCGGCGATGAAGGCTATTCCGCCAATCGTAATGAGCAGTCCTATTAAAAATTGCAGCCAAAGGACTGGATAGGGGGGCTGCAGAATACCGAACACCATGTCCCTCATTATTTTTATGCCATAGGCAGCAAAGGCACCGGGTATAAAAAGAATCAAAAAAGCGATTAAACGTTTCATGCGGTCAAATCCCTTCCGAAAATTCCGTCTTTAAAAAATGATAAAGGATATAAATTATTTGTCAAGTTTCGGGAATCTAGATAATGACTGGGAGTTGGTGGCTGTTTTTAAAGGGAGCCGATATGGTAAAATGGTGTGGAGTATGAAAAAAATTGCATAGATTGATCTAATAAAAGGGGTAATTATATCTTAAGGGGGATGGCTCATGCAAAAGGTCATGATAGTAGGGGCAGGAGTGGGAGGGACAACCGTGTTGAAACTCCTATCGGAAAGTGAAGTATTCTCCATTGTTTGTATGGCTGATACGAATGAATCCGCTGAAGGGATGCTTGCTGCAAAGGAACGAGGGATTCCTACAGTGACTAATTGGAGCCTGGGATTGGAGCGGGATTTGGACATCATTTTTGATACGACCGGAGACCCGTCTGTCTATAAAAAGATAAAAAGGGACATGGGCGAACAAACGATTCTCATTCCTGGAAGTGTCGCCCTCATTATGACTAAGTTGTTTGAAGAGAAAAATCGTTTAATAAGTAAATTGGAGAATACCTCGGCAAAAATGGACTTGATCCTTAATACGACCAGTGAAGGGATGGTGGTGATTGATCATGAAGGATTCATCATCATGTTCAATGATAGTGCCGAACGTGCAACTGACACAAAGCGCGAGGATGTGATAGGCAGACATATCAAAGATTTCATCCCTTCAACTGGATTGCTGCGAGTGATGCAAACGAACCAAAAAGAAGTGAATCAGGAAATCACCCTTAGCAATGGAATGGAACTCATAACGACAAGGATACCTCTTGTGAATGCCGATAAGGAAATCATAGGGGCTTTTTCCGTGTTTAGGAATAAAACCGAAGCTGTACAATTGGCGGAGCAGATCACCGATTTAAAAGAGATACAGACGATGCTCCAGGCGATCATTCAATCCAGTGATGAAGCCATATCTGTTGTGGATGATCAAGGCAGGGGGCTTTTGATCAATCCGGCATATACAAGAATTACCGGTTTAACAAAGACCCAAGTGATCGGTAAGCCGGCTTCCATCGATATTTACGAAGGTGAAAGTATGCATATGAAAGTGCTTCAGACAAAAAAGCCTGTTCGGGGTGTCAATATGCGTGTCGGCCCAAAACATAAGGAAGTGATCGTGAATGTTGCTCCAATCATTGTGGACGGGTGCCTGAAAGGGAGCGTTGGCGTCATTCATGATGTATCGGAAATTCAAGCCCTGACCCACGAACTCAATCGGGCAAGACAGATTATCCGGACATTGCAGGCTAAATATTCCTTTGATGATATAATTGGCGCTTCCGAAGAGATGAAGCTTCCCATTGAACAGGCGAAATTATCGGCAAGAACACCTGCTACTGTCTTATTAAGAGGGGAATCAGGGACTGGCAAAGAGTTATTTGCACATGCCATCCATAATGCGAGCGATAGGAAATTCAATAAATTCGTTCGTGTAAATTGTGCGGCCATTTCGGAATCATTACTTGAAAGTGAACTGTTCGGTTATGATGAAGGAGCCTTTACAGGGGCAAATAGGGGCGGAAAGGTCGGTTTTTTTGAAGAGGCAAATCAAGGGAGTATCTTTTTGGATGAAATTGGTGAATTACCAGCCAACATCCAAGCTAAATTACTTCGGGTTTTACAAGAAAAGGAAATCGTCAGAGTGGGGGGGACGAAGCCGATTCCCATCAATGTCCGGGTCATAGCCGCTACGAATATCAATCTCGAAGAGGCCATCGCAAATGGATCATTCAGGGAAGACTTATATTTCAGGCTGAATCGCATGCCTATTTTCATTGCTCCATTAAGAAAGAGAAAAGAGGATTTGAGAGAATTGGCGGAGCATTTGATTAATAAAATCAATCAGGAGTATGGACGAAGCATAGAGGGAATTACAGCAGCAGCTATACATAAGATGCAAATCTATAACTGGCCAGGTAATGTTAGGGAACTGGAAAACATCTTAGGACGGGCCATCATTTTCATGAAATTGAACGAGACGATCATTGATATACAGCATATTCCGGATTTTATCGAAGAGATTCCATTAAAACAAGAGAAATTATTAATGAAGCCTTCTGGCTACGTATCGGGCAAACCGCTCTCGGAGATAATAGACCAGTATGAAGCCGAAATCATTCAGCAAGCGTTCCATACCCACAAGGGAAATAAAACACTTACGGCAAAAGATCTTGGGATTTCTGTCAGAAATCTATATTACAAAATGGAAAAACTAAAACTGTGAAAATTTTTGCACGCAAGTAATTGCGCACTATGAAAAAAACTGCACGGAATTTTCTGATTTATTTTAATTTAAGCGAGACTCCACTTCTAACATGAAATTTTTTTCAATTTGTTATAGGCTATAGTTGCCCAACATATTAACCAGCATCTCCTTTTTTTGGATAAAAACGCTCTCATTATGTATTTTATTGGCATGTTATTTGCATATTTAGAGGTGTATGGATTTTTCAAGGGAACCATTCCCCATAGGGAAAATATCATGTGAGTAGCGGATTTTATTTAAAATGAACGTAGGAACAAGTAAGAATGAGGAGAAATTCAGTGTCCTCATATCTGACATGTATTAAAACATCTAGGGAGGATTCCTTTATGGAAATTTTTAAATATCTTGAGAAGTATGATTACGAGCAACTGCTATTCTGTCAGGACAAACAATCGGGTTTGAAAGCGATTATTGCCATTCATGATACAACATTAGGGCCTGCGCTTGGAGGCACACGGATGTGGACGTATGCATCTGAAGAAGATGCCATTGAAGATGCCTTAAGGCTTTCGCGAGGAATGACATATAAGAACGCCGCTGCCGGCTTGAATTTAGGCGGGGGGAAGACCGTCATCATCGGCGATCCGCGTAAGGATAAAAATGAAGAGATGTTCCGTGCATTCGGAAGGTATATCCAAGGGCTGAATGGGCGTTATATAACAGCTGAAGATGTAGGTACAACGGTTGAGGATATGGATCTCATTCATGAGGAGACTGATTTTGTCACTGGGATTTCCCCTGCATTCGGTTCTTCGGGTAATCCTTCCCCTGTAACTGCATATGGGGTATACCGAGGTATGAAAGCTGCTGCAAAAGAGGCATTCGGAACTGATTCTTTAGAAGGCAAGGTGGTTGCGGTCCAAGGCGTCGGGAATGTTTCTTATAACTTATGCCGTCACCTTCATGAGGAGGGCGCCAAGCTGATCGTTACGGATATCAATAAAGAAAGCGTGGCCCGTGCGGTTGAATCCTTTGGGGCGACTGCAGTGAATCCTGATGAAATTTATGGAGTCGACTGTGATATCTATGCACCTTGTGCATTAGGGGCTGTCATAAATGATCATACAATCAATCAAATCAAGGCGAAGGTCATTGCAGGTGCGGCCAATAATCAATTAAAGGAACCTGTTCATGGCGATCAAATTCATGAAAAAGGTATTATATATGCTCCTGATTATGTAATTAATGCAGGTGGAGTCATAAACGTGGCCGATGAGCTTTTAGGGTATAATCGGGAAAGAGCCCTTAAGAAAGTGGAAACGGTTTATGATACAATTGAAAGAGTCATCGAGATTGCAAAACGTGATCAAATCCCAACTTATAAAGCGGCGGATAGGATGGCAGAGGAGCGAATTGCTCGCATGAGGAATTCAAGGAGCCAATTCCTGCAAAATGAAAAACATATCCTGAATGGAAGAAAATGAATGTAATTTTACAAGATTAGATTCCTGTGTTTTTTTAAATAAACACAGGAATTTTCAACATGGATAACGTAATAAACATAGGGCAAGTAAAAATGGTGACAAAATGTATGTATTTGTGAGGAGGAGTGGTTTTGGCTGAAGAATTTGACCTCGTTATCCTCGGAGGAGGAACAGGCGGGTATGTGGCGGCAATAAGGGCTGCTCAATTAGGATTGAAAACGGCTGTCGTGGAGAAAGGCAAGCTCGGCGGAACGTGTCTACATAATGGCTGTATCCCTTCGAAAGCACTTTTAAGGAGTGCGGAAGTTTATCAGACTGCAGTGAAAAGTGAGGAATTCGGTATTGTTACCGGGGATGTAAAGGTAGATTTCCTTAAGGTGCAGGAAAGAAAGAATAAAGTGGTCGATCAACTCTATAAAGGAGTTCAGCACTTGATGAAACAGGGAAAGATAACGGTTTATGAAGGGTTAGGGCGTATACTTGGTCCTTCTATATTTTCACCGATGCCTGGGACTATTTCCGTGGAAATGAATGATGGCACTGAAAATGAAATGCTCATCCCCCAGAATGTCATCATTGCCACCGGATCGCGTCCGAAGACACTGCCTGGTTTAGCGATTGATGGGGAATTGGTGCTTACATCGGATGAAGCTCTAAAGCTTGAGAGCCTGCCAAAATCGATGATTATTGTAGGCGGTGGAGTTATCGGCATTGAATGGGCTTCGATGCTTAATGATTTTGGTGTGGAAGTGACAGTACTAGAATATGCAGATAGAATCATCCCGACAGAAGACCATGATATTTCCAGTGAAATGCTTCGTCTCCTGACGAAAAAAGGCGTCAAATTCGTTACAGGTGCCAAGGTATTGCCTGAAACCCTGAAAACGGATGATTCAGTATCCATTTCTGCTGAAGTCAAAGGTTCGGTAGAGGAATTCACAGCTGAAAAAATGCTGGTTTCCGTAGGCAGATCGGCAAATGTTGAAGGGATCGGCCTTGAAAATACGGAGATTGTGAAAGAAAAAGGTTTTATTGAAACCAATGACTTTTTCCAAACGAAGGAATCACATATCTATGCGATCGGTGACTGTATCGGCGGTCTGCAATTGGCACACGTTGCCTCCCATGAAGGTATTACGGCCGTTGAACATATTGCAGGCAAAAAACCGGAACCGCTGGATTATTCGCTCATTTCAAAATGTGTATATTCAAGCCCTGAGGCTGCAAGTGTCGGTTTGACGGAAGATCAGGCAAATAAGGAAGGCTATGACCTTAAAATAGGGAAATTCCCATTCCGTGCAGTTGGTAAGGCCCTTGTTTTCGGGGAAGCGGATGGTTTTGTCAAAATCATCGCCGATAAGAAAACGGATGATATACTGGGCGTTCATATGATCGGGCCACATGTTACGGATATGATTTCAGAAGCTGGACTTGCAAAAGTGCTTGATGCGACACCTTGGGAAATAGGCAAGACAATTCATCCGCACCCAAGTCTTTCCGAAGCAATCGGAGAGGCGGCCCTTGCTGTCGATGGACGTGCCATTCATTCATAAAGAATAAGGTCAGGAGGTTTTATGATGGTAGAAAAACGTCATGAACAATTAGGCTTAAATGAGGAAACGGTTTTAGATATGTACCGGACAATGCTTTTGTCCCGCAGAATTGATGAGCGCATGTGGCTTTTAAACCGATCCGGGAAAATTCCCTTCGTGATTTCCTGCCAGGGGCAAGAAGCTGCTCAGGTTGGGGCTGCGTTTGCGCTTGATCGGCAAAAGGATTATGTACTGCCTTATTATCGGGATGTAGGTGTTGTGCTTACCTTCGGAATGACCGCAAAAGACTTGATGCTTTCAGGCTTCGCGAAAGAGGAAGATCCCAATTCCGGCGGGCGCCAAATGCCTGGTCATTTTGGTCAAAAGAAAAATAGGATCGTCACTGGTTCATCGCCTGTAACGACACAGGTCCCGCATGCTGTCGGAATTGCCCTTGCAGGGAAGATGGAAGGTAAGGATTTGGTAACATTCGTAACGTTTGGGGAAGGTTCATCCAATCAGGGCGATTTTCATGAAGGGGCCAACTTTGCAGGTGTGCATAAGCTACCGGTCATTTTCATGTGTGAAAATAATAAATATGCGATTTCCGTTCCTATTGAGAAACAGCTATCGTGTGAAAATGTTTCCGACAGGGCGATTGGATATGGGATGCCTGGAATAACGGTGGATGGCAATGACCCATTGGAAGTGTATGCTGCGGTGAAAGAAGCGGCTGACCGTGCACGAAGGGGAGAAGGCCCTACACTGGTAGAAACCGTCTCATACAGGCTCACACCACATTCAAGTGATGATGATGACCGAAGCTACCGGACGGCGGACGAAGTGGCCGAAGCCAAAACGAAGGATTCCATAATGACATTTGGAGCCTATTTAAAAGAAGTGGGAATCATGGATGATGATCTTGAGAAACAAATGAATGATGAAGTCATGAAGATAGTCAACGAAGCAACCGATTATGCTGAAAATGCTCCATATCCGAAGGCTGAAAGTGCTATGAATCATGTGTATGCACAAAAGTAAGGGGGTAATAGAATGCCAGTGATTTCATATATAGATGCCGTGACAATGGCAATGAGGGAAGAGATGGAACGTGATTCCCGTGTATTCGTATTGGGTGAGGATGTAGGAAAAAAAGGCGGGGTCTTTAAAGCCACTAATGGTTTATACGACCAATTCGGTGAAGAGAGGGTCATCGATACCCCGCTCGCTGAATCTGCAATCGCAGGAGTTGGGATTGGAGCCGCCATGTATGGGCTTCGGCCGATAGCTGAGATGCAATTCGCTGATTTCATCATGCCTGCCATTAACCAAATCGTTTCAGAGGCAGCCAAAATCAGATACCGTTCCAATAATGACTGGAGCTGTCCAATGGTAATCCGTGCTCCATATGGAGGGGGGATTCATGGAGCTCTTTATCATTCGCAATCGGTTGAAGCGATCTTTGCCAATCAGCCGGGCTTGAAAATTGTGATGCCTTCCACTCCTTATGATGTAAAGGGTTTGCTTAAAGCTGCCATTCGCGACGAAGACCCAGTGCTTTTCTTTGAACATAAACGCGCGTACCGCTTGATCAAGGGTGAGGTGCCTACTGAAGATTATGTACTTCCCATCGGTAAGGCGGATGTGAAAAGGGAAGGGGAAGACATTACTGTCATCTCCTATGGCCTTTGTGTGCATTTTGCCCTTCAGGCAGCCGAAAAATTAGCTGCAGATGGAATTTCTGCACATGTTCTTGACTTGCGTACCGTCTATCCTTTGGATAAGGATGCTATCATAGAAGCGGCTTCTAAAACAGGGAAAGTATTACTTGTTACGGAAGATAATAAAGAAGGAAGCATCATGAGTGAGGTCGCAGCCATCATTGCCGAGCATTGCCTTTTTGATTTGGATGCCCCTGTAAAACGATTGGCCGGCCCGGATGTACCTGCCATGCCTTATGCGCCTACGATGGAAAAACAATTCATGGTGAATCCCGATAAAGTGGAAAAAGCAATGAGGGAATTGGCCGAGTATTAATGACTGTTAAGAAGGAGGATGAATTATGGCTATGGAATTAATGAAGATGCCCCAACTAGGCGAAAGTGTCACGGAGGGAACCATCAGTAAATGGCTTGTGAAGCCTGGGGATCATGTCACGAAATACGACCCGCTAGCTGAAGTGATGACGGATAAAGTAAATGCTGAGGTTCCTTCTTCCTTCACCGGCATCATCAAGGAATTGAAAGCGGATGAGAATCAAACATTGGCAGTCGGGGAAGTCATCTGCTCGATTGAAGTTGAAACGGCAAAGACGGATAACGAAAATGCCGGGCAAGTTTCTCATAGTGAGGAAAAAGTTGATGCACCTGTTACAAGAGATGTGCAGCAAGCGGCAGAACCAACAAGGAAAGCTCGCTATTCGCCAGCTGTGTTAAAACTTTCCCAGGAGCATGGAATCGATCTATCAAAAGTTAAAGGAACGGGGAATGAGGGACGGATCACCCGTAAAGATTTACTGAAACTTGTTGAATCAGGGAATCTTCCTAAGGCGGATGAGCCTTCCGCAATTTCCGATGCGGCTCCTGAAGAGATCGCCCCTCAAGTCAATCGTCAAACAAGTCCAGTAACAAACGTGCCGACTGCGTTTGGTGACAAGGAAATACCGGTAACCGGCATCCGTAAGGCAATTGCGTCCAATATGTTGAAAAGTAAGCACGAAATTCCGCATGCTTGGACGATGGTGGAAGTTGACGCCAGTAATATGGTGAAGTTGCGTGATAATCTAAAATCCGATTTTAAACAAAAAGAAGGCTATAATTTAACGTACTTTGCCTTTTTCGTAAAAGCGGTTGCTCAAGCCCTTACGGAATTTCCAGAACTGAATTCGATGTGGGCCGGCGAAAAAATCGTACAAAAGAAAGAAATCAATATATCAATAGCCGTTGCAACTGAAGATGCCTTATTTGTTCCGGTCATTAAAAATGCAGATGAAAAATCAATCAAAGGTATAGCAAGGGAAATCCAGGAACTTGCATCCAAAGTGAAGTCAGGTAAGTTAAAAGCAGAGGATATGCAAGGTGGTACGTTCACTGTTAATAACACTGGCTCATTCGGTTCTGTCCAGTCCATGGGAATCATCAATTATCCACAGGCAGCCATTTTACAGGTTGAAACGATTGTAAAACGTCCAGTGGTCATTAATGACATGATTGCAGTACGAGATATGGTGAATCTCTGTTTATCACTTGATCATCGTGTTTTGGACGGACTGGTATGCGGACGATTCCTCGCGAGGGTTAAAGAAATCATCGAAAAGATTTCCAAAGACAACACTCCGATATACTAAAATGAAGAAAAGGAAGGCCGGAAGGTCCTTCCTTTTTTTTTTGCACTTCGCTTTTCCGTAGAAAAACATCGACAAAAATTTTATTTTTGCTATTATTTTATTAAGAGCTGTTCTAATACAGGTCAGGGGCTGTACTTGATTTGAAGAGGCAAAATAGGCTAGTGGTTTCCCTAATAACAGGTTTGCTAATTTCTATTGTCTTAAATTTCAAGAAAATTATGGTAGAATGTTAGTATAATCCAGATCAAATTGACGGGAGGGTGGTTTTCTTATCCAAAACTGACTGAGCGTTCGTTCTCCCAATGAAGGAAAAGGGCGTATGAGGATAAGAAAGCGATTACAGATGGAACTGAAAGATGTAAAAAACATAACCTTTCCTAAGCCTTCTTATGAAGAGTGGAAAGAAGCTGCGGAAGCAAGTTTAAAAGGGAAAAGTGTAGAAAAGCTTAAAACGAATACATATGAGGGCATCGCTTTATGTCCACTCTATACAGAAAAGGCGGAATCAACGGAAAAAGTAGCTGAATTGCCAGGATTTTTCCCTTTCACCCGAGGAACGTCCCCAACGGGATATCATGACAAACCTTGGCTTGTCGTTCAACCTGTAAGCGGTATCACGGCTGAAGAAGCAAATGAAAAGATGAGGGCTGCATTCAAGCGCGGTCAAAATGTCGTGACATACCCTGCAAGATTGCTTTCCGAGGGAGCAAGGGCTGAAACATTGTTTAAGGAAATACCATTAAAAGAAATGCCGGTTTTCATTGACCTTAAGGGGAAACAAAAAGAATTATTCCCTCAATTCAAAGCGGTTGCCGAAGCACAAAATACCCAATTGACAGGCGTCATTGCTGAAGATCCAATTGCAGAATGGCTCATTTGCGGTCAGCTGCCAGAAGATACGGATAACTATTTTGCAGAATGGCTGAAGACGATCCAGGATTATCAGAAGGTAGGCAGTGACTTAAAAACAGTTTTGATTAATACGGCAGTCTACCATAATGGAGGAGCCAATGCCGTACAAGAAATAGCTTACGGATTATCGGCAGCCGTCCAATATCTATTGGAAGGGCAAAAGCAAGGGCTTTCTATTGCTGCGGTTTCTGAAAAAATAGTATTCTCGTTTGCAGTGGATTCAAATTACTTCATGTCCATCGCTAAACTGAGGGCTGCCAGAAGGCTTTGGGCAGGTCTTGCAGAAGCTTTCGATACAGCATCGGACCATTTTAAAATGACGATACATGCCGTAACTTCCGAGTTGACAGAAACGCTATATGATCAGCACGTCAATATTCTTCGGACCACGAACCAAGCTTTTGCAGCAGCTATCGGAGGCATTCAATATCTTCAAATCCATCCATTTACACACGCAACAGGTGAAACCGATGAGTTTTCAGAAAGAATTGCCCGTAATACTCACTTGATTTTAAAAGAAGAAACAAATATTACAACAGTCGTCGATCCTGCTGGCGGTTCATGGTATGTTGAGCAACTAACGGATGAATTGGCTGAAAAGGTTTGGGCAAAATTCCTTGAAATCGATGCAGCTGGAGGGATTCTGGAGCTAATTAAACAAAGTACCCTTCAGAAAGAAATAGCTGAAGTTTTCCAAGGAAGAGTTCAAAATGCGGCTTTCAGAAAAGAAAGTATCATCGGAACGAATGTATATCCGAATCCCGCTGATAAGATTAAAACCACGACAAAGGATAAACATGTGTCATATATGAAAGTTGCGAAGCCGATTGGCATTACCCCACTTGAATTGGAGCGGGTATCCAGTCAGTTCGAACAGATAAGACTA
Source organism: Bacillus sp. CFBP9009 (assembly GCF_036541465.1). Lineage (NCBI taxonomy): Bacteria > Bacillati > Bacillota > Bacilli > Caryophanales > Bacillaceae > Bacillus > Bacillus sp. CFBP9009. The sequence continues at coordinate 270,281 of NZ_JAZHFU010000004.1, read as the reverse complement.
CGCAGTGAAAAGTTTAAAGGAATAAGCGGAACGGCTCCAACTATCGGTTTAATTAATTTGAAAAATCTCAAATCCTATAAACCTCGTGCAGATTTCGTTCAAAGTCTTGCGGCAGCAGGTGGTATCGAAACAATCGGCAGTAAGGGATGTCAAACCGTTGAGGAAGCAATCGATTATGTAGCTGCGACCAAGCTCCCAATCTATTGTCTTTGCGGAAGTGATGGTGACTATTCGGAATTAGCGCCAGTCATCATTAAAGAAATTAAAAAGCAATTCCCTGAAATCACTATTTATAGTGCCGGCAAGCAGCAAGAAGAATTGGAGATTACACTAAGAGAAGCCGGGGTCAAAGATTTTATCCATGTTAAAACGAATGCAATATCCATTTTACTTGAATTATTGCAGAAGCTAGGGGTGAACTGAAATGAAAAAACCGAATTTTTCTGCTATAAATCCTGCTAAGTCCGAGATGAAAGGTACAGTGGAAGCATGGAAAAAGGAAGTCGAAAAAGCCGTTGGGAAAAACATTGAGGATCTTCTGTTTGAAACCAATGAACAAATAAAAATCAAACCCCTTTATGTTGAGGAAGATATTCGCGGCCTGGAACATATGGAAAGTGTGCCAGGCATCGCTCCTTTTACAAGGGGGCCCTATCCTTCGATGTATGTCAATCGTCCTTGGACAGTACGGCAGTATGCAGGTTTTTCAACTGCTGAGGAATCCAATGCGTTTTACAGACGTAATCTGGCGATGGGGCAAAAAGGGCTCTCAGTTGCTTTTGATTTAGCTACACACCGTGGTTATGACTCCGATCATCCACGCGTTGTCGGTGATGTGGGGAAGGCGGGAGTTGCCATTGATTCCATTCTTGACATGAAGATCCTGTTCAACGGCATTCCGCTTGATCAGATGTCCGTGTCAATGACAATGAACGGCGCAGTATTACCGATCCTTGCGTTTTATATCGTGACAGCTGAAGAACAAGGCGTAACACAGGATAAGCTTTCAGGCACGATTCAAAATGACATCTTAAAGGAATACATGGTTCGGAATACGTATATCTACCCGCCTGAAATGTCCATGAAAATCATAGCTGATATCTTTGAGTATACTTCCAAATATATGCCCAAGTTCAATTCCATTTCCATCTCCGGTTATCATCTGCAAGAAGCGGGGGCGCCGGCTGATATCGAACTTGCCTATACGTTGGCGGATGGGCTTGAGTATGCACGTACCGGAATGAAAGCAGGCATTGATATCGATAAATTTGCACCACGTCTGTCATTCTTCTGGGCTGTAGGAATGAACTATTTCATGGAAGTTGCGAAAATGCGGGCGGCTCGTTTCATTTGGTCAAAACTGATGAAACAATTCGAACCGAAAAATAATAAAGCGATGGCATTGAGGACTCATTCCCAAACCTCCGGCTGGAGCCTTTCCGAGCAGGATCCGTTTAACAATGTCGCAAGGACCCTTATTGAAGCGCATGCTGCTGCACTTGGACATACACAGTCGCTCCATACTAATGCATTGGATGAGGCCATTGCCCTGCCAACGGATTTCTCGGCACGTATTGCACGTAATACACAGCTCTATCTGCAGGAGGAAACCGGGATCACAAAAGTAATCGATCCATGGGCGGGTTCTTACTATGTAGAATCGCTCACTAATGAATTGATCGAACGGGCTTGGGCGCACATAGAAGAAATCGAAGGTCTGGGAGGAATGGCGAAGGCAATTGAAACCGGCCTTCCAAAAATGAGGATCGAGGAAGCCGCTGCAAAGCGTCAGGCTAAAATCGATTCTCAAGATGAAACGATCGTAGGCGTCAATAAGTATCGGTTGAAAAAAGAAGATCCGATTGAAATACTGGAGATTGACAATACAGCAGTTCGGGAAAGTCAGCTTAAGCGTTTGAGCGAATTAAAAGCGAAACGTGATCAGGCAAAGGTGGATGAAGCTCTTCAAGCGCTTTCAATGGCTGCCAGAACTGGAGAGGGTAACCTTCTTGAACTGGCTGTGCAAGCAGCAAGAGTACGGGCTTCATTAGGTGAAATATCCGATGCGATCGAAGAGGTGGCTGGACGTCACAAAGCAACGATCCGTTCTATCAGCGGCGTATACAGCTCGGCATACTCAAAAGAAGCGGAAATTGAGGAAGTCGTCCGCATGACGGAAGAATTCCTTGAAAATGAAGGAAGAAGACCGCGTTTGTTAATGGCTAAAATGGGCCAGGACGGTCATGATCGCGGAGCTAAAGTAGTCGGAACGGGGTTTGCGGATTTAGGCTATGATGTCGATATCGGTCCATTATTCCAAACACCGAAAGAAACCGCCATCCAGGCCGTGGAAAATGATGTGCATGTAGTCGGGATGAGTTCGCTTGCTGCCGGCCATAAAACATTGTTGCCGCAGCTTATGACGGAACTGAAGAACTTGGGACGAGAGGACATCATAGTGATCGTAGGCGGCGTCATCCCTGCACAGGATTATGATTATCTTATGGAAAATGGCGCCACAGCCATTTTTGGACCTGGGACGGTCATTCCGCAGGCAGCAAAGAAAGTGCTTCAGGAAATATACAATCGCCTCGGATATGAGGAAGTGGCCCAATAATGAGTGAAGACAAGAAGCCGGAATGGGTCGATCTTAACAATCAGGAAGGTTTTGCTTCTTCATTAAAGCCAGGTGTGGAATTAGCAGCAAGCCATAACAAACCTTCTAAAAGCAAATTCGTCAAAAAACATAATATAAACATACCGATCATGGAACTTAAAGAGGGAATCATAAAAGGGGACAGGGCCAAGCTAGCTAAAGGGATTACATTGGTTGAAAGCAATGCATCCCACCACTTGGATCATGCACAGGAATTATTGCATAGCATCCTTCCTCAAACAGGAAATTCGATTCGCATCGGGATTTCCGGAGTGCCCGGTGCCGGAAAAAGCACCTTCATCGAGACGTTCGGAACCTACTTGTGTGACAGGGGCCATAAGGTTGCCGTTCTAGCCGTCGATCCAAGCTCTTCGATCAATGGCGGAAGTATACTAGGCGATAAGACAAGGATGGAGGAGCTGGCAAGAAACCCCCATGCCTTCATAAGACCCTCTCCATCCGAAGGCACTCTAGGAGGAGTGCACCGCAAAACGAGGGAAACGATGTTGCTTTGTGAAGCGGCAGGATTTGATGTGATACTGATTGAAACTGTGGGTGTCGGTCAGAGTGAAGCTATAGTTCGAAGTATGGTCGACTTCTTCATGCTCCTTGTCCTTACAGGTGCCGGAGATGAATTACAAGGGATGAAAAAAGGGATTCTGGAACTTGTGGACGGAATTGTGGTCAATAAAGCCGACGGAGAGAACATTCCGCTGGCGATTAGGACGAAGTCCGAATATAGCAGAATCTTGCACTTCCTTCAGCCAGCAACAAAAGGATGGGCAGGAAAGGCATATACTTGTTCAGCCATAACCGGTAAAGGAATTCCTGAGCTTTGGGATGTAATGAATGAATTTTCCGATTTGACCAAGGAATCGGGTGTTTTTCAAGAACGGAGAAGAATGCAATCTAAGGAATGGCTTTATTCATTGATGGATCACCAGCTTAAAACGATGTTTTATAAAAATGAAACCGTCAAGAGTCTTCTCCCAATTCTCGAGAATCAAGTGATGTCAGGGAATAAAACGGTCACTGCTGCTGTTAAGCAGGCCTTTCAATCTTTTACCGATACATTTAAGTCAAATTAAAAAGAAATGGGATGGGGCAGGCGTGGATTGTCTCCCACGCCTGCCCCATCCTTTTGTAAGTCTTGTTGTTACACACATGATTCCCGCTTACCTTTCGTTTTAAACGTGTTCGGAAATGGTTTATGCAGTTTTGACAGGTAAATTTATTGAATCACGAAGTGGCAATTGTTATGATAGGATTGAAGAGAAAACTTGGAAGGAGCACATGCCATGAATATGGATTTTAATTTTTTAATGAACGACGTAGTCAAACAGGCTCGCGATGAGATAAAGACTGCTGGATATACAGAATTGACTACTCCCGAGGAAGTAGAGGAAGTATTTGCACAAAAAGGAACGACACTTGTTATGGTCAACTCCGTTTGTGGCTGCGCCGGGGGAATAGCTAGACCTGCAGCGGCACATGCAATCCATAATGATAAACGCCCAGATCAGCTTGTAACCGTTTTTGCTGGGCAAGATAAAGAGGCGACGGAGAAAGCCCGTGATTATTTCGAAGGATATCCGCCGTCATCTCCATCATTTGCATTGCTGAAGGATGGAAAAATCATCACGATGATAGAGCGCCATGAAATTGAAGGACACCACCCGATGTCTGTAGTAGAAAAATTACAAGACTACTTCGATCAATATTGCGAAGAAGTGTAAACCATAGCGATAACCTAAAAAACCCGCCCAATCGGCGGGTTTTTTTATTCATGAATCTGCATAAATAAGGAACGTTTAGGAAAGAAGATAGATAAGGAAGCCGAAATATTCCCTTTGGGGAAAAAGCGCGAAGCCAGAAATGAAATTATAGTAATATTCTGAAAAATGAATCTATTATTTACGTTATTGAATAATTATTAGAGTGTGTTAAAATACACATTAGTGTATGAATATTAGTTATTCAAATTTTAACTAAACCGAATTTAATAACAAGAGAATTGAAAATATCATTTTGGAGGAATAATAATGAAGTTGAAAAAGCAGTTAGCATTGTTGCTTACTTCTGTTTTATTAGTAGGTATTTTAGCGGCATGCGGAACATCAGAGAAAGAAGATAAGAACACAGCTGACAAAGAAGACAAAAAGGTTCTGGTAATGGGAACATCTGCGGATTATCCGCCATTTGAATTTGTTGAAACGTCTAAAAGTGATGAAATCAAAGGATTTGACATTGATATCGCTAAAGCAATCGGAAAAAAATTAGGTTATGAGGTCCAAGTGAAGGACATTGACTTTAATAGTCTTGTGCCTGCTCTGGAAAATAAATCGGTCGATTTCGTTATCTCTGGAATGACTCCAACTGAAAAACGTGAGCAATCAGTCGATTTCAGTGATATTTACTATACAGCTAAAAACATGATCATCACGACAGAGGACAGTAAGATCAAAACTGTTGAAGATTTAAAAGGGAAAACGGTAGGCGTACAGCTTGCATCCATCCAGGAGACATTGGCAAATGATTTGAATAAATCCCAAAATATCGGGATGAAAGTTGAAAAACGGAATCGTATTCCAGAAGTTGTTCAAGAAATGTCAACAGGACGTTTTGACGCCGTGATCATGGAAGATACTGTTGCAAAAGGCTACTTGAAAGATAATAAAGAATTGGTGGGCCATGTGATCGAGTCTGGTGATCAAGATGCCGGTTCGGCAATCGCATTCCAAAAAGGAAGCAAGTTAACTGAAGAATTCAATGCCGAGTTGAAAAAAATGATGGAAAATGGCGAAATGGAAAAATTAATATTAAAATGGTTCGGTGGCAGTGAAACTGAATAAAACAGAGAGATGAAAAGCGTTCAGAATGCCTTCTGAACGTTTTTCCGCGCTTTAAAATGAAGCAGGAGAAAGGCCCGATAACGGTCTTCATAAGAGAGGATGAATGGAGTGAATCTGGAATTTGAAAGGATTATGCCTTCCCTTCCATATATCCTGGAGGGGATACCGACTACATTAAAGGTTGTAGCGGTAGCGGCAGTAATCGGATTTGTTTTGGGAATTATATTATCTATACTTAAAATCAGCAGAATCAAGCCATTGAATTGGATTGCTGACTTTTATACATCCATTTTTCGCGGTACTCCTTTGGTGCTGCAATTAATGCTGATTTATTTTGGTTCGCCACAAATATTAGGGATTCAAATCGAAGCGTTCCAAGCAGCATTTTTAGCATTCGGGCTAAATTCAGCGGCATATATTTCTGAAATTATCAGGGGCGGCATTTTAGCGGTCGATAAAGGCCAACGAGAGGCTGCACTTGCACTTGGGGTTCCCTATTCAGGGATGATGCTTAATATTATCCTTCCGCAGGCCATCAAGAATATCCTGCCATCCCTTGTTAACGAATTGATTTCCTTAACGAAGGAATCAGCCGTTGTCACAATTATTGGATTAGGGGATATCATGCGCCGTGCTTATATTGTCGGCGGTGAGACATATAAATTCTTCGAGCCGATTTTATTTGCCGGTCTCATTTATTATGTGATGGTCATGATTCTCACCATCTTGGGCAAAGTGATTGAAAGGAGAATGAGACGCAGTGATTAAAATTGATGGACTTAAAAAAAATTATGGTAAGCTCGAGGTTTTAAAAGGAATCAGCACCGAGATAGGACAGGGTGAAGTGGTAGCGATCATCGGTCCATCCGGTTCGGGAAAATCAACTTTCTTGCGCTGCATCAATATGCTTGAAACTCCAACTGATGGTCAAATCAGGTTTAAAGATCAAATCATCACTGAAAAAAAGACCAATATCATGAAGGTGCGTGAAAATGTCGGAATGGTATTTCAGCATTTTCATTTATTTCCACATAAAACCGTACTGGAGAATCTGATATATGCACCTATGAAGGTGAAAAAATTATCAAAGGCCGAGGCTGTAAAACAAGCTCGTGAGCTCTTGACTAAAGTCGGTTTGGCCGATAAAGAATCTACTTATCCGAATCGTCTGTCAGGCGGACAAAAACAAAGGGTCGCGATTGCACGGGCATTGGCAATGAACCCGGAAGTAATGCTTTTCGATGAGCCGACTTCAGCGCTTGATCCCGAAATGGTAAAAGAAGTGCTCGAGGTTATGAAGTCACTGGCACATACGGGGATGACCATGCTGATTGTAACGCATGAAATGGGATTTGCCAAAGAAGTGGCCGATCGAGTACTATTCCTGGACGGGGGTCTGCTAGTTGAGGAAAGTGCTCCGGAAGAATTCTTTTCCAATCCGAAAAGCCAGCGTGCAAAAGACTTCTTGGAAAAAGTTTTATAAGTTAAAGTAAATAGTATATAATTGTGAAAAAAGGTAACGTTTAGGTTACCTTTTTTATTTTTTTCCTATAATGTATTTTTGCGTGAATGTATTTAGAAAAATTGGAAATTTAACTCGCAAAGGACTGTGAAAATATCTCATTTCCTGATAGTATTATAATAGATAGAGAAAGAGCCAGGTGATACATAACAATGTTTAAAATCGGATACAGGACGATTAAAACTGCTTTGGGGGCCACCCTGGCAATTATTATTGCACAAATGCTTAATCTCGAATATTTCTCTGCTGCGGGAATCATTGCGATCTTATGCATTCAAGTTACGAAAAAGAAGTCGGTGTATGCCTCCTGGCACCGGTTATTAGCTTGTTTGATCGCAATGGCCTATGCATCCCTATTGTTTCAGTTCATCGCATTCCACCCGCTGGTAATAGGTTTGATCCTCTTGATTTTCATTCCAACGACAGTTGCCTTGAAGATTAATGAGGGGATTGTGACGAGCAGCGTCATCATCATGCACCTATATGGGGCGGGTGACATCACTTTTTCCCTGCTGATCAATGAAACGATATTAATTGCAGTTGGAGTTGGAGTGGCGCTTGTCATGAACCTGTACATGCCCAGTGTCGATGACAAACTGCTGGCCTATCAGGAAAGTATCGAAACTAATTTTAGTGCGATCTTGATGGGGATTGTCCGCTATTTAAGAGATAATGATCACACATGGGATGGGAAGGAAATCACCGAAACGGCCAATCTTCTTAATCAGGCCAAAAGCCTCGCCTTCAGGGATGTCGAAAATCATTTTTTAAGGGAAGAAGACCTGTATTACCATTATTTCAAAATGCGTGAAAAGCAGTTTGAAATAATTGAACGAATTCTTCCCCTAGTCACGAATATTCCGTTGGTCGTCAAGCAAAGCGGGATAGTGGCTGAGTTTATAGAAGATTTGGCAGAAAACGTCCACCCGCAAAATACGGCCATTCTTTATCTGAAAAAGCTTGAAGAAATGGAGATTCATTTTAGGGGAATGGCACTGCCGCAGACACGGGAAGAGTTCGAATCCAGGGCCGCATTACTGCAGCTCATGAAGGAAATGGAGCGCTATTTATTGTTGAAGCATTCTTTCAAGGGGTTGCCCAAGCTGACCAGCAACCGAATGAAAAAGAGACACTTGGCTTAAACTAAGCAAAAAAGTAAAAGGAATTGATACAAATGAAATGGATCCTTTCTTTGTTGCTTATGCTATCTTTGTGGCCGTTGCAGGTACAAGCCCAACCTCAGTCGGTCAAGCCTGGCGATCCGTTTATCATCATCAATAAAGCCAACAATAAATTGGCGTTCATTGATGATAACGAGGTCAAGGAGATTCTGCCGGTCGGTACGGGAAAGAGTCAGGAACTGACGCCTGAAGGGATTTTCACGGTAAAAGTAAAAGCGGTCAATCCATATTACCGGAAAAAGAATATTCCTGGAGGCGATCCAAGGAACCCTCTGGGGTCGCGGTGGATTGGATTCGATGCACGAAATACCGATGGGAGGATTTACGGCATTCATGGTACGAATCAGCCATCATCAATTGGTAAATACATATCAAATGGCTGTGTACGGATGCATAAATCCGATGTAGAGCGTTTGTACGAAAAAGTCCCCATCGGCACTAAGGTGTTGATCACCATATCGAAAGAGGATTTCAAAACGTTGGCAAAGAAAAATGGAGCGATAAAATAAAGAGAGGGAAGCTTTGCTTCCCTCCCCATCACGGTGTCTATTACAAAAGAAATGCGATACCTGATAATAAGCTTGTTAATAACATTGAGATAAGCATTAAATACACGACGATTTTTCTGATTTTCTTGTTTCCCATATGCCCTCTCCCTTAAAACAGTTTAATTGATTTTATTTTAACTTGAACATTTAGTAGAAACAAGTAAAAGTATAATGTTCATATTATTCCGAATCTTAAAAGGTTTTAATGCAAGATTAGTAGTATTTTAATGGAGTCATCCAATAATACATAGCATGGAGGTTTTTATGATGATTAAAAATATCGATCATATCGGTATTGCCGTCAAGTCACTAGATGAAGCCTTGCCGCTTTATACGGAAACGTTGAAATTGCAACTTGAAGGAATCGAGACAGTGGAGAGCCAAGGAGTGAAAGTGGCCTTCATCCTGGCAGGCAATACGCGTTTGGAGTTGTTGGAAGCGTTGTCACCGGCAAGCCCAATCGCCAAATTCATCGAAAAACGCGGTGAAGGGATTCATCATGTGGCCCTTGGCGTCGATGACATCGAAGATAGAATAAAAGAAATCAAAGAATCTGGATTGCGCATGATTGATGATTCATCAAGAAAGGGAGCGCACAATGCGGATGTTGCTTTCGTTCATCCCAAGTCAACCGCGGGTGTATTATATGAGCTTTGTGAACAAGCATTATCAAAGGAGGAGCAGGAATGACAGACATATATGATACGATCAATGACCTATATGACAGACGCCGCAAAGTGGAAATGGGCGGCGGTGAAGAAAGAATCGATAAGCAGCATGAAAAGGGCAAACTTACTGCAAGGGAAAGAATTGAACTTTTAGTTGATCCAGGTACTTTCATAGAGCTTAATCCTTTTATCAAACACCGTAATACCAATTTTGGCATGGAAAAGGAAGAAGGGCCGGGAGAAGGGGTCGTCACCGGTTACGGAAAGGTCAACGGCCGCGACATTTATCTGTTTTCACAGGATTTTACTGTTTTTGGCGGTGCACTCGGTGAAATGCATGCTCTGAAAATTGCCAATGTTATGGATTTGGCAGCGGAAAATGGAGCCCCTTTCATAGGTTTGAACGATTCTGGTGGTGCGCGTATTCAAGAAGGCGTAGTTTCGCTTGACGGATATGGCCAAATATTTTACCGGAATTCCATTTATTCAGGGGTCATTCCACAGATTTCGGTTATTATGGGACCTTGTGCAGGAGGAGCCGTATATTCCCCAGCCATAACCGACTTTGTCTTCATGGTTGAAAAAACGAGCCAAATGTTCATAACAGGTCCTAAAGTCATTGAAACGGTTACAGGTGAAAAGATTTCATCTGAAGGATTGGGTGGAGCGACTGTACATAATACCATAAGCGGTAATGCCCATTTCAAGGGAGCATCTGAGGAGCAAGTATTGGCGGACGTTAGACGTCTCCTGAGCTATCTTCCACAAAATAATGAAGAGAAGCCGCCGGTTTTGGAAGCCGACGATGGAGATGACTACCGTCCGGACTTAACGGATGTAGTCCCTTATGAAGGGATCCGTCCATATGATGTTCGGAAAGTATTGAAGCAGGTTGTCGATGAGGATTCCTTTATGGAAGTTCAAGAGGGCTTTGCGAAAAATATAGTGGTCGGCTTGGCGCGGATCAAAGGGAAATCAGTGGGGCTTGTCTGTAACCAGCCAAAGGTGTTGGCAGGGGGACTTGATATTGATTCATCAGATAAGGCTGCCCGTTTTATTCGTTTCTGTGACTCGTTTAACATTCCGCTAATTACGTTTGAAGACGTTTCAGGGTTTTTCCCGGGTGTTAAACAAGAACATGGCGGAATCATTCGCCACGGTGCAAAGCTGCTATACGCTTATTCGGAAGCAACAGTACCAAAATTGACGATCATTCTGCGTAAAGCATACGGGGGAGCATACGTGGCCCTTAATAGTAAATCCATCGGTGCGGATCTTACGTTTGCATGGCCGAATGCTGAAATCGCGGTAATGGGTTCTGCTGGAGCGGCAAATATCATTTTTGCCCGTGAAATTCAAAATAGCGAAAATCCGGAAGCGACACGTGCAGCAAAAATTGAAGAATATCGTGAGAAGTTCGCCAATCCATATGTTGCCGCAAGTCTTGGAATGGTGGATGATGTTATTGATCCCCGTGAAACCAGGATTAAGATCATTCAATCTCTTGATATGCTACGCAACAAAAAAGAAACTCGACCATGGAAAAAACACGGAAATATCCCGTTGTGATCCAACATTGCAAGGAGCCCAAACTATCTGTTTTGGGCTCTTTTCCATACTGGGGAAGATATCATTTTAAAGAAAACCATTTATAAGTCATCATTCACCTTTTTAAAACGGCCTTCTGGCAGGGAAATGACCAGCACGCTTTTTAAAGCTGGGGTCTTCCTTTTCACATTATTTGCCGGGGCGCAGCTTTTAGAAGTATAATTAAAGGGGAAAACTTTTTTGGAGGTTTTATTTTATGATTAATGAAGAACGTTTAGTTAATGAATTTATGGAATTGGTGCAGATTGATTCCGAAACGAAAAATGAAGCAGCCATCGCCAAAGTGCTGAAAGAAAAATTCGGGGCACTGGGTGTAGAGGTTTTTGAAGATGATACAACAGCAGTTACCGGTCATGGTGCAGGGAATTTAGTATGTACTTTAAAAGGAATGAAAGAAGGCGTGGATACCATTTATTTCACCTCCCATATGGATACGGTTGTACCTGGGAACGGAATCAAGCCTTCCATCAAAGATGGATACATAGTGTCAGACGGAACGACCATTTTAGGGGCGGATGACAAAGCTGGATTAGCGGTCATGTTAGAAACGCTTAAAGTGTTAAAAGAACAGAATATCGAACATGGTACAATCGAATTCATTATTACAGTCGGTGAAGAATCTGGCTTGGTTGGTGCAAAGGCATTGGATCGCTCCCTTGTAACGGCTAAATTCGGTTTTGCACTTGATAGTGATGGAAAAGTGGGCAATGTGGTTGTTGCTGCACCTACTCAGGCGAAAGTGTCTGCAACCATTTTAGGCAAGACTGCTCACGCTGGTGTCGCTCCCGAGAAAGGCGTTTCGGCCATTACGATCGCTGCCAAAGCAATCTCTAGAATGCCATTAGGCAGAATCGACGATGAAACTACAGCAAATATCGGACGTTTCCAGGGTGGACAGCAAACCAATATTGTTTGTGACCATGTTGAAATCCTTGCAGAAGCAAGATCCTTGATTCCTGAAAAAATGGAAATACAGGTAGCGAAAATGAAAGAGGCATTCGAGACTGCAGCCATTGAAATGGGTGGACGTGCTGAAGTTGAAGTTAACGTCATGTATCCTGGTTTTAAATATGGTGCTGGTGATCATGTAGTCGAAATCGCAAGAAAAGCAGCAGAGAAAATCGGGCGTCCATGCGAGCTGGTTAAAAGCGGCGGAGGAAGCGATGCGAATGTCATTGCGGGCTTTGGCATCCCTACTGTCAATCTCGCAGTGGGCTATGAAGATATCCATACTACGAATGAAAGAATTCCGGTTGAGGAATTAACGAAGCTAGCTGAAATGGTCGTCACTATCATCAAAGAAGTATCAGGGGAATAATCACCTGCAATATGACAGGGTAATGTAGGAGTTTTCAATCGAAAAAGGTGGTCGCATTTCTTGCGAAGGATGAGGAATATCCCTTGTCGATTGAACCCGTGAAATTCTTGATTTATACCCTTTGAACGGTGCCTTATTAAGTAATCGGTGTTGCCGTTTGATTACGACATTGATCAGCAAGAACTCGTATATATTTGGAAGGCGTTCAAAGTATTGAAGGAATACAGTCATCAATGACATGATGGCTGTTTTTCTTGGAGTGGAGCATCTATCACCGAGGTTACCGAAGATAAATAGGGGTACCTTAATAGAAATGGTTTTTTATTGTCCCTATTATCCGGTGTTTTTTATTTTTACAAGGATGTGACGGTCAAACATGAAGGACATGTATCCCAAAAATGGCAGGGTCATTCTCCATGTAGACATGAATAGTTTCTATGCTTCAGTGGAAATGTCATATGATGTTTCCTTGAAAGGCAAACCGCTTGCCATTGCGGGCAATGTTGAAGAGAGAAGGGGGATAATCGTCACCTGCAGCTATGAGGCGAGGAAGTTCGGGGTTAAAACGACCATGCCGATTTGGCAGGCAAAAAAACTATGTCCTCAATTAGTCATTCAGAAACCGAATTTCGAGCGCTATCGAAAGGCATCACTGGCTATTTTCGATGTATTAAGGCAATATACAGAGATGGTTGAACCGGTTTCGATAGATGAGGGGTATCTGGATATTAGTGAATGCGCCGAATTGGGTTCGCCTTTAGATATAGCCAATAGCATTCAGGAAAGAATTTTTAATACGATGGATCTCCCTTGCAGCATCGGGATTGCCCCTAATAAATTTTTGGCCAAAACTGCTTCGGATATGAAGAAGCCAATGGGAATCACTGTGTTAAGGAAACGGGACATCCCGGAAAAGCTCTGGCCTTTACAAGTTGGCGAAATGCACGGCATCGGGGATAAGACCTCGGAAAAGCTTCAAACTATCGGGATAAAGACGATCAGGGACCTTGCACATGCCAATGATAGTCTACTTAAACAGCTACTTGGTATCAATGGCATCCGTTTGAAGGATAGGTCTAATGGAATCGACCCCAGGGTAGTGGATCCCGAAGCGATTTTTGAGCATAAGAGCATTGGGAACTCGACAACTCTTCCGCATGACTCTGCCAACCAAAAAGAACTGATTGGTGTATTGGAACAGCTTTCCGGTAAGGTAGCCGTCCGTTTGAGAAATAAACGCCTGCTTGGTCAAAAAATAGGTGTGACGATCCGTTACAAAGACCGCCGCACTATAACGAGAAGCAGAACGGTTCCTAATCCAGTTTTTGAAAAAAAGGATATTTTGGATGGAGCTATCGATCTATTCATGAAAAACTGGAATGGGGAAGGAATCAGGCTTCTTGGTGTCACTGCCTATGATGTCATCGAAAAAGAGTCGGCCTTCAAGCAACTGGATATTTTCTCCTTTCAAGAGGATGCAGAAAAAGAACCTCTGTATGAAGCGATGGAACACTTGCAAAATAAGTATGGAGAAAATATTATTAAAAAGGGATTACCCTTGAAAAATCGTTCAATTGGAACAGACACTAGCTTCAGTAAAGATTTCTTTGAGCAATCCAGGAGGAATGATCCTTCTTTTGACAAAGATTAGCGTACAAGCTGTGTAAAGATATAGAGAAGGGAAAGATGAATCATGACAAAACAGCAGATTGGCGTTATCGGACTAGCCGTAATGGGAAAGAACCTTGCATTTAATATTGAAAGCAGGGGATATTCAATTTCCGTGTATAATCGCTCAGGATCAAAAACGGACGAAATGATGAAGGAAGCGGAAGGCAAAAACGTAACAGCTGCTTATACGCTTGAAGAATTCGTCAATTCTTTGGAAACACCCCGCAAAATTTTATTGATGGTTAAAGCCGGAGCTGCAACGGATGCAACAATCGAGCAATTAAAACCGTTACTTGAAAAAGGTGATATCGTTATTGATGGAGGGAATACCTTCTTCAAGGACACTCAGCGCCGTAATGAGGAGTTAAGCAAGCTTGGCATCCATTTCATCGGTACAGGCGTGTCAGGAGGGGAAGAAGGAGCTCTGACAGGTCCATCCATCATGCCTGGAGGTCAAAAAGAAGCATATGAACTGGTTGCACCGATCTTGAAGGACATTTCAGCTAAGGTCGATGGGGATGCTTGCTGTACGTATATCGGACCGGATGGGGCAGGTCATTATGTTAAAATGGTACATAATGGTATTGAATACGGAGACATGCAATTGATTTCCGAATCTTATTTCCTTCTGAAAAATCTTCTTGGATTATCTGCTGAAGAATTGCATGAAGTCTTCTCTGAATGGAATGAAGGGGAACTTGATAGCTATTTAATTGAAATTACTGCTGATATTTTCAAAAAATATGATGAAGAAACCGGCAAGCCGATGGTCGATGTCATTTTAGATAAAGCTGGCCAAAAAGGTACTGGGAAATGGACAAGTCAAAGCGCGCTTGATCTTGGTGTTCCGCTTCCAATCATTACGGAATCCGTATTCGCCCGGTTTATTTCAGCAATCAAGGACGAGCGTGTTGAAGCGAGTAAAATCCTTCGTGGGCCAAAAGCCGAATCATTTACAGGCGACAAAAAGGCTTTGATCGAAAGTATCCGTAAAGCACTTTATATGAGCAAAATCTGTTCATATGCACAAGGATTTGCACAAATGAAAGCAGCATCAGAAGAAAATGACTGGAACTTGCAATATGGGGAAATCGCGATGATTTTCCGTGGCGGCTGTATCATCCGTGCACAATTCCTCCAAAAAATCAAGGAAGCGTACGATCGTGAAGCGAACTTGAACAACCTTCTTCTAGATCCTTACTTCCAAGGAATCGTCGAAAGCTATCAAGGAGCTTTGCGTGAGGTGGTATCAACGGCAGTGATGAATGGAATCCCGGTTCCTTGCTTGTCATCAGCACTTGCCTATTTCGACAGCTATCGTACAGAAACGCTGCCAGCTAACCTTATTCAAGCTCAGCGTGACTATTTTGGAGCTCATACTTATCAACGCATTGATAAAGAAGGAACGTTCCATACCGAATGGATGGAAAAATAAAAAGTTCAAGCCGGCTTAAAAGGGGATTCCCTTTTAAGCCGGCTTTTTTGTTTCGGGATTCAGTTGTAGTAAAAAAAGAGGGCGCTTGGCGCCCTCTTTTTTTACTATCTCCGATGCTCTACAAGGTCGATGGCCCCTAATACAACATGTGCCAAACCAAAACCAAAAACCGTATTAGCTACCATTTTGTTTGAGCCCCGGTCTGCTTCATTGCATAACCCGCAGCTGTCACGGCTGTGCCCAAGGCTGTTGGAATTAATCCTTCACGAATGTCCATCGTTTAATCCCTCCACATCGAAGTTAGTGGTGCCGTCACTGGCGCCTTTTCTAGCAAGGACTTACCATTCTATTTCTATAAAGAGGTTAGAAGGGTAAAAATGGTAAAGATGAACTAGTTGTAAATAGTTCCAATTAAGTTACCTTTTTTATGGAAAACATAGTATGATGTATGTCATTCATCCTTGCTTTTTAGGTTTAAACACCTGCGGAAAAAGGAATATAAACATTGAAAGAGATGGACGGACCGTAGGATACAGTAGGCAGATAGAAGAGAGAAGGAGCGGGTGACTTATGTTCATCATCTGGTGGGCTGTAGCCATATTTTTATTTTTCATCGCCTTAGAATTCGGTGTTTCATTTTGGCTCAATTCGGAAGTAGAGGAAGAATTGTCTAAGCCCAAGGAAATGTATCATATTATCCGTGATAAATTGCTGAGGAAGAGTGTTTCATGAATGAAAAAAGGGATGCAGATTCAAATCTGCGTCCCTTCTTCATTTCAATCATTATTATTTTCGTTTTTCTTGACTTGCCACCAAATATTTCCATCTTCTGCCAGGAGTTCATCGGATGCAAGTGGACCTGTGGATCCCGCTTCATAGTTAGGGAAAGACTCGTCTTTAGTGTTTTCCCATGCATTGGAAATGGTATCGACGAACTTCCATGAGAGGGCAACCTCGTCCCAGTGCGTAAAGTTTGTAGCATCCCCGCGCATGCTGTCAAACAATAGCTTTTCATATGCCTCGGGAGAATTGATGTGTTCGATCCCTTTGTTCGAGACGGTCAGCTTCATTGGCTTTGTATTGGATGTCGTCCCGGATTTCTTCACATTTAGGTACAATGTGATACCTTCGTCAGGCTGGATATTGATAACGAGAAGATTCGGGTTCAGTGTTTCTTCCGTTTTATAATACAGGTTCATTGGGATATCTTTGAATTGAACAACGATATTCGTTGATTTGACATCCATTCTCTTACCGGTGCGGATATAAAAAGGAACACCGGCCCATCGGAAGTTATCAATCATCAATTTACCCGCAACATAGGTCTCTGTGTTGGATTCCGGATTTACGTTATGTTCATTGCGGTAGGCCGGAAGTGTTTGACCGTCTATCGTTCCTTCACCATACTGGCCACGGACGAAGTATTGATTGACTTCGTCCACTTTCATTGGTCGAAGTGAACGTAATGCCCGCACTTTTTCGCTTCGAATCTCTTCTGTCGTCAAAGCGATCGGGGGTTCCATGGCTAGCAAGGCCACCATTTGCAGCAGATGGTTTTGGACCATATCCCTTAGGGCACCGCTGGTTTCATAATAACGCCCGCGTTCTTCAACGCCAAGTGTTTCGCTTGAAGTAACCTGGATGTTGGATATATATCTGTTATTCCAAAGCGGCTCGAATAGGGCATTGGAAAAACGGATGACCTCAATATTTTGTACCATTTCCTTACCTAAATAATGATCGATACGGTAGATTTCATCTTCAGCGAATGCAGTTCGAATCTGCTCATTCAATTTTTGTGCTGTTTCGAAACTGTGTCCAAATGGCTTTTCTATGACCAGGCGCTTATATCCATCCGTGTCACTCAGGCCTTGTGCTTTAATCTGTTCGGCAATCGTTCCGAAAAACTCAGGCGCCATCGCCAAATAGAAGATCCGGTTTCCTTCTAATTGATAGTGTCCGTCTAATTGTTCGGCAATGTCTTTTAACTGCAGGTATGATTCCGAGCTGGAAACGTCGTGGGAGTGATAATGGAAATGGGAAATGAATTCGTCGACCTTTTCTTCCGCATGTCCGAACGTAAGTATCGAGTCCTTGACACTTGTTTGAAACTCCTCGTTCGTCAATGGCCTCCTTGCCACTCCAACAACGGCGAACTTATTGATTTTCTCTTTTTGAAATAGTCGATATATGGAAGGAAACAATTTCCTTTTCGCTAAATCTCCGGTAGCACCAAAAATCATGATCAATGCTGTGGGTTTATTGTTTTCTGTCATGTTTAAAACCTCAACTTTCCGTTAAATCTGTCTATAAAGTTGGAATTCCCGAATGTGTACCAATTTCTAATTTTACGTTTAGCTTTCCCTCAAAGCAATCAATTTGCGCATTTTTTCTCTATATTTCATTAAAAGTTTAATTTGGTTTCGGTTTTAATGGGTCATAAATGAAAGAGCACCTAAGGTTATGCTATAGTTAAGTCATAAAGTATTTGCAACGGAGGTAGTATGAGTGGATTTCGTTTTATTGGGTACAGGCGCTGGCGTTCCGGCTAAAGCGCGTAATGTGACATCAATCGCCCTTCAATTATTGGAAGAACGAGGGACGGTTTGGTTATTCGATTGTGGGGAAGCGACACAGCATCAAATATTAAAAACGGCGGTCAAACCGCGAAAGGTTGAAAAGATATTCATCACCCATTTACATGGTGACCATATCTTCGGACTACCTGGATTTTTAAGCAGCAGATCTTTTCAGGGCGGAGTGGATAAATTGACCGTATATGGTCCACAAGGCATAGATGCATTTATTATGACGAGCTTACAGGTGAGTGGAACTCATTTAAAATATCCCTTGGAAATCATCGAAATAGAAGAAGGCGAAGTGTTTGAGGACGAACAATTCACAGTGACGGCCATGTCGCTTGATCATGGCATTTATAGCATCGGTTACCGGATTGTGGAAAAAGATCGTCCGGGAAGCTTACTGGTCGACCGGCTGCGGTCTGAAGGTGTGAAGCCAGGGCCTCTTTTTAAAGCATTGAAAAATGGACAAACGGTCTGTCTCGATGATGGCCGTGTCTTAAATGGGAAGGACTATATCAGTGCTCCGCAAAAAGGCCGGATCATCACGATTCTTGGTGATACAAGAATGTGCAGCAATGCGCTCATTCTTGCTGAATCGGCGGATTACCTTGTTCATGAAGCTACATTTTCAGCGGAAGAAGCGGAAATGGCATCAGCCTATTATCATTCGACCACCGTTCAGGCTGCAGAAACGGCTTTGAAAGCGGGAGCTAAGCATCTAATCCTTACGCATATCAGCTCACGGTATACTCCGGAGGATGCTGAGAGGCTAAAAGAGGAAAGCAAAGCGATTTTTCCAAACACGATTATGGGTGAAGATCTAATGGCCATTAAAATTCCTTTGTATTCAGAGGAATCGGGCAGCTGAAATCAAAGCCAATGTTTGATATAATTAATCAATTGTTCATTGGATATTTAAAGGAGTGTAAATATGACTGACAAAAGTGCCCTACATACTAAAGCAATGGATTTTCTCCTAAAAACAAGCCGGACTTTTTTCATTCCGATCAGCTATCTTCCAAAGGGATTACAAGAGGCCATTGGAGCTGCATACCTTTGCATGCGCGCCATCGATGAGATCGAGGACCACCCAGGTCTTCCAGCAGATAGTAAGGTTTCCCTGTTACAGGCTCTTAGTGAGCTTGATGCGGATTTCAGGGAAGAAGATCTTCAATCGTTATTTGAACCATATAAGGATGATCTGCCCGAGGTGACCCTGTTTCTTTCGGACTGGATTGAATTTTGTCCTCCCGGTGCAAAATCCAAAGTCTTGGAGTCGACAAAGGAAATGGCCGAAGGCATGGCAAAATGGGTTACTAAGGACTGGCAAATCCATAATGAAGAGGAACTCGATGATTACACATATTATGTAGCAGGTTTAGTGGGGGTCATGCTGTCCGATATGTGGAACTGGTACGATGGAACCGAAACGGACCGTGAACTTGCCATCGCATTTGGCCGTGGACTCCAAACGGTCAATATCCTGCGTAACCGTGAGGAAGATGCAGAACGTGGTGTGAACTTTTATCCGGATGGCTGGGGTTTCGACGAGATGCTTGCCCATACGGAACATAATCTTGCATTAGCCGATGCGTACATTGGAGAGATTGAAACGAAAGAGATCATCCAATTCTGTAAAATACCCTTGGAATTGGCAAAAGCCACATTGAAAGCCCTAAAAGAAGGCAAAGAAAAAATTGATCGTGCTACAGTTACCGAAATTGTCAGCCAGGTCGTTGAACACTGATTTTTCATAAAGCTGCTGTGAAAGTTACCATACCTTTCACAGCAGCTTTTTTCATGTTTTATATTTAGAACTCAAAAAATTCTAAAAAGTTAAAAAATATATTGGAATAATTGGGACTAAACGATTATAATTTAGGACATAAAAGCGAAAAAAGCTGGCGTCGTTAGAAAAACATTATTTTAAATAAGGAAAAAGCGGGGGGAAAATATGAAAAAGAAATTATATTCAACTGCAGCCATGACATTGGTCGCAGGTTTATTATTGGCTGGGTGTGGAAATGACAAGGAAAAAGATACAGCAAAGGATGAAAGCGGAAAGGATACCTTCAACATTGGGGTAACTCAAATCGTTCAGCATGATTCCCTGGATCAAGCATATGAAGGATTCCAGGCGGCACTGAAGGACAGTGACATCAATGCCAAATATGATCTTCAAATTGCACAGGGTGACCAAAACAACAGTCAGACGATTGCCAATAACTTTGTTGGGGATAAAGTGGATCTGATATTTGCAAATTCGACTCCTAGTGCTCTAAGTGCTTTAAATGCGACCAAGGATATCCCAATCGTCTTTACATCGGTTACCGATCCTGTAGCGGGGGAGCTTGTTACTTCTTTGGAAAAACCAGGCGGAAACGTGACGGGTACGACGGATTCCCATCCTGAAGCCATTGCAAAGTCAATGAAATTCCTAGCGGAAGAGCTTGGGGCGAAGACAATTGGAACTGTCTATAATACAGGGGAGCAAAATTCAGTCGTCCAAATAAAGAATGTGAAAGCGGAAGCGAAAAAAGCTGGTTTGAAAGTCGTGGAAGCATCCGTCTCGACTTCAGCGGATGTTAAACAGGCAACGGAATCTTTAATCGGAAAAGCGGATGCTTTCTATATCATTACTGATAATACAGTTGTCTCGGCACTGGAATCGGTCATTTCCGTGGCAAATGATCAAGATATCCCATTGTTTGTCGGCGAACTTGATTCCGTAAATGCTGGCGGTTTTGCAGCATATGGCTTCAGTTACTATGATATTGGTTATGAAGCGGGGCAAAAAGCGGTTGAAATCCTGAAGGATGGTAAAAAACCTGGAGATATCCCGGTTCAATATCCACAAAAACTGAAATTGGTCATCAATGAAAAAGCAGCAAAAGATATGGGTGTTGAAATAAAAGAAGAATGGAAAGCAGATGCTGAGTTTGTAAAATAAACTCTGCTTTTGTTCGGGGAAGGAAGAAAAAAATGTTCTCAGCCTTATTCAACTCTTTTGAGTCGGGAATGATTTATGCGATCATGGCACTCGGTGTTTATTTAACATTCAGGATTCTCGACTTCCCGGATATGACTGTGGAAGGCAGTTTTGTGACAGGGGCCTCTGTTGCCGCCATTATGATCGTTAACGGTTTCTCGCCGATCGTTGCCACGTTGAGTGCCATGGTGGCAGGGTTCATCGCTGGGACGATAACGGGTTTCCTGCATACGAAAGGGAAAATCAATCCTCTCTTGGCAGGTATCTTAATGATGATCGCGCTCTATTCGATCAATTTGAGGATCATGGGTGCATCCAACATACCGTTGCTTTCTCAAACAACCATTATCACGAATATCCAGGATGCCTGGGCTGGCACCGGGCTGGACAATTTGTTGAATGGTCTTTTATCCTTCGTGGGTCTCGGTGACAGCCTGCCAAAAACGTGGGCCATATTAATCGTTATGCTGATTGTGGCTGTAGTCATCCAAGCTGGAATGTCAGCTTTTTTAAAAACGGAAATTGGTCTTGCCTTACGTGCGACAGGTGATAATGAAGCCATGGTCAAGAGTTTTTCCGCCCATACCGGCAACATGAAGATTCTGGGACTTGCAATCGGAAATGCACTTGTGGCTTTTTCGGGATCCTTGGTTGCCCAATATAACGGTTTTAGCGATATAGGCATGGGGATTGGAATCATTGTCATCGGTTTGGCATCCGTCATAATCGGTGAGGCTCTATTTGGTGCAAAAACGATTGCACGTGCGACGCTGGCGGTCATTGGAGGGGCGATCATTTACCGAATCGTCGTAACTTTGGCACTTCGCGTAGAATTCCTTGAAACGGGTGATGTTAAATTAATTACGGCACTTATTGTGGTCGGGGCACTTGTCATTCCTAAAATTTCCGATAAACAAAAGGAAAAAAACCGGAAGAAAAGGCGGCTTAAAGAAATACAGATGCGCCATGATGGGACTTTACCGAAAGGGAGGGAAGAATATGCTTCGGTTAAATCAGATTTATAAAGTTTTCAATGAGGGAACACCAGATGAAAAGTTAGCCCTTGGAAATCTGGAACTGCAGATGACAAAAGGTGAATTTGTAACAGTCATCGGAAGTAATGGAGCAGGTAAATCGACGTTGATGAATATGATTTCCGGTAAAATTCTCCCTGATGCAGGTGAAGTCGTCATCGATGGTGAAAACGTATCGGCCATTGAAGAACATGCCCGTGCCAAAATGATTGGCCGCGTTTTTCAGGATCCCATGCTGGGTACGGCACCACATATGACGATTGAAGAAAATATGGCGATTGCCTATGGCAGAACCAATAAAAGAGGTTTAGGCTTTGGGGTGACAAAAAAACGGAAAGAACTTTTTAAAGAGTGTTTGGGCACCCTTCATTTAGGCTTGGAAAATCGGATGACTGCAAAAGTGGGATTATTATCAGGAGGGGAGCGCCAGGCACTATCATTGCTGATGGCGACCTTCACCGACCCTAAAATCCTGCTACTTGATGAACATACAGCAGCACTTGATCCTTCACGGGCAGAGCTCGTTACAAACCTGACGAAGGAAATCGTCGAAAAGAACCAGTTAACGACGTTGATGGTGACTCATAATATGCAGCAGGCAATCGATCTTGGAAATTCCTTGATTATGATGGATAAGGGACAGATCATTTTTGAAGCCAGAGGCGCTGAAAAGCAGAAGCTAACCGTCGAAAAACTGCTTAACGAATTCCAGCGCATTAAAGGCGAAAAAATGCTCAATGACCGTGCAGTGTTGATTTAAGATGATGAAAAGGCCCGACCCAGGTGAGATTAATCTTGGGTCAGGGCCTTTTTATTTTGGGGTAATTAATAAGATCAGGTCCTATTACTGAGGAAATACTTTGCATAAGAAAATGGCTATCGTGGGGTGCTCTCATGAGCGATCTTGAAAATCGATGTTAATCGCTGTCGGCTGTGCTCCATGATGAACTATCGTTCTTTCTGTTTCCAAAAATCATTTTTATGAATGGCCTTTTCTTCGTCTTTTTAGTGGCAGCAGCTTCTTCAGCCGCGAGGAAATAATCAAAGTTTTGACCCATTGGTTTTTCTAACGCTTCGATCCGGTCTTCGAGCTTCTTAACGAGTTTGTGCATTTCTTCCATTTCACTTCTGTGCTGTAAAAGCTGATAGGATACAACATCGTCCGCTTTTGTTTTCAGTCCATTTTCAAGCCGGATGATGCGTTCTAGCAGTTGATCATGTTCTTTATTAGGTTCGGAGTGTTTCTGGATGGTTGCTTTTCTAAGCTTCTTCTCTGAGATGCTTACCTTTTGGAGAATGATGCCCTCGTTCAGCTGATCTTGGATTTTTCTCAATAATGCAATGTCTTCATCCGAAAACTGGTAGTGGCCAAGCTGATTCCGTTCTACTTCCATGTTCAATTGGGTGACCCAGCGTTGAATCGTACTATGGGAAACATTCAGTAACCGGGCAACTGCACTTGTATTCATCGAGATTCCCCCTTTTGGTTGTTGAATTCGATAAGTATGAGGAAATTCCTTTACAGTTGACAAAACATGTATTCATTCGGCAAAGAAAGTGGAATTCCTACGTAATTTGCATGAGGGGCAATCCAAGGTGGAATTCCCCGTAGACAGCTTTTTTGCAAATGGTAGCGTTGTTAGGAACTTTTAGAAGCATTTGTGAAGGCGTGGCTGATGGTAATCAAGCTAAAAAGGGAAATGTGATGTAGATGTCGAATTTACCCTTAAAACATGGAAAAAGGAGGACCAGTATGAACAGGATCAACATTATAACTTTAGGTGTCAGGGATATTGCTGAATCATTAAGGTTTTACCGGGACGGGTTGGGATTTCATACAACGGTTAAAGAGGACGAACCCGCAATCGTTTTTTTTAATAATGCCGGAACGAAACTTGCTTTGTATCCTTTAGAGGAGCTAGCGAAAGACATCAATGAGAAAGAACCGCCTAAGAAAAATGGTTTCCCGGGTCTTACTCTTGCTTATAATGCTAAATCAATTGAAGAAGTGAATGAAGTGATCAACAAAGCTGAAAAGGCCGGGGGAACAATCGAGAAATCACCTCAGGATGTTTTTTGGGGAGGGTACAGCGGATATTTTTCAGACCCCGATGGTTACTATTGGGAGGTTGCGTATTCGAAGGATTGGAGTTTTGATGAAAATGATATGCTGATTATAAAGTAACGCACACTACGAAAAGGATTACCCCTTAGAAAAAAGGGCTGTTGCCTGGCAACAGCCGATCATCATCCCCTTACTGCGAAACTACATATTTGGCTAGTTCTTTACTTATTTGATTGCCCATTCGCTTCGATTGCTCAGTCGCTTCTTGTACACAGGCAATGAATGCTTCTTCTACTTGATGTGCTTGAAGTGCTTTCAGGCCTGCTTCTGTCGTTCCGCCTGGTGAAGTTACTTCCTTTCTTAGTACGGCAGGCGTTTTAGGTGATTTCTGTAACATATCGGCCGCACCCATCAGTGTCTGGAGAATCAATTGCTTAGCGGTTTCGGAATCGAGACCTATTTTTTCTGCTGATTTTTCCAATGCCTCCACCAAGTAATAAATATAAGCCGGACCGCTGCCTGATAGGCCAGTTACCGCATCTAGCTGGGTTTCATCGACAACTGCCACTGTACCTACCGTTTCAAAAAGGGTAATCGCCGTTTGTAATTGCGCTTCTTTCGTATGACAGTTAGCCGCAAGGGCCGTTGCTGATTTTCCTACAGCTGCCGATGTATTAGGCATGGCACGGACGATCGAGAACCGCTTGTTGGCGATACCTTCCAAGCTTGTTGTATGAACCCCGGCAACAACGGATATGAACAGCATTTCTTCACGAATATATTCTTTTATTGATTGCATCGTTTCTAAAATATCTTTTGGTTTCACCGCCAGCACGACAAGGTTTGCATCCTGTACTAATAGCTGCAGCGATCTTGTGGCAGTTACACCATATTGGTTCTTTAAATAATCGAACCGATCATCATTTGATTTATTTGTTACAAAAATATTTGCTGGTTCAATTACCTGTTGGGTCACCAGCCCCGAAATGATTGCTTCTGCCATCGATCCAGCTCCGATAAACGCGATTTTTTTCATATTTCCCGCTCCTTTTTCTTTTAAAGTTTTCGGCCTTTTTTGAAAAACAAAAAGACCCCTCATCCAATAAAGGACGAAAGGTCTAGCTTCCGTGGTACCACCTTTGTTCAACTTTCCCATAATAAATAAACAGAAAAGCTGCACTTGAATCCTCTAACGCGGGAATTACGTCAGGTTTTCCTGAAGGCTCATAAGGTAGGTTCAATAATGAGGGGGCGATGAAGCCTTTCAGCACATTCCGAGCTTCACTCTCTTTACGCCATCAATAATTTACTTGGCCTTAATCAAAGCCATGCCGTCTTTAATTACTTGTGATTATGAAGGATATATTAGCACTCTGTCAATGATAATATATGCATGGACGAGAAAAAATAGACATGAATTATGTGAAAATAATGACAGTAATTAAAAATACATGTAAAATGGTAATTATACATGATAAGTATACTTAGAATTCTGTTTAGTGTATAAAAAGTTTTATATAAATATAATTTTCTAAGGTGGAAAAGATTATGGCGAATTGGAATGGAGATATTGCAAAAATTACTTTGCCCACGCCGTTTGCAGTGGGTGATGTGAATGTTTATGTAGTTAAAGGGGATGCTTTAACGCTAATCGATACTGGAGTGAAAACAAAACGATCAAAGGAAGCCTTGACTAACGGGCTTGGGGATTTGGGTCTGAAACTGACTGATATCGAACAGATCATTTTAACCCATCATCATCCTGATCATGCTGGTGGACTCGATTTCTTTGAAAAAGAGATCCCGGTTTATGGACACAAAAACAATCAGCGCTGGCTGACTATCAGTGATGAATTCCTTGAAACCCATAATCGTTTTTTTCTTGATTATGCCACAAAGTTCGGAGTGGCAGAAGAGCTGAAAAATAAACTTATCCATAACCGTGACGAAATCAGTTTCCTTAGTGAACGGAAGCTGCATGGATATTTGGCTGAGGGAGATGAGCTCCCTGGTCTTCCAGGCTGGAAAGTGATCGAGACTCCAGGGCATGCGCAAAGCCATTTATCCTTTTACCGGGAAAGTGACGGGGTCATGATCGTTGGCGATCATTTGCTTGCCAAGATTTCACCTAATCCATTAATGGAACCACCTTTACTTCCCGGAGGCATGAGGCCTCGCCCGTTACTGCAGTATAATGCATCACTTCAGAAATTATTGGATTTTTCCATATCCACCGTTTACTCCGGACATGGATCTGAAGTGGATGGAGATGCGGTTGCCGACTTGATTCACTATAGATTCGAGCGGCAGCATAACCGTGCCATGCAGGTGAAAAGCATGCTTCAAGATAAGCCTTTATCGGTCTTTGAAGTATGTCAGCAGCTGTTTCCGAAAGTATACCTTCAGGAAGTGGGCCTGACACTTTCGGAAACGGTCGGTCAGCTGGACTATTTAGAAGACTTGGGTGAAGTCGAAACAGAAATCCAATCTGGGGTCATTCTGTATTCAATCGCTTAATGTTCGCAAGGAGGCTCACTTTTTTGAATAAGTTGCAAGGCAAAGTCATTGTTATTACCGGAGCTTCCGGAGGGATTGGCAAGGAAGTTGCCATTCAAAGTGCAAAGCAGGGGGGCCGTCTCGTCCTCTTGGCCAGAAGCATGGATAAATTACTACAGCTAAGGAATGAACTGATCACCCAATATGGGATTGATGCATATGCCTATAAGCTTGACGTGGCAGACACTGATCAGGTGACAAATGTATTTAATGATATCCATGCGCAAATAGGTGAAGTGGATGTATTGGTCAACAATGCTGGTTTCGGCACGTTTAAAGAAGCGCAGGATACGGAATTAAATGAAACGAAAGCAATGTTTGCTGTCAACGTCATTGGATTGATGGCCTGCACAAAGCTGGTTCTTCCGTATATGAAGCAGAGAAAATCGGGGCATATCATCAATATCGCCTCACAGGCCGGTAAAATCGCCACTCCTAAATCAACATTGTACTCATCGACCAAGTTCGCGGTTCTTGGCTATTCAAACGCACTTCGGCTTGAGCTGATGGAAGATCATGTTTTTGTGACCACCGTCAATCCTGGCCCCATAGAAACGAATTTCTTTAACATTGCGGATGAATCAGGTACATATTTAAAGAATGTTGAAAAATTCATGCTTAAGCCTGGAGATGTCGCTGCTAAAATTGTAGCGGCGATGCTGACCAATAAGAGGGAAATCAATCTCCCTGGCTGGATGAATTTTGCTGGGATATGGTATAACATGTTTCCAAAGATCACCGAAACATTAGGAAAAAAAGCATTTTTTAAAAAGTAAGCTAGACTTTCGATGCCGGACAAGGCGAAAGATGGTCTAATAATAGGCAAGGGGGAATGTCGATGACATTCCCCTTTTTGAAATAACCGAAGTTTTCATATGAATTGGTAACTATTCCATGGGGGATCCGTCTATTTCTAGTAGGAGGGATTTGTGTGAAGAGGATTGTAAACCTTTATATATCCATATTCGTTGCCTTTATTCTGGGTAGCTGTCAATCCCTTGATTGGAACATGGATGAAGCCATTGATAAGGGGGAAGAAGGTTTCATTACGGCTCTTGACGATAAAAGGATTTTGATTAAAGAGACGTATTATAAGGTGACCACTGATACATCCATTCAAGATCAACATGGTAACGCTCTCGATTATTCCGACCTGGAAATCGGGATGAAAGTGAAACCATGGCATCGGGGCGGGGTGAAGAAATCATTTCCTGGGAAAGCGGAAGCGGAATTGATTCTTGTTTTGACGGATGAAAAAAGCTTAGCTGAACAAAGGGCGGTCACTGCTGCCCTCGATCATGTCAGCAAAGCGGAAAGTCAACGATTCATGGTTCTCGAAGTCGTCCATTTACCCTCAGAGCATGTTTATAATATCGAAATGATGAACCGTTCCAACTTGGACTCTTCATTCATGGTGACAATAGAGGATTTAACGGATGAAATATTATATATAAAATAAAACAACCGGACTGAATCACTATGAATTCTGTCCGGTTGTTTTATGGGATTTTATAAAGTTTTCGCACCTAAATATTTTGGTTTCCAATAAGAATTATCCATATCCGTGATGGTTATTCCTTTTGAAGACGTAGCACTAATGAATTGACCATTTCCGATATAGATCCCAACATGTGATACTCCTGTACTTCCAGAAGAAGTATCAAAGAATACAAGATCGCCTTTAGATGGTGAAGTTACTTTTAACCCTGTATTGGAATAGAGCAAGGATGTTGTACGCGGTAAGGTAATTCCTTGTGATTTCTGGAATACGTAATAGACGAAGCCTGAACAGTCGAATCCAGCCGTTGTTGTTCCGCCCCATTTGTAGGGTGTGCCGATTAAGGTTTTCGCATAGCTGAT
The DNA here is from genome assembly GCF_036541465.1 of Bacillus sp. CFBP9009. Classification (NCBI taxonomy): domain Bacteria; kingdom Bacillati; phylum Bacillota; class Bacilli; order Caryophanales; family Bacillaceae; genus Bacillus; species Bacillus sp. CFBP9009. The sequence goes on along the minus strand of NZ_JAZHFU010000004.1, from coordinate 241,736 downwards.
CAAGGTTGTATTATTGACATTATAAACACCAAGTGCATTGAACGTGTTCCGGCCGGCAATTCCGTCGGCAGTTAACCCTTTAGATGTTTGGAATTTTTTTACTGCAGATGTAGAATAGGTGCCGTAATATGTAGTCAGTGAACCTGAATATGTGAAATAACCTTTGGTTTTTAAAAGTTGTTGTAATTGTTTGACATCGCTATGTGTCATTCCGGGTCTGAGGGTTTGATCTCCGATATTTGCAAAGGCTTGCAGTGGGGTTAGCATCATGGCAGACGCAACAGCAGCTGAAGCAATCCATTTCTTCATAATTTTCATTTCCTCTCTATCTATCTCTCTATTATTCTTAACAATATTATCCTACAATACCATTATGACAATTAGACATAATTTTGGTTACAGTTTTATTACAAAAAATGAGCAGTAAGACTAAATTTAAAATAGACGAAAGCCTGTTGAAAAGGGTGAAAAATTTTTAAATAACTAAGTATAAGGATCCACTAAAAATTATTCAAGCTACGAATTGATTCTTTTTAAAAAAACTATTTGGATATGTAGTTTAAATTTGGTATTTTAACCATTTTTAGTATCTATTATATTTTTCAAGGAAATTACATTAAAAAGTAGAAATTTGTATGAAAACTTCCATTGAATAAGAACGTATATTCGGTTAAAGTTATGAATATAATAAAAGCGAACGTATATTCTTGTTAGGGTGAGAAATGATGGATTATGGGACGATGCCGAAACAATCAATTATGTGTATCGATATGAAAAGTTTTTATGCAAGCTGTTCAGCGGTCATGCTTGGTCTGGACCCGCTTGATTGTTATCTGGCGGTGGTTGGTGATTTGAAGAGGACAGGGAGCATTGTGCTTGCGGCTTCTCCAAAGATGAAGAAGGAATTTGGCATCAAGACAGGTTCGCGGATGTTTGAGATCCCGAATGATCCGAGGATTGTCGTCGTTGAACCTAAAATGGCGACCTATTTAAGGGTTTCGACGGAAATTACCCGCTTGTTCAACCGTTATGTGCCCAAAGAAGCGATTCACGTATATAGTGTGGACGAAAGTTTTGTGAAAGTCGATGGTGCCGCTTCTTTATGGGGAGATGCCCGGATGATAGCTGAAAAGATAAAGGATGAAATCGAACGGGAATTACAGCTCCCCTGTGCCATTGGAATTGGACCGAACATGCTTATGGCAAAACTTTGCCTTGATTTGGAAGCCAAACATCATGGGATTGCAGAATGGAAGTATGAGGATGTGCCAAGCAAACTTTGGCCGATTTCCCCGCTTCGTGAAATGTGGGGGATCGGCAGGCGCGTAGAAAAAACCCTTCATGGAATGGGCATATTTACGGTTGGACAGCTTGCCAATTATGATCTTGAATTACTTGAAGCGAAGTTTGGAATTATGGGCAATCAGCTTTACCACCATGCGTGGGGAATAGATTTATCCGATATGGGGGCAGCGATCATCGAAGGGCAGGTGAGCTTCGGCAAAAGTCAAATCCTGCTGCGGGATTATAAGGAGGAGCATGAGGTAAAGCAGGTCATGCTGGAAATTTGCGAAGAAGTTGGAAGAAGGGCACGCACCCATCGCAAGGCAGGAAGGACGGTGAGCCTAAGCATTGGTTACAGCAAGGACGAGTTCGGCGGAGGTTTCCATCGTTCGCGTTCGATTAGCGAACCGACCAACATTACGATGGAGTTATATAAAGTTTGCCTGGAGCTTTTTCATGAGAACTATAAGCAAAAAACGGTTCGGAGCATAGAGGTCAGGCTCTCGAATATTGTGGATGATAACGAAATGCAGCTGACTTTATTCGATGCTTCGCGCTGGAAGAAGCGGGAATTGAGTTACACGGTTGATCGAATCCGCCATAAATATGGAGCCAAATCATTATTGCGTGCCGTTTCGTATACAGAAGCAGGTACAGCCGTTTACCGAAGCAAGCTGCTTGGTGGGCATAAGGCGTAAGGTTGACTTTGAAGGGAGGGAAAAGAATGATACGTGATCGCGGCCGTATCAAATGGACATCGATGATGTTGCCGGAGCATGTGAAGATGCTTCGGGATTGGGTGGTGGAGGATGGTTATGAAACGAAGCGCATCCTGGATGAGCAGCAACTGGAAGAAATGAATGCGGTAATGGGGGAAGCGATGGAGGAAAGAAAGGATGTCACGATTGCTCATTATGAAGGAAACCGGTATCAGCTGTTAATCGGCAGGATCCATTATTATAATGAGCTCACCCAAAAGCTTCATATCGTCGATCGGTTTCAGCAGGCTCACTATATCAGGCTTTCCGATATAGCGGATGTAAGGATAATGGAATGATGAGCGGAAGGGCTGTTCCCAAGGGACAGCCTTTCATTTTCAAAACGGCATCGTGATGAAAGGAATCGGCGTAAGAAAATCGGCATTTGTTAGCACGGCAATGAAGAAAGTGATTTTCGTGTCGGCTGACGCTTGCAAAGGAAGGCAGTTTCTTTAACAGAAGCGTATTTATCGTTTATAATGGGGGAAAGGAAAGACATCGGGAGGCGTGCAATCATGTATATTGAATGGACGGAAACAGCGGCTGAGAAAATAGCCGATAAGGTACAGGGACAAGAAGGATATTTACAATTGAAATATGATACTGATGGCTGTGGCTGCGTGGTAAGCGGTGTGACGGCGCTATGGTGGGTCAACGAACCTGAAGAAGGTACCGAAAAAGTGGAAACAAACGGAATTCCTCTATATGTGGAGAAATCAAAAATCATTTTTCTTGATGAAGTCATGAAAATAGACTTTGTTCCGGAAGCGAACAGCTTTCAGTTAAAAAGTCCGAATCAAATCTTAAATCCGAGGATGAGCTATTTTAATAAAATCTAACTGAAGCAAAGAGGGAATCTTGGATACCCTCTCTCTTTTCTTCTCAGACAAGTTTTAGAAACTGATCGATTTGATCTTCATATTCTTTTGGATTTTCATTATAAGATTGAGCGTGGGCCCCTTTTTTAGCGATGTACAGCTGCTTTGGGCCCTCTTTTGCTGCATATAATTCCGCTGTCATGGAAGCGGGAATGAAACTGTCATTTTCACTATGGATGAAGAGCACGGGGTTTCGGATATTTTTCATATAATCAATTGGGGACACTTCATTGGTCCAATATCCATCACGGAGTTTGATGAACGTACGCCCAAGCGGAAACACGGTCCAAGAGGGAAGTGGGACTACATGCTTAAGCTGGTGTTTGATCTGATCCTCGAAATTTGAAAATGGACAGTCGGCAATGTAAAAATCAGCACCATCTTCAAGCATTCCGGCATATAAAAGCAGGGTTACGGCCCCCATGGATTCTCCATGAATGCCAATATGAAGGTCGGGACCTTTACGTCTTTTCAATTCATCGATTACGGCCTTCAGGTCGAATTTTTCATAATGTCCGTAACTGCTCGTCTTGCCACCGGAATCCCCATGCCGGCGGTGGTCATAAATGATGGCATTGAAGCCCCGCTTAAGAAAAATATTCATGTACTTAATCGAATTGACTTTGTTCTCCGTCACACCATGAGAAATGACCACCCACTTATTGGTATCATGCGGTTCGATAAACAAGCATTTCAAGGAATATCCGGATGGTGACGATACCCAAATTTCCGTTTTAGGCAGATTATCAAAATCCTCCGTGATCAGGCGTTTAGCCATGATTTCACGATTCTGGATAAAATCATCTTCCTTCTTTTTCATGTACATGATCCGATTGGAAAAATAAATGCCGACGCCGATGATATACGACAGGATTCCGGCGAGTGTAAACCACCATTTCTTCATGAAAGGTCCTCCTAAGTTGATTTTCTTTATTTTACCATGTGGGAAATGGGAAAACACTGTTTGAAAACCATGACGAGGAAAACGACAGTCGTGATATAATAATTTCATAAATGGCCAGGAGGTTTTAAGGATGAAAAAGAAACAGCCGCGAAATCAAAATCAAAGCAAAAACCAAGATAAAGATTCATCTTCATTGAAACTTGGTGATATGATCAATCAAGATATCATGTCCCAGCTTCGTCAAAAGCAAAAGGAACTTAATGAGGCTGAACAAGAAAAAAGGGCAGCGGAAGAAGAAAAGAAACGCGAAGAAAGAAAGCGGCGGGAGAAGAATAAATCATTTGAAGAACTATTGGGTGAAAGCAATCTGAACTGGAAGAACTATAAATGACGGACAGGGAGCAGTTTAAGTTTTAAGTGGGCTGGCTCCCTTTTTCTGTTCAGGAAGACCATTCCTTGCTGATACTCCTTTATTTTATAAAGTATAACGATTATATTAAAGATAAGTTCGATATGCTTTCATATCGGATGGACTACTATTAGCTGGTGATATGATGCAAAGTAAAATAGAAAAAGTGCTGGAAGACCAATTATGTTTCCTGCTTTATGCAAGTTCAAGGGAAATGACGAAGAAATATAAACCGCTGCTTGATAAACTCGAAGTGACATATCCTCAATATCTGGTCCTACTTCTATTATGGGAACAGGATACACTTACAGTAAAAAAACTAGGGGAGCTCCTTGCCCTCGACTCAGGAACGCTTACCCCCATGTTGAAACGAATGGAGCAGAATGGCTTAATTGTCCGTGAACGTTCGACTGAAGATGAACGGTCTGTCCTGATTAAGTTGACGGAAAAGGGACTTGGTTTACAGGAAGAGGCATGCTTCATTCCCGATCGCATTTCGGCTATGTCGGGTGATGATAAGAAGGTGGTTGAGGATTTAAAAGCTTCCCTGATCCAACTATTGAAAACTTTACAGCAATTTTAGCAATGAAAAGACGCTTGGGGTTCCCCAAGCGTCTTTTTGTCGGATTTAATCTACATCTATTTCAAAGGCGACGTCCACATTGCCGTTGATTGCTTTTGAATAAGGACACATTTGATGTGCTTTATGAACAAGGGTTTCAAATGTCTCCTTGTCGACCCCGGATCCCTTCACGGCCAAAGTTACAGCCAAGCTGTACTGATGCATTTCACCCATCAATAGGCTGACGCTTGCGGTGACTTTGGAATCGAAGGAAATGCGTTCAATTTTACCAACTGATTGCAAAGCACTATCAAAACATGCAGCATATCCAGCTGCAAAAAGCTGTTCCGGATTAGATGCTTCAGGCATCTGTTTAGCCCTTGGTGTTCCAGGCATCGCAATATCAACCGTGAAGTTGCCGTCAGCAGAAATTGCCGTTCCTTCTCTTCCGCCATCAACTGTTACAGACGTTGTAAATAATGTTTTTGTCATCATTTATTCTCCCTTACCTTCTTATTTTAATTGTGCACAATTGAATTGTATAACACTTATTTTGTATTGTCCAATGAAAAATTTCAATTGGTATGAAGTAAATTTGGTTTGGAAAGGGGTTAAGAATGATGGGAAACCTGAAAGCGGTACAGAAGCAGTATGGCGAAAAAAACGTTGGAACGGAAAAAGGCTGCCTATCACGTTGTTAAACGGAGATAGTGCAGCCTAATTTATTTGAAAGTTAGTTTAGTTCTATTCTTTTTAATCCCGGTGACTTTCATATTTGTTCGCTTTGGTCAATTGCTTTAAGATATCCAACTCGGTTTTGGACAGTGAAGGACTGTTAGCGGCCTGGCAGTTCTCACGGAGCTGCTGTACTGAGCTTGCTCCTGGTACAACGGTAGCGACGCTTGGATGGGACAATACATATTGAAGTGCCGTTTCATTCAACTTCCTATCGGAAAGTTTGTCCTTTATTTGCGGAAGCAAATCTTTAAGTTCGTGATAGCCATAGTCAAGGTATCCATCCTCATTTGCCTTTTCAAGCATTTTTTCACTGAGCAGCCCTTTGGCAAGCGGGCCACGGGCAATAATGCTGATCTGTTTGTTGGCCAAAAGGGACATCCACTCTTCTGGGCGGCGGTCGAGTAGATTAAACTGCATCATCACGGAATCAAGCTCAGACTTTTCCGTGAATTCCTTGATCACATTCGGACGAATCGAGGAAATTCCATAATATCGGATATAGCCTTCTTTTTTCAAATCTTCAAATGCTTCTACCGTTTCTCCGATATTGTCTGAAATGGTGCCGCCATGCAACTGATAAAGATCAATATAGTCAGTCCCCAATCTCTTTAAGCTATCTTTTACTGCCGTTTTAATATATTCGCCAGATGGATCCCAGCTCCAAGAATCTTTGTTTTCATTCCAGCGGTTTCCGACCTTGGTGGCTATGTATACCTTATCGCGGACCGATTTTAAATTCTTTCCGACGATTTCTTCATTCATGCCAAAATCATATAAGTCAGCAGTATCAAAATAATTGATTCCTTCATCTAAAGCGGCCTGTATGATTTCGGATGCCTGATTTTCAACAGTCCCCAATGACATGCATCCGAGTCCGATTTCAGAAACTAGCAAGTCTGAATTTCCTAGTCTGCGTTTTTTCATGTTATCCACTCCCTTACATTTCATTGTAAAGGAGAAATCCATTTCACTCAAAGAATTCACTTGATCCGTTTTAAAGGAGTGGGCGGCACCTGATCGTGTATGTCGGCTATCCAATCATTGATATAGACATATTGATTTTGCAATTGTTTTAGTTTTTGAAGGATTTCCCAACTCTTTCCGGATAAAGTAATGCTTTTTTCCAGTACGTAAACTTTCATTAAATCGCCCTCCATCTCTATTATGGTAAAATGTATGAGGAATCATGCTGCAATTAGAACAGAGGAGTGGTCAGGATGAAAAAATTTGAAGAAAAAACGCTGTCTTCGGAAAAAATCTTCACAGGAAAGGTAATCAGCCTGCAAGTGGATGATGTAGAGCTTCCTGATGGGAAAACGGGTAAACGTGAAATAATCAAGCATCCGGGAGCGGTTGCCATCATAGCTCTCACGGCAGAAAGTAAAATCATCATGGTTGAACAGTACCGTAAAGCGCTGGAGAGAAGCTTGGTGGAAATTCCTGCAGGAAAGCTGGAAAAAGGCGAAGAACCGGTTCTGTCGGCTAAACGGGAGCTGGAAGAGGAGACAGGTTATGAATGTGAAAAAATGGAGCACATCATATCCTTCTATACATCCCCAGGTTTCGCCGATGAATTGGTCCACCTATATGTGGCCCACAATTTGAAAAAGAAAGAAAATGCGGCCCCGCTTGATGAAGATGAATTCGTCGAGATGATTGAACTCACGCTGGAGGAAGCTCAAACTTATATGGATGAAGGGAAGATCAAAGATGCCAAAACGGCATATGCAGTTCAGTATCTACAGTTGAAAAAGGCGATGAAATCGTAAATGAAAGAGTTTTACGCTGACCTGCATATCCATATAGGCAGAACGAGAAGCGGAAGGGCCGTGAAAATAACAGGTGCTAAAACGTTAACCTTCAGCAATGTGCTGCAGGTGGCAAGTGAAAGGAAGGGCCTTGATCTAATCGGGATAATCGATTGCCATTCTCCTGAAATTATCGAAGAAATCGAAGCGGGGATGCTGGACGGCGAAATCACGGAGAAGATTGAAGGCGGACTTCAATACAAGAATACAACCATCATTCCAGGCTCGGAGATTGAAATTTATGATCAGAATTGTAATGGACCGATCCATGTCCTCGCTTATTTTCCCACTATAAAAGCGATGAAGGAATTCTCCTCATGGATGAGCGGACATGTTAAAAATATTACCTTGAGCTCCCAAAGGATTTATTGTGATGGAAGAACGCTGCAAAAGATCGTGAAATCACTGGGCGGCCTGTTTATTCCGGCACATGTTTTCACCCCATTTAAAAGCTTATATGGAAAAGGGGTGAGATCCAGTCTGACTGAAGTATTCGATCCGAAGCTAATTGATGCCATCGAACTTGGTTTAAGTTCTGATACAGAAATGGTCAAGGATATCGAGGAGTTGGACTCCTATGTATTCGTAACAAATTCCGATGCGCATTCGCTTGGGAAAATCGCTCGTGAATATCAAAAAGTCCTGCTTGAAGAACCAAGTTTCAATGAGCTGGCAAAAGCCCTTAAAGAAAAAGGGAATCGTAAGGTGACTGTTAATTATGGATTGAACCCCTTATTGGGAAAGTATCATCAAACTGTATGTTCAGGGTGTTTGCACCAGGTATTGAGGGATAGTGAACAATGTCCCGAATGCGGTAATAAATCCATTATAAAAGGGGTATCGTCAAGGATTGAAGAGCTCTCCATTTCCGGGACGGACGGAAGAAATGGTAGGGAAAGGCCGCCGTATATCCATCAAGTACCACTTGATTTCATCCCGGGACTCGGTCCTAAATCCATGGAAAAACTGCTGGTGGCATTTGGAACAGAGATGAATATCCTACATGAAGTTACGCTTGAACAGCTCAAGGAAATCGTTCCTGAAAAATTGGCGGGCTACATCGATTCTGCCAGAAAAGGGACGCTATCTTTTGAAGTGGGGGGCGGAGGAAAGTACGGAAAGGTCAAAAAGGAATTAACCTGAAAAAAAGCCCTGACAGATGGAGATCTGTCAGGGCTTTTTTAGTTTGTTGTTTTTGCATAAATGGAAGTGTCCCGCGCTTCCTTGCCGTCTGCACTAAGGCAGTCATTACGCAAAATTCCCTCAAGGGTATACCCCAGCTTCTCGGGAATCCGTTTGCTGGCAATATTATTAGGGTCACAGCGGATTTCGACTCGTTTTGCGCCATAATGGTAAAAGGCGAATTTAGTTAACTTTTCAACTGCCTCCGTTATGTAGCCTAGTTTACTGTATCTCGTATCAATCCAATAGCCAATTTCGAATTTAGGGATATCCCAGTTGATACGGTGCAGACCAGTGGAACCGATGAATTGATCGTCTTCTTTCCTATAAATATGGAGTCTAATATCCTCTTTTAAAATAAAGTCCGCAAAGGACTTAAGGACGTTCTGTTCAGAAGTTTCCAAAGAAACATCTAGATGGGCAAACGGCAGCCACTGTTTCAAGTCAGGTTTAGAATGGACAATGGCTTCGTGAACGTCCAGGCCATCGCCAGGCTGACAAGGTCTTAGATATAATCGTGGGGTTTCAATTTTTTCGGGGAAATCCATTAATATAGCTTTCATATCCTGCCTCCATATCATTGATGTGGAAAATTATAACATAAAATGGGTTCAAGGTGTTCGGCTGATGGGTAAGTTTTCTTAGCATAAACGAGAGAGTGAAAACATAGATTCTAGTAAGCGGAGTTGGGAGGATGAAAGATGAAAAAAAAATCTGTCGTACAAAATGCCGTAATGAAACATATTAACGAACATTCCTCATTATATGTCTTTATCACTGTGCTTTTTTTGATGGGTGTCATTTTTGGGGCAATATTGGTGAATAGTTTGAGCTTTACCCAAAAGGAAGACCTGTTCTATTATTTATCGCAATTTTTCGGACAAGTATCCAAAGGTGAATTTGCCTCTTCGCATGATATGTTCAGCCAAAGTATTATGCATAATATAAAATATATCGGGGTCATCTGGATTCTCGGAATATCGGTCATCGGTTTGCCTGTCATCCTGGTTTTGTTATTTATAAAAGGGATGGTTGTTGGATTCACAGTCGGCTTTTTAGTCAATCAAATGGGATGGAGCGGGTTCTTATTATCGTTTGTCGCTATTCTGCCCCAAAATATATTCATCGTCCCGATATTCATCGTAATAACCGTCCTTGCCGTCTCACTATCAATGAAAATGATCAGCCGGATTTTCCTTAAGCAGATTCGTGAACCGCTGAAACCGATAATTTCACGGTATATTTTCTCATTGGTTTTGTCGGGGTTATTTTTGATTACAGCTGCTGCATTTGAAGCGTACCTATCCCCTTCTTTAATGAAAAATGTCGTAAGTTTATTGGGACATTGATGGAAATTTACCGTTCGCGGAAATTTTTTTATCATTAAAAAGAAATCTATTTTGACAGTTTTCCCTCTTTTGATATAATGGATAGGATAGCGGCGCGGGAGGGAATATTAGGTATGGAAATAGAAAACAGAATTGATAGGATAAAAAAGCAGTTACACTCGTCCAGCTACAAATTAACGCCTCAGCGAGAAGCGACCGTCCGCGTTTTACTTGAGCATGAAGAGGATCATTTAAGCGCAGAAGACGTTTACCTCCTTGTCAAAGAAAAGTCGCCGGAAATAGGATTGGCAACAGTTTACCGTACGCTAGAGTTGCTGACTGAATTGAAGATAGTAGATAAAATTAACTTTGGAGACGGGGTTTCCCGTTATGATTTAAGACAAGAAGGAGCTGCGCATTTCCATCATCATCTTGTTTGTGTGGAATGTGGTGCGGTAGATGAGATTCAGGAAGACCTACTTGAAGACGTAGAAGACATTGTGGAACGCGACTGGAACTTCAAGATAAAAGACCATAGATTAACCTTTCATGGCATTTGTCATCGATGTCATGACAAAGAAGAAAATAAAGGTGAATGAAGTCGGACCTTTTCCATTTAATGGAGAAGGTTTTCTGCATTTTTAAAAGCCTATTTTCTCAAGTAAGAGTTGTTTTTGTTTTCTCCTTTCCGAAACACGTATAAAACTTGTCCTGTTGGGCATAGATTGATACAAAGGATTGAATGGGAGGGGAAAGATGATGAAAACATCATTATCGCTTGTTTTGCATACGGCTAAAGTGATGGTTCTCTTTGTTAGCTTCACTGTTCTTTTTTATATAGGAATGGTATGGTTAAATCAGGAATATCAAAGTTATCATCGTTATGATGAACCGAAAGGCATGGCTGTAAAAGTATCGAAGGCTGTTGATACGGGTGATGATGCATGGCTTGAACGCTTAATGTTGTTTTATTTAAACGGGGAGTAATGAATATGGAGAATCAAATTAGGGATTTCATTCATTTTTTAACCATTGAAAAAGGACTTGCCAAGAATACGCTCGTTTCCTATGAGCGTGACTTAAGATCATATTGGAGCTTTCTGAAAGAGGCTGAAGCCATCGAAGATTGGAATGATTCACGGCGGGTCAACATCCTGCATTTTCTCGTGCATTTGAAGGATCAAGGGAAATCATCGAAGACGGTGGCGCGTCATATAGCCTCCATTCGGTCTTTTCATCAATTTCTTCTAAGGGAAAAAGTAACCGATCAGGATCCGTCCATACATATAGAAACACCAAAACCGGAACGAAGTCTTCCAAAGGTATTAAGCATGGAAGAGGTTGAAGCACTATTGGAAGCCCCAAAGAAAATGGATGAATTCGGTTTACGCGATAAGGCAATGCTAGAACTGATGTATGCGACGGGTATGCGTGTCAGTGAGTTGATATCCATGGATGTAAGTGATGTCCATGCATCGATGGGTTTTGTCCGTTGTGTAGGGAAAGGAAATAAAGAGAGGATCATTCCGATTGGCCAAACTGCATTGGGTGCGATTGAGCATTATATGGAAAGTTCCCGGGGAAAAATGGCCAGCCCCAAGCACAGGACAGATTCACTTTTTTTGAATCATCATGGAAACAGGCTGACAAGGCAGGGATTTTGGAAGATTCTAAAAAAACTTGTAAAATCGGCACAAATTGAAAAAGAAATTACACCGCATACACTAAGACATTCTTTCGCGACACATCTATTGATGAACGGGGCTGATTTACGTGCCGTCCAAGAAATGCTTGGTCATGCGGATATTTCGACAACTCAAATTTATACACATATTACGAACGTACGGATCAAGGATGTATATTCAAAATTCCATCCGCGAGCATAAAAGAATAGTAGAATGATAGAAAGGTTGTGAATTTAACTGCGAAGCGGTTGAAGGAGCAGCCTTTTTATTTCAGTGTGGACTTGACTGGTAAAGGGCTGCTGATGATTCTAAAGCACGCTCTATTGGCACTTTGTTTTATTCCGAAATATATTATTTGTCTCCATCATGGTAATCGTTTACAATGTAGAGAGGTCAGACTTCTGACGTTCTCACGGTTTCATTTAAAATGAAGAGTAACTGAGCAGAATAAGGGTATTATAGAGAGTATAAAAAGTGATTTACTATTTTAGGAGGAATGACTCATGAAAGGGAATTCAGCATTTAATCGAATATTTGTAATAGTTATGGATTCAGTTGGAATTGGCGAAGCACCTGATGCAGATTTATTCGGTGATAAAGGGGCGGATACACTCGGCCATATCGCAGAAAGAATGAATGGATTGAACATGCCGACTCTCGCAAAATTGGGTTTAGGCAATATCCGTGAAATCAAGGGGATTGAAAAAGCTCAGCAACCTCTCGCATACTATACGAAAATGAAGGAAGCCTCTACAGGAAAAGATACGATGACTGGGCATTGGGAAATCATGGGTTTGAATATATCGACTCCATTCCGTGTATTTCCGGATGGTTTCCCGGAATTATTAGTCAATGAACTCGAGGCGAAGATGGGTCGGGGAATTATTGGGAACGTCCCGGCAAGCGGCACGGAAATCATTGAAAGGCTCGGCGAGGAACATATGAAAACGGGTGCGCTGATCGTATATACATCAGCAGATTCCGTATTACAGATTGCTGCACATGAAGACATCGTCCCGATAGACGAATTGTACAAGATTTGTGAAATTGCCCGTGAAGTGACAATGGCTGATGAGTTCAAGGTTGGGCGCGTGATTGCCAGACCTTTCACAGGTGAACCAGGAAACTTCAAAAGAACGCCTAACCGTCATGATTATGCATTGAAGCCTTTCAACCGGACAGTAATGGATGAATTGAAAGATTCTGGATATGATGTGCTCGCAATCGGGAAGATCTCGGATATCTTTGATGGGGAAGGCGTCACTGAATCATTAAGGACCGTATCCAATATGGATGGAATGGATAAATTAATCCAAACGGTAGAACAGGATTTCAAAGGGTTAAGTTTCCTTAATCTAGTCGACTTCGATGCTTTATACGGTCACCGCCGCGATCCAGAGGGATACGGAAAGGCATTGGAAGAATTCGATGCTAGGATGCCGGAAGTCCTTGATAAACTGAAAGAGGATGATTTATTGATCATCACTGCCGATCACGGGAATGATCCGGTTCATGAAGGAACCGATCATACACGTGAATATGTACCTTTATTAGTCTATTCCAAACGATTTACAGAAGGTGCCGAACTCCCGATAAGAGATACATTTGCTGATATCGGGGCGACGGTCGCTGCTAACTTTGATGTGAAAATGCCTGCCTACGGGAAAAATATATTGGGCGATCTAAATTTAGGGGAGATTAAATAGATGTTTAATAAAATAGAAACTGCTGCGTCATTTATAAAAAGTAAAATTGAAGGCTCTCCGGAGATAGGCCTGATTCTTGGTTCCGGACTTGGAGTATTGGCGGATGAAATTGAAAATCCCATAACGATTCCATACCACGAAATCCCGGAATTCCCGGTATCGACTGTTGAAGGACACGCTGGACAGCTTGTCATTGGACAATTAAGTGGCAAAAAAGTTGTAGCCATGCAAGGGCGTTTCCACTTTTATGAGGGTTACTCCATGGAGAAGGTCACTTTTCCTGTACGTGTAATGAAACTTCTTGGTGTTGAGCAGTTAATTGTAACGAACGCTGCCGGAAGCGTTAATGAAAGCTATGAACCAGGTGACTTGATGCTCATTACGGATCATATTAATTTAATGGGGGCAAACCCATTGATTGGTCCTAATGAAGAGCGTTTCGGACCTAGATTCCCTGATATGTCGGAAGCTTATAATAAAGACCTTCGGGCACAAGCGAAAAAAATAGCAGCTTCACTAGGATTGGATATTAAAGAAGGTGTCTATATCGGGAATACAGGACCGACCTATGAGACACCTGCAGAAGTGAAAATGGCACGGATCCTTGGCGGGGATGCAGTTGGTATGTCGACAGTTCCGGAAGTTATCGTAGCAAGGCATAGCGATATGAAAGTGCTCGGAATCTCATGCCTTACCAATATGGCCGCAGGCATTCTGGATCAGCCTTTATCGCATGAAGAGGTAATTGAAACGACGGAAAAAGTGAAAAGCAGCTTTCTGGAATTTGTTAAGCACATCGTTAAAGACATATAAAACGGACCAAAAAATACAAGTACACCTAAAGAGAAGCGGTGTCCTTAAAAAAGTGGGGATTCTAATATGAGAATGGTAGATTTAATCGAGAAAAAGCGTGATGGAAAGGCACTTACTACAGAAGAAATACAGTTCATCATCAAAGGGTTTACCGACGGATCGATTCCGGATTATCAAATGAGCGCTTGGTCAATGGCTGTTTATTTCAAAGGCATGAATGAGCAGGAACGTGCTGATTTAACCATGGCAATGGTCGAATCAGGAGATCAAATTGATTTATCGATGATTGAAGGAATTAAGGTCGATAAACATTCAACAGGCGGTGTTGGTGATACGACAACATTAGTGCTTGGACCATTGGTTGCTGCTGTAGGTGTTCCAGTGGCAAAGATGTCAGGACGCGGTCTTGGCCATACAGGCGGAACGATCGATAAGTTGGAGTCTGTAAAAGGATTTCATGTCGAAATAGAAAATGACGAGTTCATCCGACTTGTTAATAAAAATAAGATAGCTGTCATTGGACAAAGTGGTAACCTGACTCCAGCCGACAAAAAGCTATATGCATTGCGTGATGTTACGGCTACCGTTAACAGTATCGGTTTGATTGCTGGCTCGATCATGAGTAAAAAAATCGCCGCTGGTGCTGATGCAATCGTACTTGATGTTAAAACGGGAGCGGGCGCTTTCATGAAAACACTTGAAGATTCCGAAGAGTTGGCGCATGCAATGGTTAGCATCGGAAACAATGTAGGGCGAAATACGATGGCTGTCATTTCCGATATGAGCCAACCGTTGGGTTACGCAATCGGAAATGCTTTAGAAGTGAAGGAAGCCATCGATACACTTAAAGGAGAAGGACCGGAAGATTTAACGGAACTTTCTTTAACACTAGGAAGCCATATGGTATACCTTGCCAAAAAGGCAAGTTCTCTAAAAGAAGCAAGAACCTTGCTGGAAAATGCGATTAAGGACGGTTCTGCACTTAACTCATTCAAGGTTTTCCTAGAAGCGCAGGGAGGCGATGGATCAGTTGTGGATCAGCCGGAAAAACTGCCGCAGGCTGCTCATGCTTTCGAGCTGGAAGCGAAAGAGGACGGATATGTATCGGAGATCATCGCTGATGAAGTAGGAACGGCAGCCATGCTGTTAGGTGCCGGGCGGGCGACTAAGGAATCAGAGATTGATTTGGCAGTCGGACTGGTACTTCGTAAAAAAATCGGGGAAACCGTGGCAAAAGGTGAATCCCTTGTGACGATTTACAGCAACTTTGAAGATGTTTCAAAGGTAAAAGAAAAATTGTATGAAAGCATTGCGATTTCAAAAGAGAAAGTAGAAAAACCTACATTGATCTATAAAGAGATCATGGAATAAATATTTTCCAAAAAAGGCCGCGCTTTTGAGCGGCCTTTTTACGTTTATTTCATTGAAAGTTTAAAAGAGGATGCCCATGCGCATCCTCTTTTAATTTGGTTCACTTTGTTACCCTATATCCAGTATATGTTCAAAATTCATCTTTATTTGTATAAAAATGGGTTTAATGGAAAAAATAAATTCTATAAAGATTGGAGGGTATGGAGATGAAGCGGATTCTTTCTCTATTTTTAACCGTATTGGTAGCAATGGGTTTTAGCATCCCGCATACAAAAGCAGCTGAAGAAAAAGGAGTCGAATTGGCGGCAAATGCTAAATCCGCTATTTTGATTGAACGGGATACAGGTACTGTTCTTTATGATAAAAATGCAGACGATCGTCTTTCACCGGCAAGCATGACGAAAATCATGACGATGCTGCTGATCATGGAAGCGATTGATAAAGGCGAACTTAGCATGAAGGAGAAAATCAGGACTAGTGAGTATGCAGCGTCGATGGGCGGTTCCCAGATCTTCCTCGAGCCAGGTGAAGAAATGACCACAGAACAAATGCTCAAGGGCATCACGATTGGTTCGGCGAATGATGCATCGGTGGCAATGGCTGAACGTCTAGCTGGGTCGGAAGAAGAGTTTGTTAGGAAAATGAACAAAAAGGCGAAAGACCTTGGTTTGAAAAATACAAAGTTCCAAAACGCAACAGGCCTTCCTGTTAAAGATCATTACAGTTCGGCACATGATATGTCGATCATGGCGAAGGAATTATTGAAATACGATACGATTACAAGGTTCACGGGTACATATGAAGATTATCTCCGTGAAAATACCGAAAAGAAATTCTGGCTTGTCAACACAAATAGATTAGTGAAATTTTACCCTGGGGTCGATGGACTGAAGACAGGATTCACAAATGAAGCGAAGTATTGTTTGACAGCTACTGCCAAAAAAGGGAATATGCGTGTCATTGCCGTCGTTTTCGGAGCCGTTTCCCCTAAGGAACGAAACGCTCAGGTCACCAAGATGTTAGATTATGCATTTTCACAATACATCACATACCCGATTTATAAACGCGGCGAGGTGTTAGGTGAAGCCAAGGTAAGTAAAGGACAAAAGAAAACCGTGGTGGGAGTCACAAGTGAACCTATTTCAGTTTTGACAGCCAAAAACGGAACGGCAAAGGACTTTACAAAAAAAATCACGCTTGATAAAGATTTGGATGCCCCGATTAAAAAAGGTGAAGAAATTGGTACGCTTGAATTGAAGAAAAACGGTAAGGTGTATGTCGAATCTCCGATTGTTGCGAAGGAAACTGTTGAAAATGCCAGCTGGTGGCAATTGTATAAACGGGCTTTCGGCATGTTTACCCATGCGAAATAGAATAAATTGTCGCATTGCCTGTTAATCGTACTAATTTAGGCGAAACTCCACTAGTTTTGCTAGTAAGGAGGAATCGGCAGGTGAAAAAGAGAATTTGACTCTTTATAAGACAGTGAAGGAGGCTGTATATAATGAGTCTTACGATTAATATGGAGGCGAAAAATCGCGTATTGTGCATTCGTCTCAAAGGTGATTTAGATCATCATACAGCAGAAAAATTGAAAAATCAGGCAGAGGCAGCCATTCAAAAGCATAATATCAAGCATATCATCCTCAACATGGAAGAATTGGATTTTATGGATAGTTCAGGACTCGGAGTTATTTTGGGGCGTTATAAGCAGGTAAACAAAAAGCAAGGTGAAATGGTGGTCTGTGCAATTTCTCCAGCAGTAAAGCGGTTATTTGAGATGTCAGGGTTGTTTAAAATTGTTAAAATGGAACTATCCGAAAAAAACGCTTTGCAAAGACTGGGGGTTGCCTAAGATGAAAAATAAAATGGAAACGAAATTTTCTGCACTTAGCCAAAATGAATCTTTTGCCAGGGTAACTGTTGCGGCATTCATTGCCCAATTGGACCCGACGATGGATGAATTGACAGAGATCAAGACTGTCGTGTCAGAAGCCGTTACGAATTCGATTATCCATGGGTATGAGAGTGACCCGGAAGGTTGGGTCTACATTTCAGTGGTCATCGAAGGCGATACTGTGGAATTGACCATCCGGGATGAAGGACTGGGCATTGAAGACGTCGAAGAGGCTAAACAGCCGTTATTTACGACAAAACCCGAACTTGAACGTTCCGGTATGGGATTCACCATCATGGAAAACTTCATGGATGAAATCAATATAATTTCCCATAAGGGCGAAGGCACGATCATTCGATTAAAAAAGCACTTAACTACAAGCAGAGCTTTGTGCAATTAAGGGAGACTTGCATATGGATGTGGAGGTTAAAAACGAGAAGAGCAAGAAAGGCCAGCCCCATTTAAAAGATGAGGAATTGCGGAATTTAATCCAACGCAGCCAGAGCGGTGACCAAGATGCGAGGAATCTGATTGTCAATAGCAATCTGAGGCTTGTATGGTCAGTAGTGCAAAGATTCCTCAATCGAGGTTACGAACCGGATGACCTTTATCAAATAGGCTGTATTGGTCTGTTGAAATCCGTGGATAAATTTGACTTATCGTTTGAAGTGAAATTCTCAACGTATGCTGTGCCTATGATCATTGGTGAAATCCAACGTTTTATCCGTGATGACGGAACGGTTAAAGTAAGCAGGTCATTAAAGGAAATGGCGAATAAAATTCGCAGGGCCAAAGAGGAACTTTCAAAGACGTATGGCCGTGTTCCGACTGTCAATGAATTGGCGGAACATCTAGAGCTGTCGCCAGAGGAAATCATCATGGCCCAAGAAGCTAGCAGGAGCCCTTCATCCATCCATGAAACGGTTTACGAAAATGATGGAGATCCGATTACTCTTCTTGACCAGATTGCCGACCATAATGAAACATCCTGGTTCGATCAAATTGCTTTGAAAGAAGCCATACATGAATTGAATGAACGTGAAAGGCTGATTGTTTTCCTGAGGTATTATAAAGATCAGACGCAATCGGAAGTGGCGGCAAGGCTTGGTATTTCCCAAGTTCAGGTGTCAAGGCTGGAAAAGAAGATTCTTCAGCAAATGAAAAACCACATGAATCAGTGATTCATGTGGTTTTTTTATTGAGCTGAAAATAAATATTGATTTTAGGAAAAAGTAAAAGTGATTCCTTATCAGGTAGGATGAAAATATGAATGGGGTCGAATTTTTAGTTGAATTTAGGAATAAAAACGAATATTATAGTAAAGGTCGCGTTTCTCATTCGTTTTTTATCTTTCTTTCGATGAAAAATGATCAGGAAAAACGTCGATGCAGTACAATATTAGGACACCTTGTCTTTTCGTGCAAACGGTTGTCGGTGTTTCCTTTAGATCTGGAGGTCTAAAATATGTTTATGGAAAAGTTTTTCTCCCTGAAAGAAAATGGGACGGATGTCCGTACAGAAGTCATGGCGGGTGTTACGACATTTTTAACTATGGTTTATATTCTTATTGTGAATCCGGCTTTATTGTCTTCAATCGGAATTCCATTTGAACAAGTTTTCATGGCAACGGTCATATCAGCGGTGATTGGTACCCTTATCATGGGGCTCGTTGCAAAATACCCGATTGCGATAGCACCAGGGATGGGTTTGAATGCTTATTTTGCCAGCGTGGTGGGGGCACAGGGCCTTTCATACCAGACCGTATTCGGTACGGTTTTCATTGCTGGTTTGCTATTTCTATTAATTAGCGTGACAAGCTTGCGTAAAATGATAATTGATGCGATTCCTGACTCATTAAAATATGGCATCACATCCGGAATTGGTTTATTCATTGCTTTTATCGGATTGAAAAATGCTGGAATCGTAGTGCCTAATGAATCAACGATGGTGACGCTTGGCGATTTGCATCAGCCTGGAACTGTTTTAGCGTTAGCAGGCTTATTCATTACCTTGATTTTTATGGCCCGTAATATAAAAGGGGCAATTTTCATTGGTATGATCATTACGGCAATCATTGGCTACTTTATCGGTTTGCTCAACTTCGATGGGGTCTTATCTGTACCTCCAACACCGGTATTTTTCGATATCGATATTGCTGGGGTCTTCACGAATTCTTTATATTCAATTGTTTTCGCCTTTTTACTTGTGACGATCTTTGATACGACAGGAACCTTGATTGGCGTGACAGAACAGGCAGGACTAACGAAGGATGGGAAAATCCCTCGTGCCAAGAAAGCCTTTTTAGGTGATGCGATTGCGACTACGGTCGGCTCGATGTTTGGTACAAGCCCTTCGACTGCCTATGTGGAATCGAGCACTGGAGTGGCGGCAGGCGGACGTACGGGATTAACCGCTACTGTCGTGGCAATCTTGTTTGCTGCATCGATTTTCTTTTCGCCATTGATATCGGCAATTTCTTCAGTTCAAGCAATCACAGCTCCTGTATTGATCATCGTGGGATGTTTCATGATGGAAGGGCTCGCTAAAGTCAATTGGAAAATTTTCGATGAGGCATTTCCGGCATTTGCGATCATTTTAACGATGCCGCTTACTTCAAGTATATCTACAGGGATTGCAATCGGGTTCATTACATATCCCCTTATGAAGGTATTCAGTGGAAAAGGAAAATCGGTACATCCGCTCATTTATATTTTTGGATTGATATTTTTGGTTCAGCTGATTTTCTTCCCCACTCATTAATATATGAATGTAAATCAAAAAGACATGCTGTCATTGCAGCGTGTCTTTTTTTGTTTTCAAATTAGTAATATTTGGACATGGTTCACTTCCTGCATTTTCAAACTGCTTCCAATCCATACTACTAGCATAAGGAAATAAAAGGTCGGGATGTGATGATAGTGGCAGTTGTATATATCAGGATGAGGAACCGTGTACAAGTAAAGGGAAATCAAACGGTGAAGATAAAAGATATTGCAAGGATAATCGGACCTGAAGAAGTGATTACCAAAATTGAAGAAATCATATTATTAACGGTCAAGAAGGAAGATAAGAATATTATTGTCATTGATTTGGCTCAAGTTATCATGGCCATCCGTAAGGTGGATCCGACTATTGAAGTGGAGACATTCGGGCCGTCCCAAACGATCATCGAAATCATCCTCTCGAAAAAGAAAATGTCATACCTGACATTCGCCTTAGTTTGGTTTTTGTTATTTGTCGGCGGCGGGATGACGATCATGAATTTTCATGTGGATGTCAGCATGGGGGAAGTGCATCAAAAAATATTTACTATAATAACGGGAAAAGTGGAAGATAAGCCGTTATTGATCCAAATCCCATATAGCTTCGGCCTTGGTATGGGTATGATTCTATTTTTTAATCACTTCTTTAAAAAACGCTTCAATGAGGAACCTAGTCCGCTCGAGGTTGAAATGTTCAACTATCAGCAGGATTTGGACCGTTATGTAATCATGAATGAAAATAAGGAGAACGTGCGCCACCTTGATGACCGGTAAAATCATCTTCGGAATCTTTGTCGGTTTAGCCGGGGGTTTTGCGACAGGTGCCGGTTTTGTAGCGTTTTTAACTGTACTTGGGGTGATTCCGAGGCTGACTCAGCTGACAAAAACAATGAAAATGATACATTACTACGAAGGAGCCATCATAGCCGGAGTTGTCGCAGGAACATGGTTAGGATTACAGGAAACGGAACTTTCCCTCCCGCATTTTTTATTAATTCCGATCGGTTTGGCTGACGGGATATTTAATGGGATGCTCGCTGCTGCCTTAACTGAAGTCCTGAATGTATTTCCGGTTCTTTCAAAACGAATCGGAATTCAAGAGAAGATCATTTATCTGTTGATGGCACTCGTATTGGGAAAAATAGCCGGATCATTATTCCAATGGATTTATTTTGTCGATTTATAAGATTATGAGGTAACTATTCCTGATGATGAAAGGTAGGCCCAAGATGGTGACCAAACGAAAAGTGATATTGATTACGGATGGAGATGAGTATGCGAAACGGGCTGTCGAGCATGTAGCCAAGGAAATTGGGGGAAGATGTATCTCCATGTCCCAAGGTAATCCATCACGATATACGGGCTTGGAGTTAGTTGAATTAATAAAAAAGGCGAAGTATGATCCTGTATTGGTCATGTTTGATGATAGCGGTTTTATAGGAGAAGGATCAGGCGAACAGGCAATGAAGGTAGTTGCCGGGCACCCTGATATTAATGTCCTTGGCGTAATAGCGGTCGCTTCAAAGACTAGAAGGGAAGAATGGACCAAGGTGGATATCTGTATTGACCGTGATGGTAATTTGACACCGAACGGGGTTGATAAATACGGCGCCGAGGAATTTGAACTGGGCAAGATAACAGGAGATACGGTGTATTGCATTGATCAATTACATGTTCCCATCGTAGTGGGGATAGGAGATATAGGGAAAATGTCCCATCAGGACGATTTTAAAAGAGGAGCACCGATAACCAAGCTAGCGGTGGAAATCATATTGGAAAGGAGTGGTCATAATGACTTCAGAAAAACCTCAAAACATGATGCCGATTCCGAGTAGGGTAGCGGATGTTGACGCGTACATGGAAGAGAAAGTAGGTCTAGGCGTCAGCTTCGACTTAGGAGTAAGAAAGATAAAGGTCTTAAGAAAAGATGTGCATATTTACTATATAAACGGGCTGACGGATACAGAGTACATCATTGATATCCTCGATTCTCTTATTCATAACAAAAATGCCGAAATCGTGTCTACTAAAGTTTTTGATGTAGTCAAAAACTTGCTCGTACACCAATCCGTTCAGGAAATAAAGACGATGGATGAGCTTGTTGATCAGGTATTATCCGGTTTAATAGTCGTTGTTGTTGATGGAAAACCAATAGGGTTGGTTGTGGATGTCAGGAGTTATCCCGGGAGACAGCCAGTAGAACCCGATACGGAAAAAGTCGTCCGTGGATCAAGGGATGGTTTTGTCGAGAATATCATCATTAACACAGCGATAACCAGACGAAGAATCCGGGATGAAAGATTACGTTTCGAAATGTTACATGTAGGGGAACGATCGAAAACGGATATATCCATCGGCTACATTAAAGATATTGCCGATCCCGATTTAATAGAAATCGTTCGTAAGGAATTGAATAGTATTGAGGTTGATGGCATAACGATGTCTGATAAAACGATCGAAGAGTTCATCGTCAATCAAAGATATAACCCATACCCGCTTGTCAGATACACGGAACGGGCTGATGTGGCGGCAACGCATTTGCTTGAGGGGCATGTCCTTATTTATGTGGATACTTCACCGAGTGTCATCATTACCCCGTCCACTCTTTTCCATCACATGCAACACGCTGAAGAGTATCGGCAGGCACCTGCCGTTGGAACCTTGGTGCGCTGGGTCCGGTTTCTCGGGATTTTCGTTTCGTTATTCTTGCTGCCGATTTGGTTATTGTTTTGTTTAGAGCCTTCCCTCCTGCCGGATAGGTTCGAGTATATCGGGCCGAATGAAAAAACGCATATACCCATTGTGGTCCAAATCTTCATTTCCGATATAGGGATAGAATTTTTAAGGATGGCAGCCGTTCATACCCCGACCCCGCTTTCCACGGCAATGGGCTTGGTTGCGGCGGTTTTGATAGGACAAATAGCGATAGATGTTGGCCTATTTGTTCCTGAAGTGGTTCTCTACGCTTCAGTGGCGACAATCGGTACATTTGTCACTCCAAGTTTAGAACTAGGGGTTGCAAATAAAATTTCCCGTTTGGTCCTGCTAGTTTTGGTCGCTTTATTTAAAGTGCCTGGCCTAGTCATAGGCATCACGTTCTACATTATCATGCTTACTAGCATAAAAACGTTAAATACACCTTATTTATGGCCGCTTCTACCGTTTCAGCCGAAAGCCTTGTCACATATAATATTTAGAAGACCTTATCCAGGTTCTATAGAACGTCCGAGTATTGTACATCCCCAGGATTTATATAGGCAGCCGAGAAAATCTAAAGGTTGATGTTGTCGAAAAGTTGTGGTAATTTAATTTTATTCGGATAAAGCGGTAAAGTTAGGCTTCACAAAGAGATAAAGTTACTATGACTCTTTGGAGTTTAAACCAATCTGTCTTTCCGTTCGAACTACTAAGCAGTCATAGAGAACAATATTTACATGGGATAATCGATTCGGATGAGGCTTGTTCATATAGAGAACCTTTTACAGCAAGGTTTCTTTATTTGAGGCTGCCTCATTTCTTATTAATCTTTAGTTTTAAGTCAGGAAGGTGAGGCTATCATGCATTTGTACGGAACCGGTTGTGTCAATGAACGTGGACATCTGGAAATTGGCGGAGTAGACACGATCGAATTGATCGAACAATTTGGCACACCATTATATGTTTATGATGTAGAGCTAATTCGCGAACGGGCAAGAGGGTTTAAGAGAACTTTTGAGGAATTGGGGATTTCAGCTCAAGTTGCTTACGCAAGTAAGGCGTTTTCTTCGATTGCCATGATCCAGTTGGCTGAACAAGAAGGACTTTCTCTCGATGTTGTCTCAGCAGGGGAATTGTATACGGCAATTAAGGCAAATTTCCCAACAGAACGGATTCACTTTCATGGAAATAACAAAAGTGAAGAAGAGCTACATATGGCTTTGGATTATGACATTGGCTGTATAGTAGTCGATAATTTTTCAGAGTTGACACTGTTGGAAGAAATTTGTACAAACCGTGAACAAAAGGTGAAAATCCTTCTTCGTGTAACACCAGGTATCGAAGCCCATACGCATGATTATATTTTGACAGGGCAAGAAGATTCGAAATTTGGTTTTGATCTTATTAACGGCCAAGCCGAAGCAGCCCTTAGGCAAGCGCTGAAAAGTGAATTCCTGGAAGTTCTGGGGCTTCACTGCCATATAGGTTCCCAGATCTTTCAAACGACCGGTTTCCTTCTGGCAGCCCAAAAAATTATCGGCAAGCTGAGTGATTGGCACGGTTCGGTAGGGTTTCAACCAAAGGTATTGAATCTCGGAGGGGGATTCGGGATTCGGTATACACAAGAGGACGACCCGCTACCGGCGTCTCAATATGTTGAGGAGATCGTTAGTGAAGTGCAGAACCTGATTGCTGATTCTGATTTAGTGATGCCTGAAATCTGGATCGAACCTGGCCGTTCTTTAGTCGGAGACGCCGGTGTGACACTGTACAAGGTCGGTTCTGAAAAGGAAGTCCCTAATGTCCGTAAATATATTGCCGTAGATGGGGGAATGAGTGATAATATACGTCCCGCTCTTTACGAAGCGAAATATGATGCCATTCTTGCAAACCGGCCGCTTGACCCTGTAGAAGAGACAGTGTCCATTGCCGGCAAATGCTGTGAAAGCGGAGATATGTTGATTTGGGATTTACCATTGCCAAAAGCCGGCCGCGGTGATGTCTTGGCCGTATTTTGTACAGGGGCATATGGATATTCCATGTCGAATAATTACAATCGGATTCCGAGACCGGCTGTCGTCTTTGCCGAAAATGGAGAAGCCCGGTTGGTCATCAAACGCGAGACGTACGAAGATCTTATCCATTTGGATTTGGCCCTTCATGAAGCGGCAGTCGTCAATAAAGAATAGAAAAAAAGGATGGCATTGGCCATCCTTTTTTTATTTGAATCAGCTGAAAAGTGATTTGATCGCGTCTATTAAACTACTGAAGACTTCTTTCAATTTATCCAGAAATGATTGACCCTCTTCCGATTCAAGAAAATTGGAAAGCTTATCTTTAGCTGCAGTAAGCTGATCACCGACAGCGTTCCAATCAATATCCAATTCTTTTAGCTTATTGAATAAATCAATTAAACTTTGGACTTGAGCATCATTTAAGGTGATTCCAAGGTCTTTTGCTGAAGACTCGACCACCTCGCGGACCTCCTCAGTATTGGCTGGTGGATTTGCAGCCATTTCCTCTTTGATTTTCGTAACAAGTGCAGAGGCTTCTTCTGTACCGATTTCGTCACCCAATTTTGCTGTTTTCACCATTTCTTCATTCGCTGCCTGTTTCACATCTTCAGGAATCTTCTTATCGGCAGAGATTTCATAGGCTTTAATGACTCCTGTCAAAGCCGCTGTACCAGAGACGGGTATTGGAGCGGTGACATAAACGGTAGCATCCTTTACTCCAGCAGTTGCCAGTGCATTGATATACATTTCATCGGAAACCCAGTTAATGTTTTTCGACTCCAATTTAAGTCCGGTCCCTTTTTCCTCCAAAGTAATCGCAGAAGATGAAATCGCTTTTGTACCGATCAGACGGCTAGCAATATAGTCACCTAAGTATTCATGTTCCTCCGCATTTGTAACCGTAAGGACCTCAACATCATTAGGTGCTTTCATTTCTGATAAAATCATATTTTTTTGTTCATTCGTCAAATTCTCACCAAGTGTGACGATCATTTCACCAACAGCTGCATCTGCAAAAGCCTTATATGGCAATAATAGGCATAATAAAATGGTTACAATGACCCATTTATTCATTTTTTTCATGATAATCCTCCTTAACTTTTCCTGCTGAATTGGGAATCTTTCAATAAAAGGGCGGCACTTTAAATCAGATTCATAGTATTTGACGAAACAAAGGATAAAAAAGATACATATTTTCCTGAAAAAAATTTATATAGCCCAAGATAGCTACGTTTTTTTAACGAAAAAGTTTGGTGTATCTTTGTCTTTTATACCTAAGAGGGCATTCTATGAACCTAGATCACTTTACCAATGTAGTAAAATCGAAGCAAGATTGCAAGGATATTTGTCAGATTGTGTTAAGTTATAGTAGAATGAATTCGTTATTTAAATATTTGGACCATTCATAAAGGGAGTATGGGATGAGGAAAAGTAATAAGACTCTTTTACTTATGATGCTTATTATCGCTTTGATGTGGGGAGTCGTATACTGGCTGTTTATCGCTTAGCACATAGCACTTCGATAAATCAAGTGCAGAAAGTGATGTTGAAACGAACGAGGTTTTTATGTATGATGTAAATGTTATATGTGAGGATTATTATTCAAAGCAAATTAATTGTAAACAGGAAGATAATAAAAACGTTATTTAGTAACGAGGGATATTATGTTGATTAAGTATAAGAAAAGTTATGAGAAGTTTGCCATGGGATTATTATCTTTCATGCCAAATGAAAAAGAGATAAAAACGCTTCGGAATACGATGAAGAATTATGAAACGGATGAAAATCTACAGCTGTTCTTATGGAAAGATGAAGAGATTACGGGCTTGATCGGGATAGAAGTCTCTCCAAACCACATTGAGATACAACATATATCTGTAAATCCATCCTTCCGGAAGCAAGGTATCGGTAAAACGATGGTCAGGGCCATCAAGGAGCAATATCCTGACAAAGAATTAAAAGCAAATGAGTTTACCGAAAGCTTTCTTGACAGATGTGAAGAATTCTGAATATGAAAGCTGGAAAGGAGGACCACCTTTAAGGGCGGTCCTCCTTTCTTGTTTTTCGAAGGGATAGCTGCCGAGCCCTTTCAGAAATGACATCCGAACGGTCACGCATTAGATGCTTATCGACTATGGATGAATTAGCCATGTCGCTGTCTGCACCCCATATGTACCCTTCTTGCAAACACATGGTCTGGCATATTTCGTTCAAGCCTTGATCCGCAATCGGCAGATTAATGCTTTCATATGGCTTTTGAGATAACATTCGCTCATGGGTGTCCTCGAGCAATTTGGACAGTCGTTCTGGGTCGAGTCCCAACTCCAGGAGCTCGGCCTTTTTATGGTGGAGGTTTGACAGGGCTTTAGACAGGGTCCTTGCAGCCCCTTTTTTGTTTCCCCTGCGATCATGATACAGGGCAACCGCAATTTGAATGAGCCCGACCCAATGAGAGTCACGCTCTTTTGGTGCGGTTTCTTTCCAATATTCTTCAAGAATTTCATGACATTCGAAGTAATCCCTAGTCCCATGGAAATGGACAAGGAAAGAAAGGTAGTCTTCCGCGTAATTCAATAGGAGCACCCCTTTTGTTTGATGGAATTATCTAAGGTAAGGCAAAAACATTTTCTTATAGCCTAACACCCGCTATGTATACTCACCAAGTTTAGCATAGAATTTTTTCTTGGAAAATAAAGAAAGCCGATTGCAAGGCAATCAGCTTGATTCGTCAGTCTTCAATTAACACCAAGAAGCACCGACGATAACTAATAAAATGAACAATACTACAATAAACGCGAATCCGCCGCCGTGTCCAAAACCACCTGCACCCATAATGAGTACCTCCTTTGTTCTGCTATTCTTACATTTCTAGGTTATGTTGGATTTCGTAATGTGATTGGGCAACGACCCATTTGTCGGAAATCCCTAATAAAAACTTTTCTAGGGACAGTAAATTATTATTTGGATAAAGGGCGGCAATCCACTATACTTGATTAGTAAAAGAAATAGGCCTTTTCCGGCCAATTAGATTTAAATGAGGTAATTTAATGGGTTATAATATAAAAATTGACGCTTTCGAAGGTCCGATGGATTTACTCCTGCATTTGATTAATCGCCTGGAAATAGACATCTACGATATTCCGATGGCTGATATTACAGATCAATACCTAGGGTACATCCATACAATGCAGCATCTGGAATTGGATGTGGCCAGCGAATATCTGGTGATGGCTGCAACACTGCTTGCCATCAAGAGTAAAATGTTGCTTCCAAAGCATGAAGATGAACAATTGATTGATGAAGATGGGGAAATATTTGAGGAAGATCCACGGGACGAGCTTGTGGAAAAACTATTAGAATATAAAAAGTATAAATATGCAGCCGAAGAATTTAAAGGGATGGAAGAAGAACGCAGCTTGCTGTTCACTAAACCCCCAAGTGATTTATCTGTTTATGTTAAAGAAGCGGAAAGTGATAAACAAGAGTTGAATATAAGTCTATATGATATGTTGGGTGCTCTGCAAAAACTGCTGCGAAGGCAAAAAATTCAAAAGCCGCTATACACGAAAGTAACGAAACAAGAGATATCGATAGAGAAACGAATGGATGAAATCATGATTGAGTTACAATCAATAAAAGGGAAGAAAAGTTTTTTTGAACTGTTTTCGCTCCCGGTAAAGGAGCATATCGTCATCACTTTCATGGCGGTGCTGGAACTGATGAAACTAAATGAAATCATCGTTGAACAGGAAGATAATTTTTCGGAAATCATGATTGCTGCTAAGGAAGGTGTAGAACCAGTTGGAAGTTATTAATTGGAAAGGGATTCTTGAGGCATTATTGTTTGCTGCCGGAGATGAAGGGCTCTCCGTCAAACAAATTGCCTCTGTCCTGGAAATTACGGAATATCAAGCAACGGACATCGTTGAAAGTTTGAAGGAAGAATATATATCTGATGTACGCGGGATTCAGGTGATCGAAATAGCGGGTGTTTATCAAATGACGACAAAGAAAGAGCACTCGGATTACTTGAAAAGGCTAGTGGAAACATCAAGCACTCAAGGCTTGTCACAGGCGGCCTTGGAAACACTCGCAATCATTGCCTATAAGCAGCCGATTACCAGAGCGGAAATTGATGAAATTCGCGGAGTGAAAACGGAACGCCCCATTCATACACTTGTCACTAAAGTTTTAATAAAAGAGGTCGGACGTGCTGAAGGCTCCGGCCGGGCTTATTTATATGGGACAACAAAAGAGTTTTTGGATTACTTCGGCCTGAATTCCATAGATGAATTACCGCCTCTCGCCGATAATTCGGATGATAGCTTTGAAAATGGTGAAGCCGATCTGTTTTTTGAAAAATTTCAGCAAACAATCGAATAACATTTTTCTTTGAATTGTGATAATATAGAAAAAAATGAATGCGGGGGGATTGCGGGTGCAAATTGTAGCATGCAATGGATTTGGGCTTGAAAAGTCAAAGTCAAATTCACCTGAGGACTTCTTTAATCGATCCGTTATACAATACATAAAGGATGGAGAAGAAAAGACGCTGAATGTACTGTATCTTCGCTATTTTGATGAGATGGTCACTCGTTGGACCCCATATCCCGCCAATCCCATATTCAAAAGCCCTAACAGGGATATTTATATGGCTGATATCATTGCCATGGTCTGTCTACTCAAGGACCCGAGCCTGGATAACCGAAAACGTATATATATAAATGCAGAAAAAGAGCTGGCTGGTTATTTCGAAAATATGGATTTTGAAAAATTGGAGAAAGTGTTTATATCTATTGACCAAGCTAAACCATATGATATAGAATCACATGTTGACTATTATATTCAATCTTAATCATTTTGAGGAGGGTTCACGGTTGGGGAATACATTGGTAAAATCTCAGCTTGAGGATGTAAAGGGCTTTTTAGAAACGACAGTGGCTCAGCTAGAGGAATTTATAAATGAGACGACCTATTCTAAGCTGCAAGAAGAGAAAAGCGGGGATGAAACCTATTATAAAGGGATCCTTTCTAGTTTAAGAAGAATGCTTGTAAGTTGTGAAGAGGGCTTGGAGGCTTGCCAAATCGTTCTGAAAAATGATGTTTTCAATAAAGCTGCAGCTGAAAAGACGCTTTATAGAATTTATCATCAATGTATCGAAGAATACTTTTCCCCAAAATCAGATCGGTGGTTTGAGGACAGCAGATCTGCCTATACAGGGAAAAACTCGATTAAATTTCACCAAAGTGTACCTGACAGCATAATATCCATTCTGAAGGCCGTGGAAAGTGGATTCCAGACCATGCGTGAAGAATTGGAGTTTTATGAAACGGATTACCGGACGAAAATGTTACAGTCAAGATAATGAAACAGCTAGGCTTAATAGGCCTTGCTGTTTTTTTTATCTATAAATGGAATCTCCGCTTATTCGAAACATAAAATACTTTGATGATTTATGTGCATAAAGGCTAAGAGGAGGTTGCAAGATGTCTGATGTAAGAGATTATGCTAAAGAGGTAAGTGATTGGGTTGATGGAGTGATGGAATATCTTGAGAAGATCGATATCACCGATTCGCCATTGCTGTCAAATATTGAACGGCTTTCCGAGATGACAAAAGATATGGATGAGGAAGAAATGGATTATGAGGATATGGTCCTGATTGAAGAAGAGATGGCTCGGGTTTACGAGGAAATTGAAGAGCTCGCTAGGGAATTCAATATACAGGAAAGGCAATCGGTGCCGATTGGGAAGCATACGCTACCGCCGTTACCTTATGCCTATGATGCGTTGGAGCCGACGATTTCGAGGGAAATCATGTATCTGCACCATGATAAGCATCATCAAGCATATGTCGATGGTCTGAATAAAGCGGAATTGATGATGAAAAAAGCGAGGGAAACGAAAGATTTTTCCTTGTTGAAACATTGGGAAAAGGAAGCAGCCTTTCATGGATCAGGCCATTATCTCCATACGCTGTTCTGGGAAGAGATGATTCCGGGAGGGGGCGGACAGCCAAGGGGGGATTTACTTAACCAGGTTGAGAAGGATTTTGGAAGCTTTGCCGCTTTTAAAAGTCATTTTAGTGAAGCAGCCAAACAAGTAGAAGGTGTTGGCTGGGCGATTTTAGTCTGGGTTCCGCGTGCGCGGCGGCTAGAAATACTTCAATCGGAATTGCATATGGTTTTGACCCAGTGGGATACAATCCCAATCCTTGTTCTTGATGTATGGGAACATGCTTATTACCTGCAATATAAAAATAATCGGGCAGCCTATGTGGACAAATGGTGGGACGTTGTAAACTGGCCGAAAACAGCCGTAAGGTTCACCGAAGCGAAAAAGCTTATTTGGAAAAAGCAATAACAGATAAAATATAGTAAAGTTTTTGGAGAACCAAATACAAATACACGAGCCGTAAAGATTCGTTCCAGACTGTAGACAAACTCGATGAAAACTCAGTTTGCCTGCAGTTTTTTATTTGAAAAGTTCAGTTGATTTGAGAAATTCGCTCCCTTTCCGCCGACTGTCTGCCAAGCCAAATCAAAGCAAGCGCCTTTGGTGTCTCGGCTAGCCAGTTTTTCGGCAGTAGTGTCGCAAATTTCTCAATTCAATGAAGATTACAGTAAAAAACCATAAAGACCGGAGCGCTTTATTCGACCCGCAGCACTGACTTGGGACGTTAACGCAGTTTATCGACCTTCACTTACGATTCGGAATCCGAACAACATTTTGCCACCAAACTGACACGAGCCGTAAAGGTTCGTTTTTTTTTTTGCCTGAAATTTTGTATCAAGAATTTTTTAGGGAAATTATGGCAAGGATATGAAGGAGAACCTGCTAATTTAATTTTAAAGCGACTTATGATTCTCATTTGGATATTATAATTAGATTGAAAGGGAGATGATATCATCTCACGAAATAATGAGCATATGTCTTATTCAAATCCTTGAAATAACATTGGAAATGTGTTAATAATGCTAATTCGAAGTACTATGGGTTTTTAAAAATAATTAATTTATATCAATATAAAAACTGTGACCAATTTGTGAACTTAAAAATTATTAAGGTATATTTATTGACTAGTTTCTATTTAATAATTATTATAAATAGGAGCAGATAAAAAAATTAGCTATTGGAGGAATTTATTATGTCATTGATCAATAAACAAGTTGAAGATTTTAAAGTACAAGCTTACCATGCAGGAGAGTTCAAAGAAGTTACACTTGAAGATGTTAAAGGAAAATGGGCAGTATTCTTTTTCTACCCAGCTGACTTCTCTTTCGTATGTCCAACTGAATTAGCTGATCTTCAAGATAACTATGAAACATTCAAGGAAATCGGTTGTGAAGTTTACTCAGTTTCAACAGATACTCATTTCAGCCACAAAGGATGGGCTGATGCTACTGATACAATCGGTAAAATCCAATATCCAATGCTAGCTGACCCAGCAAACGTTTTATCCCGTCAATTCGGTGTATTGATTGAAGAAGATGGTTTGGCTCTACGTGGAACTTTCATCGTAAATCCAGAAGGACAAATTAAAGCATACGAAGTCAATGATTTAGGAATTGGCCGTAATGCAGAAGAACTTGTAAGAAAAGTTCAAGCTGCACAATTCGTAGCGGAACATGGAGATAAAGTTTGCCCTGCAAAATGGACTCCAGGTGAAGATACTCTTGAACCAAGCCTAGACCTTGTAGGTAAACTTTAATTTTTAATGGGAGGGTCCATTTCTACAGGTAATGGACATACCCAGCATTGATTACGATTACTGGACAAATCGTCCGACATGACTAATGACAAAAGGCACTTACCTAAAATAAGTGCCTTTTGTTTTTCAAAATAATCAGTTTAGCACGTTATAATCATTCAGCAAGGAGCACAAAAGATGAAAAAAATATATGATTTATTAATTATTGGTGGCGGTCCTGCAGGCCTCTCAGCCGGTGTTTATGCAGGAAGAGCTAAGTTAAAAACAATAATCCTAGAAAAAGGAACTGGCGGCGGACAAGCTGCAACTACGTCGGAAATAGCCAATTATCCTGGTATCCGTCATATATCGGGCCCTAGGTTAGTTGAAGAAATGAAGCTTCAAAACGAAGATTTTGGCGTTGAGTTCGCCAAAGCCGATGTAACGGGCGTGGATTTCTCCGGTGAGGTGAAAGTCGTTAAAACCCTTGGCGGGGACTACCATGCACGCGCCGTCATCATTGCAACGGGTGCTTCTCCAAGAACACTAGGATTTCCAGGTGAAGAGGAATTTACCGGCCGCGGTGTAGCTTATTGTTCAACATGTGATGGTGAATTCTTTGAAGGGTTGGAAGTTTTCGTTATCGGGGCAGGATATGCAGCTGCTGAAGAAGCTATTTTCCTGACACGCTTTGCAACAAAAGTTACAATCATCGCCCGGGAATCAAGCTTCTCGTGTGCCCCGTCCATTGTTGATAAAGTAATGGCAAATGATAAGATTGAAGTGAAATTCAATACGGAAATCCTTGGGGTATATGGAGACGGGATGATTCAAAGTGCCCGTTTCATCAATAATGCGAATAAAGAAGAATTTGAATATAAGGCGAAGGAAGATGACAGTACGTTTGGCGTATTCGTTTTCATAGGTTACGAGCCGAAAACAGAGATTTTCAATGGCCATATCGAAATGGATGATGCTGGTTACATTTTAACCGATGATGATATGAAGACTAATGTGAAGGGTGTTTATGCCGCGGGCGACCTAAGGCCAAAATCCTTGCGCCAGATTATCACAGCTGTATCCGATGGAGCGATTGCAGCAACGGATGCCGGTAAATATATTGCAGAAGAAAAAGATCGCCTGGGAATCAAAGATGAACCTGAAGTTGAGAAACCGGCGAAAAAAGAACAGGCCGCGGTCCCAGCAGGCAAGAGCGCTTTATTGAGTGATGCGTTACGTGGCCAATTAAAGGGAATCTTCGGCAAGATGGAGAGCGACGTTACATTAGTGTCCATCGTCGATGAAAGTTTGCCAAAATCAGTCGAATTGCGAGACTTCTTGTTGGATGTTGCGGAATTAGGAGATAAGCTTCATCTTGAGTTATACAACAAAGGGGAAAATACGGAAATTGAAGAAAAAATCAATGCAGATAAGTTCCCTGTCGTTTCCCTCTTAAATTCGAATGGTGAATACAGTGGCGTCAAATACCACGGTGTACCTGGCGGCCATGAGTTGAATTCCTTCATTTTGGCTATCTATAACCTGGCCGGACCTGGTCAAGCATTGGATTCAGCCGTATTGAATTCAATCAAGGGTATCAGTAAAAAAGCGAACATTAAGGTTATGGTTTCATTGGCATGTCACTACTGTCCTGACGTTGTAGTGGGCGCTCAGCGCATAGCGATTGAAAACCCTAATGTTGAAGCTGAAATGGTCGATATAAGCAATTTCCAGGAAATCAAGAAGAAATATAAAGTCATGAGCGTGCCGGCCATGATCATCAATGATGAAGAAGTGGTATTCGGAGCTAAGAAAATTGATGAAATCGCTGCATTATTAGTATAATAGAACACTAAATCGATAGGGGCCCCTATCGATTTTTTTTATGGGAAATCACGAGAAAATCAGTAGATAACATGAAGGTTTACATTCTTTTATTCATAACCCTTGTCCCTTTGCATAAACTTGTACAAAAACAAGTAAAGAGACGAGGGGGCACTCATGCGTTTTCCATATAAAGGGTTATCAAGTTTGTGTATCGTCATTCTCCTGTTGTCTTTTATGGCTCCTGTACAAAGCGCCAAAGCAAATGTATCCGTAAGTGCCCATAGTGCGATTTTAATGGATGAGGATAGCGGAAGGGTCATTTATGAAGTGAATGCCCATGAAAAGAACCGTATTGCAAGCATTACGAAAATAATGACGGCTATCTTGGCTATTGAATCGGGACAAATGGATGAAACAGTGAAGGTAAGCAGCAATGCCTTCGGGACGGAGGGCTCTTCACTTTATTTAAAAGAAGGAGAAAAAATTAAGCTCGAAGATTTGGTTTATGGCTTGATGCTTCGTTCAGGTAATGATGCCGCAGTCGCAATCAGCGAAAAGGTTGGCGGAAGCCTGGATGGTTTCGTCTGGATGATGAATCAAAAAGCTGAAGAAATCGGAATGGAAAATACCCATTTTTCAAATCCACATGGTTTGGATAATACGAAGAACCATTATTCAACCGCATATGATATGGCCATACTCACTCGTTATGCCATGCAAAATAAAACGTATGCAAAGATTGCCGGCACAAAGGAACACAGGGCACATAATTCCACAGAACAATGGGATTATGTATGGAAGAACAAAAACCGTTTACTTACACAACTATATGAGTATTGCACAGGAGGGAAAACAGGGTATACCAAACTAGCAAAACGTACTTTGGTCACGACGGCAACAAAAAACGAGCATGACCTGATTGCTGTGACATTGAATGGTCCTGATGATTGGAATGATCATATTCAAATGTACGAATCCGCCTTTAAGGATTATATGCCGACAGAAATTTTACCCGAAGGCATAGTGAAAAATATGGAAAATAAAATATATAAAGGGCATGTCTACATTAAAAATGATTTTTCGTACCCACTGACAAAAGAAGAGAGAGAATTGGTCAATGTGAAAATGAAATTGCTGAAGCCCCAGAAGGCTTGGAAAGATAAAAGGGAAATCCCGGAAGTGGTCGGTAGAGCATCCATCTATCTCGATGGAAAGAAAATAGGCACTCGTTCGATTTTTTATGGGGAAGCAAAAGAAAGCTTCAAGCAACAATCATTCCAATCTTCTTGGGCTGAGGTATTTGAAGCGGTATTGGGAATCGGACGAAATGGTTAATTACATTTGGTTCGGGATGTTTGTGATCGGTATTGTCTTTGGCATGGTTAATGGGACGATGGAACAGGTGAATGAAGCTCTTTTTGTCAGCGCAAAGGAAGCGGTCACCCTTTGTCTGGGATTGATGAGCATACTTGTTTTTTGGCTGGGTCTGATGAAAATAGCGGAGGAGTCGGGGCTGTTAGATAAACTATCCAACTTGTTCAAGCCATTCATGAGATGGCTGTTCCCAGAAGTTCCTCCTAATCATCCCGCTATGGGGTATATACTTTCCAATATGATGGCAAACACATTCGGATTGGGGAATGCAGCTACGCCTCTTGGTATAAAAGCCATGGAACAGCTAAAGAAACTAAATGGAGGAAAAGCAACGGTCAGCCGCTCGATGGTCACTTTTTTAGCAATCAATACCTCAAGCGTAACGTTGATTCCAACTACTGTCATTGCGATCCGCATGAATTACGATGCCCACTCCCCGACGGACATCGTTTTTCCGACCATAATAGCAACGGCCATTTCTGCCGTTGGAGGAATCGCGATAGATCGATATTTTTATTACAGGAGAAAGAGGAACGGGAGGGAATAGGATGTTGCACTGGATGACCACCATTTCAATTTGGATGATACCGATTTTGATTCTCTGTATATTACTCTACGGCACATTGAAAAGAGTTCCCACCTATGAGACCTTCGTTGAGGGGGGGAAAGAAGGAATCAGCATGTCCTTTTCCCTCATCCCTTTCCTGGTAGGGATGCTTGTGGCGATTTCAGTATTTAGAGCATCAGGGGCCTTGGATTTCATTGTACAATCACTGCACCCATTGCTTTCATTTCTTCATTTTCCGTCTGAGGTTTTACCCCTTGCGATTATTAGACCAATATCCGGAACAGCCGCTTTAGGAATCACCAGCGACCTAATATCGGTTTATGGACCGGATTCCTTTGTTGGGCGCTTGGCTGCCACGATTCAGGGAAGTACAGATACGACCTTCTATGTATTGACCGTTTATTTTGGAGCCGTCGGAATCAAAAAAATGGGTGATGCCCTTAAGGTCGGCCTTTTGGCAGACTTGATCGGAATCATAGCTGCCGTTATTGTCGTCACACTGGTTTTCGGTATGAATTAAAGGTAGGGAAATGGGCGATTCCATTTCTTTTTTTTTGTCTTTTTTCTTAAAATTAGCCCTCCATTAATAAGGTGCATTCAAACTTTCATCAAAAGAAACATTTTTTTGTATGGAAAAATAAGCTATGTTACACTCATTATGGAAACCAACCCATTTAACCGTCCCATTATTGGTGTAATAATAAAAGAAAAGCTCTTAATCGCGAAAAACCTTTTGTTTTTGCCTCTCAATATGTAATAATTGTATGATTGTGTATGTATAGACAATAACAAACGAATGATTATACTATGGGGTGAAGATAGATGGAACGATTACAAAAGGTGATAGCACATGCTGGACTGGCTTCCCGCCGTAAAGCAGAAGAGTTGATTTTAGAAGGTAAGGTAAAAGTGAA
Source organism: Bacillus sp. CFBP9009 (assembly GCF_036541465.1). NCBI lineage: Bacteria > Bacillati > Bacillota > Bacilli > Caryophanales > Bacillaceae > Bacillus > Bacillus sp. CFBP9009. Next base: position 204,566 of record NZ_JAZHFU010000004.1, on the reverse strand, counting down.
CGGCAAAGTAGTGAAGGAATTAGGTGTGAAGGTAGGGCCTAATGATAAGGTTGAGGTTAATGAAGTCCCGCTTGAAAAAGAAGCCCCGGTTTATTTCCTATTCTATAAACCGCGCGGCGTCATTTCGGCAGTTTCTGATGATAAGAACAGAAAAGTCGTAACGGACTTTTTCCCTTACATCAATGAACGGATTTATCCAGTTGGCCGCTTGGATTACGATACTTCGGGCTTATTGATTTTAACGAATGACGGAGAATTTGCAAACACGTTAATGCATCCGAAGCATGAAGTGGATAAAGTGTATGTGGCAAAAGTGAAAGGAATGCCTTTGCGTGAAAGCTTGAAAAAGCTGGATAAAGGTATCAAGTTGGAGGATGGCAAGACTGCTCCAGCCAAGACAAGGGTATTGTCTACCGACAAGAAAAAGGAAACGGCCATCGTTGAAATCACAATACATGAAGGCAGGAACAGGCAAGTCCGCCGGATGTTCGAAGCAATTGGCCATCCCGTCATAAAATTGAAGAGGGAACAATATGGTTTCTTGACCTTGGACGGTTTAACAGCAGGAGATTCCCGGGAGCTGACTCCACATGAAGTTAAATTAATGCGGACATTAGCAACGACCGAGCCTAAACAGCGGAGAATGTAGATAAGAATTTTTCCTGTATTAATAGGTTGAAACCACTACCCCATTCTCCTCCTGGAAGAATGGGTGGTGGAAAACAACCTGTAAATACCTTTTCCTTCATGAATCGGGAAAGAATGTCACAAAACCTTCAGAAATGTAAATAAAAAGGACATGGCGTTAAATGGTATAATGGTATGGTTAAATTTAGTGTGGCCTTAGGAGGATCTCTATGGATAAAAAGAAGCGACGCCTAATTAGCAGAACCATCATTCTCCTGCTTTTAGGTGCAGCTTTAGTGTTTGCCCTTTATACGAACTTCACTAAAGATAAGAATGAGAGTCTGAGCAAAGGATCCGATGCACCCAATTTCGTCTTGACTGATATGGAAGGCAAAGAGCATAAACTTTCCGATTACAAGGGAAAAGGCGTCTTCCTGAACTTTTGGGGTACATATTGCAAGCCGTGTGAATATGAAATGCCTTATATGGAAAATCAATATAAAAACTTTAAAGACCAGGGCGTTGAGATATTGGCGGTTAATGTCGGGGAATCTGACTATGCTGTCAATAATTTCATTACAAAGCATGATCTTACCTTTCCTGTCATGATCGATAAAGGTAGGGAAGTGGAAAATGCTTATCGCGTGGATATATTGCCTGTCTCCTTTTTGGTTGATAAAGAGGGGAAAGTGATAGATATCATCACCGGAGCTTTGACAGAAGAGAGCATCCAAAAGCATATGGAGAGAATTAAACCATAATATTGGGGAGTTTTTGACATGAAAGAAGTAAAATGCGATTGTGGTCATGTAAATCCGTTTGGCACAAACATTTGTGGGAAATGCGGTATGGTGCTTGATAACGAAAAAGAGAACAAACTTATTGATATGAGATATGAAGGAAGTGCCAGGCGTTCACAAACATATAAAAAAACGATCATCGATAAAATATGGAACTTCTTTTCTTCCGTTAAGGTCGGGGTGACGCTCATTGTCATTGCCTTGATCGCTTCAGCTATCGGGACGATTCTACCCCAGGAAATGTACATCCCTTCAACAGCTACGCCTGCAGAGCATTATGAACTGGAATACGGCTGGTTCGGAATGGTGTATTATGAACTCGGGTTTCATAACTTGTATAGTTCATGGTGGTATTTGATTATCATAGGCATGCTGGGCATATCACTATTGATTGCCAGTATCGACCGGTTCTTTCCGTTATATCGATCGTTAAAAAAACAAGGGGTCACACGTCATGACGGGTTCATGAAACGTCAGCGGATTTATGGGGTGACAAAGCTTGAAGACCAAGATATAAACCTTGAAGAAGTAAAGGATAGACTAAAAAGGCAGCGTTATCATATACGAGAGGAAAACGGTCATATACTTGCCGAAAAGGGTCGTTTTTCACGTTGGGGACCCTATGTAAATCATATTGGACTTATCATTTTCTTAATTGGAGCATTATTGCGTTCCGTCCCTGGGATGTATATCGACAAAGTACTTTGGCTGCGTGAAGGCGAAAGAAAAGAAATCCCGGGTACAAATGGTGAATACTACCTCCAGAATAATGAATTTACCTTAGAGGTGTATGACAAAGAGAATGAAGAAGATGAGCAGTACAGTGCTGCAATTGATAAAACCGGTACGATCGCAAAAACCTATCAATCCGATGTTACGCTCTATGAGCGCAAGGGAGAAACCTTACCAGGGGAAAAAGTGGACCTTGATAAGCTTAAAGATTATAAAATCAAAGTCAATGAACCTCTGAAACATGATCATTATGCTCTCTACCAAGTAGACTATAAACTGGATGAACTCAGTACGATGGCTTTTAATTTGATAAATAAAAAAACCGAAGAGAAATATGGCAGCTTAAAGGTTGATTTGAATAATCCTCAAAAGAAATACGAGTTGAAAGAAGGATATTCCGTTGACTTGATCAGTTACTTCCCCGATTTCGAGTTCGATGAAAAAGGCGAACCTAGAACGATATCGAAGATTCCGAATAATCCAGCATTTATCTTTGAAATGCATACTCCGGATAAGCCAGAGGGTGAAGTCAGTTTCGTGGCGATAAAGGAGACTGTGGAGCCTTTAGGGGAAAACACTTATAAAATGGCTTTTAATGGTGTGGAAACCCAAGATGTCACGGCATTGACCGTCAGGAAGGATTTAACGCTTTGGATCCTATTCACGGGTGGAATCATTTTCATGATCGGCGTTATCCAAGGGTCTTATTGGAATCACCGGCGTATATGGATTAAGAGGAAAGATGATGAGATACTTTTGGCCGGCCATACAAACAAAAACTGGCACGGCATTAAAAGAGATATAAAACAAGCGATAGAATCAACATCACTTTCCGAACCAATGGATCAACTTGAAGAGGAGAATTCTTCTAGTAAGGGGGAAGTTTTAAATGGCTGAACTAAGCAGTAACCTTTTATATGCAGCTTTCATTTTATATCTGATCGCTACCTTTTTATTTGGGGGATCGATCAAGGATAAACGCGGAGCGGAGGAAAAGAAACAAAACAAATGGGCTAAGCTGGGCATTTTCATTACCATTATCGGATTTGCAGCCCAAATTGGGTATTTCATCACAAGATGGATTGCTGCCGGCCATGCCCCGGTAAGTAACCTGTTTGAATTTACGACCTTTTTCGGAATGATGCTGGTCGGTGCTTTTATATTAATTTATTTTCTTTATAAAACACCTGCCCTTGGGCTATTCGCTTTGCCGATTGCGTTATTGATAATCGCATATGCAAGTATGTTCCCTACAGAGATTTCGCCACTTATCCCTGCTCTGCAGAGCGATTGGCTTCATATTCATGTAACGACTGCAGCGGCAGGACAGTCAATCCTTGCCATAAGTTTCGTTACTGCCATCATTTATTTAATCAAATTCGTCGATCAGACACAATCAAGCAAAAGAACGTTCTGGCTTGAAGCCATCATGTTTACATTAGTCTGCACCCTCGGTTTCGTCATCATCACTTCTTCTTTTGCTGCCATGGATTATAAGGCAAATTTTGATTGGGTCGATAAACATGGTGCCGAGGTCAAACAGGAATTCAACCTGCCGGCATTGGTAGGTCCCAATGAAGGGAAACTTATCGAGACGGATCGGTTTGAACCACTGGTGGACATGCCTGCACTGATCAATGCCAAGAAACTGAATACTGTAATTTGGTCAATCGGTGTGGGACTCGTCCTGTATGGTTTAATAAGGTTGATTGCTCGCAAAAGAGTGGCGGCATTGATTAAACCAATCGTTAAAAATGTGAATCTGAATTTATTGGACGAGATTAGTTATCGTTCGGTCCTTATCGGTTTTCCGATCTTTACACTCGGTGCCCTCATTTTTGCAATGATCTGGGCTCAAGTGGCCTGGACAAGATTCTGGGGCTGGGATCCGAAAGAGGTCTGGGCACTGGTTACTTGGTTGTTTTATGCGGCTTTCTTGCATCTGCGCATGTCAAAGGGGTGGCAAGGGGAAAAATCAGCTTGGCTTGCCGTAATCGGTTTTGCCATCATAATGTTTAACTTGATATTCGTAAATCTTGTTATTGCTGGTTTGCATTCATATGCTTGATTCTGTATTGTAATATTTAGATGAAGGGGTCTTTTGATAGAAACGTCGAGGAGTAGGCTTATCGATTTTTCTGGAAAATGATCCCTTTTTCCGTCACTCCCTTTAATAAAACAATATTTCGTTGAAATAGCATTTATGAATTCTAAGATAGCGGTCGAAGTCTTTTTTTGTGACAAAATGGTGAAAGGTTCATGGAAGCCATGCGAAATACGCTCTTTATCGTACTTTGAGAGGAAAAAGTATTAGTCATGGAAGTTTTCATTTTGTAGAATATATGATAGGAGGCTGATTACATAATGTATAATGCTATTAAAATTCTCGTGGTGGATGATGAGGAAAGAATCCGCCGGCTGCTAAAGATGTATTTGGAAAGAGAAGAATACATGATCGATGAAGCTGAAAATGGAGATGTGGCTTTAACAAAAGCCCTTGAAAATGATTATGATTTAATTTTATTGGATATTATGATGCCTGGTAAAGATGGAATCGAAGTTTGCCGTGAATTAAGGGAAAAGAAAACGACACCGATTATCATGCTGACTGCTAAAGGTGAAGAAGTGAACCGCGTTCAAGGGTTCGAAGTGGGGACCGATGATTATATCGTAAAGCCCTTCAGTCCCCGTGAAGTCGTGTTAAGGGTTAAGGCTTTATTACGTCGCTCATCAAGCACAAGTTACATGCAGACGGAAACGACGGCAAAAGATGTGATCGTCTTCCCACATCTAACCATTGATAATGATGCCCACCGTGTACTTGCGGATAACAAAGAGGTTTCATTAACACCAAAAGAATATGAATTATTATATTTCTTGGCGAAATCCCCAGATAAGGTTTTCGATCGGGAGCAATTGTTAAAAGAAGTGTGGCACTATGAATTCTTTGGAGATCTTCGAACTGTAGACACGCATGTTAAACGCTTACGTGAAAAATTAAACCGCATATCCGAAAACGCAGCCAAGATGATTGTCACCGTTTGGGGTGTAGGTTACAAGTTCGAAGTCGTTAATGACTGATGCTATGGGGCAGTGTTGTAGGGAAGCTATGGGCAACGATCCTATTGCTCGTGTCATTTGTATTAATCGTTTTAACCGTTCTGCTGGTCGAATTCTTTGAGAATTTCCAAATTGAAAATATTGAAAATGATTTAACTAAAACCGCTGAACAAATCATTAAGGTTACCAATGAACATCAGGGATCCAGCAATGAGGTTTTACAAATAGCTTCGGAACTAATAGGCAACGAAGCGAAAATGATCATTCTTAATGATGACAAAATGATATTCTCATCCATCGGAGGAGATAATGAGTTCGAAATCACACCGGAACTCATAAAAAATGATCCCGAATTACTCAAGGTTTTTACGGAAAGAAAGACTGTTAAAAAGGAAATGGCGCTTTCCGATGATGCGGATAAAGAGGGATTGTCAGCAATCGTAGTAGGCATTCCACTTGAATTGAATGGGGAACAGGATGAAGTTTTTCTATTTCAATCGTTGGAGTCCATGGAAGAAACCACAAAATCCACTACACAGTTCATTTTATTGGCAGCGGGCATCGCCATTATTTTGACAACGATTTTTGCTTTCTTTTTATCCACAAGAATCAATGCACCATTGGTGAAGATGAGGGAAGCCGCTCTAGCGATTGCCCGGGGGAAATTTGATACAAAGGTTCCAATTCTGACTCAAGATGAAATCGGTGAGCTGGCCATAGCGTTTAATCAGATGAGGAAGCAGCTGAAATTCAATATGAATGCACTTAGTCAGGAAAAGGAACATCTCTCAAGCATTCTTAGCAGTATGGCAGATGGGGTCATTACCTTCAATAAAGATGGCACAATTCTTGAAACGAATCCGCCCGCGGAAAGGTTTCTGCAATCCTGGTACTTTGAAAAGGGCTATAACCGGGAAGATAATGTGAATGTCCCATTGGTTTTAATGAATCTTTTTGATGAATCAGAATCCTTCAATAAGGAGAAGGTCGGTGAAATTACCTTGCAGGGCCGTGATTGGGGATTGATTGTCAGTCCGCTATATACAAATGCCGACAATATTCGGGGAGCGGTGGCCATCATACGGGATATGAGTGATGAAAGACGTATGGACAAACTTAGGACTGATTTCATAGCGAATGTCTCCCATGAGTTAAGAACGCCGATTTCAATGTTGCAGGGATATAGTGAAGCGATCGTAGATGACATTGCGAGCAGTGAAGAGGAAAAGGTGGAAATGGCCCGCATCATCTATGATGAGTCTTTGAGAATGGGACGTTTAGTCAATGATCTACTCGATCTAGCTAAATTGGAATCGGGTAAAATGAACCTTAGCTATGAATGTGTACCTATTTCTCCTTATTTAAAGAGGATTACAAGTAAGTTTTCCGGGCTAGCTAAAGAAAAAGGGATCACAATATCAGCCAGTCTTGAAGATGAGCAAATTCAATGGCATTTCGATCCGGATCGTATTGAACAGGTTTTGACGAATTTAATTGATAATGCGATTCGTCATACTCCTCCAGGAGGTAACATTGATGTCATTCAGAGGACAAGTGATCGAAGGGGTCTGATCATTGATGTGAAGGACTCTGGATCCGGAATTCCCGAAGAGGATTTACCTTTTGTATTCGAGAGGTTTTATAAAGCGGATAAAGCAAGGACCCGCGGGCGTTCGGGCACCGGATTGGGGTTGGCAATCGTAAAAAATATAATCAATGCCCATGATGGCTTCATATCGGTAAACAGTTTACCTAATAAAGGGACAACGTTCAGTTTTATCCTGCCTCGAATTTTGGAGAATGCTGAATGAATGACGGGTGGCTTGCCAAAAAATCTTGTTTCATAAGGAACTGAGAAGACAAAGGCAATTGGATTTCTTTCCAACTTGTCTTTGTTTTTTTTAGGAAACAGATAAGTCTCGAATATTTGGAAATTAACGGAATTTTATAATAAGATAAAAGCCGAAGTATGTAACTTTTGTTTAGGATTGACGACTATATTTATGAACGGATGTGGGGAAATGATGGATTCCGTTTTCCACGATCTTTATGAGAAATATCATCAGGAAATTTATCAATTCATTTTTTATATGACTAAGAATCGAGAAACGGCTGAGGACCTTGTTCAGGAGGTCTATATCCGGGTGATGAAGGCGTATGAACGCTTCGAAGGAAAGAGCAGTGAAAAAACGTGGATGTATTCGATTGCTAGAAATGTGACGATTGATTACTTTCGGAAACAAAAAGGGTGGAAAGACAAAATCTTTCCTAACTTTGATTGGGATAGGCAATTGATAAAAGATAAAGAACCCATTCCCGAAGAAGTGGCTATCATGAACGATGAAATCCAAGATATTTATCAATGCTTAAACCGGTGTACCACGAATCAAAGATCCGTCATCATTTTACGATATATTCAGGGATTGTCCATTACGGAAACTGCTGAAGTATTGAATTGGAGTGAAAGTAAGGTAAAAACAACCCAGCACCGTGCTTTGAAGGCTATTAAAAAGTTGATGGAGGATTTATCAGGAAAGGAGGGCCACCGCATTGAGAAGGTCCCGTTGGAAAGAAAGCGAAATTGAAGACTTGCTCCGAGAGCTTCCGAAATTTAAAGATGACCGAACCAAGTCAGAGGTGTTTGAGAGAATACATGATAAGAAGAGAAAGAAACACTGGATACCTCTAATTGCGGGTGTTGCCTCCTTATTCTTAATGGTTGTTTTGGCATCATCGTTAATTATTGAAAAAAAAGGAACGACAAGTCAAGAGGGCAGCGGCAGTAGTGGGAAATTATCGCTATCTGAAAATAAGGAAACGGCAGATCATGAACGGCAGGATGCAAGCAACAAAGAAAATCCTCCAGAAGATAAACAGGATTATCAAGAGTTTTCGAGTAAGCAAGCAAAAATCGAATCTAAAGACGAGGTTTCAGAAATGGGACCCGGAAAAGGGAAAAAGGAAAAAAACTTTGCACAAGCGATCTATCAAGATGATCTAAACAATGCATCGATCATTACGATGGGTATCCCAGATGATCAAATGAATTTCATCGTTCCCATTTCAATTAAACTCAAACATTATGATCAAAGTGATACATTGAAACAGTTAGTTAATCAAATGTCCGATATCAATGAAGAGCAATATGGGCTATCTGACTATTTTCCACTTGATATAAAGATAAGCCAAGGAAACGATACGGCCACTGCTCATATTGATTTTCAAGAAAAAAGCCAACTATTGGATGAAGATACACTTTTTCTCCATTCGATGGAGGAAACGCTTTCCTATAATAATATAGAGAAAATGACATTTTCTACAGATGGTAAGCAAGGTGCCATGTTTGCGCATGCGGGATATTTAAAGGAGGTGGATATACCTCATCATAAAAATCGCACATACCTGCTTTACCAAGAGGATGAGTCCTCCCCAAGGTTTCTTGTTCCAAGCAATATGGGATATCAGGACTTTGAGGAGGCGCTGCAGGCTGGAAAAGGGGAGGCAGACATCGAGGGAATTTCACCTGCAATCCCGCCTGACCTGAAATGGGAAAGGATAAGCTCTCATGGAGATCTTGTGATCATTCAATTATCAGATCAAGCTGCTATTGAAAATAGTGAGGAATCCCTTCAAGCTTTAGAAGCCATACTCTTCATAGCTAAGGATTTTGGTTTTGAAAAAGTGAAGTTTGAAAATGCTCCAATTGAAGAGGTAGGCCAGCTGAACTTAACTGAAGACATATTGGTGCCCAAAGCACCGAACCAAGTGAATTGATGCAGCGGGCAAAGTCTAAATAAATATGAAGGTTTTCCATATGATGGTGCGTTATAAACACCCTGTCCATGGTTGTCAAAAGCCCCTTGCATTCACAGAAAAAGTGCCCGCGATGACGGGCACTTTTTTTTTCTTATAATGAAATACGGGCCATGAATGTAATTTCTTCTGTTTCCATTAAAAATTGTTTCATGTTATCTTCCAATGGTAAATCAAAGCTCAAAACCATGATGGCTTCCCCGCCAGCTTCTTTTCGGCCAACCTGCATGGTGGCGATATTCACTCCGTGATCACCCAGGACCTTACCTACGTTACCGATTACACCAGGTTTATCGGTATGCTGGATATAAAGTAAATTCGGTTCTGGATGAAAGTCGATTTTGAAACCATTCAAACTTACAATACGAGAACCGTAATTTTCGATATAGGTCCCACTGATAGTTAATTCACGGTGGTCACCTTTTACTTTAAGGCTGATCAAATTCGAGTAACCTAAAGAGTCCGTAGAGATTTTTTCACCAACGGTTATTCCACGCTCTTTTGCGATCAACAAGGCATTCACTTCATTTACTGATGCATCGACTCTTGATCTCAAAAATCCAGAGATTAGACTTTTTGTAAGAATCGCTGTATCGAAATCCAATGATTCTCCTGCATACGTAACGGATATTTCCTGAATTCCTTCATTCATGCACTGAGAAGCAATGGATCCCATTTGCTGAACAAGTTGATAGAATGGCTGTACCTTTTCAAACACTTCTTTAGATATGGCTGGAAGGTTGATCGAACTTGAGACTGGATTTCCTTCGAAATAGGTCAATACTTCTTGGGCAACCTGTACGGCAACATTTAATTGGGCTTCTTTAGTGGAAGCACCCAGATGCGGTGTAGCAATGACGCTATCCAGTTCAAGCAGTTTATGGCCAAGTGGGGGTTCTTCGACGAAAACGTCCAGTGCCGCCCCTGCAACATGTCCTTGGACTAACATTTCATATAAATCATCTTCGTCCAGAATACCGCCCCGGGCGCAGTTCAGTACATAAACCCCTTTTTTACAGGTAAGCAGTTTTTCTTTATTGATTAATCCTCTAGTTTCGTTCGTAAGTGGTGTATGAACAGTAATGATGTCTGCTTTAGGAAGCAATTCATCTAACGGCAGGGCCGTTACGGACATTTTCTTTGCACGATCGACAGTAAGGAACGGATCATAGACAATGACATCCATGCCGAATACCTTAGCGCGTTTGGCAATTTCCCCTCCGATACGTCCAAAGCCAATTATTCCTAATGTTTTACCACGAAGTTCAGTACCCGTATATGAAGAACGTTTCCACTCCCCATTCTTCAGTGAAGCATAAGCTTGCGGAATGTGGCGCATTAATGAAGCCATCATGGCGAATGTATGTTCAGCTGTTGAAATGGTGTTGCCGTCAGGTGCATTAACCACGACAATCCCGCGTTTTGTCGCCGAGGGGATATCTATGTTATCAACACCGACACCAGCGCGTGCTATAATTTTTAGCTGCGGCATACGGTTCATTAAATCCTCCGAAACCTTCGTAGCACTTCTTACAAGAATTGCATCAATCTGATCAAGTTCGTTTGCAGCTTCCTCTACGGTCTTTTGAATGAGATGAATATTGGATGCCTCAGATAGCGGTCCGAGTCCTTCTGGTTTAATGGCGTCTGCTACTAAAATCCGATACACGTCTAAACACCTTCCTAGGAAAAAAAATTATCTTAAATTTCAGTTAATTTTACAATTGAAATGCTGAATATGTCAATTTGGCTTAACTGTATGTAAGCGCTTAATAGAATGGTTATCTTCTGATCATCTGTTTAATGTCGCGATATAAATGGCTTCATCTAGGATTGAATAATATAAAAAAATAATTTTCATTATTTTGAATTTTCATTTTGTGTATCCGCTATTTGTTTTAAGCCATTCACTGTGACGATCGATATTCAACCTAAATGAATCAACTGAGAAAAAAAGTGCTATCAAAAAACAGGTAATTCAGATATAATGGAGAGTATAAAAAATTTTATAGATCTATCTTCGGGGCGGGGCGAAATTCCCCACCGGCGGTGATGAAGGAATTTCTTCTTCTAAGCCCGCGAGCCTTACAAGGCAGGATTTGGTGCGATTCCAAAGCCGACAGTATAGTCTGGATGGGAGAAGATGGAGGTTCCTGAGTGCGTTTCAACAGTTATTTGCTGAACGTTTGTTTGATGTAACCTTTAATTTATCCCTTTAATTCTATTGGAATTAAAGGTTTTTTTATTGAACATCAACATACTTTGGAACCCTAACCTCTTTTTCAGGTAGATCGGAAAAGAAGGAGAGAGAACTATGAAAAAGAACAAAGTGAAAAAAACGGTCACACTTGCCATGATGGGAAGCATTTCTTATTTATTGATGCTTTTAAATTTCCCGTTTCCGGGATTCCCGACTTTTCTCAATGTTGATTTTAGCGACATACCAGCACTGATGGCGGCATTAATTTTCGGTCCGATGGCTGGAATTCTAGTCGAGTTCATTAAGAACCTATTGGATTTAGTCATGACAGGGACCTTGACTGCTGTACCTGTGGGGCATATCGCTAACTTTATAGCTGGAATACTGTTTGTCTTGCCGACTTATTATGTATTTCAGAAAATCAATTCAAAAAAAGGGATGACATTCGCTTTACTTGCAGGAACAGTTTCCATGGCAGTATTCATGAGTGTTTTAAACTATTATGTCTTTTTACCGGCTTATACCTTCTTTATGGGATGGGATGCAATGTCGGCACCCGAGTCAAGAAAGCTCGTTACGACGGCAATCTTGCCTTTCAATGTGATTAAAGGCGTACTCATCACATCTGTATTCATGTTGCTGTTCATTAAATTACAGACATGGATCAATAAGCAAACATTATATAAAAATGCTTAATGGCATTGACGATAGAAATAAAAAAACAACCGGATATTCGTATTCGGTTGTTTTTTATGCCTGTTTAATTTTGGTATGGGGAGATGGCAAAAGAAAAGCCATTTTCGATAGAAAATGGCTTGTACGTTATTCGAATTTAAGTGCATCTCCGTCAAATGCCTCGTCAGCGACTTTAATAGAATCCGTTGGGCATCCTTCAAATGCATCCATCATGTCATCAATAAGTACATCAGGAATTTCAACGATTCCCTCGTTATCGTCAAGGGTAACAAATGCAATCCCTTCGTCATCGTAATCATATATATCTGGTGCCGCTGCTCCGCAAGCTCCACAAGCTATGCATGTTTCTTTATCCACAATAGTAAATTTAGCCATGAATATAACCCCTCCTAAGTTGATTGACAACTGATAATCTTTTTATTTCAGATTATTATCTCTTTCTTATTGTAAGACCGAATGCCAAACTTTTCAATAGAAATTGTATTGATAATAACTATCATGTAGCACAATGTCAACGGAAAACATCGAAATAATTAACTTGGTTCTTTCCATGATTCGTCATTTAGTCACATAATTTCCCTTGTATTCATCAATAATAACGGCGATTTTTGCAGTTATTTGTTACAATGGGTTTATTGGTTAAATGAAACAAGGATGTGAGTCCCATGAATAATTATCTACAGGCCATCATTCTATATGCGATAAAAAAATTTCAAGGCGAACGCTCCATTTATGCTATATACCATATGCTGCAGGGGAAGAAATCGTCACAAACAATCCAGGATGCCCATTTATTCGGGCTAAGGGATATTTTTGGGACAATACCTCGATTTACCCGTCAGCAATTAAATCAAAACATTGAACATTTACTTAAGCATGACTTGATTAATTTAACGGATAAACCAGATGCATATGAAATTAGTATGCAAGGTGAGGGAATGTTAGTCGATTACTTTAAAAATAATCCTTTTCCGGCGTATATAAATGGTTGGAAGTATCACAATATCACCCCGGTTTTCTGGGGAAGGTTAAACTTACTCATTCAAACCATATCCCATATTGTCCACAATGAAAGACGTTTTTATCCGATACAAAGAAATCCCAAAATCCAATTCTTCGTAAAGGAATTTTTACATGCCAATCGTCAGGATCGAGCGTTGATTGCCCAACATCTATATGATGAATTGATATCCCTTTTAGAAAGTCAAAGTGATATGAAACGAGACATTTTCATTTTGAAAATAACCGGGATTAACAGGATTGGACTTACGTTTGAACAGATTGCAAAAAGGAAAGACGTAGAAGAAGAGTATGTTCGCTTTACTTTCCTTGACTCATTGCATCAAATGCTTGCTGAAATGGAAACGGGAAAGGATTACCCTCTCTTGTCCACATTAACAAATGATTGGAAAAGTAGTGGAAATCCTCATTTGACACAATCTACACAGACTACTTTACGATACATCCAGGAAGGGAAAACTCTGGGTGAAATAGCTGAAATCCGCAGATTGAAAGTCAACACCATCGAAGATCACCTCGTAGAAATTGTCTTATCGGACAAGAGTTTTCCGATTTCAGATTATGTGTCTATCGAGGATGAGAGGAAAATTGCTGAAGCTATTAAGGAACTTGGAACGAAAAAGCTTAAAGCAATCAAGCAGATGGTCGATAATAAAGAGATAAGCTTTTTCCAAATAAGACTTGTACTTGCGAAAATAGGTGAGTGATGATGAATATAGAACGAGTCCTCAAAGAAAAATTCGGTTTTGATGAATTCCGTCCTGGACAAAAGGAAGTGGTCGAATCATTGATGTCCGGCAATCATACTTTAGCGATGCTACCGACCGGATCAGGTAAATCATTATGTTACCAGCTGCCGGCTTATCTTTTAAATAAGACTGTCCTAATTGTCTCCCCGTTATTATCATTAATGCAGGATCAGGCAGATCAGCTGAAGATGAGTGGCGAAAAAAGTGTATTGACCCTCAACTCTTTTTTGACATTAAATCAAAAAAGGAAAGCTTTCGACCGGTTGCATAGTTATCGTTTTATCTTTTTATCTCCTGAAATGCTAAGCCTGGATGGTGTGATAAAATCCTTGAAATCCATAGATATAGGCTTGTTCGTCATAGATGAAGCACACTGCATCTCACAATGGGGGTATGATTTCCGTCCGGATTATTTGAATTTAGGAGAAGTGAGGCGTGAATTGAGCAATCCATTGACTCTTGCCCTGACAGCAACTGCAACCGATGAGGTCCGGAGGGACATCGTTGGTAAACTCAATATTGAGCCGGTCAATGAAACGGTCTCATCTGTTGATCGGGAAAATATTGCAATCATTGTCGAGCGAATGTTCAGCTACGATGAGAAGCTAGCACGTGTGCTGGAGCTTGTCAGGAAATTTACCGGAAGCGGGATTATTTATTTTTCCTCTAAAAAAGTGGCGGAATCGGTCACAGGGTTTTTACAGGAAAACGGGTTCGATAGTGTCAATTATTATCACGGTGGAATGGAACAGGAACAAAGGATGCTCATTCAGCAGCAATTCATTTCCGGCCAGTTGAAAATCATATGCGCAACAAGTGCTTTTGGAATGGGTGTGAATAAATCGGATGTCAGATATGTTATCCATTTTCATATCCCGTCCACGATGGAAGCATATCTTCAGGAGATTGGCAGGGCGGGGCGAGACCGGAAACAAAGTGTGGCTGTCTTATTATATAGCGAAGGGGATGAAGGGCTTCCCCTTCATTTGATGGAGCAACAGTTGCCTACGGATTCGCAAATTGATGGTGTATGTTCTTTCCTTAATGAATCACAAAAGAATCTGGCGAATTTGACCCCCTCAGAAAAAGAACAGCTGTCGCAATACTTTTCGTTGAACGAAATCCAACTCCGTTTTTTTACCCAGTTTATTATGGGCAATAACCAGGATCAAGTGGCAGAGATGAAAGAGTATTGTCAAAAGAGGAAAACCAGGAATCAAGAAAAGCTGCATAAATTCCTTCACTGGATATATGCACAGGAATGTCGCCGTTCAGGGATACTGGACTATTTTGGAGAAAAGCATCGGGAAGTGAACCCCATCTGCTGTGATATCTGTGGGATGGATGCCGAAAAAATGGCTGATGTATGGCCGGAAGTAAAGGTGGATCCGGTCAATTCCTTTTCCACTTGGAAAAAGGAATTGGCTTATATCTTACTAAAGAAGGAAAATGGCAATGAAAAATAAGCAAGCTGAATTAATTAAACAACTTACAGATAGACAGTTACTATATAATTTGTTTCTTACACAAATTATTCTCTTAACGTTAGCCATCTTTTTAGGTATTATTTTATTTAAAGACCGTTCTGCTTTTTTCGACTTATTTATCTTTGATGACCTGAACATTTTGCTGATTGGTGTTCCTGCTGGAGTAATTGTCGTGTTAATTGACATATTGCTTATGAAAGTGACACCATCTTCCTATCAGGATGATGGCGGTATTAACGAACGCATTTTCAGTAATTTGTCATACCCGATGATATTTGTTGTAGCTTTAGTGGTAGCGATAAGTGAAGAAGTATTATTCCGTGGAGTGTTGCAAACACATTTTGGTTTGCTTCTTACGAGCCTCATTTTTGCAGCCGTTCATTATCGTTACCTTTTTAATTGGTTTTTATTTTTAAATGTATTGGTTTTGAGCTTCTTTATCGGTTTTCTATTTGAAATGACTAATAATATCATCGTGACGATTACGGCCCACTTTTTGATTGACTTTATCCTTGGTATTTTAATCAGGAACAAAAAGCAAAGAGGGTTTAGCAAGAAAGGGGGTGACTTGAATGAGCCGGGTGCAAAAGAATGAAAAAGAAAATGATCAGGCTGGTGAACTTCGTTCGCGAATTGAACGCCAGAAGGCTAAGTCATCATTGCCCAAACGGAGCAAAGTCCACCAGAATAAAAAGAAAAAAAGTAAAGTGAAGATTAAACTTCCAATGATACAATTATTAGCATTATTTTTCATTTTGCTTCCAATTGGATTTTACAGCCTTTATACATATTTTCAGGATAGGCCTTTACCTGTTACTAAAAGTGACCAAGTCGTCTTAAAAGAGGAAGATAAAGAATCGATTCCAACTACAGCAACGGCAGAAGATTTAAAGGAAAAAGAGTCGGCAAAGGCTGAAGAGGAGAAGGAAAAAGAAGAAGCAGAGGCTAAAGCCAAAGCGGAGCAAGAAGCTGAAGAAAAGGCCAAAGCGGAGCAAGAGGCTGAGGAAAAGGCCAAAGCGGAGCAAGAGGCTGAAGAAAAAGCCAGAGCGAAGCAAGAAGCTGAGGAAAAGGCCAAAGCGGAGCAAGAGGCTGAAGAAAAAGCCAAAGCACAGCAAATAGCTGACGAAAAAGCAAAGAAGGAAGCCGCAGAAAAGAAAAAGTCTGCCGAAAATGTTCAAGCCGCGAAAACGGATAAAGAGGGATACAAAGTTGTCTTACATACTGTTCAAGGTCAAGAAACATTATTTCGCATTTCTATGAATTACTACAAATCACAGGAAGGGATTGCTCTGATCAAGGAGTGGAATGGGCTGAATGGCAATGAAATTTCCAAAGGTCAAGTATTGAAAATTCCAATCAAGAAATAATGATGGCACTCTGTCTTTTATAGGCAGGGTGTTTTTAAAATTGTTTGAAACTCGGTAAGTATGAAGGCAATCGTGGCAGGTACATTATCATTTTTTCCTCTACTCTTTCATATCATGATTTGAAAGAGCAGAGGAGGAAATGCGATGGAATCGACAATCATTTTACTGGATGAGAAAACGGATCAAGCAACAAAACAAATGCTGCAAAATGTCGTGGATCGGAAGAAAAAATTCGAGGCACTTAAAAAGAAGCACCTTCAAAGCTTATGGGCAACCATGATTGTTGCTGTCCTTTTTATGATTTATCTTTATTTTTATATCGTTGTACCTTATTCCTATTCCTTTTTCAGTATGTTTAGTGTTTTCGTCGACCATTTTAGCCATTTCCTTTTTTTGGCGGCAGCAATTGGTCTATATGGATATATGGTTTTAATTAAAAAAAAGCTAGATAAAGCTGAAAAGGAGTTTCAACTGCTACGCTGTGAAATCATTAATAAAAGTAAGCAATTGTGGGAAAAAGAGGAAGAATGGAAAAATCGCCATAAGGTTTTTGAAATGATGAAGAAGAATTATGATATTAACTTATATCATGAAAATAAATGATGATTGCGTTAAATCATATTTAATTGCGGGTAATACCGTTTTATGGTTATATGAAAGTACGTTTGGATAAGGATGGAAAGAAGGTTTAACGAAGATGTTATGGTTATCTGGATTATTTTTAATCATCATCCTGCTGTCATTTGCCACGGTCATTTACATGTGGCGTACGGCTATGCAAGATAGGGTGATTTTTCAAGACTTATATTTCAAAGACTTTCCTGAAGGCTTTGGCGATGTTCGGATTTTTTTCATTTCCGATCTTCATCGACGGATTGTTGCGGATAAATTAATTGAGGAAGTTCGTGACAAGGCAGATTTGGTGATAATCGGCGGTGACATTAGGGAAAGCGGGGTTCCCTTAGAACGTGTGGAAAAAAATATATTGAAACTAAAAGAAATTGGCCCCCTTTATTTTGTTTGGGGAAATAATGATTATGAAGGAGACTTCCATGAACTGGATGCGACTCTTCTGAAACATGGTGTGAAAATCCTTGATAATACAGCTGTTTCATTTGAGTCTCAAAATGGCAGCAAAATAGCTCTTCTGGGCATTGATGATATATCGGAAGAACGTGATAGGCTTGACCTTGCACTGTCGGATTGCGGGAATGAAGGTTTTCGGATTTTGGTGAGCCATAATCCATTGGTCAAGAATCAGTTGACTCCGGAACACAATATTAGTTTTGTCCTGTCAGGTCACACCCATGGCGGGCAGATTCGCATATTCGGATTCGGGCCCTATCAGATCGGCAGCATAAAGAAAGAGGGGGACTGCTTATATATGACGAGTAATGGCTATGGGACAAGCGCAGTGCCTTTAAGGCTTGAGGCTAAGCCGGAAACGCACCTGTTCACCCTGAAAAGGGGGACGGACACTGAAATAGGCGAAGCAGTGGAAAAAACCTATTAGGCTGCTTTTAGACGAGCATATCGGGATTTTACAGACTTTGAAAAATCCACTATAATTTCAACAAATGATCGTACAGTTATTGGAGGCCTTGTAAAACCATGCAAGAAGGTAAATATAATATAAAGGCAGTTTCAAAACTGCTGGACATTCAGCCGGGAACCCTAAGGGCATGGGAAAGGCGCTATAAATTTATCGAGCCTGTCAGGAATGAATCAGGGCACCGGCTTTATACAGAAAAACATCTGCAAATCCTTAAGTGGCTCATCAATAAAACAAAGCAAGGTTTTACAATAAGCCAAGCCGTTTCACTTCTCGAAAGTACTGGCACTAAAGCGATTGGAGTCCCTGAAACGAACCGTAAGGATGAACAAACGGTTAAGTTATCGGATGAATTGATCGAAGCTCTATTAAATTTCAATGAAAATAAAGCCCATATGCTGATAAGCCAAGCATTCAGTATGTATACAATCGAACAAACCATAGTTGAAATACTCGGTTCAATATTGGTTCAGATTGGGGATAAGTGGGAAAGGGGAGAAATTACTTCCGCTCATGAACACTTTGCGTCGAACATCCTAAAATCCAGGATCAGTTCAGTCATGCATGCGATTCCGACTAATGGTTTCCTTCCGAAAGCCCTTACCGTTTGTGCTCCCGGTGAAAAACATGAATTTGGACTGTTGGTCTTCACCATTTTCTTGAAGCGGAAAGGGTATGAAACCATTTATTTAGGTGAATCCATTGCTGATAAGGACCTTTTCACCGTTTTAAACATCATAAAGCCCTCATACCTATTCATGTCATGTTCACTGAAAGAGAATCTTGATGGAACATTTATGCTGGTTGAAGCATTAATAAAGGATTTCCCGGATTTGAAGGTGGGTCTTGGCGGCGCGGCGCTGAGCCTTATATCCGAAGAAAACCGTACGGCCTTCAGCGGAGTCTTAATGGGGGACACGCAATCTAAATGGGAGGAATGGCTGAAAGGTTAGCTGCGCCGGCTTAGGTGAAATAATGGATATGCACCCTGCGACCAAGGCTTCATATGATGTATGAAGATGGTAACCAGGGGGCATTTTTTTATGAAGCTGGAGCGATTAACTAATAATAAAATCAAGATTTTTTTGACCCTTGATGATTTAATTGATAGAGGCATTACTAAAGAAGATATTTTAGGGAATTCCTTAAAGGTCCATAAGCTATTTCAGGATATGGTCGAAGAAGCATGCGAAGAACTCAGCTTTAAAATGAGTGGCTCCATTGCAATTGAAATTTTCTCCTTGCCTGCTCAAGGATTGATAATCATTGTGACAAAGGACGAAGAGGAATTATTGACAGATGAAGAGGAGTACTTGGATTTACAAGTGAAAATTGATGACTTCCCCCATATTCTGTATGTTTTCAATGACTTTGAAGATATCGTCCAATTATCTCATAGATTATCTTTTCAAGGTTTGCTTAAAAGTACTCTTTATCATTTTGAGGGAAGATACTATTTACTTATCGAAAATGTTAAAGACACCACCTATGACACGGTCATATCTTTAGCGGCTGAGTATGGCCATGCATCTACATTGACACTCTGCCGCATCAATGAATACGGAACATGTATAATCGAAAATGAAGCGATACATGTTTTACTCACACACTTTAGTTGATGTAACACGAATGAGACAGGGCAGCCACATTAGGAAAAAACAATGCGGTTTGCCTTATTTGTCTCAACTCTCGGCCGAAGAAGATATACGGTTAAAGTGTATGAAAACAGTTGATATGATAACGTTTTCATTTTTAGAATATTTCCAACTTTTAAATTCCCATTTTTACTCTTGCATATCTGTATCGAAGGTGTATACTAGCACATGAAGAGGACTATTTGTACATTATAGATTTTATATATGGATGAGATTTTCTAGGAGGTACTTTAATGGAATCGGCAAAAGGCAATAGCCATGTAAATGAAGAAGAAAAACACGACGTACTGAGGTCTACCCAAACTGTAATACATAAAGCTTTGGATAAGCTGGGTTACCCGGAAGAAGTTTTTGAGCTGTTGAAGGAACCATTGCGCTTATTAACGGTGAAGATACCAGTCCGCATGGATGATGGCTCGGTTAAGATTTTCACGGGTTACCGTGCACAGCATAACGATGCTGTTGGACCTACAAAAGGTGGTATCCGTTTTCACCCTAATGTAACGGAACGTGAAGTGAAGGCATTATCCATTTGGATGAGTTTGAAATGCGGCATCGTTGATTTGCCATACGGCGGGGGTAAAGGCGGTATCGTATGTGATCCTCGTAATATGTCATTCCGTGAGCTTGAAAGGCTGAGCCGGGGCTATGTTCGCGCAATTAGCCAAATCGTTGGGCCGACTAAAGATATCCCGGCACCTGATGTGTTCACAAACTCTCAAATCATGGCTTGGATGATGGACGAATACAGCCGTATGGATGAATTCAACTCGCCAGGATTCATTACGGGTAAACCGCTAGTGCTTGGTGGTTCCCATGGCCGTGAATCAGCCACTGCCAAGGGTGTAACGATTTGTATCAATGAAGCAGCCAAGAAACGCGGCATCGACATTAAAGGGGCACGGGTCGTCATTCAAGGTTTTGGTAACGCAGGTAGTTTCTTAGCTAAATTCATGCATGACGCAGGTGCTAAAGTTATTGGGATTTCGGATGCATATGGCGCTCTTCATGATCCTGAAGGCTTGGATATCGATTATCTTCTCGATCGGAGAGATAGTTTCGGAACCGTAACGAAATTGTTTAAAAGCACAATTTCAAATAAAGAATTGCTTGAATTGGAATGTGATATTCTAGTTCCGGCTGCAATTGAAAACCAAATCACTGAAGAAAATGCTGCTGATATCAAAGCATCGATCGTTGTCGAGGCAGCTAACGGACCTACAACAATTGAAGCGACACAAATCCTAACGGATCGCGGAATCCTTCTTGTTCCTGATGTCCTTGCTTCTGCTGGTGGTGTAACGGTTTCTTACTTCGAATGGGTACAAAATAACCAAGGATATTACTGGTCTGAAGAAGAAGTGGACGAAAAGCTGGAAAAAATCCTTGTGAAATCCTTTAATAACATATATGAACTTGCACAATCAAGACGTGTTGATATGCGCCTAGCGGCCTATATGATTGGCGTAAGAAAAATGGCTGAAGCTTCTCGCTTCCGTGGTTGGATCTAAAAGATTCAAATCATGTATTAATTTATAGTTAAAATCATGTTCATTGCTTTATCATTGAAATGATTTGTAAAAACTCCTATCATGTATTGATAGGAGTTTTTATTATTTAGACGAACGAATTACATAGTGCATGGAAAGGCAGTGGAATAAAGATGAATGTTGAAGAAGTCATTATCATAGGTGGGGGCCCTTGTGGATTGGCTGCTGCAATCGCTCTTAAAGAAGTGGGAATACAGTCCCTGATCATTGAAAAAGGCAATGTGGTTGATTCCATTTACCGTTATCCAACACATCAAACATTTTTCAGTTCGAGTGAAAAACTGGAGATTGGTGATATCGCTTTTATAATTGAAAACCGTAAACCGGTCCGCAATCAGGCGCTAGCCTATTATAGGGAGGTAGTCAGAAGGAAAGAATTGCGGGTCAATAAATTCGAAAAAGTGGAAAAAGTGGAAAAGCGTGAAGATGGGAAGTTTATAGTCAAGACATCGAAGAGTGACTATACTGCTCTGCATGTCATCGTATCGACCGGATACTATGATCATCCGAACTATATGTGCATACCGGGTGAACAGCTTCCTAAGGTGTTTCATTACTTCAAGGAGGGCCACCCCTACTTTAATTGTGATGTAGCCGTCATCGGTGGCAAAAACTCAAGCGTGGATGCAGCTCTGGAATTGGTCAAATCAGGAGCAAGGGTTTCAGTCCTTTATAGAGGATCGGATTACTCTCCAAGTATCAAACCTTGGATCCTTCCCGAATTCGAATCATTGGTCCGCAATGGAACGATCAAGATGGAGTTTAATGCGAATGTTGACAGGATAACGGAAGACAGCGTCATCTATCATGTAGGTGATGAGGAAAAAGTCATTAAAAATGATTTTGTATTTGCTATGACTGGATACCATCCTGACCATTCATTTTTAGCTTCAATGGGCATTACTATTGATAAGGAGACTGGAAGGCCCGCATATAACGAGGAAACGATGGAGACGAACGTTAAAGGTCTTTATATTGCAGGAGTTCTGGCAGCCGGAAATAATGCGAACGAAATCTTCATCGAGAACGGCAGGTTCCATGGTGGATTGATTGCTTATCATTTGGCTGTTAAAGAAAAGTGAATTATATAAATAAGGAGCTGGGACAGTATGGAAAAAATATCATTAATAACGACTGGTGGGACTATTGCCAGTAAAGCAACTGCAAATGGTATGTTGGCCTCTGGTGCATTGACTGGCCATGAGTTGGCATCACTTTGCGAATTGCCCAACGATATCGAGGTTAAAGTGGTTGATCTTTTCCAGATTTCAAGCATGTCCATGTCCTTCGAGAAAATGCAGCAGCTTAAATCAGCCATTCAAAAGGAATTGGAGGATCCTGATGTTACGGGAATCGTTGTGACACACGGTACGGATACACTTGAGGAAACGGCTTATTTCCTTGATGTCACGACTAAGGATCAACGTCCAATCGTAATAACCGGCTCACAACGTTCTCCTCAAGAGGTGGGCACCGATGTATATTCCAATCTAAGGAATTCGATATTATGCGCTGCGAGTGATCTTATAAGGGACGTCGGCGTAGTAGTCGTTTTTAATGAGCGGATCTATTCAGCCAAGTATGTCAAAAAAGTTCATGCTTCCAATTTGCAGGGTTTCGAATCTTTTGGCTATGGATATTTGGGGATAATTGATAATGATGTCGTCAGCATCTATCAAAAACCATTACATAGGGAGTGTTATGATATTCGGGATCGCATTCCCAGGGTGGATATCATCAAGTGCCATACAGGCGCTGATGGCCTCTTTATTGATGCTGCGGTTGCAAACGGTGCGAAAGGCATCGTACTCGAGGGCGTAGGAAGGGGACAGGTTACCCCGGTAATGGTAACTTCCATACAGGCTGCAATCGATAAAGGCATAACGATCATCATGACTACAAGTGCAGAAGAAGGAAAAGTTTACCCAGCTTATGATTATGAAGGCAGCGCATTTGATTTAAAACAACGCGGTGTGATATTAGGCGCTGACTATGACAGCAAGAAGGCCCGGATTAAGTTAGCTGTCATGCTGGCAAGCGAAAACACTATAGATGAGACCTTCTTTAAGTACTGAAGGATTAAATAAAATTTGGAAGACTTGATTCTTGGATTCAGTTTTTCTTCATTCCATGGTACGATTAAGGAAACGAAGATGAAAAGAGGGTCAGCTAATGCTGGTCATGTTGTCAGCGGCCATTGCGCCAGGATTGGCGCTACTGAGCTATTTCTATTTGAAAGATCAATATGAAACCGAACCGATATCGGTTGTGGTCAAAACATTTTTATTCGGTGTCTTTCTTGTATTGCCGATTATGTTCATACAGTATGTGCTTGAAACCGAACATATCTTGAATACCGATTTAGCAAATGCTTTTTTATGGGCTGCACTGCTTGAGGAATTCTTCAAGTGGTTCATACTCATTTATGTCATTTATCAGCATGTAGCATTCGATGAGCCGTATGATGGGATTGTTTACGGAGCTGCAGTCTCCCTTGGATTCGCTACAATGGAGAATATTTTGTACCTGTTGGCCAACGGGGTGGAACATGCTTTTCTCAGGGCCGTTCTCCCTGTATCCAGTCACGCTTTGTTCGGTGTGATCATGGGATATTATTTGGGCAAGGCGAAATTTTCAGCATCGAATAATAGGGTCTATTTATCATTGGCATTGATCATACCAATTTCGTTACATGGGGTTTACGATTATATTTTAGTTTCCCAAAAATTTTGGGTATACTTTATCATGCCATTCATGATTTATTTATGGTGGTTAGGCATGAAAAAAGTAAAAAAAGCACGTTTGTTGTCTGACTTTCATGCAGAAAAACTTTCTCAAAATCAATTCCTTAGCAAATGAAGAATACTATCAAAACGGAGTGCTGGCATATTTTGCCCGCTCCGTTTTTTTTATGTTTGGAATAAAAAAGCCAGTAAAGAAGAAAATAGAATTACATTAATTCAAGAAAAAGAGGAGTGTTTTTGATGAAAGGAATTTCGTCAAAATGGAAATGGCTTTTGCTGTTTTCGTGTATTACTATTTGTTTCGGAATTTACCCGGAAACAAGAACAAATGCCTTTTCGAGCCAAATCATTCAAAAAGGTGCGGTTGGAGACGATGTAATTGAACTGCAGGCACGCCTACAAAACATCGGTTACTATAATGGAAAGATTGATGGAGCCTATGGATGGGGCACTTATTGGGCACTTCGAAATTTTCAACAAGATTTCGGGCTTCCAATAGATGGTTTGGCAGGGACTACAACAAAACAGAAGTTGACGAATGCCTCTAATTTCAATAAAGAATATGTTCACCAACAGATCAATAAAGGGAACGAGTTCACCTATTATGGGGGAGTCCCCATTGAAAAACAGGTAAAAGCGAAAGGAAATGGCACTACGTCTGGAGGGGCCGCTTCCGGAAAAGCTCCTTCCAAAACAACGACATCAGCCAATCTTCCAGGAGGATATTCTCAAAACGATATACAGCTGATGGCCAATGCCGTTTATGGAGAAGCACGAGGGGAGCCATATACAGGTCAGGTTGCCGTTGCGGCAGTAATACTGAATAGAGTGGAAAGTGCTGCTTTTCCTAATACCATTTCAGGAGTGATTTTTGAACCTGGAGCCTTTACGGCTGTTGCGGATGGACAGATTTGGCTGACACCGAACGAAAGGGCGAAAGAAGCCGTGGTGGATGCTATCAATGGATGGGATCCAAGCGGTAATGCAGAATATTATTTTAACCCCGAAACGGCAACAAGCAAATGGATCTGGTCAAGGGAACAAATTAAAAGAATCGGAAAACATATCTTTTGTAAGTAAAGAGGTGAAGGAAAATGATCAGGAATATAGTGATTGCCCTGCTTGTTGTAGTTGTTGCGGGAACTGCATTCTGGGGCTATCAAGAACATAAGGAAAAAAATGCTGTATTAATCAACGCGGAAAATACGTATCAGCGAGCCTTTCATGATTTAAGCTATCAAGTGGATTTATTGCATGATAAGGTCGGCAGTACTTTGGCCATGAATTCACGTTATTCATTAAGTCCGGCTTTAACGGATGTTTGGCGTATCACTTCCGAAGCACAAAGTGATGTCGGGCAGTTGCCATTGACCTTGCTTCCTTTTAATAAGACAGAAGAATTTTTATCGAAAATTGCAGACTTCAGTTATAAAACAGCGGTACGTGACCTTGAAAAAGAACCATTGAATGATAAGGAATATGCGACTCTACAATCCTTGTACACACAGGCTGGGGACATCCAGGGCGAGTTAAGAAAAGTGCAGTATCTAGTCCTGAAAAACAATTTAAGGTGGATGGATGTCGAAATGGCTCTTGCATCAGGGAAAGAAAATTCCGATAACACGATCATCGACGGTTTAAAGACGGTGGAGAAAAAAGTATCTGGGTACGGCGAAACGAATGAGATGAATCCGACTTTTACATCTGCACAACAGAGGGATGAAAACTTTAAAAATTTGCAAGGTGAAACCATAACAAAAAAAGAAGCCATTGCGACAGCAAAAAACTATGCACACTCAAAAAGCAGAAATTTGCAGGTGAATGTGGAGGAAAACGGAAAAGGTTCCGATTTTGGATTTTATAGTGTGAGCATTCTCGATAAAGATTCCGATACCGAATTGAATATGGATTTGACAAAAAAAGGCGGTTACCCTATTTGGTATATCAATAATAGGGACGTGAACAAAACAAATATTGATTTGAATCAAGCCTATACAAAAGCTGAAGAATTTTTAAAGGAACATGATTTCAGTTCACTTGAATTATTTGAAAGTGCTCAGTACGATAATATCGCATTATTGAATTTCGTGACATCAGAAAATGGCGTCAAGATTTATCCGGATTCAGTCAAGGTCAAAGTCGCATTGGATGATGGATCCATTATAGGATTTTCAGCCGACGAGTATTTAAAATCACATAAAACCAGGGAAATAGCGAATCCGAACATATCCGAGAAAGAAGCTAAGGACAAAATCAACAGTAATGTAAAAATAATGGAAGAAGGAAAGGCGTTAATCACCAATGATATTGGTGAAGAAGTTCTATGTTATGAATTTCTCGGTACGATTAAAGATGATACCTACCGTATTTTCATTAATGCAGATACCGGTCAAGAAGAAAAGGTGGAAAAATTAAAGAATTCCGAACCGATATACGAGAATTTAATTTAATGTTAACTGTTATCATGAATCATTGGTTGTAGGGAAATGTGCTTAGTCACTTTCCCTTTTTCTTATTTCATGACATAATAACGTAAATGATTATTGGATAATATGGGGAAATTAATAGGTAATATTATGTAGTTTCCTTTCTATCAAAAGGACGTGGATAACGATGTTTAAAATTGGTGATATATTAATGCTCGAACCGAAATACTCATCACAGAAGGAAAAGTTCAATTGTATGGTTGTCGAAATGGGACAGGGTTGTGTCTATACCGACTTTCCCATCAACCTAGAGACTGGTAAAACTGCATTCCTTATGGATTGGACACAGTTGAACGTCACATTTTCCAATGAAGAGCAGGCTGTTTATGTCTTTGATTCTGAAGTGCTTGGAAAAGTGAAAGGCAGAATACCCATGATGCAAATTTTGCTGCCCGAAGCAGAAACGTTTGTGAAAATCCAACGGAGGCAATACGTGCGCCTGGATGTAACCCTGGATACAGCCATTCATCCAGAACATTCCGAGTTTCCCCCTTTTCGCGCATTAACAGAGGATATAAGTGCAGGCGGAGCTTCCATGGCTTTTAAAAGGCACTGATATACAATCGGTTTCCCACTTATACCTGTGGATGGCGCTCACGCTTAAATCAGGTGAGATTCATTATTTAAGGTTAAAAAGCAAAGTCATTCGCGTAACGGAGAAAGAGCATGGAAAAATTCTGTTGCACGTCCAATTTCTTGAACCTACAAAAAATGATGTTCAGACATTAATGAGATTTATATTTGAAAAGCAGGTCGAATTAATGAAAAAAGGCTTGCACGTTTAACATGATTGAATGAAAAACAGCGATTCCATCCATACTGCTAATATAAACAGATGGAGGGTACGGCTTATGAAAACATTTGAAAGACTATTAATTAAAGTGATCATCATTCAATTGGCCTGCTTATTTTTTTTCCAGTTCCTTTTGAGCAGGCACGATCAAATCTTTGATTTGACCAAGCTCTCGAGATATGAAGGTGTCACCAGCAATAACTATACGAAAATCATTGAAACATTCAATGAGACCGGTAGTAAAAGCGGTGATTAATTTCATTTTGTCGACAAAATGAGATGAACCGTGTTTAAAAGTAAAATATATTTTCCTTTTTATATGGAAAAAACTCTACCCAGATTGAAGAATTTAATGAAAATACTGCAGGCAAACTCGTTTTTCTATGAATTGTCTACAGTCTGAAGCGGTGATCCGCTTTTTTGTATGAAGATTTTCAAAAAAGGATAACTATTGATGGCTGTAGTGATAAAAAAAGAACAAAGGTGATTTTGAACCTACACATCCCTTTTATTAATGATTTTCCCGCTAGTTGTGATAAAATGAAAGGGTACTAAATAATCAGCATGATTGTAGGATTCTTGGGAGGATTTATGGAAAAAAAATTATCAGTCGCAATCGATGGACCAGCTGCTGCTGGAAAAAGCACGGTTGCTAAAATTGTTGCAGAAAAGTTCAATTACATATATGTGGATACAGGTGCAATGTATAGGGCCCTTACCTATAAGGCCCTTAATCAAAAGATTCGCCTGGATGATGAACCAGCATTATCAGAAGTTCTCATCAATACGGAAATCGAATTAAGACCAAGTGAAAATGGACAGTTGGTGTTCTTGGATAATGAGGACGTGACAGCCCAAATCAGGAATAATGAAGTGACTGGTTCCGTTTCGGAAGTGGCAAAGCACCGAAGCATCCGGGAAGAATTGGTTCGCAGGCAGCAAATCTTTGGTGAAAATGGCGGTGTCGTCATGGATGGCAGGGATATTGGTACGCATGTTTTACCCAACGCCGAAGTAAAGGTATTTCTTATCGCATCTGTGGATGAAAGGGCACAGCGGAGGCATCAGGAAAATATATTGAAAGGTTTTCCTTCAGATATCGAAAAGTTAAGGGAGGAAATTGCAACAAGGGACAAGCTGGACTCGGAACGCGAGGTATCGCCACTGAAAAAGGCTGCGGATGCTATCGAAATCGATACGACTTCATTATCGATTCAGGAAGTTGCAGAAAGTATCATGTCTTTAATAGAAGAGAGGAAAAGATGACATTGGATTTTTACACATTTGCCAAGAACATCGTAAAAGGCGTTTTAACGCCTTCGTTTAGGGTTAAAGCGCTCGGAAAGGAACATATCCCTAAAGAGGGCGGAGTATTGATCTGTGCCAATCACATTGATAATTTGGATCCGCCCGTAGTTGGAATGACATCTCCAAGGGATATTCATTTCATGGCGAAAGAAGAGTTGTTTCAAGCACCTGTTTTAAAGGGTATATTACCCAGAGTAAATGCATTTCCCGTGAAGCGGGGCAATAGCGATCGGGAATCCCTGAGAAAAGGTTTAAAGCTTTTGAAGGAGGGCAAGGCGATCGGTCTGTTTCCCGAGGGAACCAGAAGCAAGACTGGTGAATTGGGAGAAGGTTTGGCGGGTGCTGGATTTTTCGCTTTGCGGTCTGATGCCGTTATCATACCGTGTGCAATCATCGGCCCATATAAATTTTTGCGTCCGTTGAAGGTCGTTTACGGTCCTCCAATAAATTTTACTGAATATCGCGAACAGAAAATATCAGCCGATGAAGCTACCAAAATCATCATGGACCAAATTGGGAAATTGATTTCCGCGCATAAATAGTCCTTCATACTTGACAATTTTCTGATTTTGTTAGAATTTATAAAATAAGGGTATTGTTCCTTATTGCCGATAAAAAGGAATATAACTTTATTACTCTAAAAAAACTGTTTTTATCTTTATTAGGAAAGTGTTTTTATTGAACCACTTTAAATAAAATATGTGGCCGATGAAGAGGATATTTGCTGATCAGTCATGGGTTAAGGAGGAGTTAGTAATGACAGAAGATATGAACCAGGTAGAAGTGAACAATTACAAAGTTGGGGATCAAGTTAAAGCAACCGTTTCAAAGGTAGAAGAAAAACAGGTCATTGTCGATGTGGAAAACAGCAAGACTGATGGAATCATACCAATCAGTGAGCTTTCAAGCCTTCATGTCGAAAAGGCGTCAGATGCCGTTTCGGAAGGTGATGCATTGGAGCTGGAAGTCATTAAGGTCGAAGAAGAAGCTCTCATTCTATCAAAACGTAAAATTGACGCTCTTAAAGCATGGGATGACCTGGAATTGAAATTTGAAAATGGAGACGTATTTGAGGCTGAAGTTAAAGATGTCGTCAAAGGCGGGCTTGTTGTAGATCTAGGCGTACGTGGTTTTGTTCCGGCTTCTCTAGTAGAAGACTATTTCGTTGAAGATTTTTCTGATTACAAAAACAAAACTTTAACATTCAAGATCGTTGAGCTTGAGAAAGACAAGAATCGCTTAATCCTCTCGCATCGGGCAGTCGTCCAAGAACAAAAGGAAAAGCAAAAAGCAAACGTTTTGGATAAGATTGAAAGCGGGCAAGTGCTTGAGGGCGTGGTCCAAAGGATTACCGATTTTGGTGCATTCGTGGATATTGGAGGCGTAGACGGTCTTGTCCACATTTCCCAGCTTTCCCATCAGCATGTCGACAAGGCATCCGATGTCGTTTCCGAAGGGGATAAAGTGCAAGTTAAAGTACTATCCATCGATCGTGATAACGAAAGGATCTCACTTTCAATTAAAGATACCCTTCCGGGACCTTGGGCAGGCATTGCAGAAAAAGCGGCCAAAGGCTCTACACTGGAAGGTATCGTCAAACGCCTTGTTTCTTTCGGTGCATTCGTGGAGATTTTCCCAGGGGTGGAAGGACTTGTTCATATTTCCCAGATTTCCCACAAGCATATTGCCACACCGCAAGAAGTGCTTAAAGAAGGTCAGTCTGTCGAAGTGAAAGTGCTGGAAGTCAATGAAACGGATCAACGTCTATCATTGAGCATTAAGGAACTTGAAGAATCTCAAGCCAATTACAATACATCGGATTATGAGATCCCTGAAGAATCGAAGGGCTTTCAGCTAGGTGAAATGATCGGTGATCAATTGAAAAAACTAAAATAAGATAATAATGGTGATGGCCTTGGAGAGAAAACAACGAAAATTAGATCATATAGAATTTGCGCTAAAGACAGGGCAGCAGCATAAAACCGGACTAGAAGATATTTCGTTTATTCACCAAAGCTTACCAGGTATTTCCTTGAATAATGTGAACCTCACAGCAGAAGTTGGCGGACTTGAATTAAGTTCGCCAATTTTCATAAATGCCATGACCGGAGGCGGAGGCCCTGAAACCGAAAAATTGAATGGTGACCTAGCCATTGCTGCTCGGGAAACAGGAATCGCCATGGCGGTCGGATCTCAAATGGCAGCCATCAAGGATTCTAGCCAGCAGGCTTCTTTTAAAGTTGTAAGGCAGGTAAATCCTAATGGTGTGTTGATTGGTAATCTCGGTGGCGAAGCAACAGTCGAACAGGCTAAGCGGGCCAGCGATATGATCGGGGCAAATGCCCTTCAGATTCATATCAATGTAATTCAAGAATTGACGATGCCTGAAGGGGACAGGGATTTTGCCGGTACCCTTTCGAGAATTGAAAAAATCAATAGAACGATCGGAATCCCTGTCATCGTAAAAGAGGTTGGATTTGGGATGAGTATGGAAACGGTGCAGCAATTACATTCTATTGGTATTTCGATCATTGATGTAGGCGGGTTTGGCGGAACGAATTTTGCTAAAATCGAGAATGAGAGACGCGCAAAAATACTCGGATATTTCAATGAATGGGGCATACCGACCGCCGCTTCGATTGTCGAAGCAGTTAATGTTTCACCACAGCTATCAGTCATTGGATCAGGCGGCATTCAAAGTCCTTTGGAAATTACAAAAAGCCTGGCATTAGGAGCGAAAGGTGTCGGCTTGGCCGGACATTTCCTCAAGCTCTATAAAGAGTTGGGCTTGGAACAACTGATTAAAGAAATAAATTACATACATGAAGATTTAAAAATCATCATGACTGCACTCGGGTGCGGTAATATCTCAGAGCTAAGGAAATCGAAATTAGTCATCAAGGGCAATACCTATCATTGGTTATCTCAAAGAGGCATTGATTGTTCGGCATATGCTAAATGAATGACCAGAAAAAGAAGCATCTCAATTGAAACGGATTGAGATGCTTCTTTTTGTTCAGGGATAGACTTAACTATTCCTTTTTCGAGCCTCTTCAGGGCTTTCCATTCTAGTTGCCCCTTTATGCTCCAGTGATTGGTCCCTGTCGGACTCCACCCGTTTACTTTCTTTCAATTTCTTCTCTTGCCGATCTTTTCCCATGGTTACACCTCCTTTTCTAATGATAGGAGGAAGGTTTCCTCATTAAATGCCGTGCTATACGTTTATACTTTGAATAAACAAGCCATAATGTTCCTAAAAGGGGGGCGCTGCATGGATGGAATAATATTTTATTGGATTTCATGGATAGTTTGGGTCATTGTCATGTATTTTATTCCGAAAACGGTTCCCTTTCGTTTTGATTTTCTATTTCATCTATTAGCCGTTATGGTTTTAGCTGGCTATAAACTGGATGCTCCCTTGGTTTCCGTGCATTTGAGCGGGCCGTATCTTTTCTTTATACTGTGTGTGTATATTAGGAAGAAATCAATCATCAAGATGATGGAACTGATCAGCGGAAGTCTTATTATCACTCTCGCTTATGCCAGTTTTCAACTTTTTTCTTTGCTTGATCCGATATGGCTCATCATGAAACCGACTTATCTTTTGTGTATTTTTCTGAATTATCTTATCCTATTACTTTTTAAAAATTGGAAACATCGATTGTTCGTCCTTTTAATTGGGATGATGATGGGAGATATCATATATTCTGGATTGCTTGCTTACCACTCTTTACCTTATGTGGCCCTTGCTTACACATGGCATGATAATGCAGTGCTGGTTTTGGGCGCAAACATACTGTGGAGAATGTTGGAACTGGCTGGCCAATTCATTTATTCAATATCTCAATCGAGATTTTTATCAAAACAAGGAAAAGAGAATTTTAATCAATGAAGAGTATGGTGAAAAATTTATCAAAATGGTGCAAACTGGAATTAGAAGGCTTTTATTCATACAATCATTGTTGATTGGCGAGAAATTTGTTACTATATGATAGTTAGAGGTCTGTAGATAATCGTAAAATGCTCTAAACAATTAAAAAGGAAGCCGTTTGCCAAAGCTTTCTTCATTTTTTTGGGCTGTTTATAATCAAGTTTGAGCATGCAGAGGGGTCAGCTTCACGTCACCTCAGGAACTGGGGCGTCAAGTGGACAAACTGCCCGTGAATACTTGATACATTTAACTGAACATCAGTTGCGAATATTCTTACTGATGAAAGATTCCTTTAAATGATGATGGATACAGCTCTTTCCTTTAAAAGGAAATAATGAAAATCAATAATGCAAAGCAACCGTATAAATGCATTCATGAATTTCGTGACTTTGACAGAGATATAGTAGCAGAAAGGGTGAATAGCAATGCCAAAACCGGTAATTGCGATAGTCGGTCGTCCGAACGTGGGAAAATCGACAATCTTTAATAGAATAGTTGGAGAACGGGTTTCGATTGTCGAAGACGTTCCTGGAGTGACCCGGGACAGGATTTATAGTTCTGGTGAATGGTTGACACATGATTTTAACATTATTGATACAGGTGGAATTGATATCGGTGACGAGCCGTTCCTGGAACAAATTCGCCAGCAGGCTGAAATTGCCATCGACGAAGCTGATGTGATAATTTTTATGACGAATGGTCGTGAAGGGGTAACGGCTGCTGATGAAGAAGTCGCTAAGATTCTCTATAAATCGAGAAAGCCAGTTGTCCTTGCAGTAAATAAAGTAGATAACCCAGAAATGAAGGATCAAATTTATGATTTCTATGCGTTAGGTTTTGGCGATCCATTCCCGATCTCCGGGTCTCATGGGCTTGGTCTTGGTGACCTTCTGGATGAAGCGGCCAAACATTTCCCTAAATTCACTGGCCAGGATTATGATGATGATGTCATTAAATTCAGTTTGATCGGAAGACCGAACGTAGGTAAGTCATCTCTGGTCAATGCATTGTTAGGTGAAGAACGTGTCATTGTAAGCGATATTGAAGGTACGACTCGCGACGCGATTGACTCTCCGTATAAGTACAATGGCAAAGAATATGTCATTATTGATACAGCAGGGATGAGGAAAAAAGGTAAAGTGTATGAAAGCACGGAAAAATATAGCGTACTTCGTGCATTAAGGGCAATTGAACGTTCAGACGTTGTTCTTGTGGTCCTGAACGCTGAAGAAGGTATTCGTGAGCAGGATAAAAAAATTGCTGGATATGCCCATGAAGCGGGTAGGGCGGTCATCATCGTCGTCAATAAGTGGGATGCCATCGAAAAAGATGAAAAAACGATGAAGGATTTTGAAGAAAAAATTCGTGCCCATTTCCTATTCTTGGATTATGCGCCAATCATTTATCTTTCTGCCTTAACGAAAAAACGGACACATACCTTAATACCGGTCATTGATCAGGCTAGTGAGAATCATGCTATCCGGGTTCAGACAAATGTATTGAATGAAGTGGTCATGGATGCCGTGGCGATGAATCCGACACCGACACATAATGGCAACCGTTTGAAAATTTATTATACGACTCAGGTAGCGATCAAGCCGCCAACTTTCGTTGTATTTGTTAACGATCCGGAGTTATTGCATTTCTCATATGAGAGATTTTTAGAAAATCGAATTAGGGATGCCTTTGGTTTTGAAGGAACACCAATACGAATTTTTGGACGCCAGAGAAAATAGTAAAGGTGGTTATACCATGGTGAAAGATAAAGAAAGTATCGCAGTGATCGGAGCAGGGAGCTGGGGAACTGCTTTAGCGCTCGTGATCGCTGATAACCAGCATGAAGTGAGATTGTGGGGACATAATCAGAATCAAATCAATGAAATAAATCAAAATCATACGAATGAAAAATACTTGCCTGGGATTGAATTGCCTTTGGGGATTAAAGGTTATTCTTCAATTAAGGAAGCATTGGTCGGGATTGAAATAATAATTTTGGCTGTGCCGACCAAAGCCTACCGGGAAGTGCTTGGGCAGATTGAAGAGGCTCATGATAAGCCATTGACAATCGTTCATGTAAGTAAGGGGATTGAACCTGATTCCCTGCTTCGTATATCGGAAATGATTGAAGAAGTCTCTTCGGCGGATTGGCTTAAAGATATAGTGGTTCTTTCAGGACCGAGTCATGCTGAAGAAGTCAGTCTACGTCACCCGACAACAGTTGCCGTTTCTTCAAAGAATATGAAGGCTGCCGAAAGGGTTCAGGACATCTTCATCAATAACAATTTCCGTGTGTATACAAATCCGGACTTGATTGGTGTTGAAATCGGAGGGGCATTAAAGAACATCATTGCATTGGCTGCCGGAATTACGGATGGTTTAGGCTATGGGGATAATGCCAAGGCTGCATTAATGACACGAGGATTGGCTGAAATATCCCGTCTAGGGGTGGCCATGGGTGCTAACCCGCTTACGTTTTCAGGTTTAGCTGGGATTGGCGACTTGATCGTCACTTGTACAAGCGTACATTCCCGTAATTGGAGAGCTGGGAATATGCTTGGAAAAGGGCAAAAGCTTGAAGAAGTTTTGGAAAACATGGGTATGGTCGTTGAAGGTGTCAGAACCACTAAAGCCGCCTATCAACTAGCACAAAAGTACGAAGTGAACATGCCGATCACTGAAGCTCTGTACGATGTTTTATTCAATGATGAAGAAGTGAAAAAGGCAGTTGACCTCTTGATGAATCGTTCAAAAACGAATGAGATGGAAGAACTTTATAACATTTTGGATAGCAGACAGCACGATTGAAATCCGAATCTGTTGATTTTCATAAAAGAATTTCATTAAATTAGGCATTTGATGATGCGCCTTGCCGTGTATCAGCATACAATGCAACGAAAGTAAACTAGTAATTTGACCTCGGCACGGGGGATTTAGTCAAATGAGCAGAAGATATCTAATATCTTCTGCTTTTTTTTATGGGCAAAAAAGCACCTGTTCTCTTATGAATAATTGAATAGATTATTCAAATTTGCATAAAGCATTCTACATATTTCCTTGTTTTTTGTTATAAATCGACTATTTTTTTTTGGTATGAAAATTGCGAGGTGTAATATGACCAAAGAATTATAAGGGAGGCCAGAAAAGTTGGTTAACTTTTCTCGCTAAAAAAGGAAGGGGAATGATACATGCAAACAGGTAATCTGAAAAGGTCTTTAAACTTGTGGCATATCGTATTGCTTGGTGTTGGATATATGACGCCGATGGTTGTTTTTGATACATTTGGGATAGTTTCCGAAAAAACGGGGGGGCATGTGCCAACCGCTTATGTCATTGCTCTTTTAGCGATGTTGTTTACTGCCGCCAGTTATGGGAAAATGGTAAAAATTTATCCGCAGGCAGGTTCATCCTATACTTACACACAAAAAACGATCAATCCACATTTAGGCTTCCTTGTCGGGTGGTCTTCATTACTTGATTATTTATTTTTACCGATGGTGAATGGCATATTGACAAAAATATACTTAACCGCTCTTTTTCCGGAGGTGTACCCGTGGATATGGGTGGTGGCATTTGTCCTTTTAATGACAGGCATTAACTTATTCAATGTTAATTTTGCCGCAAACTTTAATAGCTTCCTTGTTTTTTTTCAAATGTTGGTGATCGTTATATTTGTGGCGCTTGTCGTTAAAGGTGTCATGGGTGGAGAAGGAACTGGAGAGGTCTTATCGGTTCAGCCATTCTTCGGGCATCATATGGAAATGTCGACGCTCATAACTGGTGCTACAATCCTGTGTTTTTCTTTCTTGGGGTTTGACGCTGTCACTACTTTATCGGAAGAAACACCGAATCCAGCTAAAACGGTTCCCCGGGCCATCTTTTTGACCGCCCTTATCGGAGGGGTTTTATTTGTGACGGCATCATTCTTTACACAGTTATTTTTCCCGGATGTTTCCCGTTTTAGCGATCCAGAAGCAGCTTCTCCGGAAATTGCCCTTTTTGTGGGCGGGAAGTTATTTCAAGCCTTCT
Organism: Bacillus sp. CFBP9009; assembly: GCF_036541465.1. NCBI lineage: Bacteria > Bacillati > Bacillota > Bacilli > Caryophanales > Bacillaceae > Bacillus > Bacillus sp. CFBP9009. The sequence continues at coordinate 167,970 of NZ_JAZHFU010000004.1, read as the reverse complement.
TTCTTGCAGGAACTTTATGCGGTACACTTGCCTCGGGGCTTGCATCCCATGCTAGTGTTTCTAGGTTGCTATATGTCATGGGACGTGACCAAATGATCCCGAAAAAACTATTTGGGTTTGTCCACCCAAAATACAACACGCCATTTTTTAATGTCATATTTGTCGGGTCCATATCATTGGTTGCACTATTCCTTGATTTGGTTACAGCCACTTCCCTCATAAACTTTGGGGCATTAATTGCTTTTACTTTCGTGAATATTTGTGTAATCGTCCATTCAATAAGAAACAAAAGCTTCAGAACGATTAAAGGATTTCTTTCAACTATTCTGTCCCCGGTTTTAGGTGCTGCATCGGTCTTCATCCTTTGGCTTAATCTCGAGACGAGTTCATTGATCCTAGGAATTGTATGGGCGGTAATTGGGATTGGTTATCTTCTGTATCGTACAAAATGGTTTACGGAATCCCCCCCGCTATTCCATTTTGAAGAGGCACAGTGAATTTACTCACTTCATGAACGAAGGAGGTTTATATGACTGTTGAGAAAATGAAAATGTCTTTAACGCTCTTTCTATTCGGTTTTTTGTACATGGAATTAGCAACAGTGATTTAGCGCTTATTGGATTGCTGCAGAGATGTCACATGAAATGGTTCCGGAGGTCTGCCTGCTCGCTTTAATGGTGATGCTTCTCACAGCATGTATTATGGACAGATGGCAAAGGTCATTCCTTCGGCAGGTTCGGTATATGCGTAGGCGCGCAAAGTTCTATCAATACATATGCCGGTTTACTTAGATGGATTATTTATTCATTACAATGGTCAATTACTTGTTTTCAGCATTTTTCTTTTCAGCAGCTTTTCCTTTTGTACCGGCTTTTACATGGGTACTGAATTTACTGATTATTGTGACGGTTATCGATATCATGGGGGTGAAACCGGCTGCGTTCTGTACTATGGCTGCTTTTCATAGCCATATTCATCGTTTTATCAATCCTGATCAGGAATAATAAAAAAAGGTGAACGGTCCTTTATAAAATAAGTCTAAGGTGCATAGCAGGTTTTTAGGTCAAAAGGGTCCGTTAAAGGACCCTTTTGTTGTGGAATGGATAAAGGTAAATGCTGGATATGAGTAATCGTACATGTTATTTTTTATCTAGCAATTCAGAATTGTGATAAAATATAGGTTAGGTTACAAAAGGAGAGTGAAACTGTGTTATCTATTCCGGATGATAAAATAAGACCATTCATAACTATAGCAATTGATCAGCCTACATTATCAGACCAAAAAATTCATGAGATACAGGAACCTTTCTTCTTTCTTATGAAGGAAAATCAAGTGTTTGCGTATATCCGCATGGATGACCTCCCGTTAAATGAAAAAATAACGACAGTCGATCAGCTTTTACAGTATGCTTTTTCGATTGATAATGTCTGTAAATTAACCCCTAACATATCCTTGCCGCTTCTGTTTCAAATTATCGGAGAACCTATCGTGCTGATAAAAACGGATGATGGCCTGCTTACCGGTTATGTAAGAAGGGAAGATGTGTTAGCAGAATTATTCAAGCAGGACAGCAAACAAAATTTAGACCTGCTAAATGTTATTTTAACCTCCATTCCTATGGGGATTTTTGTAGCTGATAAAGAAAAAAATATTGTGAACTTCAATGAATCAGGCTTGAAAATGATAAAAAAGCCTTCTGAACAAGTCCTAAATGAACCTGCTGCGGACATCTTCAATAAGCAGCATATACATAGCGTGTTTGCCAGCGGGAGCAGTATTCTGAATCAGTTGGAGATTACTGATGTCATGAGTGTGCTTGTCGACTATAGCCCGATTCTGAACCATGAAAAAGAAGTCGAAGGCCTGATCATCATCGTTCAGGATTTACCGATGGTTGAGGAAATGGCCATGGAAATTGAATTGATAAAAAGCTCGAATAAAGACTTGAATGCTATTTTAGCGAATATCTATGATGAAATACTTGTAGTCAATCAAAAAGGAGAGCTGCTGCGTTATAGTGACAGCATCATCTCAGGATTCTGGGGGAAGAATTTAAAAGATTATATCGGGAAGAATCTTTTGCAATTAGAAGATGAAGGGATTTTTAATCCTTCGGTCACCCGGTTAGTCCTTGAACAAAAAAAGAAAGTATCGATTGTCCAAGATACGAAAATGAATAAGAAAGTCCTTTCCGTCGGCACCCCTGTGTTCAATGAAAAAGGGGATATAGATCGAATAGTCATTGCATCAAGGGATATAACGGAAACGACACAATTGAAATCGGAATTAAATGAAATGAGGAAAGAACTGGATTCATTCAAAAAACAGGATCAATTTTATAAAGAGTTGGTTTTTGCAAGTCCTAAAATGGAGCAGATAATCAGCCAAGTCAAGAAAATCGCTCATTTCTCATCAACTGTTTTGATCAACGGGGAGTCGGGAGTAGGTAAAGAAGTGATAGCCGAAGCCATTCATAAAATGGGCAGGCGGTCCAAGCAGCCTTTCCTTAAGATAAATTGCGGGGCGATTCCGGAAAACCTCCTCGAAAGTGAATTGTTTGGTTATACGAAGGGTTCCTTTACAGGAGCAGATAAAAATGGGAAAGTAGGATACTTTCAGCAGGCTAATAAAGGTGTTTTATTCCTTGATGAAGTGGGTGACATGCCCATACACCTGCAAGTCAAGCTGCTGCGGGTCCTTCAGGAACAGGAAGTGATTCCGATTGGCAGCACTACACCCATTTCAATTGATGTTCAAATTGTTGCGGCCACGAATAAGAGTCTGGAAAAAATGGTCGAGATGGGGACGTTCAGAGAAGATTTATTCTATAGATTAAACGTCATACCCATACATGTGCCCCCTTTAAGGGAAAGGCCGGAGGATATACCGCCGCTAGCCTTTCATTTCCTGCAAAAACTGAATGAAAGGTATCAGCGGAATTACCACTTTTCCCCCGATGCATTAAATATACTGGAAGTCTATACATGGCCGGGGAACATCCGTGAATTGCAGAACATGATTGAAAGATTGGTTGTTTCTGCAGATGAAGAGATGATCGATGCTGATTTCATTCAAAGGTTCATACCTGTGGGCAGTGACTTTAAACAATCGAAACCCATCATTACGAGAATCCTTCCGCTGCAGGAAGCACAGGATCATGTCGAAGAGCAATTGATCATGCTTGCCATGAAACAGTATAAAACTACGACCAAAGCGGCAAAAGCGCTCGGGATAAGTCAATCGTCAGTGAGCAGGAAGTATCAAAAAGTGTTAGCTGAACAGAGTAAGAAAATCGAAAAAAATGCATATTGAATAAAAGCCGTTGCCGAGTGATAAAAAATCACTTGTCAACGGCTTTTATTTTATTTTTATAAGAGCATTTGGGAAGTTTTTTATGATTTATAAGGATGATTATGCAAATTGAAATATTGATATGCAAATTTGCATAATTTTAGCGTGATTTATCAAAAAGAATGCGGTTTTATTGGTTAATTAACTTGGCATGGTTCTTGCTTGATTAGTAAGTATAAGAAAAAAGGGAGGTAAGCATCAAAGTTTTATAAAATAAGCAATTTCAATTAATCATCCACTAAAGTTATAAAAAAAAGGAGCTTATAAAATGTCAATTAACGTAGAAAGTAAAAACACTCAAGCTAACCAATCAGCAACCCAAGATTATATTAAAAAAGTGCTTCAATTAATCGAACAAAAAGAAATTTCAAAAGAAGACGCGCAATGGATAACAAGAGAAACGGTCGAGAATTTCCGTAACCATGTAAACCCTGGATTTTTGGAATATCGGAAGACGGTCACTAAAGACACGCAATTCGCTTCGGTGGAGTGGTCTGATCAAGATTCCTGTTTTACGGATGTAAATGGAAAAAAATATATTGATTGTTTAGGTGGCTTTGGTATTTATAATGTTGGCCATCGTAACCCTAAAGTAGTAAAGGCCGTAACCGATCAATTGCAAAGGCAAGCCCTTCATAGCCAGGACTTACTTGATCCATTACGTGCAATGCTTGCCAAGATCCTTGCTGAAATCACACCGGGAGATCTAAAATACTCGTTCTTTACGAACAGCGGTACCGAGAGCGTGGAGGCTGCACTTAAGCTGGCTAAAATGTACAGTGACCGATACACGATCATTTCCACGACAAAATCATTTCATGGGAAAAGCCTTGGTTCCCTATCTGCAACGGCAAAGGGCATGTTCAGAAAACCGTTCATCCCGTTGGTACCAGGTGTGCGTCATGTACCATTCGGTGATGTGGATATGATGAGAAAAACGTTTGAAAGTTGTGCATTGGTCGGTGAAGATGTTGCTGCTGTGCTGTTGGAGCCTATTCAAGGTGAAGGAGGGGTCATTCTTCCTCCGCAAGATTATTTAAAGCAGGTTCGGGCATTGTGTGACGAATATGATGCGTTATTGATCTTGGATGAAGTGCAAACAGGAATGGGACGGACAGGTAAAATGTTCGCTTCTGAGCTATATGATGTTGTTCCGGACATTATTTGTTTAGCGAAAGCATTTGGCGGCGGAGTAATGCCTGCAGGGGCTGTCGTAGCCAATGAGAAAGTGTTTAAAAGCTGGTTCGACAATCCATTCATGCACACAACCACATTTGGAGGAAATCCACTTGCTTGTGCTGCGGCCATTGCTACGATTGACGTACTTTTGGAAGAAAACTTACCGCAGCGTGCTGCAGAAGTTGGTGAATACTTCCTAAATGGGTTAAGGGAAGTGGCTGCTGAGCACAAAGATAAGGTTTTGGAAATCCGCGGCCAAGGATTGATGATTGGCATTGAGTTCCATAAAGATGAAGTGGGTTATGAATTCTCAAAAGCCCTCTTTGATAAAGGCATCTTGGTGGCAGGTACGCTTATCAATTCCAAAACAATCAGGATTGAGCCGTCATTGACTATTCAGTTGGATGAAGTCGATACAGTCATTAAAGCGTTTAAAGAGGTCTTGCCGACGCTTCAATCTTAATTTAAAAAAGCAGAAAAACAGCCTTTGGGCTGTTTTTTTGTTGCTTGGAGGGAGGAGGTATGGAAATTACTTACTATACTTATTTCTCGTTTTATATTTTTTTCATGAAAATGAGTCATGAAAACGGGAATTACACAGATTGGACAAGGATTTAATTCCTTTAACGTAATTTGGTATGTTATAATAATTTCTGGAAAAAGGAGTGATGAAGATATGACACCAGCTCTGCAAAAAATGTGGATATCCTTTATAGCAATGGGCTTTATGATTATCTCTATATTTCTAATCTACTTAAGCCGCTATAAATTAAAAGGTTTTTGGAGAGTCTTGACAGCAATTATCGCATACATACTTATGATTCTGGCCGGCTTGATCATCCTTATCGTTGTTCTTAGCGGGCCAACCACTTGATAGGTGAGGAGAAATGATGAGAATTTTTTTCAAAATATTATGTTTATTTTGCATCTCTGTATCATTATCTGGCTGCTTATATCCGGAGAAGCAAAAAATGCAAAACCAATTGCCTTATAAAGAGCAAATACAATCCGTCCAAAGTGCAGTGGATCAATTTCAGAAAGATGAAGGGGGCATACTGCCCATCGTTACAAAAGATGCAGGTACACCGATTTATCAAAAATATGTCATAAAATTTTCAAAGATTTCACCTAGGTATATGGCTGAACCGCCGGACAATGCATTTGAATCAGGAGGTGTCTTTCAATACATCCTCGTTAATGTTGAAAATGATCCGACCGTAAAGCTGTTGGATGTCAGGATGGCGCAGAAGATTCAGGATGTTTCCTTGAGATTGACTGCCTATCAGCAAAGCAACGGATACCCGCCATTTAAGGAAAGGTTATCCGATAATGTCTTCACGCTTGATTATGAAAAAATGGGCCTGAAGGACGCTCCGACGGTCACGAGTCCATTTTCACAAAAAGACTTATATCTCGTAGTTGATGGTCAAGGCAGTATTTTTGTTGATTATACCCCGGATTTAATTGAGGCATTAAAGAAGCATGAGGGGGAAATGAAGCCGGGTGAAGATATCCGGGAACTGCTGGTGCAAAGTTCGGAGTTCGTCCCTGCCTATTCATTGCCATATACAATTGATGAAAAAACAAAAAATCCAATATTCCTTACAAAATAGGCATAACCCTTCTTCTGCAAAATATATTGTAGGGGAAGGGTTATTTCTTTTATCTTTATTTCATCTTACTTTTAAAATAACAACCCTTATATAAAATTTCTGGTGGAGGAAGGGATTGAACCAGGGAAATAATTGGAATAAATTTTTAGGACAACATCATAGATATATAATGTCCTAAATAAATGCAAATGGATAAACGAAATCCCAAAACTCTAATTCGGGAGGGGATACCTTGGAAAAGGTAGATATTTTTAAAGATATAGCTGAACGGACCGGTGGCGACATATATTTGGGGGTGGTCGGTGCCGTCAGGACGGGGAAATCCACATTTATTAAAAAATTCATGGAGCTAGTCGTCATTCCGAATATTCCGTCAGAGGCGGACCGCGCAAGGGCACAGGATGAATTGCCTCAAAGTGCTGCTGGAAAGACGATCATGACTACGGAACCTAAATTCGTACCGAACCAGGCAGCATCGATTCAAGTGGCTGAAGGTCTCGACGTGAATATTCGTTTAGTCGATTGTGTCGGTTATACAATACCTGGGGCTAAAGGGTATGAAGATGAAAATGGTCCCCGCATGATTCACACGCCTTGGTATGAAGAGCCGATTCCGTTCAATGAAGCGGCTGAGATCGGTACTCGCAAAGTAATTCAAGATCATTCCACATTAGGTGTGGTCGTTACGACGGATGGGTCGATAGGAGAAATCCCGCGAAGTGATTATTTAGAGGCCGAGGAAAGGGTTGTCGAAGAATTGAAGGAGGTTGGCAAGCCATTTATCATGATTGTCAATTCTGTTCAGCCTCACCACCCGAATACGATAGCCCTGAAGGAATCCCTGCAGGAAAAGTATGATATCCCTGTATTGGCGATGAGTGTCGAAGGAATGCGGGAATCGGATGTTTACAGCGTACTCCGCGAGGCCCTGTACGAATTTCCAGTTCTCGAGGTCAATGTTAATCTTCCGAGCTGGGTAATGGTTCTGCGCGAGGATCATTGGTTAAGGGAAAGTTACCAGGAAGCGGTTAAAGAGACCGTAAAGGATATTAAACGCCTGAGGGATGTAGATCGTGTAGTCGGTCATTTCAATGAATTCGAGTTCATTGACCGTGCAGCGCTTGCAGGCATTGAGATGGGGCAGGGTGTTGCAGAGATCGACCTATACGCCCCTGATGAACTCTATGATGATATTCTGAAGGAAATTGTCGGTGTGGAGATTCGGGGCAAGGATCATCTATTATCTTTAATGCAGGACTTTGCGTATGCCAAAGCAGAGTATGACCAGGTGGCCGATGCATTGAGAATGGTCAAACAAACAGGATATGGTGTCGCAGCCCCTTCCCTTAACGATATGAGTCTTGATGAACCGGAAATCATCCGTCAGGGAGCCAGGTTCGGTGTCAGGCTAAAAGCCGTAGCTCCTTCCATCCATATGATCAAGGTCGATGTCGAATCCGAATTCTCGCCAATCATCGGTACTGAAAAGCAAAGTGAAGAATTAGTCCGGTATCTGATGCAGGATTTCGAAGACAATCCACTATCCATTTGGAACTCAGATATTTTTGGCAGAAGCCTAAGTTCCTATGTAAGGGAAGGCATACAGGTGAAATTAGCGATGATGCCTGACAATGCCCGCTACAAATTGAAAGAAACACTGGAGAGGATTATTAATGAGGGCAGTGGGGGATTGATTGCCATCATCTTATAAAAACGTTTAAAAGCTGGACCAACTCCATTTATGGATTGGTCTTTTTGCATGCGAAAGACTCAGGATCACAAGAAAAATATCATTTATGAACGCTAAAATTTGAAATAATCTGCTGTTTTTTAGTATAATCTTGAAAAAACCCTGTGGTTAAGCGATTTTCAGCAATACAAGAAGTTTAATTTCTATAAAAAAGGGAAATGATGAATAGCGAAAGACAAAATTTATAATATATACAATTATTGATGAAAAGATTCCCATTATTTTTTGAATTCCCTTGCTAAGCTAATAGGATTTGTGATAATCTACATACAGAAAACGCGTTATAACAGCGATTTCAACGTATTTATAAATTTCTGGATGAATTATTTGGAAATTAATTCGGCTTGATAATCCTTGATTGCCAGGGAATGAAAATTTTGGACCGAAGCTAATATCAAATCACTATTATAGTGTTGTAATAATGATTTTTTATAAAGATTCCTTTTGGGAGGAGGTGAATGGCATGAACAAAACAGAATTAATTAATGAAGTTGTTACAGCAACTGAAATTTCTAAGAAAGACGCTACAAAAGCTGTTGATGCTGTTTTTGATACAATCTTAGAAGCTCTAAAAAACGGTGATAAAGTCCAATTGATTGGTTTTGGTAACTTTGAAGTTCGTGAACGTGCGGCTCGTAAAGGCCGTAACCCACAAACTGGTGACGAAATCGAAATTGCAGCTAGCAAAGTGCCAGCTTTCAAACCCGGTAAAGCGCTGAAAGATGCAGTGAAGTAATTCTACCATTACATACGGGTGCTTAACCGAAAAGGGCCGCGTGAAAACGCGGCCCTTTTTTTGCTTCTTAATTTCCATCTGTGATAATATAAAAGACAGTGAATATTTTAGAAACGCTGCAGATGGTTAATCCATCACAAGGAAATGCCCATCCAAAAACCGCTTCCGGCGAAACTGCCGTTCAAGGGCTCAATGTATGGGTGTATGGGTCTTCTTTAATAATTGCAATTATGGATATCCGGGTGCAATGCGCTTTGGATTTTTTATCTGAATACATAATATTATTGATTTTTTAGGAGGTACAAAAAATGGCTAATGTTGATCATGCCAAATTGGAAGAAGCGGTTAAAATGCTTCTTGAGGCTGTAGGGGAAGACCCAACGAGGGAAGGACTGCTGGATACTCCTGGCCGTGTAGCCAGAATGTATGAAGAAATTTTTTCTGGACTTAATCAGGATCCAAAGGAATATTTCGATACTGTTTTTGGAGAGGACCATGAAGAACTCGTACTTGTAAAGGATATTCCGTTTTACTCAGTATGTGAACATCATTTAGTCCCTTTTTACGGGAAAGCCCATGTAGCATATATTCCGAAAAACGGAAAAGTGACTGGCTTAAGTAAATTGGCACGGGCGGTTGAGGCTGTATCGAAGCGTCCGCAACTTCAAGAGCGCATCACTTCTACAGTTGCTGACTCGATAATGGAAAAGCTCGAGCCTCATGGTGTAATGGTTGTAGTAGAGGCTGAACATATGTGCATGACCATGAGAGGTGTAAAAAAACCTGGATCTAAAACAGTGACTTCAGCTGTAAGGGGAACGTTTGCGAAGGATCATCGTACTAGGGCTGAAGTGCTGGCATTCATTAAAGACTAAGGACATGGGGGCAGGAAAAAATGAATGAAAAAAAGATCTTGAATGATTTTGTCGTAATCAAAGCCATTGAGGATAGTGTGAACGTCATCGGGTTGACAAGGGGAACGGACACCAAGTTTCATCACTCCGAAAAACTTGACTCAGGAGAGGTGATGATCGCACAATTCACGGAACATACCTCGGCAATTAAAATCAGGGGCCATGCAAAAGTCTATACTCCATTCGGAGAGATAGAAAGTGATTCCAAAAAGAATTCACCTGAGAAATGATAGCTTCTCAATACTTGGTTAATTAGTAAATCAATCATCTGATATCACGTTTAACAAGCTGTAAATTTCCCGCATCCATTTTTTTGAAGAGCAAAAGACGATGGTTTCCTTACCTTTGGAAGTTTCATTTTATAAACGTTGACCATTTCATCTGATTGTTTTTATGGTATAATAATGTGTATTTTACACAGACAGAAACCAATATGTATGAAAAAAATTATCTTTCGGGGATGCAAGGGTGATCTCAATTGTTAAACATAACGGACGACATAAGGCAATTAAAGCGATTAATAGAAACGAAAGCTCAACATCCATATTTATTGAAGTATATACAAAAGCCAAGCTTGGACGAAGATAAACTGATATTGCTTTGGGGATTGTTTAACGATTTGGACGTTTTAAGCGAAAAACGAAATCAATACATCATTTCAACCATGTTAGTGCAAATTGCTCTGGATACCCATGAAATCGTCTCGAATTCAGGAGAAGGAACCGAGTTGCCCGAGGTATTGAAAAATCGTCAATTACAAGTGCTTGCCGGTGATTACTATAGTGGCTTATATTATCAAGGGCTTGCCAGTGTAGGTAATGTTGATATGATCCGTATACTTTCGAGCGCGATAAAAAAAATAAATGACAATAAAATCATTCTTTACCAACAAGGGTCCATTAATGATGTCCCAACGCTTTTAATGACGATCAAAGCGATCGAGGCTTCGCTGATTCATAAACTCGCGGATTACTATAATGAGCCTGCCTGGATAGAAATAGCGGAAGATCTGCTGCTTTTAAAACGGTTGCATGCCGAGAAGAGCAGTTATATGGAGTCGGGGCAATCGATAGTTTTTGATGTCCTAAGGGAAATGCCTCTCGATGACTCGATTGACGGGAAAGTTACCATTTCGGAAAAAGAAGAACAGGTACGCACCCAATTCGACATTTGCCTGAGGGATGCCAGGCAATCCGTACAGTGCTCGATGCGGAAGCTGGCAAAGTTGGATGATGAACTTCTGGAAAGAGTGAAGGCCATCTTGGAACAAACAGAGAGTATAGCAAATTCATATGTGAAAGAAGGGTGAATCATGGAGCAGTCTAAAGAGCAAAAAGTTCATCATGTCTTTGAAAAGATCTACGGAAATTATGACAAGATGAATTCCCTCATCAGCTTTAAACAGCATCTTAAATGGCGGAAGGCTACAATGGCCATCATGAATGTCCCAAAAGGCGCCCATGCACTGGATGTATGCTGTGGAACAGCGGACTGGACCATTGCCCTTGCTAATGAAGTAGGACCAGAAGGAAAGGTTGTTGGTCTGGATTTTAGTAAGAACATGCTGAAAATCGGCGAACAAAAGGTAAATGAACTCAATCTAGAGCAAGTGTCCCTAATGCATGGGAATGCAATGGAGCTTCCTTTTGAGGATAATAGCTTTGACTATGTCACGATCGGTTTCGGGCTGCGGAATGTCCCCGATTACATGAAAGTGCTCAAAGAGTTAAACCGGGTAGCCAAGCCGGGTGGAATGATCGTTTGCCTGGATACTTCACAGCCTACGATGCTTGGCTTTAAACAGGGCTATTATTTTTATTTCCGTTTCATCATGCCCATGTTCGGCAAATTATTCGCAAAAAGCTATAGCGAATACTCATGGCTGCAAGAATCGGCTCGGGATTTCCCTGGCATGAAAAAGCTTGAAAACATGTTCAAGCAGGCGGGAATGGAAAATGTCAGTTATAAGGCCCATTTCGGTGGGGTAGCAGCAACACATTTCGGGTACAAGCCTTCAAAATAAGCATAATAGCAATGGACAAAGCTGGGTGGAATGTATGAAATTTAAAATGATGTATTCATTTTTGAATGCAGATTTGCAATTAATAGAAAAAGAACTGGAAGCCGCAATCGAAGCGGATTCCACAGTTTTAAGGGAAGCTTCCCTGCATTTGCTGCAATCCGGTGGAAAACGGATCCGTCCGGTATTCGTCCTATTGGGTGCGAAGTTTGGCAACTATGATATTCATGTCGTAAAGCATGTCGCAGCGACTTTGGAACTGATTCATACAGCTTCCCTTGTGCATGATGATGTTGTGGATGATGCGGATTTACGCAGGGGATCTGCTACCATTAAATCAAAATGGGATAATCGTGTCGCCATGTACACAGGCGACTTCATTTTTGCTCGTGCACTGGAAATGATGGCGGTTATCGAGTCTCCGCTGGCGCATCAAATTCTCGCTGATACTATGGTTGAACTATGTCTTGGTGAGATTGAACAAATAAAAGATAAATACAATTTCGAACAGAATTGGCGGATATACTTTAGAAGGATCAAACGGAAAACGGCACTGCTCATTGCATCCAGTTGCCAGTTGGGAGCCATTTCAGCGGGTGTTGAAGAGAGAATTCACCAAAAGCTATTTAAATTCGGATATTATGTCGGTATGTCTTATCAAATCACCGATGATATATTGGATTTTACTGCTTCGGAAGAAGAGCTTGGGAAACCAGCCGGCAGTGATTTGATTCAAGGTAATATCACTTTACCCGTATTGATTGCTATGGAAGATCCAAAGTTAAAAAAGCTTATCGAAACAGTTCGGGAAGATACGCCAAAAGAGGAAATGTCCCATATAATTCATGTGATAAAAACTTCCGGTGCCATTGAACAGGCAGCGAGGATCAGTGATATGTATTTAGAAAAGGCTTTTACTGAGTTGAAAGGTCTTCCTGCCATCAAAGCTAGAAAAACTTTATCGGATATCGCGAAAAATATCGGAAAAAGAAAGTTTTGATAATGGGAGTTGCGAAACTCATCAAACAATGGTAATATTCTAAAAGTATTGCCTTATATAGGCAAATAACAATGATACATATTAGGAGTGACATTCATGGAAAGAACATTTTTAATGGTTAAGCCTGACGGCGTTCAACGCAATTTAATCGGTGAAATCGTTTCCCGTTTTGAAAAGAAAGGCTTCCTTCTTGCAGGAGCAAAATTAATGGTCATTTCTCAAGAATTGGCTGAGCAGCATTATGGCGAGCACAAAGAACGTCCTTTCTTTGGCGAACTAGTGGACTTCATTACTTCAGGTCCTGTCTTCGCAATGGTTTGGGAAGGTGAAAACGTAATCGCTACTGCACGTCAAATGATGGGTGCCACTAACCCTAAAGATGCAGCAGCAGCAACAATTCGTGGCGATTTTGCCGTAACTGTCGGCAAAAACATCATTCACGGATCTGATTCAGCTGAAAGCGCTGTACGCGAAATCGGTTTATTCTTCAAAGAAGAAGAACTTGTTGAGTACTCTAAACTTGTTAACGAGTGGGTTTATTAATTAATACGATCTATTTAAAAAAAGCGGGTTCCATCGTCATTATGCGATGGAACCCGCTTTTTTTAATTGCTTTTTTAATTTCAAGCAGCAACGTAAGGGATAATTTTAGTTTAAAGAAAATATGGCACTCTCCGATATATATAAAGGGAAGAACCACTTAAAATAATTATGTGCAGGGGAGTCGTGGGAATGCCTCAAGAATATGAAGAGTTTATTCGTAATATCAAAATGCTGACAGGCATTGATTTGGCATTATATAAGGAAGGGCAAATGAAAAGGCGACTAACATCTCTATATGAAAAAAGAGGATATCATTCATTTCGTGAATACTACAAAGACATTCAAACCAATCCCGGTGTATTAAATGAGTTTTTGGATAGAATGACAATCAACGTTTCCGAATTTTATAGAAATGCGAAAAGATGGGAAGTGTTGGAGCGGAAAATCCTGCCTGGGTTATTAGAAAGCAAAAAAAAGTTGAAAATTTGGAGTGCTGCCTGCTCAACTGGCGAGGAACCATATACGATTGCCATGATATTATCCAATCTGGTCCCACTTAGCCAGATAGAGATATTGGCGACGGATCTCGATGAAAATGTATTGGCGCGAGCGAAATTGGGGATATATCCCGAACGTTCCTTAAATGAAGTGCCTGAGGAAATTAAAAGGAAATACTTTGAAAAAAAAGCGGATTTTTATCGTGTCGATGATGAAATCAAGAGAAGGGTGACATTTAAAAAGCAAAACCTTCTTGCTGACCGATTCGACCAAGGGTTCGATTTAATCGTTTGCCGCAATGTTTTAATTTATTTCATTGAAGAAGCCAAGAATTTATTATATGAAAAATTCAGTGCATCGCTAAAAAGCGGCGGGGTATTTTTTGTAGGAAGTACAGAGCAAATATTCACCCCAGGAAAATATCAATTTGAAACGATCGACACATTTTTTTATAAGAAAAAGTAAATACTTTAGAAAAAAGGGACTGAACCTGCACGTGCGCATTCAGTCCCTTTTCGTTTGCCGTGTAATAGCAATTCCAGTAGAACTCTAATTTGAAAGAATAAACTATATCGAAAATGTTTAAGTACTTGTAAAATAGAAAGAAAAGTGATTAAATTCAAACAATATGGTTTTTACGTTTTACATATACCCATATTTCATAAAATTGTGGTATATTGATACATATACACTTTAAAGTGCTAAAAGGGGGCTGGAAGATGAGATATTTAACAGCGGGAGAATCACATGGTCCGCAACTGACTACTATCATTGAAGGATTACCGGCAGGAATGCCGATTTCGAAAGAGGATATCAATCAAGAATTAGGACGCCGGCAAAAAGGGCATGGACGTGGAAGAAGGATGCAGATCGAGAAAGATCAGGCTTTTATTTCTTCGGGAATCAGACATGGCTACACACTCGGTTCACCGGTTGCTTTGGTCGTTGAGAACGATGACTGGAAGCATTGGACAAAGATTATGGGAAGCGAAGGGCTTTCAGAAGAGGAAGCTGAAGAAATTAAACGTAAAATCACCCGGCCACGTCCTGGTCATGCCGACTTGAACGGCGGGATTAAATATGGGCACCGCGATTTGAGAAATGTTCTGGAACGCTCTTCAGCCCGTGAAACGACAGTAAGGGTGGCAGCAGGAGCTGTCGCTAAAAAGCTATTGTCTTTATTGGGGATAGAAGTGGCATCTCATGTTTTGGAAATTGGCGGAGTGAAGGCAGAACCGCCAAAATACGAAAGTATTCAGCAATTGCAACAAGTAACAGAAGAATCTTCTGTTAGATGTTTTGACAAGAACGTAGAACAGCAGATGAAGGATGCAATTGATGAAGCGAAACAAAAAGGAGATTCCATCGGCGGCATCGTTGAAGTCATTGTAGAAGGAATGCCGGTGGGTGTAGGAAGTTATGTGCATTATGACCGTAAGCTTGATGCAAAACTAGCCGCAGCGATAATGAGCATCAATGCATTTAAAGGGGTGGAAATAGGTCTTGGATTTGAAGCTGCCCATCTATTTGGCAGTGATGTCCATGATGAAATCGCATGGGACGAAGAACAGGGCTATTACCGGAAAACCAATCGCCTTGGCGGTTTTGAAGGCGGTATGACAACTGGAATGCCGATAGTTGTACGCGGTGTGATGAAGCCGATCCCAACTTTATATAAACCTTTGAAAAGCGTTGATATTGATACGAAGGAAGTTTTTGAAGCAAGTGTCGAACGTTCCGATAGTTGTGCGGTTCCTGCAGCAGCAGTGGTTGCTGAGGCGGTAGTAGCATGGGAACTGGCGGCTGCCATCGTTGATCAATTCCCTTCAGATCGTTATGAGCAATTAGCGGAATACATAAGATCATATCGGGAAGAAGTAAAGGAGTTTTAAATCATGGAATCCATCCAAATAAAAACGGCTTCCAAGCAATATCCGGTTTTAATTGGCAAGAAGGCAATAAATGAATTGCCCGAATTAATATCACATGAATTAAATCATCTAAACAAGATTCTGATCATAACTGATGAGAAAGTGGCGGCACTTCATTTGCAGACCGTGAAAAACGCCCTGATCAAGACGGGGAAACCTGTCCTGCATCATGTAGTACCAGAAGGGGAGCATGCTAAAACATTCGATGTGTTTTATGAATGCCAAAGCTTCTGTTTAACTCAACAGATTAATCGCAAGTCATTGATTATCGCCCTTGGCGGTGGTGCAGTAGGTGATTTGGCTGGATTCGTTGCGGCTACTTTTATGAGAGGGATTCCATTTATACAGGTTCCGACGACTTTACTCGCCCACGATAGTGCAGTGGGCGGCAAGGTTGCGATCAATCACCCGCTAGGGAAAAATATGATTGGGGCCTTTCATCAGCCTGAAGCGGTCATTTATGACCTTGAATTTTTAAAAACTCTGCCCCTTAAAGAATTAAGGTCAGGTTTTGCAGAAGTCATTAAACATTCATTGATAGCCGATAATGAGTTTTATCTATGGTTAAAGTCGAATATTGTTGATTTGAATGATATAACGGATGAGCAATTCCTGACAATGATTACAAAAGGAATTGGAATTAAAGCTAAAATTGTCGAAGAGGATGAGAAGGAAAACGGCATTCGTGCCTTTTTGAATTTTGGTCATACGCTCGGACATGCAGTGGAAGGTTCAATGGGATACGGAAACTTTACGCATGGGGAATCCATTTTAATCGGGATGGTATATGCTCTTAAATTAAGCAAAAAGAAAGTGGATCTCGATTTTAAACTGGATGAGTTTATTAGCTGGGTTTCTTCTTTAGGTTATCAAATAACGATTCCAACCAGGCTTGAACATGCAATGCTGCTTGAATTAATGAAAACAGACAAAAAATCGGTCAATGATTCAGCTACTTTTGTCCTGCTAAACGAAGTAGGGTCACCGCTATTAATGGATATAGCCGACTCTGAGCTGATAGAGGAAATGGCGGATATGATATAGAGTTCAGGAGAAGGGGGGACTATGTGTGATAAGAGGAATAAGGGGTGCCACTACTGTAGAAAGAGACAAGGAAATGGAAGTGATTTCCGCTGCCGAAAAGTTGATGGCAGAGATCATTCAGGTCAACGAGATTGATCCCGAAATGGTAGCTTCTGTGTTTTTTTCTGCTACGGAAGAGATTCGTTCTGTCTTCCCTGCTAAAGCCTTGAGGAAATTCGAAGGCTGGACTTATGTACCGGTTACATGCATGAAAGAAATACCGGTCAGCAATTCCTTGCCATTTTGCATTCGGGTCATGATCCATGTAAATACGACGAAATCTCAAAAAGAGATACAGCATGTATACCAGGCAGGGGCTACGGTATTACGGCCAGATTTGACAAAGCAGATATAAGATGATTTTAAATCTATGAATATGATATACTATTCTCACACTTTCTTACTTTAAAGTGATAAAAATATAGAGGTGATTGACATGAAATGGAATGAAGCGGTCCTTTCCTTGAAGTCTTATCAACCGGGAAAATCTACTGATGAAGTGAAAAAATTATACGGGTTGGAAAAAATCACGAAATTAGCTTCAAATGAAAATCCTTTCGGCTGTTCGGAAAAGGTAAAGGAGTCCGTTAGGAATTCAACCCATTCGTTTGCCATCTATCCAGATGGATATGCAACGATGCTAAGGGAAGCTGTTGCAAAACATACAGGTGTGAAAGAAACTCAGCTTATTTTTGGAAATGGATCTGATGAGAACATTCAAATCATCTCCCGAAGCCTATTGGGGGCTGGAAAGAATACGGTCATGGCAACAGGCACTTTTTCACAGTATCGCCATAATGCCACGCTAGAAGGTGCAGAAATCAGGGAAGTTCCTCATATTGATGGTGCTCATGATCTAGAAGGAATGCTTAAAGTTATAGATGAAAAAACAGCAGTTGTCTGGCTTTGTACACCAAATAACCCAACAGGTAAATACATTACGGAACAGGACTTATTATCATTCATTGAAAGAGTGCCGGAAGATGTACTTATCGTTTTGGATGAAGCTTACTGTGAATATGCAACGGCTGAGGATTACCCGAGAACGAATCAATGGATTAATAAATATAAAAATTTGATCATACTCCGGACATTCTCAAAAATCTATGGACTTGCCAGTTTTAGGGTAGGGTACGGATTGGCGGATGAGGATATCATCCAGAAACTAGATCCATCCCGGGAACCATTCAATGTCAACACATTCGCACAGAATATTGCTATCGTCGCTTTGGAAGATCAAGCCTTCATTGAAAAATGCAAGGAAGAAAATCAAAAAGGGCTTAAGCAGTACTATGAATTTTGCAATAAGGAAAATTTAGCTTATTACCCGTCACAAGGTAATTTCATCTTTATCCATTTTAAACAGGATGCCGAGGTGGTGTTTCAATATTTGCTTGAGCGCGGATACATTGCAAGGTCGGGGAAATCTTTCGGTTTTCCTACCAGCTTAAGGGTCACCGTTGGTTCTACGGAAGAAAATGAAGGAATGATTAACGCTATTAAAACTTTTTTGAATGAAGTTGAGGCACCTTCTGATTCGCTGCTTTAACGTTTCATCAAACCTAGAGGAGCACAAAAGATGCGGGGGAGAGAAGAGTGAAGGGTAAGGTTTTTGTAATAGGTCTAGGTCTAATTGGCGGATCATTGGCCATGGCTGTACGCCATGCACATCCTGAAGCCGTTATTGTTGGTACGGACCTAAGTGAAAAGAATATTCAACTATCGATGCTATTGGG
The DNA here is from genome assembly GCF_036541465.1 of Bacillus sp. CFBP9009. Lineage (NCBI taxonomy): Bacteria > Bacillati > Bacillota > Bacilli > Caryophanales > Bacillaceae > Bacillus > Bacillus sp. CFBP9009. The sequence continues at coordinate 149,615 of NZ_JAZHFU010000004.1, read as the reverse complement.
GATCATTGATGATTCTGTATCATCATTGGAAGCGGGAGCATGTGATGCTGATTTGATTCTACTTGCTGTGCCTGTCAATGAAACCGTGAAGATTTTAGCTCAATTGGCTGAGATGGATTTGAAGAGTGATGTCCTCATATCGGATGCAGGAAGTACGAAGGATACAGTCGTTAAGGCAGCAAAACCATTGATAGATAAAGGGGTGGCCTTCATCGGGGGGCACCCTATGGCTGGTTCCCATAAAAGCGGTGCTGCGGCAGCCAAATTGCATTTATTCGAACATGCATTTTATTTGCTTACTCCAGAAGATTCCATCGAAGAAGAAAAAGTCGAGCAGCTGAAAGGGTGGCTGCAAGGAACAAGAGCGAACTTTCTGGTTGTGTGTCCTGCCACGCATGATAAGCTGACTGGGGTCATTAGTCATTTCCCGCATATTGTCGCATCGGGGCTCGTTAAGCAGGCAGAAAATTACAGTAAGGAAAATAAGTTGATTTCAAGGCTTGCAGCAGGTGGATTTCGAGATATTACAAGAATTGCTTCAAGCAGTCCGGAAATGTGGCGTGACATTTTGTTACATAACCGGGATGTGTTACTTGAATTAATGAATGATTGGCTGAATGAAATGGAGCATATAAAAGGCCTGGTCGCGAATGAAGATAGTGAAGAAATCCTTCGATTCTTTACCGATGCCAAGATTTTCAGGGATGATTTGCCAACACATGCGAAAGGCGCCATACCAGCGTTTTATGATTTATATATCGATATACCGGATTATGCCGGAATAATTTCTGAGATTACCGGATATTTGGCACAAGAAGGTATCAGCATTACAAACATAAGGATCATTGAAACCAGGGAAGAGATATACGGTGTGCTGGTCATTAGCTTCCAAACGGATGTTGACCGCATAAAAGCTGCAGAGTGTATTTCAAGACATACAGATTATGAAACGATCCTGGCATAACATTTATAGGGAAGGATGGTTTTATGAATACAAAAAAATTACAAACGAACATCCAATCATTACGTGGTTCGATTGCCATACCTGGAGATAAGTCGATCTCCCATCGTTCGATAATGTTCGGAGCCCTTGCCGAGGGGGAAACGACAGTCACTAATTTTCTTCCAGGAGCCGATTGTTTAAGTACGATTTCCTGTTTTAAGCAGCTTGGAGTTCATATTGAACAAGATGGCCAGCACGTCAAAATTGAAGGCAAAGGTTTTAATGGATTAAAGGAACCGGAATCAGTACTGGATGTCGGAAACTCTGGTACCACGATCAGGTTAATGATGGGCATTTTGGCAGGACAGGAATTTTCGGCCGTTTTGGCAGGTGACGAATCGATAGCTAAACGTCCAATGACCCGGGTAGTCAACCCGCTTCGTCAAATGGGAGCGGTCATTGACGGTCGAAAAGGAGCCGAATACACCCCCCTCTTCATAAGAGGAGGCAAGTTACAAGGGTTTCGCTATGAATTGCCTGTGGCAAGTGCGCAGGTGAAATCAGCGATAATCTTGGCCGGTTTACAGGCAGAAGGTGAAACGATCATTATCGAACCGGAAGAGACCCGGGATCATACAGAACGAATGATCCAAGAGTTTGGCGGAAAAATCGAAAAAGACGGTCAAACGATTAAAGTAAGCGGAAACCAAGTCTTCAAAGGGACTACCATCCATGTGCCGGGTGATATTTCTTCAGCGGCTTTCTTCATGGTGGCTGCAGCGATTACGGAAAATAGTGAAGTGGTATTAAAGAATGTCGGCCTTAATTCGACAAGGACTGGAATCATTGAAGTCATGAAATCGATGGGGGCGGATATTACGATTGAGAAGAAGACGAGTGAGGGTGAACCTGCAGGAGACATCACTGTCAGAAGCTCCCGGCTAAAGGGAACGACCATCAGCGGTGATTTAATTCCCCGTCTCATCGATGAAATACCGGTAATTGCACTCCTGGCAACACAGGCTGAAGGGATAACGACAATCAAGGATGCAGCAGAACTTAAAGTGAAAGAGACGAATCGAATTGATACTGTTGCAAATGAGCTTTCCGTCCTGGGCGCAGATATAACCCCGACAGCAGACGGATTGATCATCAAAGGGCGTAAAGCCTTGAATGGTGGCAAGGTTACAAGCCATGGGGACCATCGTATCGGGATGATGCTTGCTGTAGCGGCTTTGATAACGGATGGGGAAGTGGAACTTGCTGACCCTGATGCCATAGATGTATCATATCCACAATTTTTTGGGCATTTGACGCAATTGATAAAGTGAATATAAAAAAAGTTTACATACCTTATTTGGTCTGTAAACTTTTTTTAAATGCTGAAAAGTGTTGAAAGCGCTAACATTCGGGCTTTTTCTATCTGTATTGATCATGAAAATAATGAAAAAGGGGTTCATGATCAAAAAGGAGATTTACCATAGCGTGGAGAATTAACTAGTAACCTTTTTTTAATGAGAATGGGAGGGGACTTCATCAATGGAATACAGGGCTACAGTATGGTAAACTAATGAATACTGTTTACTATGCATCTCGCGATTATATGGTATTTTGTTCTTAATGGCAGAGTATGTTACATTATGGCGTGAGTGTGTATGACTAGGGACCAAGTCTATCATGCAAAAGGAAGGATTCAACAATGAACACAGTGGAACAAGTTATACAGCATTTAAAAAAAGGGGAATTAACAGAAGCTCTTAAACATATAAATCGAATTAAATCATCAGAGTCAGCAGAGGACATATTGTTGCTGGCCGAAGAAATGCTCCAGCTTGGTTTTGCGGAGGAGGCAAAGGATCTTTTTGAACATCTGCTGCAACTCTATCCCAATGAAGGAGAATTAATTGTTTCGTTGGCTGAAATCCTGATTGACATGGACCAGGAAGATGAAGCGATGCTGATGCTTGAAAAAGTAAGTGCAGATGATGAAGTATATCCAAGTGCTTTGCTTTTGGAAGCGGACCTCTATCAATTACAGGGGATGGACGAGGTCAGCGAAAGGAAATTACTGCAGGCCAAGGAAATGCTTCCAGATGAGATCATCATTGATTTTGCACTAGCTGAACTGTTCTTTCATCAAGGAAGGGATCAGGAAGCCATTGCAAATTACATAAAGGTTTTAGAACATGAACAAGAAATCGCTGGTGTTAATGTCAATCAGAGGCTTGCTGAAGCATTAAGCAGTTCGGGGAAGTTCGAGGAGGCCCTTCCGCACTTTGAAAAGGCCTTAAAAGATGGACTTGAAATCAATACCCTGTTTGAATATGCATTTACAGCTTTTCAGGCAGGTCTTTATGACACAGCCGTACGAAAGTTCATTGAACTGAAAGAATTAGATCATGAATACCATTCTTTATATTTGTACCTGGCAAAGAGTTATGAACATCTTGAAGATCTGGAAAATGCCTTGAAAACAGTCAAAGAAGGAATCAAGGCTGATGAATTCAATAAGGAACTTTACTTCTTCGGTGGAAAAATTGCCTTGAAAAGCGGGCTTGATGAAGAGGCGGAAAATCTATTTAAAGAAGCACTAGCCATTGATCCGGGATACCTGGAAGCTGCACTCACCCTCTTGAAATTGTATATGCACCACGAAAGGTATGAAGATGTATTGGAGTGTATTGGTGAAGTAAGGCGATATGGAGAAGATGATCCGCAGTTTGAATGGATAGCTGCTGTATCATATCAGCATACTGAACAATTTAAAGAGTCATTAACCAGCTATCATAAAGCATATAATTCATTCAAGAACAATCAAGATTTCCTTGAAGATTATGGTTTCTTTTTAATTGAAGAAGGAGACAGAGCCACATCTAGAGAAGTATTTAATAAGCTCCTTGAGATGAACCCGGCGAATGATGAGTATGCGATGATTTTGGAGCGGCTAGGTGAAAGCACAGATGAAATGTAGATAAGTGAAACGAAACTAAATCTAGACAGAGGAGGGAATTCATGGTGGCTGCCCCTGTTTCTGTGAATGAGAAGAAGGATTTTATTCGGTGGTTTTTAAATCATTATCAACTGAAACGAAGAGAATGTGTGTGGATATTGAATTACTTAATGAGTCATGATCAACTAATGAAAAAGGTTCATTTTGTAGAAAATGCACAATATTGCCCACGTGGACTGATTATGTCGACACATTGTGTGGATGAGGTCCCTTTCAGGTTCTATAAGTCCAATATCATGACGACCGATGCAGAGAAATCTTTTCATGATATCCGTTTAAATCGGGATGAAGACATTTATATTCAGCTTAATTTTAAATCGTCTTATTCTTCCTATCAATATGCAGCGGTACTCGAGAACAACCCCTTCATGCCGAAATCAACGGCATCGAATGAAAAAGACCAGCTGCTGGCTGAACAATTTTTGGAAAGAAGCATGTTGTATTTTCAAAGGGACCGTTTGCTTAAGGAAATCGATGAAGCCCTCGATAAGCATGATGAACAAGCATTTAAGGACTTAACCGAACAATTGAATCAATTAAAAGTACTTGGATGAAATAAATTGACCTTTCCGTAATCAGGAAAGGTTTTTATTTTTTATAAAACATTGATAAAATCCACATTTTTGTAAAGACTATGGGTATATGGTAAAGATGTTATAAAAATAATGGTAAAATGATAAGGAGTTGATTTAAAAAATCGGGAGTGAAGAAAAAACATGAAGTGGACAGCAAAAGATCTTGACATGTATATGCAGTCAAAAGAGTATGTGGATACCGTTTTGATTCCTTTGGTTCCCCTATCTTTTCAAGGGCAAATGAAGCAAACGGGCTCAATGAATGAATTTCTTACCATTTTAAGCTTGGAAATTGAAAAGCAGATGAAAGGAAGAATTCTTTTATTGCCAACATTTCATTATTTAAGTGGTGAATTGGATAAGGTTGAGCGGTTAAAGCGTTGGGCCAGTGAAGTGAAAGAAAATAATTTCGAGCATGTTTTTTTTCTTACATCGGATTTTGATTGGAAAAAGGAAGAGCGGGAATTAGGAAATAATTTAGTATGGATTCCTGCCATCCCCCTGGAAGGGCTTGAAATTGAACAAGCAAGGGAAATGATTAACCAGCAAGTTCTCCAAATCCTTGATATTTTCTCTTATAATTGGAAAAATGAAAAAAAGTAGGATTTTTCGCATTATTTGACACATAGTTGCCACCTTTTGGGTTTTACAAATATTGACCTTGGTAAATTATTGAGATATCATGGAAATGTCCTAGTTTTATAGTGTCGCTATTTATTGGTCCTTTGGGCTCTCAGTATAGTAATAGAGGGGGGGAAAACGCATGAGCAAGCATAATGTTTCACGACGTCAATTCCTTAATTACACACTTACTGGCGTTGGTGGATTTATGGCGGCCGGTATGTTGATGCCTATGGTTAGGTTTGCAATTGATCCTGTATTATCAGCAGATAAGGGCGGGGATTACGTTGCAACTAAACAGAAGGTAGGTGAACTGACTACCGAACCAACCCGTGTCGACTTTAGTTTTAAGCAGGTCGATGGGTGGTATGAGTCTGAAGAAACAAATACAGCTTGGGTTTACAAAACGGATGATGGTAAGATCGTTGCTTTATCTCCAATCTGTAAACATTTAGGCTGTACGGTAGGCTGGAATACGGATAAGACTAATCCGAATCAATTTTTCTGTCCTTGCCATTATGGCAGGTATACGAAAGATGGGGTGAATGTGAAAGGGACACCGCCGGTTTCACCATTGGATGTCTTTGACACGAAAGAAAAAGATGGAATACTTTATTTGGGTCAACTAAAACCGCATGGGGAGGCGTAAACATTGCTAACAAAGTTATATGACTGGGTGGACGAGCGTTTAGATATTACGCCGTTATGGCGGGATATTGCTGACCATGAGGTTCCTGAACATGTTAACCCCGCACATCATTTTTCTGCATTCGTATATTGTTTTGGTGGGTTAACTTTCTTTATTACGGTCATCCAAATCTTGTCAGGCATGTTCTTGACGATGTACTATGTCCCAGACATTAAAAACGCTTGGGAATCTGTTTATTATTTACAAAATGAAGTTGCCTTCGGTCAAATCGTCCGTGGTATGCATCACTGGGGAGCAAGTCTAGTTATAGTTATGATGTTTTTACATACTCTTCGTGTCTTCTTCCAGGGAGCTTACAAAAAACCGCGTGAATTGAACTGGATGGTCGGCGTATTGATTTTCTTCATCATGCTGGCATTAGGCTTGACTGGTTATTTATTGCCATGGGATATGAAAGCGCTATTCGCAACGAAAGTTACTTTGACAATTGTCGAATCGGTACCGTTAATGGGACCGGCACTCAAGACATTGATAGCAGGAGATCCAACGATCGTTGGAGCACAGACATTGACACGATTCTTTGCAATTCATGTATTCTTCCTGCCTGCAGCATTATTTGCTTTACTAGCGGCTCATTTCCTGATGATCCGAAAACAAGGTATTTCAGGTCCACTTTAAAAGAATGGTGAACCAAGAACCAAAAAAACCTTTTCATAAAGGAGGGGAATTGTTCAATGCATCGTGGGAAAGGTATGAAATTCGTAGGTGACTCGCGTATCTCCGCGGACCGTAAACCGAATATTCCGAAAGATTATTCAGAATATCCTGGGAAAACTGAAGCATTTTGGCCTAATTTCCTTTTAAAAGAATGGATGGTAGGAGCTGTATTCCTTGTAGGTTATCTATGCCTGACAATCGCACATCCGTCACCATTGGAAAGGATAGCAGATCCTACAGATACAGCGTATATTCCGCTGCCAGACTGGTATTTCCTATTCCTTTACCAATTACTTAAGTATACCTATGCTTCAGGCCCTTATAATGCAATCGGGGCTCTAGTAATACCTGGTTTGGCTTTTGGAGCTTTGCTCTTGGCACCTTTTTTAGATCGTGGTCCAGAGCGGAGCCCGGCAAAACGTCCTTTTGCTGTAGGCTTCATGCTCTTGGCAATTGCTGGCGTTTTCTATTTAACATGGGAGTCTGCAGCCCACCACGATTGGGAAGCTTCCAAGAAACAAGGAGCGATTGTGGAAGGTGCAGACATTGATAAAGAGAGCGATGGGTATAAACTGATGGATTCCAGTGGCTGTATTAGCTGTCACGGAGCAGAGTTAACTGGTGGAGCAGGAGCGCCAAGCTTAATTGACACTGGCTTGAGCCCAGAAGAAATCTCTAAAATCGCAGTCAAAGGCCAGGGCGCTATGCCAGCTGGCATGTTTAAAGGTACAGATGAAGAATTGGCAACATTAGCTGAATTTGTATCTGGTTTATCGGCAAAATAAAATAGCCATCCACAGCATTTTCTTTCATATGCTGCAAATGAAGCTGACGACTACGGTTGTCGGCTTTTTTATTGGTAAATTGAAGCGTAAATGAGAAGAAATTGAAATGAATGCTTGGTTTTCTGGTTAATGGCCTGTAAAATGAGTATACATGAGAATGTTAGTGAGGGTAAAAGAATGAATGTTATCTACAGTTGGCTTGCAAATCGGCAAATGCTCGTTTTGTTATTAATGATAAATATATTCGGAACTGCCTATGGATATTATTGGTATGGCAGTCAATTGGAAAACACTCCTGCGATTTTTTTGGCATTTGTACCGGACAGCCCGACAGCTAGTCTGTTTTTTGTTTTTGTTTTATTGGGGTTCCTGTTAAGAAGGAATTTCGGACTTATTGAAGCGTTGGCGATAATGACACTATTCAAATATGGCATATGGGCAGTTGTAATGAATTTGATGACCTTCGTGACAACAGGTTCACTGCCTTGGGAAGGTTATATGTTAATGGCTTCTCATTTGGGGATGGCGGTTCAAGGGGTATTATATGCACCATTTTATCGAATAAAACCTTGGCACTTGATAGCGGCAGGGATTTGGACCATACATAATGACATAATCGACTATGTTTTTGAAATGATGCCAATATACCGTGATTTATTGGTGTATATGGACGCGATAGGTTATTTCACTTTTTGGCTCAGCATACTTTCCATTTTTGTCGGCTGGTTCTTTGGATATAGAAAAAAGCGGTTCACCCTGTCCTTCATCTCTTAAAAAGTCAACACTAAATACAGCTTTGTAAAAGCAGGGTTAACTTTTTTATGTTGAACGAGGTCTACTCATGTTTTTTCTTTCATATCGTTTTAGTAGAGATATGAGGAGGGACGAGTAGCATGTTGAAAAAATTCATATTAACCATTGCTGTTTTATTTGTCGTCTTACATTTCCCTGTCTATGCAGAATCCTCTTCAAGTTTGGAGCAATTAGATGACATTTCCGATAGAGCCTTGGAAATGACCAAGTTGAAGCGATATGGAGATTCGGAAAAGATGCTGACGTTTTTTTCTGACCGGTTTTTAAAAGATACAGCGAAAGAGCAGATCCTTGACATGGACGAACTTCGAATTATCACTGTAGCTCATAATGAGGCGTTGATGACAATAAAGGATATGAACAAGGGAGATTCCGAAAAGGTTAATTCTGTTACAAAGTTCCGGCTTGTTGTTGATGCGGTCAAGTCTACTCATCAGCCACTTTGGACAGAGATGGAGGATCAAATGATGAGTTCTTTCCAGCAGACAAAGAATGCCGCCATCAAACAAGACACAATTACATTCAATAGCCAATTGAACTTATTCCTATCACAATATGAAATGATATATCCAAGCTTGAAAGTCGACCTTTCCAAAGAAACGATGCAGCAACTGGACACGAGGATTCAATATATCAACCAATACCGCCCGGAGGTAATCAGTGATGGAGATAATCAAGAGGAACTGGATGCGTTGCAAAACGAACTAACCTCCATTTTTGATGATATGGGGGAAGATGATGCAGATCCTTCCCTTTGGTGGGTCATCATTTCGACAGGCTCAATCATTATCATGACGCTTTCTTATGTAGGCTGGAGAAAATATAAAGGTGATAGGGAAAAACCAAGGAAAGAGCATAATGATTAAAAAGACACGGGTAGAGAACACTATATTTGACAGGGGTGCCTTCAATCCATAGAATTAAGGGTAATAAGAGTTATAGGAGGATACCATGTATTTCATTTATTTGGCGATTATTATTTTAATCCCGATTTATGCACAAATGAAAGTGAAAAGCACGTATAAAAAATATTCAAAAGTATCGGCCTCTTCCGGAATGAATGGTGCTGAGACGGCTCGTGCCATTTTGGATCAAAATGGACTGTTCAATGTCAGGGTCGAAGAGACGCCTGGAATGCTTTCGGACCATTATGACCCAAGGGATAAAACGGTGCGTTTATCAACGGATAACTATCACGGCCATTCAGTTGCCGGCGTAGCTGTTGCAGCCCATGAAGTTGGACATGCGATTCAAGATAAAGAAGCATATGCTTTCTTGCGTTTCCGCCATGCATTAGTACCGGTAGCTAATTTTGGCTCTAACATATCTTGGATTTTGATTTTAATCGGGATGCTAGCTTCACTTCCTGGTTTGCTTTTGGCGGGTATCGCATTTATGGCAGCCGCTGTATTGTTCCAAGTGATAACACTGCCGGTTGAATTCAATGCTTCTTCTAGGGCTATGGATCAACTCGTTTCCGCTGGGGTCATCCGGAATGATGAAGAACGGGAAACGAAAAAAGTATTAAGTGCTGCTGCGATGACTTATGTTGCTGCCGCTCTTGTAGCCGTACTGGAATTAGTTCGTCTTCTGCTTATGTATACAGGAATGAGAGAAGAAGATTAATTTGAAAAAAGGACTCCATCTTGGGATGGGGTCCTTTAAATTTTAAAGAGTTTTTGCTGCACATTGCTAATAAAATGCAGTTAGACAGGGCAACATTAATCAATGGATTACCTTTCAATGGGATTCTTGTTCTCATCAAGGGTAAAGCCCTCACCCAATACATCATGAACTTCACTTACTGATACAAATGCATGAGGGTCCACCGATGTTATGGCATTTTTTAAGCGGACTAACTCATTTTTCCCGACAACACAATAGAGTACTTCCCGATCATTGCGTGTAAAGGATCCATATCCCCTTAATACAGTTACGCCCCGCTCCATATCATTCATGATTTTTTCTGCAATTTCCAAGTTTTTATCACTAATGATCATTGCACCTCTAGCAGCATAGGCTCCTTCTTGCATAAAGTCGATTACTCTAGCACCTATAAATACGGCAACGAGGGTATACATCGCTTCACGGTAATCCAGGTAAGTAAGGATGGACAGGCCAATGACGACGGCATCAAAGATGAACATCGTCCGTCCCATGCCCATCCCTAAGTAACGATGGGCAAAACGGGCAATGATATCCACTCCGCCTGTTGTCCCGCCGTAACGAAAGATGATGCCCAGCCCGACACCAACAGATACCCCGGCAAACAATGCCACCAGCATCAAATCGTTTCCGAGATCGATTTCGATTTCGTATCTCTCGAAAACCCATAGCCAAACGGAGAGGCCAACCGTTCCGATAATCGTATAAAAGAAAGATGTGCGCCCTAAATATTTCCACCCTATTAAAAATAAGGGAATATTCAAAATCAAATTAGAATAAGAAGGATTTATCCCGATAAGTTGATATATAATCAATGTGAGACCTGTGAATCCGCCTTCGGCCAAGTTGTTCTGCATGTTAAAATGCACGAGGCCAAAAGCGAAGATTCCAGCCCCAAAAAGGATGAATATGATATTTTTCAATTTTAAGCCCAAAAGCATGTCCCATACCTCCAAAGGTTTACATTTCATTAATTTACTTATTATAACTAATTAACCAACTATGGGCAATTTTGATTCGCGAACGTATCTGTTGTCATCTGTTTCACTTTTAGCTAACATGGAGAAGGTATGATGTTTGAAAACGAAATCAAGAATGGGTGACTATATGGAAAAGCATAAGACGATCCAACAAATGCAAGCGGAAGTCGACCAATACATAGGACAATTTAAAGAAGGATATTTCAGCCCTCTGGCCTTGCTGGCCCGTATGTCTGAAGAACTTGGGGAGTTGGCTAGGGAAGTCAATCATTACCATGGTGAAAAACCAAAGAAGGCAACAGAAGAAGAGAATACGATTGAAGCGGAATTGGGGGACATGCTTTTTGTGTTGATTTGTTTTGCCAATTCTTTAGGGATTGACCTTCAAAACTCGCATGATTTGGTCATGGAAAAGTTCACAACCCGTGATAAAGATAGATGGACAAGAAAAGAAGAAAAAATGGAGGAGGAAGGTAAAGATGAGTAAAGTGAAAGTTATTGTAGCCGGTCCACGTGGCAGAATGGGAAATGAAGCGGTGAAGCTTGTACATAGGACAGAAGGGTTTGAATTGGCAGCTGTCATAGATCGCAAGCATAACGGTGAAAGCCTCTCCGCAATAGAAGGTTTTCACGGTATTGAAGCACCGGTTTTTTCGGATATAAATGAATGCTTTTCTTCCGTAAAAGCGGACGTATTGATCGATTTGACCACACCCGAAGTGGGGATGCTTCATACCGAAACGGCACTTAATCATGGCATCCGCCCTGTAGTGGGAACGACTGGTTTTACTAAGGAAGATTTAGCGAAGCTGGATTCATTAACAAAAGAAAAGGGCATTGGTTGCATCATCGCGCCAAACTTTGCAATTGGAGCCATTTTGATGATGAAGTTTTCCCAAATGGCCGCAAAGTACTTCCCGGATGTGGAAATCATAGAAATGCACCATGATCAAAAACTGGATGCACCTTCTGGAACTGCTGCCAAAACGGCAGACATGATTGCAGCAGTCCGTGAAACGAAACAACAGGGGCACCCTAATGAAAAAGAAACCATCCAGGGGGCAAGAGGCGCAAATGTAGATGGCATGCATATCCACAGTGTCCGGCTACCTGGATTGGTTGCCCATCAACAGGTGCTTTTCGGAAGTGATGGAGAGTTATTGACGGTTCGGCATGATTCCTTTAATCGAGCTTCCTTCATGTCAGGAGTCAAACTTGCTGTCGATACCGTCATGAAATTGGATGTTCTTGTATACGGTCTGGAAAATATTATTGAATAGGGATCAGGAGGATTTACGATGAAAATTGCCTTAATTGCCCATGATATGAAAAAAGAAGATATCATTCAATTTGTAACAGCCTATAAAGATGTATTTGAGCAGCATGAATTATATGCTACAGGAACGACCGGGAAAAGAATCATGGAAGAAGTATCGCTGCCTGTCCATCGTTTTCATTCAGGACCTCTTGGCGGGGATCAGGAAATAGGTGCAATGATCGCGCGCGGAGAAATGGACATGGTCCTATTTTTTCGCGATCCATTGACATCACAGCCACATGAACCTGATGTATCGGCGCTTATACGCCTATCAGATGTTTATGAAATTCCCTTGGCGACAAATATGGGCACGGCAGAAGTGCTGATACAAGGTTTGAAGCATGGGTATATGGACTGGCTAAAACTACGGCAAAAACAAGGTGAGATAAATGATAAACAAAAGTAACATAGATATCCTGGCTTTCGGCGCACATGCGGATGATGTTGAAATCGGTATGGGTGGCACGATCGCTAAATATGTGCAACAAGGCAGGAAAATTGTCATTTGTGATTTGACAAAAGCTGAAATGTCATCCAATGGAACCGTTCCATTGCGGCAAGAGGAAGCGCATAAGGCTGCTGAAATCCTTGGGGTGAAGAGGATTTCCCTTGATCTACCCGACCGGGGACTATACATGAAAGCGGAATACATAAATCAAATCATTAACGTCATTCGCCAATATAAACCTGCCCTTGTGTTTGCACCATTTTTGGAAGATCGCCATCCCGATCATGGTAACTGTGCCAAATTAGTCGAGGAAGCAGTTTTTTCGGCTGGAGTAAGAAAGTATATGGAAGAAGAAGGCCTTGATTCTCATCGTGTCCAAAATATGTACTATTATATGATCAATGGGTTTCACAAACCGGACTTCGTCGTGGACATCACTTCTACAATATCGAAAAAGCTGGATAGCCTTAGGGCATATGGCAGCCAATTTGAAAAAAGTCAAGTATCTGTAGAAACACCGCTGGTTAATGGTTATATCGAGACTGTCGAGGCACGGGAGCGGATGTTCGGTAAAGAAGTGGGTGTCGCCTATGCGGAGGGATTCATGACAAAAAAACCGTTACTGATCGATGCCGACTTGTTAGGAGAAAAATAATCTTATGAAATTAAAAATTGGAATTACCTGTTACCCTACAGTTGGGGGTTCTGGTGTCGTAGCAACTGAATTAGGGAAGATGCTTGCAGAAAAAGGACATGAGATACATTTCATTTCTTCAAGCCTCCCTTTTCGCTTGAATAAGATGTACTGTAATATTTTTTATCACCAGGTTGAAGTGAACTCGTATTCAGTCTTTCAATATCCACCATATGACCTGGCGCTTGCAAGCAAGATAGCGGATGTCGTAAAACGGGAGAAATTAGATATCCTTCACGTTCATTATGCAATTCCGCATGCTGTTTGTGCGATCCTTGCAAAGCAGATGTCAGGTAATGAAGTAAAGATCGTAACCACACTGCATGGTACGGACATAACCGTATTAGGCCATGATCCCTCATTGACCAATTTGATAAAATTCGGGATAGAGCAATCCGATGTCGTTACAGGAGTATCTAATTCCCTTGTTCAGCAAACGCACGAATTAATCGCACCGAATAAGGAAATCAAAACCGTTTATAATTTTATTGATGAAAGAGATTACCATAAATCTGATTCCGATTACCTTAAGGATGAATACGGAATCAGTGAAGATGAAAAAGTGATCATACATGTTTCGAATTTCCGTTCGGTCAAGCGAGTGAAAGACGTCATCCAGGCGTTTTATTTAACTCAAAAGAAAATGCCTGCAAAGCTTCTCCTCGTAGGAGACGGGCCGGAAGTGACAACCGTATTGAAATTGGCTAAAGATCTTGGAATCGATGATTTGGTCTTGTTTCTTGGTAAGCAGGATAACCTTGCCGAATTATATTCAATCAGTGATTTGATATTCTTGTTATCGGAAAAAGAAAGTTTCGGACTTGTGCTGCTCGAGGCGATGGCATGTGGAGTTCCTTGTATCGGGACGAATATCGGGGGAATTCCTGAAGTCATCGTTGATGGGGAGACTGGTTATATTTGTGAATTGGGAGATGTCAAAATGGTTGCTGAAAAAGCGATTGGACTTTTAAGCGACCCGATTTTACATAAACGCTTTTCTGTAGCTGCGCTGGAAAGGGCCAATACTAATTTTCACTCCGATACGATAATGTCAGAGTATGAAGCCATCTACATTCAAGCACTTGAAGGTAAATCCATGGAATAGGGAGGGGATGCTGATGGATCGGTTATTCTTAAAATCAGTACCCATTCTGGAATTGATTGAAGAAGCAGGATACGAGGCTTATTTCGTTGGCGGCTCTGTAAGGGATTATATCCTTGGCAGGCCCATAAACGATGTGGACATCGCTACTTCCGCAACACCCCAGGAAATCAAAAGGATTTTTCCTAATACGGCTGATATCGGGATCGACCACGGGACAGTGCTTGTCATTACGGATACGGGTACATACGAAATTACGACGTTTAGAACGGAAAGCGGGTATTCGGACTTTCGCAGACCCGATGCTGTGCAATTTGTCCGTTCTTTGACTGAGGATTTGCAAAGAAGAGATTTTACGATGAATGCAATGGCAATGGATAAGACCGGAAAGATCATAGATCCATTTAATGGTAAGCGAGATTTGGCAGAAAAAAGGATTATCACGGTTGGCAACCCGCATGAAAGGTTTCATGAGGATGCATTGAGAATGATGCGTGCTTTAAGGTTCGTCAGTCAACTTGATTTTGAACTGGATCAAGAAACCTTTGATTCCCTTAAAGAGAACGCTCAGATCATCAGTGAAATCGCTGTCGAAAGAATCCTGGTTGAATTTGAGAAGCTAGTGGCCGGCTCCAATAAGATAAGGGCTTTCTCACTCCTACTGGAAAGCGGATTATATCAATACCTGCCTCTATTCTCCAGTAAAAAAGATCATTTAATGGAAGTGCTGAACCTGCCGCTTCATCAGCTAAAAGCGGCAGAAATATGGTCTATAATCATGGTTCACACAAAGGATCAGGAAATGGAAGAGGCTTTGAGGGAGTGGAAGCTGCCATTGAAAAGCATAAGAAACGTTCAACGTACGATACAGCTAGTGAAGAAAGAAGATCCATCAGCCATCGATGTATTTCAGGCAGGTCATGACGTAACTGTACAAGCTGCAAAAGTCAGGGCGGCGATGACTGGCGGTAATGTATCGGATGCGGAGGAGAATGCACATCAAAGCTATAATGGACTTATTATTAAACAAATGTCTGATCTTGCCGTTACGGGGACGGATTTATTGAATTGGCAACAAGAAAAGCCAGGTCCATGGGTCAAGGAATACTTGGAAAAAATATTGAAAGCTGTCTTGAATGAAGAATTAAAAAATGATAAAGAAGAAATAAAGAGGTGGCTGGTGAAATGCAATCTGAGTTAAGAACAAAGCTGATGGAAGCCCTCTCAAAAGCGGATGGTGCGTTTATATCCGGTCAGGAAATTGCTGAATACATTGGCTGTTCGCGCACAGCTGTCTGGAAGCATATAGAAGACCTGCGCAGTGAAGGGTATAATGTTGAAGCCGTAAGGAAAAAAGGCTACCGGATCATATCAGCGCCGGAAAAAGTGTCCGAGAGCGAAATACAGCTTGGCTTGGAAACAAAAACGATCGGCAAGATGATCCACTATCAGGAAACTGTAGAATCCACGCAAAAAATTGCGCATCAACTCGCAAATGAAGGCGTTCAGGAGGGGACCCTCGTCGTTGCCGAGGAGCAGATATCCGGAAAAGGAAGGCTAATGAGATCTTGGCATTCCCCAAAATTCAGCGGCATATGGATGAGCCTCATCCTAAGACCGAAAATCCCGATTCATGAGGCTCCACAGCTTACATTATTGGCCGCGGTCGCTGTTGCTCAGGCTATAGAGGATATCACTGATTTGAAGCCGCAAATAAAGTGGCCGAATGATATTTTGGTGAATCGCAAGAAAGTGGTGGGCATCCTTACGGAGATGCAGGCGGAATCAGATAGGATCCATTCTGTCATTATCGGAATTGGAATGAATATCAATCAGCAATTGGAGGATTTTCCTGAAGATCTGCAGGAAAAAGCGTCTTCCCTTCTCATAGAAAGTGGAGGGACGGTTTCAAGGTCCAAGGTCATTCAACGAGCATTGTTTCGTCTGGAAAATTTGTACGAACTCTATTTAGATCAAGGCTTCATGCCAATAAAGGATTTATGGGAGAGTTATGCGATCAGTCTTGGACAGGTAATCAAAGCCAGTACCGTTAATGACACGATTGTCGGAAAAGCGTTGGGCATAACGGATTCAGGCGTTTTACTTCTTGAAGACGGAAAAGGAACCGTACATTCGATATATTCTGCAGATATTGAAATTCAGTAGATTTTTGTCAAATTCGTGAAAATTAAATAGAAATTTTCAATTTGCCTTGTTATAATGCAAGTGGGCAGTATCTCATGTGAACTGCACCCCCATAAATACCAAATTATTTGAAAATCTGCCTTGATCCAGAGAACTGGACTGGGACGGAGGGATGAAACTTCTGATGAAACAAAGGGATTGACTAAAAAGATAAGTGCTGTTTATTGATCGATATGTGGCTTTTTTAGCCATTTTTCGTAGCAAACAGATACTTTTTTAGTCAGTCCTTTTTTTGCCCATGAATGTATAGACACCAGTTTTCGCTGATGTTTTCATCTCCTCCATCAAAAGGAGGAAACGTAATGAAATTGTCCGGAGATTTTTTGAAAATGAAACAAAATCAAGAGAAAATTGTCATGCTGACGGCTTATGATTACCCGTCAGCAAAGTTAGCCGAACAATCAGGTGTAGACATGATTTTAGTCGGAGATTCTTTAGGAATGGTCGTATTGGGATATGAGTCAACGATTCCAGTTACGGTGAATGACATGATCCATCATACAAAGGCAGTAAAACGCGGGGCACCAAGTACATTTGTCGTGACGGATATGCCATTTATGAGCTATCACCTATCTATGGATGAAACACTCAAGAATGCAGCCCGGATCATGCAGGAAGGTCATGCGGATGCCGTAAAGCTTGAGGGAGCGGATGATGTAGTTGAAAAAATATCAGCATTGACCAAGGCGGGCATCCCGGTTGTAGCCCATCTTGGCTTGACTCCTCAATCAGTCGGAGTTCTGGGCGGATATAAAGTGCAAGGAAAAGATGCCGAAAGTGCAGCACAGCTCTTGGAAGATGCGAGAAAGTGTGAAGCTGCGGGGGCGATGGCAGTAGTCTTAGAATGTGTTCCATATCAAGTGGGGGAACTCGTCACACGGAACCTTGACATTCCAACCATTGGAATTGGGGCAGGTGCTGAAACGGATGGTCAAGTCCTCGTTTACCATGATGTCATCAAGTATGGGGTAGACCGGCTGGCGAAATTCGTAAAAGTTTATGGAGATGCAAATGAACTGATTGGCCAATCGATTACAAGCTTCGTGAATGAAGTGAAATCTAAAGTTTTTCCGTCGGAGAAACATACATTCACGATGAAGGAAGAGCAGCTTTCTGAACTTTACGGAGGGAAAAGATGAAAACATTTACATCAGCAGCTGATTTGCAATTGGCACTTAGAGAGGAAAAAAACAATAACAAAAGCATTGGCTATGTAGCGACAATGGGGTTTTTACATGAGGGGCATGCAACCCTTTTGGAAAAGGCGCGCAAAGAAAATGACATTGTGGTATTGAGTATTTTTGTCAATCCGACGCAATTTGGACCCAATGAGGATTTTGAAACATATCCGCGGGATTTGGAACGGGATGAAAAAGTCGCAGCCAATGGCGGAGTTGATTATCTCTTCTATCCAACAGTCCACGAAATGTACGGTGAAGAACCATCTGTAAAAGTTGTTGTCCAAAGCAGGACGGATGTTTTATGCGGCAGACAAAGGCCTGGACACTTTGATGGTGTTGCGACAGTCTTAACGAAATTCTTCAATATCATCCTTCCTGATAGAGCTTACTTTGGTAAGAAGGATGCCCAGCAAGTCGCCGTGATAGATGGACTGATCAAAGACTTTAATTTCCCTATCCAGCTTATTGCTGTAGATACCGTACGTGAAGAAGATGGGTTAGCGAAAAGCTCGCGAAATGTGAACCTATCAGATCAGGAGCGCTTGGAGGCTAAAGAGCTGTACCAAAGTTTAATGAAGGCCAAAGAGGCGGTTGAATCAGGTGAAAGAAATGCAGCAACCGTCACGGCTCTAGTAAGTGAACATATTGGTGCCCACACAAGTGGAGTGATCGACTATATTGAAATCTATCAATACCCGGAACTTAAACCGCTTGAATCGCTGGCTGGAAACATCATCATTGCAATGGCTGTAAAGTTCAAGCATGCAAGACTAATTGATAATATCACTTTATTTGTAGAATAATTCATGAAGATCAGGGGGAATTGAGATGTTTCGAACGATGATGAATGGAAAAATCCACCGTGCAAGGGTAACTGAGGCTAATTTGAACTATGTAGGCAGCATTACGATTGATGAAGACATAATTGATGCGGTTGGTATTCTGCCTAATGAAAAAGTCGCCATCGTGAATAATAATAATGGTGCACGACTTGAAACGTATGTGATTGCAGGTGAACGGGGCAGCGGTGTCGTGTGTTTGAACGGAGCGGCGGCAAGACTGGTGCAGCCGGATGATATCGTGATAATCATTTCTTATGTGATGGTTTCAGAGGATAAACTGGGGGATCATAAACCAAAAGTTGCTATCATGGATGAAAATAACAAAATCATTGATCTGATTTCAAACGAACCTGCAGCTACAATCATGTAAGCGGAGGGCCGGCACAATATGCATGGATCATGCATACAGGTGCCGGCCCTTTTCGTCCGTTGATGAACCGCTTGTTTCCTTTATTACGATTATTATGGTATAAAAAAGATAAGAGAATTCCATCAGGAAGTGGAGAAAGTGAAGTTTGAGGTGTACAATTCATGATGCAACGATATGTAGTGGTCGATTTGGAAACAACAGGGAATTCTCCGAAAAAAGGGGATAGGATTATTCAATTTGCTGGCGTGGTCATCGAAAATGACCAAATTGTGGATGAATACTCGACATTTATCCACCCTGGACAGGAAATTTCCTTGTTTATTGAAGAATTGACCGGAATAAGCAACGAGACGGTAAAAAATGCACCTGACTTTGAAGATGTTGCAGAAAATATTGCCCGGCTTATAGAAGGGGCTTGTTTTGTTGCCCATAATGTTTTATTTGATTTATCTTTTCTACAGGAAGAACTAGTACGATGCGGGTTTGAGCCGTTTTATGGTTCCACCCTTGATACAGTGGAGTTAGCGAAAATATTAAAACCAACATCCGATGGATATAAGCTGCACCAGCTGGCTAAAGAAGAAAACCTAGATCATTCCAGGCCCCATCAAGCGGATAGTGATGCATATGCGACCGCTTTATTATTGTTGGAATTGAAAAAAAAGCTGATGAATCTTCCAGTGATGACACTTAAACAGTTATTTCGATTATCATATTCCTTACAAAGTGAGATTTCCGAATTGATAGATGCTTGCATTGCAAGCAAACTTGCTAAAGCAGAAGTCCATTCACCTGATCTTATCACTTATAGGGGCCTTGCATTTAAAAAGGCCGAAGACGAAAGTGATCAAAAAGACACGGGGGCGGAATTCCCGCTCGATGATGAGAAAAAAATAGCCATGCTTCAAAGTGCATACCCTGCCTTTGAAGCAAGAAGCGGACAACTTGATATGATGAACATGATTCACCATTCCTTCGAATCCAGCCAAGATGCAATCATTGAAGCTGGGACAGGAATTGGGAAATCCATAGGCTATCTGCTTCCGGCCGTCTATTTTTCAAAAAAACATCATAAACCTGTCGTCGTTTCGACATACACGCTTCAGCTACAGGATCAACTACTCCAAAACGAGGTTCCCAAGCTTAAAAAAATACTTCCCTTTACCTTTCAAGCTGTTTTGCTAAAGGGGAGAAGTAATTATTTGAGCTTGGCAAAGTTCGAAAGGGCATTGCGTGAGAAGGAAGATAATTATGAAACGGCATTAACGAAAATGCAGATATTGGTTTGGCTTACCGAAACCGTAACAGGTGATAAAGATGAATTGAATCTTACAAGCGGCGGTCAGCTATTTTGGAACAGGCTTCAAAGTGATGGTCTTACATACGCCGGGTTAAAACAGCCCTGGCTTGAATTGGATTTTTTTGAACGGGCAAAAAGAACAGCTGCCAAGGCGGATATCATCATTACTAACCATTCATTTTTAATGACGGATCTGCTTACAGAAGATGCCTTGATTCCAAAAAAAGGGTATTTGATTCTCGATGAAGCACACCATTTGGAACAGGCAGCATCTAAACAGCTTGGGAGCAGGCTTAATTACATTTCGGTGAAGACCGTTTTGAACAGACTAGGGACCTCAGATCAAAAGCAATTATTATATAAATTGGACAGGATGCTCTTAAATAATGGACTGACGCATGGGAAGTCCACGCATGAATTAGATCAAAATCTTAGTGATTTTTCCTATGAATTCGAACAGCTTTTTTATTACATTTCCAATCAGGCGGAAAAACTTTCACGTTCCATGAGTCCGAAACGGCTTTCATTCAAAATAGATGATGGAAGATGGGGTAAAGCGATTCTGGTCGCTGAGAGATTGGTGGATTTATTAGGATACATCATCACGGAGTTAGAGAAAAGATTGGCTCTTTTATTGAATAATGAGTCCCCCTTAGGAAAAAATTCATTATTTCACTTGAATGATATCGAGGTGCTGGTTGGACATTTACAGGATACCAGGGACTCCTTGCATGAGTTTTTCATCAAGCCGCATGAAGAAAATATTTATTGGCTTGATTATACGAATGCAGCACCCCAGCATGGGG
This sequence comes from Bacillus sp. CFBP9009, assembly GCF_036541465.1. Classification (NCBI taxonomy): domain Bacteria; kingdom Bacillati; phylum Bacillota; class Bacilli; order Caryophanales; family Bacillaceae; genus Bacillus; species Bacillus sp. CFBP9009. Next base: position 128,591 of record NZ_JAZHFU010000004.1, on the reverse strand, counting down.
TGACATTGACAGTTCAGCCGATTGCAGGAAGTAAACGGCTATGGGATTCCTATTTCGGACGCCAAAAAAGTGTGGTCATGACATCGGCAACCCTTGTGGTGAAGGATTCTTTTAAGTATTTTAAAGAACAACTCGGTTTAGAGAATGAACCAATGCAGACAGCAAGTTTTCCTTCACCCTTTCCTTATAAGGAACTCGTAAAGGTACTGGTTCCAAATGATCTACCAGATATCAATTGCTTATCGGTGGAGGAATTCTCCGAAACCGCGGCAAACCATATTATTGCTGCCGCTCAAGCAGCGAAAGGGAGGATGATGGTCTTATTCACCTCGCATGAAATGCTGCGGGCGACCTATCATTCCATCAAAGACAGTGGGGTCCTGGATGAGTTCACCCTGTTTGCACAAGGGATTTCTGGCGGAAGCCGGATGAGGCTGCTCAGGAATTTCCAAAACTTCGAGAAAGCCGTCCTGTTTGGGACAACCAGCCTATGGGAAGGCGTCGATATCCCAGGCGAGGATTTATCTTGTTTAATCATTGTCAGGCTGCCATTTTCGCCGCCGGATGAACCAGTGACAGCTGCAAAATGTCAACTTCTCGAGAAGCAAGGGCGTAATCCTTTCTCTGCGTATTCTTTACCTGAAGCCCTGTTAAGGTTCCGGCAAGGATTCGGCAGGCTCATACGCACGCCAGAAGATAAAGGGATATTGGTTATTCTTGATCGCCGCATCATCACTGCCAAATACGGCCCTGAATTTCAAAAGGCCATTCCGGAAGTGGACTGGCACCAAGCCTCAATAACAGAAATGGCTGAAATGATAGAGAAGTGGATTTAAAGAATCTTTAGATTTTTCATTAATCTAAAATGAATTTTTATGAATTTATAAAGAAAAATAACCTTTGAACTGGTATAATGTGATAGGTGGTAAAGCCTTCAAATCCTATTCATACCAGTGGTTGTTGACAATTTATTAAAATGGAGGGGCGTTTTCATGGAAAGTAAAATCGAAGTAATTTCAACAGTCAGGTTGCAACATTCTCCTGATCTGTATAAAATTGTGGATTCCTTGAACCGAACATTGAAAAAAGATGATTTAATGTTCGGTCTCGCATTGGATTCCGAAGATCAAGAAAAAGCGATATTTACAATTTATCGTACATAGAAAGAGGGAAAAGCAGCTTTGAAAAAATGGTTGATTATTGCTTCTATCCTGGTCCTTTGTTTTATCGGATTTGTCAGCGGGGCATATATTAAAGCGTTGCAGCCTAAAAATGAGGCTGGTAATGAGGCTTTTAAAAAGGCGAAGGAAGAGGGCGGCCTTGTGACCATGGAAGAATTCTACCTTTATAATGGGCAGGATTCATACTCCGTCATCATTGGTAAGGGAGAAAAAGGGACTAAAAAAATAGTCTGGCTTCCTGACGACAAGAAGAAAGAAATAGTAGTGGAAAACTATAAAGATGGTAAATCAAAAAAAGAGATTTTAAACATTGTCAAAGAAAAGCTTAATCCCCAAAAAATCATTTCGGTTAAGCTAGGCATGGAAAAGAACGTTCCGCTTTGGGAAGTAACATATCTTGATGAATCCGAGCGTTTTAACTATGACTATTATGATTTTAAAACTGGGGAATGGCTAAAGTATTATCGAAGCATTTAGAATGGAGGATTAATTTAAAATGAAATTAGCGAACCGGGTTCAGTCATTAACGCCATCAACAACATTGGCCATTACGGCAAAAGCAAAGGAACTTAAAGCCCAAGGTCTGGATATAATTGGTTTGGGTGCTGGTGAACCAGATTATAATACGCCCCAACATATCATAGATGCAGCACTTCTGTCCATGAATGAAGGTCAAACTAAATACACGCCATCCGCTGGTCTGCCGAAGCTAAAAGAAGCAATTGCGGCTAAATTGAAGCGTGATCAAGGCTTGGAATACAAACCGTCTGAAATTTTAGTTGGCTCAGGTGCAAAGCACGCGCTTTACACATTGTTTCAAGCTATCCTGGATGAAGAAGATGAAGTCATTGTTCCGATACCATATTGGGTAAGCTATCCTGAGCAAATCAAGCTTGCTGACGGAAAGCCAGTTTATGTAGTCGGTACGGAAGAAAATCAATATAAAATCACTAAAGAACAATTAGAACAAGCAATTACCGAAAAAACGAAAGCGGTTATCATCAACTCGCCAAGCAATCCAACGGGCATGCTTTATTCGAGGGAAGAATTGGCGGCTATCGGGGAAGTTTGCCTGGCTCATGATATCTTGATCGTTTCCGACGAAATTTACGAAAAATTGGTTTATGGAAATGCTAAACATACATCCATTGCAGAGATTTCACCTGAATTGAAAAAGCAAACGATCATCATCAATGGTGTATCTAAATCGCATTCGATGACTGGCTGGAGAATTGGTTATGCAGTCGGTGAAGAGTCCATCATTAAAGCAATGACGAACCTTGCCAGCCATAGCACATCAAATCCTACCACAACTGCTCAATATGGTGCGATTGCCGCTTATGAAGGTACACAAGAACCTGTTGAAGAAATGCGTCAGGCATTTGAAGGCCGTTTGAATAAGATATATGATAAATTGGTTGAAATTCCAGGCATTAGCTGCATTAAACCACAAGGGGCATTTTATTTATTCCCGAACGTTAAACGTGCAGTTGAATTAACAGGGTACAGCAATGTCGAAGATTTTACGACTGCGTTGCTGGAAGAAGCTCAAGTGGCTGTTATTCCAGGTTCAGGGTTCGGTGCACCTGATAACATCAGACTCTCTTATGCAACTTCACTGGAGCTGCTGGAAGCAGCAGTTGAAAGAATACATTCATTCGTTAAATCAAAAATGACATAATTTTTTAATAACCTGCAGACTACCTGGCTACATCAGGGTCTGCAGGTTATTTTAGTTGAATTATATTTTAACTCACTTCACTATGGCAAAGGAAAAGGTGGGTTACTGATCTCCCTTTTTATCAATGGAGTTTTTTGTCCCATTAAGACCTGCAGAGAAACAGTACATAAAGAAAAATGGAAATCATATATGATTTTTAATAAAAATCGATTGCAATCATATATGATTTCATATATGATGAAAATATGGAAGAGAAAAACAAAATCCCCAGCAAAAAACAAATAGCTTATGAGCACCTTCGTAAATTAATTTTGGATGGAACATATGGTTCTGGACAGCGGATCATTATCGATCAAACGGCAAAAGAACTTAGTCTAAGTCCGATTCCTGTCAGGGAAGCGATCAGACAACTGGAATCCGACGGCCTTATTCAATATAAGCCTTATAGTGGAGCAGTGGTTACAAGCATTAATGAGAGCGAATACATTGAAACTCTATCTGTTTTATCTTTGCTTGAAGGATATGCAGCTGCCCTTAGTTCTTTAACGATGAAAGATGATGATTTTGAAAATCTGATTAATATAAACAAAGAAATGGAAAAAGCCCTCCATAACTTTGAATTAGAGCTGTTTGGTAAGTTAAACGAATGTTTCCATGAGGAAATTTATGGAAAGTGCGGAAATTCCTTTTTAAAGGAGGAAATTAAACAGGCGCAACAAAGAATGAATAGAGTCAGAAAGTCCATGTTCACCATGGTACCGCAACGCGCAGTCCAATCGATTCGCGAACATGAAAGCATCATAAAGCTTTTAAAGGAAAAAGCATCTTTTGAAGAAATTGAATCTCTGGTGAGAAAGCATAAACTGAATGCCATCAATACATTCAAGCAGAGGTCGGAAACTAATCACGATCAGGCACTTTGATGACCCAGGCCTTGTTTTATAATAGTCGATCGATTATTCATAAAAGCAAGGCCGATTTTTTCACTTTAATTATTCCGAATATTCAATTAATGAAAGGGCGGTAGAAAAAATGTACGAGGAAATCAAAAGTCGTTTAAGAGGATCCATAGCTCCAATTATCACTCCGTTTGATGACAAGATGGAAGTGGATGTAAAGGCAATTGAAAATCTAGTAAACTGGCATATTGAAAGCGGTTCCCATGGAATCTCGGTATGCGGGACTACCGGCGAGCCGAGTTCTCTAACGATTGAGGAACGGGAATTAGTGATGGAAACGGCAATCAAAAAAGCAAAAGCACGTGTTCCGGTTGCACCAGGTACTGGATCCGCCAATCAGAAAGAAACATTGCATTTGACTAAAAGGGCACAGGAAATGGGGGCTGATGCTGCTTTAGTCATCGTTCCTTATTACAATAAGCCGAATCAACAGGCACTTTACAATCACTTTAAGACGGTTGCCGATTCCGTTGATATCCCGCTTATCGTTTATAACATTCCCGGAAGAACGGCGACGAATTTGGAAGTGAAGACATTGGCACGCCTTGCTGAAGATTGTGAAAATATAATTGGCGTAAAGGAATCTAATAAAGATTTTGAACATGTGAACCGTGTCTTATTGAATTGCGGAAGGGATTTTCTCTTATATTCTGGCATCGAATTATTATGCTATCCGATGCTGGCTATTGGTGGGGCAGGACATATTAGTGCTACAGCTAATATCACTCCTAAAGAAGTGGCTGAAATTTATAACCATTGGGTTGAGGGTGATGTGGAAAAGGCACTTGACCTCCATTACAAATTAATGCCATTGAATGATGTTTTGTTTAAAGAAACCAATCCAGGACCATTAAAAGCTGCGATGGGGATGATGGGGAAAATCAATCCTGCACTACGGCCGCCGATGGGACCGCCTTCGGAACCGTTGGAAAAAGAACTGCGTGAAACCCTTCAATCATACGGATTGATTGACCAAAAAATCCAGTCATAATTGCTAGATTGGGAAGATTGCACAAATCCAAACGATTATTGTCATCTTCCCGAATTAATTTTTAAAGGAGGATTTATTCATGCAAACTTTTCCGGTGCAAGATGTCAAGCATTACATCAATGGTCAATTTGTTGATGGAATCTCAGGAAAAACATTTGAAAATCTAAGCCCTTTTAATAATCAAGCAATCAATAATGTGGCAGAAGGATTTAAAGAGGATATTGATCAAGCGGTAGCTGCCGCAAGAGCTGCATTCGATAATGGTCCATGGAGAACGATGAAAGTGGAAGAAAGAATGAAGTACATTAATAGGATTGCTGATTTAATTGAAGAGAATGCCGAAGAAATTTCCTTTTTGGAATCCCTTGATACAGGGTTGCCGATTAGCCAGACAAAAAAACAGGCGGCAAGGGGAGCGGAGAATTTTCGTTTTTATTCTGAAATGGTAAAAAGCAGGCTGATAGGAGAGTCGTATCAAGTGGATGACACTTTCATCAATTATACGATTCATAAACCGATAGGAGTGGCAGGATTAATCACTCCTTGGAATGCGCCTTTCATGTTAGAAACCTGGAAGATCGCCCCGGCTCTGGCTACAGGTAATACATGTGTCCTTAAACCGGCGGAGTGGTCTCCATTGACTGCCAATAAATTAGCACAAATCATTGACCAATCAGGTCTGCCAAAGGGCGTATTCAATATCGTTCACGGTTTTGGGGAGACAGCAGGGGCGTCCTTGGTTGCACACCCAGAGGTCCAATTGATATCCTTTACCGGAGAAACGACAACTGGCGCTGAAATCATTAAAAATGGTGCGGATACGATGAAACGTTTTTCCATGGAACTCGGAGGTAAATCACCAGCCGTCATTTTTGAAGATGCCGATCTGGAAAAGGCCATGGATTCAGTGGTTTGGGGAATCTATTCATTCAATGGGGAGCGCTGCACAGCCAATTCCAGATTATTTGTCCATGAATCGATAATAGACCAGTTCGTTGCAGAATTGAAGGAACGTGTTCATAATATCAAAATTGGAAACCCAATGGATCCAGAAACGGAAATCGGACCGCTGATCCATCGTAACCATTTTAATAATGTCTCCCGTTATCTGGATAAAGCAAAAGATGAAGGGGCGGAAATTGTAAGCGGTGCGATACCAAGTGCGTTCAACGAAGGGAATTATATTGCCCCGACGCTTCTCTTGAACTGTACAAATGATATGACGGTAGCACAAGAAGAGATTTTTGGACCAGTCATGGCAGTCATTCCTTTCAAGACTGAAGAGGAAGTACTGAGAATGGCTAATGATGTAAAGTATGGGCTTGCTGCTTATGTATGGACAAATGATATGAAACGGGGACATAGGTTTGCTCAAGCTGTCGATAGTGGGATGGTCTGGGTGAATTCCCAAAACGTAAGGGATTTGCGGATACCGTTTGGAGGATCGAAATATAGTGGGGTAGGACGTGAAGGTGGCCATTATAGCTTTGAATTCTATACGGAAACACAAGTTATCCACGTAGCAATTGGAGAACATCACATTCCTAAATTTGGGGACGTAAAACGAAATGCGGTTTCTTCTGCTGAAAAATAATCCGGGTGTCATAAAGAAGGGGAGAATACAATGAATTTTTCTATTATTCGTGTTGCGAGAACGATACTAAATGTAACGGATTTAGATAAATCAAGAGCCTTTTATGTGGATGCTTTAGGTTTTATTGAAACGGAAAGAACGAATGATCACATATATTTACGTGGTTTAGAGGAAGCGCATCATCACTCGCTTATCTTGCAAAAGGCAGAAAAGCCAAGCGTTGAAGCGATAGGATACAAGGTTGAAAAAGAGGAAGACCTTGAAGAATTGGAATCTTTCTTCCTGTCCAAGGGAATGAAAATGAAGTGGATGAAGGAAGGAACACAGCATGCACTAGGCAAGTCGCTCCGAGTTCAGGATATTTCCGGATTGCCAATCGAATTTTTCAGCAAAATGGATAAAGCAGAGAGGTTGCTGCAACGATTCGATATGCATAGGGGTTCAAGGGTCCAAAGGATCGATCATGTGAATTGTAATGTAACAAATGTGCAAAAAGCCTATGATTTTTATGTGAAAGAATTAGGTTTTGCCTGCTCGGAAGATACAGTGGATGAGTCGGGCCAATTATGGGCTACGTGGCTACATAGAAAGCAAACCGTCCATGACCAGGCATTCATGAACGGAATCGGTCCAAGACTTCATCATGTAGGCTTCTTTCTGCCTGACCCCCTTGCAATTATCCATGCCTGTGATGTACTGGCATCACTTGGATATGCACAGTCCATCGAACGCGGACCAGGAAGGCATGGCCTATCCAATGCATTTTTCCTATACTTAAGAGACCCGGACGGTCACAGAATCGAATTATACAATGGGGATTACTTAACATCTGACCCGGATATCGAACCGATTCATTGGGATTTGAATGATCCAAGACGCCAGACATTTTGGGGAGCAAAAGCCCCGGATTCATGGTTTGATGAGGCTTCAGCTGTTCTTGATATAATATCAGGTGAAGAAGTTCCTCTTAAAGAACCGATTCTGGCAAAAAGCAAGCCTGAATTCATCATCTGAAAAAAGCGGGATTCAGGATGAAGATCGAGTGTTTCGGCAAAACATACATTGACTTCACATGGTCATTTGGATAGGGCGCTTGTTTATATATACCTGTTCCAAGACCAATTGTCACCGTTTAAGGGAATTGGTGAATAGTTGATGGAAAACTGGAAGATTTGAAACGTGAAAGTATAAATAAGCCGAAACGGATGACGGATATGCGAGCCAAGTCTATTGCGAAAGTGCAAGCCTTCTAAAAGATATGGTCTGGGACAGGGCAGCAGTGGGAACTAACTGCTGCCCTATCTGTATATGTCACCGGTTAGACAAAATGTGTACGGAAAGCTTAGGGATGGGCTTAGACCTTCTTGTGCAGATGAGTTGTTTGGATTTTGGGAAAAAATTTCTGACAATGGAGAGGCTCAATACCATTTATAGTACCGTCCTTTGAAAAATAAATTTCAGAAGAGGTGTGAAGAGATGGTTCGGTTGGAAAAAAACCTTCAAGAATCGGAACAAACTAATCTAGTGGATTATGAAAGGATTGTTGCTTCCAAAGAGTTTCAGAATATGCTTTCCGATAAAAAGAAATTCGTCATCCCTTTTACGATATTCTTTATGGGATATTCCCTGCTTTTGCCCTTCTTAGTTTTTTACACTGATATCCTGGATCACCCTTTCATTGGGGACATAACATGGGCGTGGGTGTACGGTGTCTCCATCACGGTTATGTCTGTATGGGTTTGCAGCGTATATGTAAGGAAATCCGAAAGAATCGATGAACAAATAAAAGAAATCATCGAGAAAGAAGGGCTTTGAATCATGAATTGGACAGTTTTTATTCTTTTTGCACTAATGTCGATAGGCACCCTTTTCATTACGTATTTCGCTTCCAAAAAAACTAAAACGGCAGGCTCTTTTTATACGGCTGGGGGCGGTTTGACAGCTAGGCAAAATGGACTTGCATTGGCCGGGGATTTTATGTCGGCTTCCACATTTTTAGGGTTGATTGGAGCATTTTCCTTAACGGGGTATGATGGATTTTTCCTGATGTACGGAGCACTTGTTTCATTCCTTGTCGTGTTATTCCTGGTGGCTGAACCTTTAAGGAACTTAGGGAAATACACATTGGCTGATATGGTGACTACAAGGTTTAAATATAAACAGGTCCGGGGAGTGACCGCTTTTAATACCTTGGTGATATCAGTCATGTACATGCTGGGTCAACTTGTTGCGGCAGGTGCTTTATTTAAATTGCTTTTAGACATCCCGTATAATACCTCTGTCATCATCGTAGGTATTGTAATGTTGGTATTTGTACTATTTGGGGGGATGACGGCGACGAGCTGGGTGCAGATCATTAAAGCCATCCTGCTGATTGGCGGCGTGTTTATATTATTCATGATCGTCATGTGGAAGTTGAATTTTAGTTTCATTGGAATTTTCACGGAAATGAAAACAGCGACACCCATGGGTGCAGATTACCTGAAGGCAGGTATTAAATATGCCAGTGGGTGGGATGCAGCTTCCTTGTCCCTGGGCCTAATTCTGGGAACGGCAGGTCTACCGCACATTTTAATACGTTTTTTGACTGTCCCGAATGCACAAGTGGCAAGGAAGTCGGTTGTTTGGGTGATGTGGATTATGGGTGCTTTTCATATCATGGTCATTTTTCTGGGATTCGGTGCTGCGAAGTTGGTTGGAACATCGAATATCATGAACGCTAATCCAGCGGGTAACATGGCTGCACCTTTATTGGCCCAACTTGTGGGCGGGGACATCTTATTCGCCTTTATTGCGGCCGTTTCCTTTGCAACGATACTCGCAGTTGTTGCGGGAATCGTTTTAACAGGTGCTACGGCATTTTCACATGATTTTTACAATGAAATTTTAAAAGATGGCAAAGCTACGGAAAAACAGCAAATGACGATGGCTAGATGGGCTTCCATTGGTGTGACTGCACTTGCAATCGTTTTATCATTAGGTCTGCAGGAATTCAATGTAGCGTTTCTGGCATCGATTGCTTTTACATTGGCAGCCAGTTCGAATTTGCCAGTCATCCTTCTCACCATCTATTGGAAAAAATTCAATAAAACCGGTGCAATGGTCGGTATGATGACAGGTCTTTTTGGTACACTTTTGCTCGTGGCCTTAAGTCCAAATGTCTGGAACCCGGTCCCCGGAGCCACCATCATGACAGGTGACCCGATTTTTCCTTTGAATTCACCAGGAATCGTTTCCATTCCGCTTGGGTTCCTCGCATGCTATTTGGGTGCCCTGTTCGGTAACCGCAGGACAAATTTGGAAACGGTTACAAAAGACAATTATAATGAAATCCTCGTAAAGTCCAATACCGGTCATGATGTTAAGGGTGTTTTGCGACATTGAATGATATGCCTATTAATAAAGGGCAGGTCATCGAACTTGTGAATCGATTTTAACAAGCAGCCATCTAGGTTGCTTTTTTTCTTTTCATTGGAATAGAAATTCAAACCAACACCATAGATTATTAGAAAAGGTACAAATGAAATGAAGATTTAAGGATAACTGGCCATTCATTCAGAAAAAGTTTCTAGAAATTTGACGGCGCCTTTGGAAAGATAGCGTTCTTCGAGCCAAATAAGGGCGGCTTCGGATTGTACTTCACAATCTATCAATTCGACTATTTTTATACCCTGGGTTGAAAACGATTTGGATGTGGTACGTGGCATGATGGTAGCGCCTATTTCTTCCTTCACTAAAGATAATATCATTGCAGCATCAGGACATTCACATACAATCGTAGGTTCAAATCCATGTCTGGAGCACTCATCGACTATAAGTTCAAATGTACCTTGACCGCTTACCCTATGCAGCAATAAGAGGGGAAATTCCTTGATTTGTTTAAATTCGATGGAGTCTGGGATATCCCAATCATTTGGGGTGACAAGTACAAAATCTTCCGGTGGAAGGTTAACCGATGAGAATTGCTTACCATTAATAGGGAGCCTTACAATGGCCAACTCGATTTCCCTATTTATTAAGCCTTCCGTTAAACGGAACGTATCACCTTCCATTAACTTGAATCGTATGTCAGGGTATTTTACTCTAAAGGTTCTCATCCTTTGCGGAATGTAAGAAAAGCAAGTTTTTACAGACCCAATGGAAAGAGTGCCCTTTACCCCTTTACTGACTTCCTTCACTTCCAGAAGTGTTTCTTCAAACTGATTCAATAGTGCTTCAGCTTTTTTATATAAAACCTGGCCAGTCTCAGTGAGTTCAAGTTTTTTTCCATTCCGATCGAAAAGTTTTTCACCGATTTCCATTTCCATCAATTTAAGTTGCTGGCTAAGAGGCGGTTGAGCCATATGTAATTTTTTTGCAGCTTTGGTTACTTGTTCTTCCTGAACGATTGTCACAAAATATTTTAACTGTCGGATGTCCATTATATACACCTCATACATATGATTTACATATACATTTTGAACTTTTAAAGTATTTTATATATATCATAACACATGGTATATTTTGTTATAGAAATTAATTCAATATTTGGAATTTATTTAATTGTAAGCGCTTCATTTATATCGATGTTAAAGGGGGATGCAAGCATGCCGGCTAAAACAGGTAAAGAATATATCGATAGGGTAGACAAAGCAAAGGCGAATGTATGGATCAATGGAGAGCAAGTAAAAGATAAGATCAGTCAACACCCAGCTTTTAAAGGGGTCATGAAAACACAGGCTGAATTATATGATTTGCAGCATGATTCCGCGAAAAATGACATCATGACTTATATTTCACCAACTTCAAACGAAAGAGTAGGGACCTCATTCATGCAGCCGCGGACTAAGGAAGACCTTGAAAAAAGGAGGAAGATGATTCAAGAATGGGCAAGGCATAATAATGGAATGATGGGACGTTCCCCTGACTATATCAACAGTGGGATGATGGCGTACGGTACTGCAGCTGATATGTTCGGCACTCAGGATTCGGCATTTGCTAAAAATATGAAAGATTATTATGAGCTCTGCCGGGAAAAGGATTTGTCGTTGACACATACCTTGATTCAACCCCAGGTTAATAGGGGAGTTAGTGCCGCAAAGCTTCCGGACCCTTACATCGCTGCACGGATTGCTGGCAAGAATTCAGAAGGGCTGATTATAAAGGGAGCCAGATTATTAGCTACACAAGGAGGAATAACGGATGAAATCATGGTTTTCCCTTCAACATTGCTTAAACAATCGGAAGAAGAAAACCCTTATGCATTCGCATTCTCCATACCAAATAATACACCAGGGTTGAAATTCATTTGTCGTGAATCATTCGACTATGGCAAATCACATTTTGACCATCCACTTGGTTCACGATTTGAGGAAATGGATACGATTATCGTTTTTGATGATGTAGTCGTGCCATGGAATCGCGTATTTGCATATGGGGATGTCGGCATTTGCAACCAGGCTTATAATGAAAGCAATGCAGTTGTTCATATGACCCATCAGGTGGTAGCGAAGAATATCGCCAAAACAGAGTTCATTCTGGGGATTTTGCAACTAATGGTGGAAACCATCAATATCGGGCAATACCAGCATGTTCAGGAGAAAATTTCGGAAGTCATCATAGCGCTTGAAACGGTAAAGGCTTTCATTACAGCTTCGGAGGCAAACGCGAAAGTGGATAAGTGGGGAATGATGACACCCGATTTCACACCGTTAAACATAGCCAGAAATTATTATCCGAAGATTTACCCTAGATTCAGTGAAATAATGCAGCTTCTTGGTGCTAGTGGCTTAATGGCGATACCAAATGAAGCCGATTTCAATTCGGAGCTTCGACCGGATTTGGATAAATATCTTCAAGCCGCGAATGGTGGAGCCTATGACAGGGTTAAATTGTATCGTCTCGCATGGGATGTATGCATGAGTTCATTTGGTTCCAGGCAAACGCTGTACGAAAGATTCTTTTTTGGGGATCCGGTCCGTATGGCGAGCGCTTTATATAACGGCTATGATAAACAGGAATATGTGGACCGTGTCAAGGAGTTCTTGAACCGTACTGAAAACCTTGCAGAAATCAACTGAGCCCGGTAGCATTGGCAAAACATTTTAATTTAAAGGCCTTCCCGATGATGAGGAAGGCCTTTAAATATGAAATCTTGTTCATTTATTATATCGACCATGGATATTATTCTTCTTATATGTTCCAAAATCACTGAATTCCGTTAGTTCCATGGAGAGGGCAAGATATCTTTTTGAAAAGAGGGAAGCCAAATGGGATTCCATCGTTTCGAAAAGTAGGTCACATACTTTGGTTTTATCACTGTCTTTACGTCCAGCGCCAATTTTTAGTATGGCATGAACAAATGCATCATCCTCTGTACCATCGGCAACACGATAATGCTTCAATTCAATGGCCCGGGATCGAATGCCGCCAATTGGAAAGATGGAAGGATAAGATATCAGTACATCGTTCACCTTCCTTAATAAGCCATCAATCTGGATTTCATCTTTGATATTATCCGTATATTCAATAATAATATGAGGCATGTGATTAGTCCCTTCCGTTAATTATGGATTTTTAAATGCGGCCGATCCCCGCCTTCAGTAAATATATCGTCACCGACTATTGTGCTGACGAGTTTCCCGATTCCTTCAATTTCAGTGATGATTTCATCGCCTACAGCAGTATCCGCCAATCCTTCAGGTGTGCCGGTCAAAATGATATCACCTGGACTCAATGTCATGAAGCTGCTGAAATATTCAATTAAATCAGCAATGCCGAAAATCATGTCTTTCGTGTTGCCTTGCTGAGTCAATTTTCCGTTGACGTAAGTTTTGATGGCAAGATTCGAAGGATCTGGAATATCTTCGGCATCAACTAGCCAAGGTCCAATGGGGGTGCAGGTATCGCGATTTTTGACCTTTAAGTTTGGCCGGTAGTAATTCTCCAGATAATCCCGTATTGCATAATCATTTGCAACCGTATATCCACTTACATACTTAAAGGCTTCTTCCTTTTTTATGTTTTTCGCCTTTTTCCCGATGACGACTGCCAGTTCACATTCATAATGCATAAAAGCTGCATCAGCAGGCCGTCTTGTCTGTCCCCGGTGGCCGATAAAGGTATTGGGGCCTTTTAAGAACGCAAGGGGTTCTTCCGGGGCTTTAAAAGCAAGCTCCTTCGCATGGTCTGCATAATTCAAGCCAAGCGCGAAGACAGTTCGTGGTTCCACTGGGGGAAGCCAGACAACATCCTGCTCATTGACAATCCGGCCATCCGCCAATTGGAGATGGCCGTGATATTCACTTGCTGGATGTACGGCACCTGCATAGGCTACACGTGCTCTCTTCATAAAATCCCCTCCAGTGATAGTTTTTCCTCGGGAATGATTGTATTTTCCAAATATCCGATTTCATCAATTTCTATTCTGACATGATCATTGGCTTTTGCCAGCGGTGCATTTTCTGGAACTCCAACTAGAAGGACGTCACCTGTACTCAAAGTCATGAAGTCTGTTACATCCTCAATAAGGCGGGATATGGAGCGAATTAAATTTGAAGTTGAATTTTCTTGCTTTAGCTCTCCATTTATATATACACGGATGCCTAAAGAATCGGGGTTGGATATCGATTCCTTGGATACGACCCAGGGACCGATCGGGCAAAATCCATCACGGGCTTTATGGCGGATCGCAGGACGGAAAAAGCTTTCATGAGGAATGCTGATATCATTGGCAATCGTAAATCCTTCTATATAATCCAATGCATGTTCTTTCTTGACTCTTGTGGCCGTTTTACCGATTACAATTCCAAGTGCGGCCCCGATTTCCAATTCAGGTATGCTGTTTGGAAGGGGAACTGGATTTGAAAAAGAAGAAAACGTGTTTCTAGGTTTAATATAAAGGATCGGCCCTTTAGGAGGTTCATTATAGGGAGGATGGTCGATCTTTCCCTTCAATGCTTCCAATGATCCTTTATAGTTTAATAATGTTCCATATACCGTTCCTGAAATAGGGTTATCCAACTTGATTTGTGATACCTCATACTTATCACCATTCATTAATATGTAGCGGTTCGACAGTATTTCGATTTCTTCTGAATAATCTGACTTAATGAGCTTCACTCTTGCTTTTGTCATGGACACTCACCCCTTGATTTTTATTAATCATATATGATATCGTATATGATTTTTTGCTTAAGTTCAACACATTTAGATTATTCAGTATAATTAGACAAAAAATGTTAGAAAAAAGAGGTGTTTCAAGAGAAAAATGCCTTGAACATTTAGTTAGTATGAAGCTAGGAATTCAAAATGAAAGAATGTGAATGGGGATGTTCCGATGATGGCAAAGAGTATTTAGAAAGTTTACGAGATGGAAGAACTGTATTCTTGAACGGAGATAAGGTAGATGATGTGACGACACACCCGGCATATCGCAACTCTGCCAGGTCAATTGCCCAACTGTATGATGCTCTCCATGATCCGGTTAGTGCACGGATTTTAACGGCTAAGACAGATGAAGGCCATACTACCCATAAGTTTTTCAAGGCTTCAAAGAACGCAACAGAGCTGCTTGAAGCAAGGGATGCCATAGCGCAATGGTCAAAATTGAGCTATGGTTTCATGGGTCGCACGCCTGATTATAAAGCTGCCTTTACAGGGTCGTTGGGACCGTATAGCGATTTTTATAAAGGATTTGAAGATAATGCGAAAAGATGGTATGAAAAAACCACAAGGGATGTTCCCTTCTGTAACCATACAATTATAAATCCGGCAATGGATAGGAATAAACCGCTACATGAAAATAAAGAGGTTTTTGTGCGAACGGTAGAAGAACGGGATGATGGAATAATCGTAAGCGGCGCCAAAATGGTTGGTACTTCTGCAGCCCTTACGAATTATAATTTTGTCGCGAATTATTCTCCTGTCGATCTTGGGGAAGGAGATAGAAGCCATGCATTGATTTTCTTTGTGCCGATGAATGCGCCTGGATTAAAAATGATCAGCAGACAGTCTTTTGAAGAAACGGCTTCCAAGACAGGCACTCCTTTCGATTACCCGCTTTCAAGTCGGTTCGACGAAAATGACGCAGTCATCGTCCTTGATCATGTTTTCATCCCATGGGAGAATGTATTCGCCTATAATAATGTGGAAATTGCCAATGGATTTAGATCCAAGACTGGGTGGATGAACCGATATACATTTCATGGCTGTACACGCTATGCGGTGAAATTGGACTTTATGGCTGGGCTTCTGATTAAGGCTACGGAGATGGCAGGAACGAATCAATTTAGGGGAGTACAAGCCAACATCGGGGAAGTGCTTGCTTACAGGAATATGTTTTGGGCAATCTCGACAGCGATGGCTACAGATCCTATGGAAGGGCTGAATGGCACTGTTCTGCCCAATAGCACATACGCAACTGCATATAGGGTGTTTGCACCTATGGTATGGCCAAAGGTAAAACAGATATTTGAACAGGTTGTAGCAGGTAATCTCATTCAACTCCCATCAAGCTCCAAGGATTTTTTAAACCCTGAGGTCCGTCCGTATCTCGATAAATATTATAAGGGATCTGGCGGGGTTTCGGCAGTGGAAAGGGTAAAACTGATGAAACTTATATGGGATTCCATCGGAACTGAATTTGGTGGAAGGAATGAATTATATGAAATCAATTATGCGGGTAACCATGAAAATATTAGGCTAGAAACCATGAAAATGGCAGATTCAAATGGACAATCGGATAAATTCAAAGCTTTTGTGGACTTGGCAATGGACGATTATGACCTTCATGGCTGGACAAACGATAAGTGGATAAATGATGATGAAGGCATTGATGCTGATGTGATCCAGCTCCGAATGAATTAATCTGAGTAGGAAAACGTGAATGGTTTGTATCGGAATCCCACCGGCTTTTCCACCACTGCATGATATGAATGCGTTTACATTTTTCCTTGATAGGTAAGGTGTGGAAAAAGTATAATATTATGTAAAAGGAAAGCCGGGGGGAATCATGACGAATCTTTTGAATCTTAAGAATGACGAAGGGGAAATTCATTTAAATGATGAGAGGATGATCCTGACTTCCTCTTCAATTTTCGGTACCCTAAGAAAAGACTTGATCGAGAATATTGGATTTGAAAGAATGAAGTCTTTTTTAATACGTTATGGCTGGAATATCGGAGTCAATGATGCTAAAAAGGCACTAAAAGGGAATTTGTCAACGGTTAAGGAAATACTGAGGCAAGGTCCCATCTTACATATGCTGCAGGGTTATACAAAAGTTAATACTAAAAAACTGGAATTATCAATGGATAATCAAACGGATGTACACTCTGTAAAGGTGGAAGGGGTTTGGGTGAATTCCTATGAGGCAGAGGAACATATCACCCAGACAGGCATCGCGGAAAAGCCAGTCTGTTATACATTGACGGGTTATGCAAGTGGATTTTATTCGACGGTCATGAAGTGATTTTTAAGGAAAGTGCCTGTAAGGGCGCTGGGCAATCAGAGTGTAGATACGAAGGTAAATCGATACATTTATGGGGCATGGAGATTCAGGATGAATTAAAATATTATAAAAGCAAACCGATTGTTCAAGAGCTTGCCGTGACATATGAAAAGCTGCTGGAGGAACGCAATAGTTTATCAAAAGTGATGGATATTCATAATTTGCTGACAGAAGAGTTAATTAACGGAAGAAGCCTTCAATCGATAGTGAGGACGGTTTATCAGAAAACGAAAATACCTTTGTTGATGGAGAACTTCAATAGCAATCAGGTTTATCATGCTGGATTTCACAAAGGGAAGGTAAGGGAAGTCAGGAATCAGCTCAAACTAATGAGAGAAAATGGTCCTGTTACATTGGAGACCGGAAGAATCGTAAAAGATGGGATGGAACTGCTTTATACTCCCATTACGTTACAAAATAAAACTTACGGCTATTGTGTTTTTGCGCAATCGGATCCGGTCGAAGGAAAAACTAACTTGGAAATCAATCGAATGATTCTTGAAAGGGTTTCCATGACCGGTTCCTTATTCCTCTTAAATGAGAAAAGCAGTTTTGAAGCCCTCGAAAGGGTAAAAGGTTTATTTCTTGAACAAATATTAAATGGAGAGTTTGCTTCCAAAGAAGAAATAATAAAAAAAGCATGTATTTAGACGCTTCATTGGATCATCCTTTCACCATTGCGGTACTTGGCTATGGTTTTTCCTCCAATCGGGGGACAGAGAATGACTATTTCATTCAGCAGAAAATCATCGAAGAGATTTATAGTTTCTTTAAAAAGCGGAATCAAGTTGTCTTAACAGCCTTAAGGGATGGTAATATCGTATTGCTTATACCGCTGAGTCCGGGAACTGAATTTCAACTTCGCACCAAGGAATGCATCAATCACTTATATACTGTTTTTAGCGGATATAACTTTAAAATGGGGCTTAGCACAATAAGTGATGAATTGGAACGGGTTCACGAGGTTTTTCAAGAAGCTTTAACCGCATTGAATATGAATGAAGGAACTCTGGATATTATTAAATTTGAAGAAGTAGATCTGCTATCCATTTTAATGCATGCGGGGAGTACTCCAGCGGTCCTGCAAAAAGCCGAGAAAATGCTGGGTCCTTTATTGATGAAAGATGACCCAAAAATGAATGAATTATTGAAAACGCTTTATGTATTTCTGCAATGCGGTGGAAATCTTGAATGCAGTATGAAAGAATTGAACATTTCAATGAGTGGTTTACGGTATCGGATCAAAAGACTTGAAGAGTTGCTTTCCTGCCAAATAAGAGATCCTAAAAGTGCTTTTCAATTATATGCATCATTTGAAACCCTGTTGAAGGCGAAAATGATTACCATTGGTCGATAGGATTCAATCCTTTGTTGAAAATAGAAATGTCGAATGATACATATACCAAGATGACTTTACTGTAATGAGCTTGGGCGATAGTGAAAAGTAATCTACATACAATCTGGCGAGTACTCTCCAAAACATTATAAGTGTGATAGAAAAGGCATGGAAGTTCCGCTTCAATTGATTTATTTGCTTGTAAGCAGGGCTATGGGTATAATAAGTAGAGTAAATTCCTTAGTAAGTTAAGCTATTTTTGGAGGTAAATTCCGTGAAAATTACAATAAAAGATGCTAGCAAATTCGTCGATCAAGAAGTTACCATTGGAGGCTGGCTTGCCAGCAAACGTTCCAGTGGGAAAATTGCTTTCCTTCAAATCCGTGATGGCTCTGGTTTCATTCAAGGTGTGGTCGTGAAAGCTGATGTGGGTGAAGAAATTTTTGCTCTTGCGAAATCGGTTTCGCAAGAGTCATCCTTGTATGTAACAGGTGTCATTCAAAAGGATGAACGCTCGCCGTTCGGTTTTGAGTTACAGGTGAAAGATATTGAAATCATTCATGAATCATTGGATTATCCCATTACACCTAAAGCGCATGGTCCTGAATTCTTAATGGATAACCGCCATTTGTGGCTGCGTTCAAAACGGCAGCATGCAGTCATGAAGATCCGGAATGAAATAATCCGTGCTACATATGAATTCTTTAATGAAGAAGGTTTCGTTAAAGTGGATCCCCCAATTTTAACTGGAAGCGCACCAGAGGGAACGAGTGAATTGTTCGCGACCAAGTACTTTGATGAGGATGCATACCTTTCACAAAGTGGTCAGCTCTATATGGAAGCGGCTGCCATGGCACTTGGGAAGGTATTTTCATTTGGTCCTACCTTCAGGGCAGAAAAATCCAAAACAAGACGACATTTAATCGAGTTCTGGATGATTGAACCAGAAATGGCTTTTATCGAATTTAAAGAAAACCTGGAGGTTCAGGAGCAATTCGTTTCTTCGATCGTCCAATCCGTATTGAAAAACTGTCAGCTTGAGTTGAATACACTGGGCCGTGACATAGCGAAGCTTGAACAAATTCAAGCTCCTTTCCCACGTATTACATATGATGAAGCCATTAAGTTCCTTCATGAACAAGGATTTGATGATATCCAATGGGGTGATGATTTTGGAGCTCCGCACGAAACTGCGATAGCGGAAAGTTATGATAAGCCCGTTTTCATAACTCATTACCCAACTAAAATCAAACCTTTTTATATGCAGCCAGACCCTGACAGGAAAGAAGTCGTTCTTTGTGCCGATTTGATCGCTCCAGAAGGATATGGAGAAATAATTGGCGGTTCAGAGCGGATTCATGATCAGGAATTGCTAGAGCAGAGAATCAATGAGCATGGCTTGAGCGAGGATGCTTACAAATGGTATATGGAATTAAGAAAATATGGCTCTGTACCGCATTCAGGCTTCGGTTTGGGATTGGAACGCACCGTTGCATGGATCAGTGGGGTCGAGCATGTCCGTGAAACCATCCCGTTCCCACGCCTATTAAATCGATTATATCCTTGATTCCGTAATGAAACGGTTATCTTGCCATATTTGGCAGATAACCGTTTTTTGTTAAAATTATAAACTTATTCGGGGAGCCGTATTCATGTTATACTTAACCAGAGGTGTCCAAAAACATGAATAAAGAACATTTATATGCGTGGTTTAAGGAAGGAACGATAACGATTCCATCCTTTTTGCTGACTAACTATAGTACAATGGGACTAAATGAACAAGAAATGGTCCTTTTATTACAATTGCAAAGCTTCATAGATAAAGGTAACCATTTCCCTGCACCATCCCAACTTTCTGACCGAATGACATTGCAGGAAACGGAATGTCTATTCTTGATCCAGCGTTTGGTCCAAAGGGGATTTATTGAAATGATGGTTGAGGATAGCCAAGAAATCGGACAGGAAAAATACTCGTTGTCTCCACTTTATGAAAAAATGATGGACTGTTTCTTGAAAACTTTGAAACAGACAGAGTCTGCTGAAATCCAAAAAGCGGGGGAGAGCCTTTATACGATTTTTGAACAGGAGTTCGGCCGCCCTTTATCTCCATATGAATGTGAGACATTGGCAATGTGGATGGAGGATGACCATCAACCCGAAATCATTAAGTCAGCTCTGAGGGAGTCTGTCATTTCCGGAAAATTGAATTTCCGATATATTGATCGAATTTTATTCGAGTGGAAAAAGAATGGAATTAAAACCTTGGAACAGGCAAGGGAGCAAGGACAAAAGTTTAGGGTTCACCAAAAGAGGGACCGAAAGACGGAAAATGCACGACCATTGAAAGATGTGCCTTTCTATAACTGGCTCGAGCAGTAATGTAAATTGAAGGAGAACCAATATGTTGAATAAAGCTCAAATTCGATATTGTCTGGATACGATGGGTGAAATGTTTCCGGATGCCCATTGTGAGCTGAATCACTCCAATCCATTTGAATTGGTGATTGCTGTTGCCCTGTCAGCTCAGTGTACGGATGTATTAGTCAATAAAGTAACGAAGGATTTATTTCAAAAATATAAAACGCCTGAGGATTACATAAGCGTTCCGATAGAAGAGCTGGAAAATGATATTCGCTCAATCGGTTTGTTTCGTAACAAGGCTAAGAATATACAAAAGTTGTCGCGCATGCTGATCGAAGAATACGGTAAGGAAGTTCCCAGAGATCGTGATGAGCTTGTTAAATTGCCTGGCGTTGGCAGAAAGACGGCGAATGTAGTCGTTTCCGTTGCTTTTGATGTGCCTGCGATTGCTGTGGATACCCATGTAGAGCGTGTTTCCAAGCGTCTGGGATTATGCCGTTGGAAGGATAGTGTCCTCGATGTTGAGAAAACGTTGATGGCTAAGATACCAAAGGATGAATGGTCCGTTACGCATCACCGCCTGATATTCTTTGGACGCTATCATTGCAAGGCCCAGTCACCAAGATGTGAAACCTGCCCGCTTCTTGAATTATGCCGTGAAGGAAAAAAAAGAATGAAAAGGAAAGAAGCCAATTGACGCAGTCCATATCATTGAAAGTCCCTGAAGAATTGGACCACCCTTTGTTTTTTCCTGAAAAGGAAACCATCTTGGAAAAAGAACGTTTTGCAGGTTGGAGTGGAACGATCCCATTCGAGGCTTTCCCGTATGAGTTACTTTATTATAATAATGTAGAGGCGTATGCACCTTGGACTAAGGGGGCATTGCATATAAAGGAACTGCTGGAAAAATGGAAGGGAATTGATTCAGAATGCAGTTTGCTATTTTCCGAGCGAAAAGTGGGACAGACTTTGGGACTCATGAAGCAGGGGATCGGTTTATTTTTAACCGCAGTCTTCTGGATGCATGGAAAGCCAGTGGCATTGAGTGATTTCCGGGCAAAAATAGAATCCTTTACCAATATTCCGGTGAACCTTGCTGAAAGGCTTTCTTTCATCCTTGCTAGACCCGCTTTTTTTCATTCATATAGACAGCTTAGTGAGTTGTTCCGAGAATTTGAAAAGCAATATGTGAAGTTCATGATCAAAAATAAGAACAGCCAAAAAAACGTCTAAGCTTTTAGCTTAGACGTTTTTTAAGTCAATCTTTATATATATTTATTCCGTATCTTTGTTTGGATCTGGGTCCGGGTTAGGGTTAGGGTCAGGGGTCTCGCCTGGTTTTTCCTCTTCTACCGTTCCAGGGTCAGTGGCATCATCCCCGCCTTCGACGTCCTCATCACCATTATTCCCATTTCCATCATCAGTGTTGTTGCCATTACCATTACCATTACCATCATCAGTGTTGTTGCCATTACCATTATTGCCGGTGTTGCCGTTATTTTCGTCATTGCCATTATTGCCGTTTTCGCCATTGTTATTTTTGTCTTCGTCTTGCTTATCTTCTTCGCCTTCAGCAGGCGTTTCTTGTTCTGGATCTTCACCTTCGGCCGGATCTTCAATCTCCTCGTCCTCAGTATCCTCAGGAGCTTCCGCTTCAGCAGGTATTTTGACAGATGTACTCGCAGGATCACTTTGTTGGTTATCCACTAAAGCCACCACTGAGAAAGTATATTTACTACCAGGGGTTGGATTAGGGATCGTTAAACTAGTATCCTTCGATTTTTTTAATACGCTCTCTGCTCCGCCATCAACGGACATCTTAACCTCGAATTGGGTATTTCCATTTCCTTTAGGATATGACCATGATAGATTGATTTCATTGCTTTCCTGATTGTAAGAAGCGTTAATGCCAGGTGAGTCGATTTTTTCATATTCTGTCGTCACTTGTGTCGGTTCGTGACCTTTAACATAATATTCATAAGTGATTTTACTGCTTGGTGTGTATTCATTGGCTTTAACAGCTGGATTCGAACCTTTGATGACTCCAACCTTCACAACACTGTCAGGTTGATCAAAGTCTTTCGTTTCTTTTGATTGAGCCATATGTTCCATTAAATTCTTAAAGATGGATTTAGGGATCCTTTGAGATGATTCACCCAGATATTCCATTTTCTCACCAGATGCATTATCATAACCAGCCCAAACCGCGACAGTATAATTGGTTGTATAACCTGCCATCCAGCTATCTTTTACACCGGAAGATGGGATGTTGTTCGCTGCACGCTGTTCAGGCGTGAAATTGGTTGAACCCGTTTTACCGGCTACAGGGAGACTAGGTATATTGGCTAACCTTCCTGTTCCATAAGGTTCTTTCATGACGCTTTTCAACATATCCGTCACGATGAAAGCTGTGGAATCTTTCATGACCGGTTTTGATTCCGTCTTGTTTTTAATGGTTGTTTTATCACGTAAAACAATCTTTTTAACACTATGCGGCTCATTATAAATACCGTTGTTTCCGAATGAACTGTAGGCTCCGGCAAGTTCGAGTGTAGAAACATCCTTACCGCCGCCCAATGCTGCCGATTCGGTGATTTCCTTGTCAAAAGGAATGCCAAGGTCAGCGGCAAAATCACGTGCCCGGTCCAAGCCGACTGCTTGAAGCGTTTTTAAGGCAGGGATATTTAATGACCGAGCAAGTGCTTCACGAGTGGTTACAGTACCATAATGTCGTCCGGAAGCATTTTTAAGCGATGTTCCATCACTGTAAGTGTATTCCTCATCCTTGATTTGATGGTAGGTGGACCAATTTAAATATTCTACGGCAGGACCATAATCCAGAATAGGCTTAATGGTCGAACCAGGTGATCGCTTGGCATCCGTTGCATAATTCCAGCCGCGTTTAACCGTCGTGTTCCTGCCGCCGCCCACTGCTTTGATTTCACCAGTTTCTGTATCGAGTAATGTGACTCCGGCTTGGAGATCTTTACTTGGATAATTGATGATTTCATCACTATTCAACATGTTATAGACATATTCTTGGGCATCTTTATCAATTGTAGTTTGGATTTCCAAACCATCCGTAAAGACGTTATAGTCACCCATATCCCCGACTTCCTCAATTACCAAATCGATGAATGCATCGTATGCCGTCGTATCGATTTGACTCTTATCGATTTCTTGAAGTCCCTCTGTTATATCGATGCTTTGTGCATTTTTCATTTCCGTTTCGGTGATATATCCATGTTTATTCATTAAGTGCAGGACAATATCACGGCGTTCTTTTGCACGTTCAGGGTATTTATACGGGTCATACCTGCTTGGACTTTGCGGTAATCCTACAAGCATGGCCGCTTCGTTCAATTTTAATTCGTTTAGATCTTTTCCATAATAAGTTTGCGATGCAGTTAAGATTCCGTTTGCGCGGTTTGCAAAGAAAATCTTATTCACATACATTTCAAAAATTTCTTCTTTTGTATATTTTCTTTCAAGCTGTATGGATAGCCACATTTCCTGGACTTTCCTTTTGATGGTCTTATCAGGTGTTAAATAAGAACGCTTGATAACCTGCTGGGTCAATGTACTTGCACCCTCTGAGCCGAATCCGTTTTTGAAGTTGGCTATGACGGCACTGCCCAGACGTAAGAAATCGACACCGTGGTGTTCATAAAATCGTGAATCTTCCGTTGCCAGGAAAGCTTCTTCGACAAGGTCGGGTATGTCTTCATAATTTACATAATCCCGGTTTTCCTTTCCGATTTCAGCTAGCAATTTACCATTTTCATCGAGAATCTTGGATGTGACCGGATCTTTCAAAAGCTTTGCGTCAAGTTTTGGAGCGTCGCTGATAAAGTAAGCCATTGCAGCTCCTCCGGCAACAAGGCCTATTATTCCGATTGTAACAAGTATAAGGAAAATTCGCTTAAGCATATTTGTTGGCTTTTTAGGACCTGTTTTCTGTCCCTTTTTTTGAGTCTGCCCCTGCTTTCGGCGTTCTTCTCTAGTATTATATTTTTCAGCCATTACAGCTAACCTGCCTTTCTAAAAAAACTAAAAATTTTCTGCGATGAGCGAATCTACTACTTTAATATAGTCAATTCTCGGTTGAAAGCCAAGAGTAATCTTTCGTGAACTGCTTTCAACCTCTTGAAGAGTTATAGATTTGCGCCCGCCTTCTTTCATTCTCTTCCAATAAAAACTCAGTTGTTCAGAACTCATTACATATATATCATCCATTGCTGAAAACCGAATGATCACAAATGCAATTCCGTCATGCTGAACGATTTGTTTCATATGTTCAATTTGATGGTCATGAAAATTCTTCAGAGGGAACGAACTGCTGTTTTTCGTTTCTTTTGCCTCAAAATCAATGTACTTTCCTTTATAAACACCATTGTAATCGGTGGTCGATGCTTGTTTGAAATAAGCTTCTTTAATGACTGCAGCACTTCTTTTCGGATAGTGGACATCAACAATTTGAATGGGTGTCGGTTTTTTATGGATGACGGCAATGCCGTGTGCTAAATAATACTGATTGGTTTCGTTCAAATCGTCTTCCAATGTTTTTCCCCGGTTGCTGTAACTGATTTTTTTAAGTGGGCTTTTCTTTTCTTTCATAGCCTGCGGTACAAATCTTCGTCCGTTGGGATAATGAAATGCCACTTTTACCCCTCCTTTTTTTCACTTATCTATATTAGCAAAAAAAGAATACAAAATGTGAATAAAAAGAATTGTTTATTAGAACGATAGGATTTATGTACAACTATATGTCACAATTCATCGCTATAGAAAGGCGGACACATAGATGCGAATATTAAAGACGGAAAAGCAATTGCTACATTCCATAAAAGCTCAAACCGCTAAAGAAAATAGGGATAATATATCAAGGACAAAGGCATATGAACGATTTTTCAAAATGCATCCCGAAATACAATGGTCTTTTTTAGCGGGGATGGTTTCTAGAAATGCAGGCTGGAATATGTGTGATCTTGAAGGGATTTGGTTTTCCCATTTGCTTGGACAGAAATACAGGCATCTCTTATTCCTGACGTATGAAGAAGCCAACTGGAGAATATTCCAAGATGCTTATCCGCAATTGCTTCTCTATCATTATTCGACGAAGTATGGACGTCCTTTGTTTCACTTATGTCATTATTTTTTTATTACCAAATTTATGACGAACGAATGGTATTCCTTTTGGAAACATGGAAATCGGGAAAAATTAGTCACTGCGCTTATCATAAATGAACAAAACATCATAGAAGAACCGGTTATTAAAAAACAATCTTTCGTATTTCATTCTCTATTATTTTTCTTGCAGGACTGGATGCATTTTAGCACCGTTTTATTTCCTACTTGCAATGGAGAACTGTATGGCTCGTCCGTTTCGCATTTTAGAAATATCGATAAAAGGATTGAATTGGGGAAAAGGTTGGCCGGCCTTTTATTTTCTGAAGAATTGTTTCCGCTATTCTATGAATTTTCCTGCAGGACAGAACCAACGGGGGCCAGATATGATTATGAACAATATCGAAAAAATCCTAGGTACCATGAAACCCCGATGCTGAGGGGAGTATATCCATTGATACATCATCAAGCAGGGATGACAGAGCAATGGGATATGATAAAAAAGGTTAAAAAAAAATGGTTCATTGAACCCAAATGGGAAGAAGCCCCGCATTTGACCGATTGGTATGACCATAAACAAAAGCAGCTGCATACGGCAGCAATAATCAAAAATTGGATATTATAAAAGCAAACAGGGAAGGCGTCGTGTAAGCCTTCCCTGTTTTATCGGTCAGTATTTATGTCTTACGTAGAGGGGCGGTTTTCTCCGCTAAGCTTCGGGTTTCCCGTTCCTGCCTTTTTAGTGGGCGGCTTTTGTCGTTTTTCGTTTTTTTGCTGTCTGCTTTCATTCGACTGCATAAAATCACCTCCTGTCTGTATTCTTGTTTAAAACTTCATTCTTCATTCTGCCATTGTTGTCGAAGGGCATAATAAATTAAGCGAATTGCACTTTCTTTGCCGATTCCCTTCTAGTTTTGTCAGTCATGAAGGGCTTTCTGATAAAAAAAAGAATAGTACAGGTAAAGAATGGGAGGGATCAGCATGGTCAATAAAAGTGTCGCAACAGAAGAGATATTAAGGATGATAGCTGAGATCAGTACCAGCCTGGATCGTTTGGAAATTTCATATGGGGAAACTGTAAATACAGTGCGGTGCAAATTATGGGCGGAGCAATATACATTAGTTAACGAAGCCCAGGAAGCCATTGAGAAAGCCGAGGATTATTGGGTAAATGCTGAAGGTGTAAACCATTCCTTTTCCATTGTCCCGAAAAAAACAATAATAAAGCACAATGTTCTCACTGAATTGCACGTATAAGCCAGAGGAATATCATTTTATAATGAACTGGATTATAATAAGGGAAACAATTGTGCGGAGGAATATATTGTGCAAAAAGAAAAACTGCAGCTATTAACAGAACAATTAATAAAATTTACGGACCAAGCGGATGATATCTATGAGAGTGTACGGAAGGAAGGAAAGGAAAAGGATTTTTTTTCGGAAGTCAAGCCGTTTGCAGACCAGGTAAGGACCGCATGCATCGAATGGGAAACCGGAATGAAGGAGTGGATGAAAGAAACCGAATTTAGGCATCTTTTCCCCGAGCAAATCGAACAAACCGCCCATAACCTTTCTGATGTGGCCGTACAGGCATTTTTTCCTAAAACAAGTTATAAGCGATTTAAAAGCCATATTCAATCGGTGGAATTCATCCTTAATAATGTAAGAACGGAAATCAATCGGATTTTATCATAAAAATACCTACACTTTATTACCCCTTTTTTCATATATTATCAGAACCATGTAATGAAAAAAGAGGAGGGCTCATTGACATGATGAGATCCGGTTTTAACCAAATCTCCCCAAATCAAGGACAGTTTCCTCAATCAATGACGGACTATTGGGGAGGGTACCAGCAGCCAATGCCGTATCCTCCGCCCAATAATCATAATCATGAACAACCATTTATGTATCCATATCATCTCCAGGATACAGGGGGCTATATGACACCATATCATGATCCTTATCAGCAAGCGGCCTATCATCCATTCCAATCAGTCCAGCAGCAGGCGATGCCTGTGGGAGCTTATCCGGGCAGCAGTGTAATGCAGCCAATGGCACAAATGCAGCCAATCCAGTCCAATCAGCAGCCGCAAGCTTTTAGCCCGTTCGCCAATCCGTTACAGCCAGCTAAAAGACCTCCGCAAGGTCAGCAGCAGGCTCATAATCCATATCCTAAGCAGCAGTTCATGCAAAAACCCCAGCCATCGGGTTTCAAATCGGTCATGAATCAATTCAAAACACAAGATGGCTCGATGGATATAACGAAGATGATGAATACAGCTGGACAAATGATGAATACAGTTTCTCAAGTATCTTCAATGGTCAAAGGAGTAGGGGGCTTCTTCAAAGCTTAGATGGTGAATAAAGGAAAAGCAGACTTACAAGTGACCCAGCCACTTTTTTAAGTCTGCTTTTATTCATGTCTAATGGATTTCAATCCGATTCCCCCTGATTTTGGGTAGCTGAAGCGTGAGGATGCCATCGCGATGTCGAGCGGTGACTTTTGCTTCATCAATGGGTTTTGGAAAGGAAATGGTTCTTGAAAGAGTACCTGCTGAAACTTCTTTTTGAAACATTCCTTGATTTTTATGTCTTCTATCTACTTGCTTTGCAGTTATGGTTACGGCATGGGCCAGTACATCAATTGATATTTGGCTGCGTGCAATTCCAGGCAAAGTGGCGGTAAGGGTATATTCTGAATGCGTTTCGTGAACATCAACCGGAAAGCTGCGTTCTTTCGCCGAACCGAAGAAATCGTCAAGAGATTGCAGCATGCCTTTAGGAGGCCTTTCGGAAAACAGCCGATCCATTTTGTTAATGAAATGGGTAAAGGGTTCTATTCTCCGATTATTTTTTTTTTCAGAAGAGGTCATCACGGTGCTCCTTTCTAAAAAATTCCTTTGCCTATAGGCTATGTGAGGAATTAAGAAATGTGAATGCACTGTTGGGTTTCAGATAAAGGACTATAGGGAATAACGTTACTGAATGATTAGAAAAGGAAATGAGGGATTTATATGACAGATAATGGCAAGCTTTCCTACATAGATACCGGGAAAGGAAATGAAACATTGTTGTTTATTCATGGATTTTGCGGAAGCCATGAATATTGGAGTGACATCATTGCTGAATTAAAGGATGAATACCGGGTTATTGCCGTTGATTTACGGGGACATGGTGCAAGTGAGGAAATAGGGGAATCTTTCTCGATTGAAGATATGGCTGCTGATATTGCGTCATTACTGGACGAACTGGAAATCAGAAAGGTATATATGTTTGGTCATTCGCTTGGGGGATATATCACCTTGGCGTTCGCAGAAAGGTTTCCTGGGAAATTGTCTGGTTTTTCATTGGTACATTCTACAGCTTTGCCGGACGATGAAACTGGAAAGGCTGGGCGCTTAAAATCTGTCGAGAAAATCAAAAGTGAGGGGATTCCCGCTTTCATTGACGGACTTATACCAAAGCTTTTCTCTAATCCCGAAGATTCCAATATTGAACAAACTAAGGAAATAGGATATAAAACAAGTGAAAGCGGCGCGATAGGGTCTTTACATGCCATGAGGAACAGAATAGACAGAAATCATGTACTCAAAGATACAAAGTTACCTGTCTTATTGGTTGCAGGTGAAGAGGATAAGCTAATTCCCGTTGAAAAAACCTTTTCTGTAAAAGGGAGCCATATCCATGAAGTTATACTTAAGGGAAGCGGCCATATGGGAATGCTGGAAGCTCCAAGCAGATTACTCGAAGAAATCATTCGCTTTGTCGAAAAGAATTAAATGATAAAAGACCGAGCTGGAGACGGGATGTTGCCGTTTCCAGCTTTTTTTTGAATAGGAAATAGTTTCCCTTTTGCATAGAACGTTCATTCGGTAGAATAGGAGTATGAGGTGGTTATATGAAACTGCGAAAAAATTTACAAGAAGTTATTAAGGATTTAAAAACTAATGAGGATTTTAAAGCTAACATCGTACATTGGCAAGTAATTGAAGCGAAAGAGGCAAAACATGTCCCTTTTCCCGCTGCAATGAATGATAAGATTAAGCATGCTCTTGAAATACGGGGGATAAATGGGTTGTACACCCATCAGGCAACTGCATTTGATACTGCTGTCAGTGGCAATAGCCTTGTGGCGGTCACACCAACAGCTTCTGGTAAAACATTATGCTATAATTTGCCGGTCCTTCAAAAAATAATGGAAAATGAAAAAACCAGGGCGCTTTATATATTTCCGACAAAAGCGCTGAGCTATGATCAAAAAAGCGAATTGAATGAAATGATTGATGAAATGGATGCTAAGATAAATAGTTATACATACGACGGGGACACACCTTCAAACATCAGGCAAAAAATCCGCCAGGCCGGGCATATCGTGATCACCAATCCTGATATGCTCCATTCCGGAATCCTGCCCCATCACACGAAATGGGTCTCTTTGTTTGAAAACTTGAAGTATGTGGTCATTGATGAACTTCATATTTACCGCGGCGTTTTCGGAAGTCATACAGCCAACGTCATAAGAAGGTTAAAAAGGATCTGCAAGTTTTATGGAAGCGACCCTGTATTCATCTGTACTTCCGCTACGATCAATAACCCAAAAGAGTTAGCAGAAGAGCTTACGGAAAAACAAATGGTCCTGATCGATAATAACGGAGCCCCAAGTGGGAAAAAGCATTTTGTATTTTATAATCCCCCAATAGTCAATAAACCGCTCAACATACGAAGGAGTGCGGTGTTGGAAGTCAGGAAGCTGGCAAATGAATTTTTGAAAAATAAAATACAAACCATCGTTTTTGCGCGAAGCAGGGTTCGAGTGGAAATTCTATTGACGTATTTACAGGAACTTGTGTCAAAGCAATTGGGGCCAAAATCGATCAGGGGCTATCGCGGCGGATATCTGCCAACACAGCGTAGGGAAATTGAACAAGGCCTCAGGGATGGTTCCATTTATGGGGTGATTTCCACAAATGCACTTGAGTTGGGTGTCGATATCGGCCAGCTTCAGGTTTGCATAATGACCGGTTACCCTGGATCCATATCGAGTGCCTGGCAACAGGCTGGGCGAGCCGGAAGAAGGCATGGTGAAGCATTGATCATCATGGTCGGCAGTTCCAGTGCCCTTGATCAATATATCGTACAGCATCCCGATTATTTCTTTACCAGAAATCCAGAAACTGCAAGAATCAATCCGGATAATCTTTTGATCTTGGTTGATCATGTAAAATGTGCAGCATATGAGCTGCCATTTAAAAAAGGCGATACTTTTGGGAAAACCGAGATTATGGACGTTCTTGAATTCCTTACGGAAGAAAGGGTCTTACACCTAAATGGGGACAAATGGCATTGGATGAATGATGCTTTTCCCGCAAGCAATATCAGCCTGCGCTCAGCGGCACAGGAAAATGTCGTGATCATCGACCAAACGAATGCACCGGTTAATCGGGTCATAGGGGAAATGGATACGTTCAGTGCAATGACCCTTCTTCACGATGAAGCCATTTATTTGCACCAGGGAATTCAATTTCAGGTGGAAGAACTTGATTGGGATGAAAAGAAGGCTTATGTACGTGAAGTCAATGTGGACTATTATACGGATGCTAACCTTGCTGTCCAATTGTCTGTATTGGAAGTCGATAAACAGCGAACTTTCGCTTCCACAGCAGCTGCTTTTGGTGATGTCGCAATCCGGGCGATGCCCACGATCTTCAAAAAAATCAAATTCGAAACTCATGAAAATATTGGTTCAGGTCCAATCAGTCTCCCCGAGATGGAACTGCATACGAGTTCGGCCATGCTTTCCATGGATCCTGATATATTTAAGTGGGACGAAAATCGAATAGAACAAGGAATGATAGGTGCGTCGCATGCGCTTAATTACATGATTCCGCTATATGTTATGTGCGATCCGCATGATATTCATGTTTATCCGCAGGTTAAGGCAGCGCATAATGAAAAACCGACCATTTTTATCTATGATAGTTATCCGGGAGGCATAGGGTTAAGTGATAAAGTATATGAAAACTCTGAAGTCATTCTGCTGGAAACAATATCAATGATCGAAAATTGCACTTGTGAAAGCGGCTGCCCTTCCTGTATCGGGACGGAATCCGCAACGAAAACAGCCAAGAGTGATGCCAAACAATTATTAGGTCAATTTTGTAAGCAAAAACATTAATAGATTGCATTGATAGGTGAAAAGAGGTGTAATTTCATGTCTTTAAAAAATAAATTGAACCGTATGAAAACGCATATGAACCTAGGGAAACAACCTTCTCCTGTAGAAGAAAATGACCAGGCAGTGAATGAAGAAATTCCTTACTTTGAAAAGTGGCTGGAGAACGATACCGTTTCCTTTCATTTCGACGGTGACTATTGTTTCATTAGGGAAGTCCGCTACCCTATAAATCACAAACACGGGTTATATGAATTTTCCGAGCTGAAAAAGGTCGTAAAAGAATGGAATCAAACTTCATTGGAGCATCCGCTATCCGCCAGGGGCGTTAAAAGTGAAGATCTGTTTTTCTTCGATACGGAAACGACAGGGCTTGGAGGCGGAGCGGGCAATACCATTTTTTTACTTGGCTATGCTTATTTAGAAGGAGAAGAAGTAGTCGTGAAGCAACATATCCTTCCGCAGCCCGGAAGTGAAATACCGCTTTATCAAAGCTTTCTGGAAAACATCAATTACGAAACGCTTGTCACATATAATGGTAAATCCTTTGATTGGCCCCAGCTAAAAACAAGACATACCTTGATAAAAGAACATGTACCAAAACTACCGGAATTCGGACATTTCGATTTGTATCATGCTTCAAGACGCCTTTGGAGAAACAAATTGGAACGAGTGAAATTATCAGCAGTCGAAACAGATATTCTAGGTGTACATAGGGAAGATGATATTCCAGGATATTTGGCGCCGATGATTTATTTTGATTTTGTTGAGAGAAAGAATCCGGAAATTCTATTTGGGATCATGAAGCATAATGAATTGGATATCTTATCACTTATCACATTGTATATTCATTTGTCCCGAAAAATCCTCCAAATCGATGGATATACGGAAGAGTCCATGGAAATTGCTCGATGGCTCGCTTATTTGGGGAAAAAAGAAGAGTCAGTTGAGACATATCAAAAAATATTGGAAGCGGGTAATGAGGAAGATCGGATAATAGCTGGCCATGCCTTAGCCTTCCAGAAAAAGAAGCAAAAACAATTCAATGAAGCGTTGGAAATTTGGAAGGAAGTCGCCTTAAAAGGGAATGTGCAAATAAGGATACAGGCGCAGATTGAATGTGCAAAATTATACGAACATCAATTTAAGGACGTCGGTCTTGCTCTAAAATGTTCAATGATCGCACTTCAAGAGATGGTGAGGGAAGGGACCTTGAAAAAACAGTTGGAATTGGAAAAGAGGATCCGGCGGCTCGAAAAGAAAGAGGGATCAAAGGATATTTCTGTATAAGATAAGGGGCCGAGAATCTTCTATTAGTGCAAAAGGCCGAAAATAAAAAATATGTATACAATTATTGTAGCCTTCAACTATTGTGTGTAAAATGGAAAGAGTTGAGGGTGAAATTCCGAAGCGTTCATTTCATGCCTTTACATCATATAAAATTAAGGTGAAAGCGGAGCGAAGAAATGTATAAAACGACTTTATTTCTATTTTTTGTAGTCCTTTGTTTAACGATTGTTTTATTTACTTCATTAAAAGACAGTCTCTATTCCTTTTTGTAGAAAATTACCCTCAGTACATTTGAAGAGATAGCATTAATATAATAGTGTACTTATCGACAGCCCATACATCGTTTTATACTTAATCTGTATAATTAGGTCATTTCATCAGTACACGTATCCCCTATTTTTCATAGTCTGTAATGGTAAGACTAAACTTATCATGACGAAAGGGGACGTATTATAAATGTATTTTCGTAATTGTGGAGGAAATAAACCCCATGTAATGGGCGCATCCAACAATGTAATGGGCGCATCCAACAATGTAATGGGCGCATCCAACAATGTAATGGGCGCATCCAACAATGTAATGGGTGCATCCAACAATGTAATGGGAGTATCCAACAATGTAATGGGAGCATACGACAATGTAATGGGAGCATACGGGAACGCACCTGGAGTAATGGGCGCATCAACCGGTAAACACCCCAATAACGTAATGGGAGCGTCAACCGGTAAAAACTCTAACGTAATGGGAGCCTATAGTCCAACGGCTGTGTCTCCAGCGCAATATGGTCCAACGGCTGTGTCTCCAGCGCAATATGGTCCAACACAAACATCTCCATCTCAAGTTGCCCCAGCGCAAGTCTCTCCAACACAGCAATATGTCAATACGAATGTATCGAACACAGTGATTCCTGTCGTTCATCCATCACATACTACAAATGTGAATAAACATGTGAACACGTTTAAGCATTATTTCCCGCATACTCAATCCGTGGTGAACGAGTGCTATAATCAACACTTGATTTGTGGAAGGCCACCGCATAAACCATGCTGTCCGCCTAGGCATTTCGGATACTAAAAAATAAGGGCTATTAAGCCCTTGTTTTCTTACATAATCATGTTAAAAGGAGATTAG
Source organism: Bacillus sp. CFBP9009 (assembly GCF_036541465.1). Lineage (NCBI taxonomy): Bacteria > Bacillati > Bacillota > Bacilli > Caryophanales > Bacillaceae > Bacillus > Bacillus sp. CFBP9009. Next base: position 94,276 of record NZ_JAZHFU010000004.1, on the reverse strand, counting down.
TCTAGCGATGAAGGTTTTGTATATGACGGGCTACAAAGCTTTTGAATTCGGGATATTCAAAAATGACCATGAAGCCGTAAAATATATAAAGAAAGCGATGAAGGAGCGTCTCCTGCCAGTGGTGGAAGACGGGCTGGAATGGGTGATCATCTCAGGTCAGTTGGGTACGGAACTATGGGGTGCCGAAGTGGTGTTCGAATTACAGGAAGAATATAATCAGCTTAAATTAGGGGTGCTTACCCCTTTCCTGAAACAGGAAGAGTCATGGAACGAGACGAATCAAGATTATTACCGATCCATATTGGCCCGTGCCGATTTTGTTGAGTCCATTTTCAACAAACCATATGAAGGGCCACAACAGCTGAAAATCAAAAATAGGTATATGGTCCATAAAAGCGATGCCATGCTCATCATTTTCGAAGCTGAAAAAGAAGGATCAGCCCGATATCCTTATTTCGAGGCGATGAAAAAGGCGGAAACACAGCCATACCCCATCTTTCAGATAAACTTTGATGATCTGCAACTGGCTGCGGAAGAAGCCAGTTGGTCCGAAGAATGATGGAGTGAAAATAATTATGGATTAAAAGTTGTTTCTAAAGCATAATCATATTATGATGAAATTTAGATACAGATTTAATGGGAATACATACCGTTCTCTGAAACAGTAAGCTTACAAAATGGTGTTTCGTTGACAAACCCAAGCAGATTTGAAAAAATAATAAAAAGTCGATTGTATTGGCGAAAGTATTGAGGTGAAGTCTTATGCTATCCGATAAGATAAAATTAACGGCTAAAGATATTCTTGAAAAAGATTTTAAAACAGCCATGCGCGGTTATAAACCTGAAGATGTGGATCAATTCCTGGATCTGATCATTAAAGATTATGAAGTGTTCCATCAGGAAATTGAAGATCTAAAACAAGAAAATCTTAAATTGAAAAAACAAGCCGAAGAGAGTACAAAACGTCCAAATCAACCTGCTCCAAGTGCCACTCCGGGAACCACTAACTTTGACATCCTTAAACGGTTATCCAACTTGGAAAAGCACGTTTTTGGTAACAAGCTTTTTGACTGAGATTTTGCATTGTAAAAGTGAAAATGATTTTGGTATTGTGTTTTCGTGAATAATGGAGTATAATCAATTATGTTATGTTAACGTTTGGGTAATTGCTGCTGCATTTATGCAGTAGAGGAAAGTCCATGCTCGCACGGACTGCGATGTCCGTAGTGTTCGTGCCTGGCGAAAAAATAAGCTTGGGCAGCAATCTTGGATTGCTGACGGCTGGGAAAATGCCTAAGTCCTTTTGGATATGGCATGAATACCTATAAAAGTGCCACAGTGACGGAGCCTTTACAGAAATGTAAAGGGTGGAACGAGGTAAACCCCACGAGCGAGAAACCCAAATTAATGGTAGGGGCGCTTTCTTCCTTGGAATTGAACGAGGAGAAGGACAGAAGCACTTGCTTCTGTAGATAGATGATTACCGCCGAAGTACGAGACGCGAGTCGCTTGCAGTACTGAGGAACAAAACATGGCTTACAGAACGTTATCATATAACACCAAAAGCACAACTCTCCTTTTAAAAGGGGAGTTTTTGTTTATGGAGAATGCCCTATTATAAAAAGATTGGGCATTTCCATTTATTTTTCGTTTTCTGAAACGCGGCTGTGTTAAACTTAAAACTTGGCAAGTTTTTCATTGCGTTCGAATGATTAGGAAAATGGCTTAAATGAAGTCTGTCGGTAACGTTTTTAAAAATAGTGTTGGAATGTTAAGCATTTCTTTGATTCTGGGTATCCTATTTATAAAGGTTCCTTAACTCTTCTGTTAGCCCTAAAATGAAGGTATCAAGACAGAACTTCAAACTTCAGGATAATGGATGGGAAGCATACATAATTGGTTGGATGATTTAATTGCAGCGTGTATCCTAAGGTACATGGATAATTGAGTAAAGCTTTACTTCACGTGATTAATACGCTACATGATGATGATATAAGCTAGGCAAACAATGGCTAACTGAAATATAAAAACGCGGTGGACCATAAGGTTTACATGTAAAAAATCAATGCCTGATTCTAAATACATAAATGAAAGAAATTCGGGAAAAGGTGCCATTGATTTGGATTAATGGAAAGAAGGTGCAGGATTAATGAAACAATTCGATATAATTGCAACATCAGCAATGGGATTGGAATCAATTGTTGCCAAGGAGGTGCGGGATCTTGGTTACGATTGCCAAGTCGAAAATGGTAAAATCACCTATAAAGGGGATCAATCCGCCATTGCCCGCTCTAATTTATGGCTGCGCAGTGCCGATAGGGTGAAAATTAAAGTCGCGGAATTCAAAGCATATTCATTTGATGAGTTGTTTGAAAAAACAAAGGCCTTGAATTGGGAGGATTTCTTATCAGCCGATGTCGAGTTCCCCGTGAGTGGAAAATCCGTTAAGTCAAAGCTATACAGTGTCCCTGATTGTCAGGCTATTGTAAAAAAGGCGATTGTTGATAGATTGAAAAGTAAATATAAGCAAGTATCTTGGTTTGCAGAGACAGGCCCTTTGTTTAAAATTGAAGTGTCTATTTTAAAAGATGTAGTGACACTTACCATAGACACTTCAGGTGCGGGTTTGCATAAACGGGGTTATCGGACAGGGCAGGGAGAGGCGCCCCTAAAAGAAACATTGGCGGCTGCGTTAATCATGCTGACCAATTGGAAACCGGATAAACCTTTCATAGATCCATTTTGTGGATCTGGAACGATTCCCATCGAGGCGGCCTTAATTGGGCAGAATATAGCACCTGGATTTAACAGGGAATTCGTTTCTGAAACCTGGTCATGGATGGACAGCAAGGTTTGGGATGAAGCGCGGATTGAGGCTGAAGATTTAGCCGACTATGATCAATATTTGGACATAACCGGTTGTGATATTGACCATCGAATGGTCGATATAGCTAAAGCGAATAGTTTTGAAGCCGGTCTTGGTGATCTGATTGAATTCAAACAAATGCAGGTAAGGGATATCTCGACCAAGAAAGAGTATGGTGTCATTGTCGGGAACCCGCCTTATGGAGAACGTCTTGGTGAGAAAAAAGCGGTAGAGCAGATGTATAGGGAAATGGGCCAAGCCTTCAAGAAGCTTGATACATGGTCGGTATACATGATTACCTCCAATCCTGACTTCGAACAGCATTACGGTAAGCCTGCAACGAAAAAAAGGAAATTGTTCAATGGTTTCATCCGTGCTGACCTATATCAATATTGGGGGAAAAGGCCGCCAAGGCAGCCTCAAGGTGAATGAGTAGGTAGAATATAATGGAGGATTTTGCTAGTCAGGACGATTTATTCATAATAGGTTCCAGTCTTGCTTATCATTTCCTTTTCTGTTATTCTAATAGTGAATTATTTTTGTTCAGATTTAAGGAATACCTTAATATTCTTTTGAGCAAGGATAGTAATATAATGTGTGGAGAACACACTAGGAGGCAACAAAAATGGAACAAGGTAAAGTAAAATGGTTTAACGCAGAAAAAGGTTTTGGATTCATCGAACGTGAAGGTGGAGACGATGTATTCGTACATTTCTCAGCTATCCAAGGCGAAGGTTTCAAAACACTTGAAGAAGGCCAAGACGTTACATTTGATGTAGAACAAGGTCAACGTGGACCACAAGCATCAAACGTAAACAAAGCTTAATTCAACCCTATATTATTTACAGACAGGCTCTCTTGGAGCCTGTCTTTTATTTTACGAATCGGGCAACCAGACAGCATACATACATATTACCTTTCATTCTGATAATAGGTAAATATCTTGACTACTAATGTGAAATAAAGGATAATATACTTTTGCCTAAGATAATAATGATTCGGATTCTATATAATGATGATAGATAAAAGGGGAGACCATGATGCTTAAAACACTGCCTTTTTCGGTAACAAAGGAAGATTCTTTTTACGATAAGCTTTCAGAATGGATCGGTGATGTTTTTTACGATATTCTTCCCGAAAAAGGATTTGAGCTGCGTGACGAACAAATCTTCATGGCTTTTCAGTTAGAAAAAGCCTTTAAAGAAAAAAATGTAAGTTTTGCTGAAGCAGGGGTAGGGACCGGTAAGACTTTGGTCTATTTACTATATGCGATTTGTTATGCGAGATATACGAATAAACCGGCAATTATCTCATGTGCAGATGAAACATTGATTGAACAGCTTGTCAAAGAGGAAGGCGACATCCAAAAAATCAAGAATGCTTTAGGTATTGAAGTGGATGTTCGGCTTGCCAAATATCACGATCAATATGTTTGTCTTAAGAAATTGGATTATGCTGTGAATCATGAGGATTCAGAGGGGATAGATCAGCTCTATGATGAACTTCCCAAGTTTGTTCATGATAACTCATCCATGAACGCCTATACAGCATATGGGGACCGTAAACAGTATCCATATTTAAATGATGAAGACTGGTCTAAAGTTGGCTGGGATCAGCTTCAAAACTGTTTTACTTGTGATAAACGCCATCGTTGTGGGCAAACCCTATCACGGGACCACTATCGAAAATCAAGTGATTTGATCATTTGTTCACATGACTTCTTCATGGAGCATGTATGGACTAAGGAAAAGCGTAAGCGTGAAGGACAGTTACCATTACTGCCTGATCATAGCTGCGTTGTCTTTGATGAAGGTCATCTCTTGGAATTTGCTGCTCAAAAGGCTTTAACTTATAAAGTTGGGGAACAAACCCTTGCTTCGGTTCTGGAATTGCTTACAGCCAATCAGGTTCGTGAAGAAACCTTATACATCATCGAGGACTTAATTGATATCAATGAAGAATTTTTTGATTTGTTGGATGAAAAAGCGATACATGTCAGCGGATCTAATCGTTATGAAATCCCGATGTCAAAAGAAATAACTAGCTTTGCCCAAAAGCTTCATAAAAAGGTTGAAGAGTTAGAGGAGAACCTTGTTTTTGAAGCGGAAATGTACACGATCAATGATTATGATTTAAAAGTGACGGAAGAGTATTTAGAGCAGCTGGGCTACTCCCTTTCTCTATTTGTGAAGGATGAACAGGCCGTTTCCTGGTTTGAAGAAAATGAAATGACCAAAACATTGGTGATCATGCCAAGGCTTGTGCAGGATATCTTGTCTGAACAGGTATTCTCGAAAAAAATCCCTTACATTTTTTCATCGGCAACATTATCGGATAATAAATCCTTCCAATATATTGCAGATAGTTTAGGGATAGAAAAGTATGACAGCTTTTCCGTTGAATCACCATTTGATTACGATGAAGTCATGAAAATGAACATGCCGGTCTTCGAAAATGGAGATCAATTGGCAAAACTTCAATATACAATGAAGACAATTGAGGAAAATGAAGGTCGAACACTAGTGTTATTCCATTCAAAAGAAGAATTGCAATGGTTCAAGGAAAACTGCCCAATATCATCCTATCCATTTTATTTTGAAGGGGAAGCGGAAATAAGCGAGCTTGTTAAGAAGTTCCAAGAGGATGAGCAATCTGTCCTTTTCTCCTATCATTTATGGGAAGGGCTTGATGTTCCAGGACCTTCATTACAAAATGTAGTGATACACTCGCTTCCATTCCCGCCTCGCGATCCGGTTTTCGAAGCCAAACGTAACTCGGTTACCGATGCATTCGAAGAAGTGGATCTTCCATACATGCTCCTTCGATTGCGCCAGGGAATAGGGCGTTTGATCAGGACGAGCAATGATTCGGGAACCGTCCAGATTTTGATTGAAAAGGATCTTCCGGAACATGTGAAAGAGAAGATTGTATCCATTCTTCCTGTAACGATTTAAATAAAACCCAATCCAAAATAAGAGCCAAGGGAACCCCTTGGCTCTTATTTATTTTAATTTATTAATCGGAGTGGTTCTGATATGAAAGACTTTTGTATAATATGGTAAAGTGTAGTTGGAAGGAGCAGTGAATATGAAAAAAAAGGGTATAGATCTGATAGAAAAAGACTTTAAAGAATATGTAAAGAAAATCTCGGCTTATAATGAAGCTCTTGCGTTAATTTTTTGGGATTTGCGTACAGGTGCACCTAAAAAGGGAGTTGAGCAGCGTTCCGAAGTTATCGGTATGCTTTCCTCCGAAGTGTTTAATATGAGCACAAGTAAGGAAATGGAATCCTTCATTGCAGAACTTTCGATGGATAAAGCCATTCTTAGTGAATCGACGAATAAGATGGTACAAGAGTGTAAAAAAGAGTTTGAAAGGAATAAGAAAATTCCTGCGAACGAATATAAGGAATTCGTCATTTTACAATCGCGTTCTGAAAGTGCATGGGAAGAGGCAAGGGAAAAAGCTGACTTTTCTTTATTTCAACCTTATCTGGAGCAAATTGTGACATATACCCGCAGGTTCGTAGAGTACTGGGGATATGAAGGGACGAAATATAATACCCTTTTAGACATATATGAACCAGGCATGACTGTAGATATACTTGATGGCGTATTCAGTGAGCTTCGGTCGAGGATCGTTCCCTTGGTAAAACAGATTGCAAAAAGCGAACATAGACCGGAAACAGCGTTCCTATATAAAGAATTTCCAAAAGAAAAACAGCATCAACTCAACTTGGAGATTTTAAAACAGCTAGGATACGATTTCAAGGCTGGCAGGCTTGATGAAACAGTTCACCCTTTTGAAATTAGAATAAATAGGGGCGATGTCCGGGTGACGACCCGATACGATGAAAATGATTTTAGGGGGGCAATCTTTGGTACTATTCATGAGTGTGGACATGCCATTTATGAGCAGAATATCGCCGAAGAGTTAACCGGAACACTTCTCGATAGCGGGACATCAATGGGGATCCATGAATCACAATCTTTGTTTTTCGAAAACTTCATTGGACGGAACCATAGCTTTTGGAAAAATAAATTTTCCTTATTAAAAGAATATGCTCCCGAACAATTCCAAGATGTGACGCTGGATGAATTTTACCGGGGCATTAACGAATCAAAACCATCGTTCATCCGTATTGACGCAGATGAACTTACGTATCCTCTACATATTATGATTCGGTATGAACTGGAAAAGGCCCTCTTTAATGGGGAACTTGAAGTGAAGGATTTACCGGAAGTCTGGAATGAAAAATACAAGGATTATTTGGGAATTGTGCCTGAAAATGACGCAATGGGCGTGTTGCAAGATGTACACTGGGCAGATGGCAGCTTTGGTTATTTCCCTTCTTATGCATTGGGATATATGTATGCAGCCCAAATCAAGCAATCGATGCTTAAAGATTTGCCTGATTTTGATGAACTGTTGGAAGCGGGTGATATTGAACCAATCAGGAAATGGCTTAATGAAAAAATACATAAATACGGAAAAACAAAAAAGCCTCTGGAGATTTTGAAAGAAACGACAGGGGAAGGCCTGAATGTTCAGTATTTAATAAAGTATCTTGAAAATAAATATAAAGAAGTTTATAAAATCAAATGAATCAAAGAAGAAGGACTTGCATTAAATGTCAAGGCCTTCTTCTTTTTTATGGGTCACCCCAAAAGGGCATGAGCAAAATACCAGTAAATGTTATTTGAAGTAGGGGTGGTGTTTTTTTGATAGGAAATCCAAGTAATTTAGGTTCCGTGATTTCGCAATTTTCTAATAATACGAATAATGATTTATTTTTTTAATTTAAAGTTCGGTTTTTTATCAAAAATTACTTTTCAAATAGAGCCAGCGTTGGTATAATTCATATATTATAAAATATAATGTTTCACTCGTATAATAGCAGGGATATGGCCTGCAAGTTTCTACCGGATTACCGTAAATAATTCGACTATGGGTGAGTAATAGATCTTGTTGCGTAAATGAAGGCTTTTGCTGATTCATTTTTCATTCATGCCCAAGAAGTATTGCTTCACTCCAAAAAAGTGCCGCAATGTTTCTTGGGCTTTTTTATATGCCGGGAAATAATTGTGTGGTTTATGGATCAATAAACATCCAAGATTGGGAGGAACCTTCATGCAACTTTTAAAGGAAAAAATCTTGTCCGAGGGTCAAGCTTTATCAGAAGATATTTTAAAAGTAGATTCATTCTTAAATCATCAAATGGATCCTATGCTAATGAAAGAAATTGGTAAAGAATTCGTTAAACGTTTCGAACACAAGGAAATCACGAAAGTGCTGACAATTGAATCATCAGGCATTGGTCCTGGTTTGATGGCTGCTTTGGAATTGGAAGTTCCGCTCATTTTTGCCCGTAAACGTAAATCACTTACTTTAACAAATGATTTAGTGACGGCGTCCGTTCATTCCTTTACAAAAAAAGAAACCAATACCATTACGGTTTCCAATAAATATATTGAAGCTGGAGATAAGGTCTTGATCATCGATGACTTCCTTGCGGTCGGACAGGCAGCCAGGGGCTTGGTGGAAATCTGTAAGCAGGTTGGAGCAGAAGTGGCCGGAATCGGCATCGTGATTGAAAAAGCATTTCAAAGTGGTGGTAAGGATCTTAGGGAACAAGGTTTCCAAGTGGAATCACTTGCACGAATTGCTGAGTTGAAATTCGGTGAGATAACGTTCGCTGAGGAAAAGGAAGGAGCAGCCGTCAATGTCTAATCAATCACCATTAAAAGTTGCTTCCTTAGGATTACAACATGTTCTCGCCATGTATGCCGGTGCAGTCGTCATTCCATTGATTGTCGGTGGGGCGCTGGGATTGACTGCAGCGCAGTTAACTTATTTAGTTTCGATAGACATTTTGATGTGCGGGATAGCAACTTTATTGCAAGTGTGGAAAAATAAATTCTTTGGAATTGGGCTTCCGGTCGTCCTAGGCTGCACATTTACAGCAGTTAGCCCGATGATTGCAATTGGTACGCAATATGGAATCAACTCCATTTATGGATCTATTTTGGCGTCGGGATTGATCGTCATTATCATTAGTAAGTTCTTCGGAAAACTGGCAAGGTTCTTCCCGCCCATTGTCACTGGATCGGTCGTTTTGATTATTGGCATTACGCTCATTCCTGTTGCCATCAATAACCTAGGTGGAGGCCAGGGAGCTGCTGATTTCGGAGACTTGAATAATGTAGCTCTTGGTTTTGGAACTTTGTTATTCATCATATTCATGTATAAATTCTCGACGGGATTCGTACGCTCCATTTCTATTTTATTGGGGCTATTAGTCGGAACCTTTGCGGCCTTCTTCCTTGGAAAAGTGGATTTTAGCTCAGTGGTCAGTGCAAATTGGCTGCATATGCCACATTTTTTCTACTTTGGAACTCCGACATTTAACGTCACGGCAATCATTACAATGACATTGGTGGCGATCGTCAGCTTGGTGGAATCGACTGGTGTTTATTATGCCCTTGGTGAAATCACGGACAAAGAGATTTCAGAAGACGATCTAGCTCGCGGATATCGTTCTGAAGGACTTGCCATCATGATTGGCGGTTTGTTCAATGCGTTTCCGTATACAGCTTTTTCACAAAATGTCGGCTTGATTCAATTGTCAGGCATTAAAACAAGAAATGTCATATACACAACAGCCGGCATTCTCATTTTCATAGGTTTTGTTCCGAAAATTGGTGCATTCACGACAATTATCCCTTCATCCGTGCTTGGCGGTGCAATGGTTGCGATGTTCGGGATGGTAATTGCCGCTGGAATTAAGATGTTGAGCAAAGTGGATTTTGCTTCTCAAGAAAATTTATTGATCATCGCTTGTTCAGTAGGTATGGGACTTGGAGTGACGGTCGTTCCTGAGTTATTTGCGCAAATTCCGGAAAGCTTTCAAATCTTAACGGAAAACGGTATTGTAGCCGGAAGTTTGACAGCCATTTTCTTGAATATCGTCTTTAACATCGTCCCTACAAAAGGCAAAGTGAAGGAATCGCGTATTGAAGGGCAAAATGTAGCCTGATTAAAAATAGTTTCGGTAAACTTGATAGATTCACCCATTAAATGCCCAAATTTCTCAGGTGATGAGGATTTTGGGCATTTTTTCATTTAGGCCGAATAATATCATTGATAATGAAATTGGCGTTTTGTCAGATAAAAGGAAACTCTCTTCACTTTTTGAATATATTGATAGTATATGTTCAGGAAAGTAGTGATAGGGATGGAGAAAAAATATTGTATTCATTGTCGGACCATTCTAAGCCAGGAGTATAGGTGCAGTGTGTGTGGAAAAGAGGAGTTTCAAAATATCATTATACAAGTGCAAAATCAATCTTCAGTAAAGAAGGAAGAATGAAAGTGCCCCCTTACCGATTATAGGTAAGGGGGTTTTATTGTTTCGTGATTACATTTCGATCATTAAGATGATCTGAAGTGTTCCTACGCCTTCAATGAAATGGGTAAATGGATTGCTTCATGAAACCCATACATTTTGGTATTGCCCACAATGACGGTGGGCGGTGTAATATCAATCAATGCATTCTCTCCTGCTAAAGAGTTGGCAATATTACCGCCAAGCATGTTACCGAATTCTGCTGCAAAAGATTCAAGCATTTCACCTTCTAACAGCATGCCAAACATGCTTTCACCTATATTACTCATGCATCCGTTAGTCCCCTCAATCATTATTCTCCCACGGATATCCCCTGTCATGCCAATAAGGACGCTAATCGATTCCTGTTCGAAAGGCTGTCTTATGAGGTAAGGCTTTTGAATGTCCAAAGTGAAAGGAATACGGACTTAACGGCCAGGCTGGTTCCATTTAACAATTTTGTGATTATAGTGTTGATTTCCATTCGTTCCTCCACTTGTCTGGTTATGTTCTCTATTTTATCAAATTTATAGTCTTTTTTACCTATTTATTAAGAAAAAAAGAAAAAATATTATAAAATCCCGATAAATATAACCATTTAGCTATAAAGCATAATTGATATCTCGGTGGGTATATTAACCATATCATGAATAATCAGGGGTGGAATCATGCCATATTTATTATCTGCATCACATATAAAGCTGCCACATTTACTCTCACAGGAAAAGATCATGGAATTTTCGAGAGAAATATTTGGAGCATCCTTTAAAAATATAGAACGGTTACTAAAAGCCTTTAAGAATGGGCAAGTGGAAAATCGGTATTTTTCAAATGATCTTGATTGGTTTAAAGAGGATCATTCTTTTGCCGATCGTAATGATTTATATATTGAGCAGGCAGTCAAGTTTGGGAAAGAAGCTATAGAAAAATGCTTAGCCAACAGAGAATTTTTAAAAGAAGAACTGCAGGCAAACGAGCTAGATGCTTTCTTCTTTATTTCAAGCACGGGGATTGCTACCCCGACCATTGATGCCAGGATAATGAATGAACTTCCATTTAACCCGCATACTAAAAGGATTCCGATTTGGGGGCTTGGCTGTGCAGGGGGAGCGAGTGGCCTATCACGTGCTTTTGAATATTGCCAAGCATACCCGACGGCGAAGGTCATTGTTTTAAGTGTGGAGTTATGCAGTCTGACATTTCAAAGGAACGATATCTCCAAAAGTAATTTAATTGGAACTTCCTTATTTTCTGATGGAGTAAGCTGTATTTTGGTTTGCGGTGATGAAGTGCCGAATGAACAGTTTTCAAAAAAAGTAAGACATTTGCAATTTTTGGATTCTCAATCTACGCTTATGCCGAATTCATTGGATGTAATGGGTTGGGATGTTAAAGATCAAGGATTATACGTGATTTTTTCGAAAGATATCCCTACAATCATCAAGGATTGGCTTAAACCGAATGTTCAAAAGTTCTTAATGGAGAATGGATTCGATCTAAGTGACATAAAAGATTTCATCGCTCATCCTGGAGGCAAAAAAGTAATCGATGCTTATCACGAAGCCCTCGGATTCGATGAAAGCATGACGGCAGAGTCAATGAGCGTATTGAGGGAATTTGGAAATATGTCCTCAGCAACTATTTTGTACGTCCTGGAGAGGTTCATGCAGCGGGGCGGGAATAAAGGTGAGGTGGGCTTGGCTGCTGCATTAGGGCCTGGGTTTTCATCTGAACTTGTGTTAATGAGGTGGAAGTGATGATCTTTGCCATTTTCATTATCTTGATCGCTATACAGCGCCTGGTTGAATTATATATCGCCAAACAAAATGAAAAACAGCTGAAAGCTGCAGGAGCAGTGGAATACGGTGAGTCCCATTACAGATGGATGGTTCTAATGCATCTTAGTTTTTTTATTGTTCTCATTATTGAAGTGGTCGTGCTTGAAAGGAATATGTCAGGACTTTGGCCAATTTGGCTGACCCTTTTTCTAATTGCGCAGTCAGGCAGGATTTGGGCAATCCGTTCATTGGGAAAACATTGGAATACAAAAATCATAGTGGTTCCTGATGCCGATGTAGTCATTAAAGGTCCTTATAAATATTTCAAACATCCGAACTATATCATAGTCGCAACTGAGATTTTAGTTATTTCCTTATTATTCAATGCATATTATACTGCTATCATCTTTAGTTTATTGAATGTTTGGATGATGACGGTAAGAATCCCGCTGGAAGAGAAGGCATTAAAGGAACATACGGAATATTCTACGGTTTTTAAGGGAAAATAATAAAAAAATTTAATTTCTTATTGAAAATGATTATCGTTCGTGATAAGATTCTAAATGAAGATGAAAATTATTCTCATTCGGATCTCGATAATTTTATTTAAATAACTAATAACTAAAAGCTAAACAATATATAAGAGGATGGTGTTGGTAATGGTTTGGGTATTCATTTTATTGACAATCGCTACATATGGTTTTGTGATGAAACATGTATTGAATAATATTCAAAAACCGGCAAAGGCAGTAAAACCTTATACCGAGTCACCAATTGAAAACCGAGCTGCTTTTAACCCCACCCCTACAACCAGGTAAACATCCTGGTTTTTTTTTGCATTCCAAGCCAATATGAATCAAACTGAGAATCCACCAATCGGTGGTTTTTTTTTTGAACATGGACTGTAATGAATCATATAGTAAAAATAAAGCTGATGGTATGAATAACAAACGAAATCGTTTACAATAAGAATATCAAAATGACGATAGATTAAGGGGTATGGATTCATGATTCAAGAAACATTAAAGCAACAGTCCAAATTGGGGATTTTGACTGCCATGTATGAGAAATTTCAATCGGCAGGTGATACAGGCAATGCAGATAAACTGAAACAGTTAATCATGAAAGTGAATAATGAGGAGTTCATCATTGCTTTTTGCGGGCATTTTTCAGCGGGGAAATCCAGTATGATCAATTTTTTCCTTGGTGATCAAGTACTGCCTTCAAGTCCGATTCCAACGAGTGCAAATACGGTAAAAGTCCAAAAAGGGGAAGACTATGCGAAGGTCTTTTACCATCATCAGCCACCAGTATTATTTCCTGCACCTTATGATTTTAAAGAGGTCAAGAAATTTGCCAAGGATGGAGACTCAGTATCGGCAATAACGATAAGTTCGAATGATTTTTCACTGCCGGATTCATGTGCGATTATGGATACGCCAGGAATTGATTCAACAGATGATGCACATAGAGTTTCTACGGAATCTGCCTTGCATCTAGCTGATGTCGTCTTCTATGTCATGGACTACAATCACGTCCAATCAGAGGTGAACTTCCTATTCACGAAAGAATTGTTAGAGGCTGAAAAACCGACATACTTAATTATCAATATGATTGATAAGCATGATGAGAACGAGCTTAGCTTTCAAGACTTCAAGCTTTCCGTTTCTGAAGCATTTGCGAACTGGAATGTATATCCTGATGGGATTTTTTATACTTCCGTAAGAGACTTGAACAATAGTGAAAATGAAATAGAAGTGGTCAAGCAATTCATATATGAAATGGCTGGCAAAGGTCTAAATGATGGGAAAGATGCCATCATGCAATCGGCTAATGCCCTTGTCGAAAGGCATCTTAATTGGCTGAAGGAGCAGTATGAAGAGGAACATGCCGATGATTTTGAAGTATTGTCTGAACTTCCTCATGAAGAACGAGTACACCTGACGAATCAAGTGGACAGCCTATTGAAAGAAAAAAAATCATTAACGGGACGCATAGAGGACATCAAGGTCCAATATGCTGATGCATTAGAAACGATTTTGAAAGGTGCGTACATCATGCCCGCGGCAACACGGGACCTAGGTAAATCTTTCTTGGAATCCGCTCAGCCTGACTTTAAAATGGGATTATTATTTGCCAAGAAAAAAACGGATGCCGAACGTGAGGCACGTATCAAGGCGTTCTTGAACGATTTACAAGAAAAGGTGAAAACCCAGCTTGAATGGCATCTTAAAGAATTAGCCGTTAAAATGCTTAATCAAGCGGAGATCCATGATTCAACACTTGAAGGTAAGGCTCAGGCACTTCAGATCGAGGTAACGGAATCTTACATAAAAAATTCTTTGAGGCCTCAAGTCGATATTACGGGTGAATACGTTTTAAACTATACGAATGATTTAGCATCAGCCATCAAAAAGAAAGCGCGTGATGTATCTGAAGGATTTTTGAATGAAATGGTTACCGTTATGGAAGGAATAGTGGAACAGCAGTCTATAACCATCGATAAGGAGCTTGAAGGTTATTCTGAATTTGCGGAAGCCCTTAAAGTTACTGCTGCGATGAACGCGGAAATCGTTTACCAAACGGAGCGTTTAGAGGCCATTGCAAATCAAACTGAATCATTAGTCGATGAACGCGATATTGATATGCTTTTAACTCAATGGAATGAAGAGGAAAAAAATATTACAGTCAAAATCATGAGAACTGAAAAAGGAAGTAATTCAAGGTCCGTCAACGAACAACCTGAAAGTGATCATGATAAAGAAAACAAGGAAGCTGTACCTTCCGTGACAGTTTCTTCATCTGATGCTGCTGATTTACGCGGAAAAGAAAAGCTGATGGAGACTGCAGCGAGTTTACAACAGGCGGCCAAGCTTATCCAACCTTTGAGAGGATTTCAATCACTTTATAAGGAATTGAAAGAGAAGGCAAATCGCTTGGAACAGCAGACGTTCACTGTTGCCCTCTTCGGTGCATTCAGTGCGGGCAAATCTTCCTTCGCCAATGCGTTGATGGGAGAAAGCGTCCTTCCTGTTTCACCAAATCCGACAACTGCGGCAATCAACAAAATCATGTCTTCGGACGCTGAGCATCCACATGGAACGGCAACCGTCAAATTAAAGACCGAAGCGATGCTGTTGGAAGATGTAAGCCTGGCCTTGGCAGCTTTTGATAAATCGGCAAAGACTCTAGATGAAGCCCTCCAACTAGCAGGGCAAATCATTGCGAAGGCGGGGGAAGTCGATAAGGGGAAGACTCATTTATCCTTTCTAAGGGCTTTTCATCAAGGGCTGCCTGAGTACCAAAATGATCTAGGAAATGTGGTTACGGTAGATCTTGAAGGATTTAAACGTTTTGCTGCAGAAGAGTCCAAGTCATGTCTTGTTGATCTGATTGAATTGCGTTATGACTGTGAAATGACTAAGCAGGGGATGGTCCTTGTTGACACGCCTGGGGCGGATTCGATAAATGCACGACATACAGGAGCAGCTTTTGAATATATTAAGAATTCGGACGCCATCCTTTTTGTTACCTATTATAATCACCCATTCTCACGGGCGGACAGGGAGTTCTTGATACAACTTGGACGTGTGAAAGATTCATTCGCTATGGATAAGATGTTTTTCATTGTCAATGCCGTCGATCTGGCACAAACCACTGACGAATTGGATGAAGTGATGGATTATGTCACAGATCAATTGAATGGTTTCGGAATCCGTTTTCCAAAACTGTTCCCGCTTACGAGTAAGGGAGCGTTGATGGAAAAACAAACGCCTGGTTCATTTAAGCATTCGTTCCTTCCTAATAGCGGAATCTCGGAATTCCAAGGCCAATTCGATTCTTTCATAGAAAACGATTTAACTGGGCTTGCAATTGAATCGGCTCAAGCGGCTGTAAAAAGAACGGAAGAACTGCTAAGAGATGTAATTACAGCTTCAAGGCAGGATGAGAAAGCGAAACGAAATGCCTTGGAGACCCTTTCTCAAGAGGCACAGTCCATTTCGGAACTCCTCTCAGTCATTAAAGGGGATGCGGAAAGGCAACGTTTGAAAAAAGAAGTCGACGAATTGACTTTCTATAGTAAACAACGAGTCTTCTTCCGGTTTAATGATTTCTTCAAAGAATCGTTCAATCCGGCTGTTTTAAAAGATGATGGAGGCGATCTGAAAATTGTCCTCAAGCAATCGATGAAGAACTTGTTGGATGCGTTAGGCTTTGACCTTGCCCAGGAAATGCGGGCAACGGCATTAAGGACGGAAATGTTCGTAAATAAATTACTGAATGAGAAACAAAGCAGTTTGCTTCAGCAAATGCAAAAAGTAAGAAGAACCCTTTCATTGCAGCCATATGAACCTAATGAGAGGGAGTCCATTGAATTTACAGGAGCTTTTGCCCAATTGGATACGGGGGAATTCAAAAAGGAATTGGCATTATTTAAAAATCCAAAATCTTTCTTTGAAAAAAATGAGAAAGCGAAAATGAGCGAAGGGCTTCAGAAGCGTTTGGATGAACCTGCCCTTATATATGTTAAAGAACAGGGTGAGCGGATTTTCGAAATGTATAATGAAGTCCTCGATCAAGAGTTACTCGCGATTCAAAAAGAGTTTAAGACGGAAATATCGGATATCTTTGCAGGCTTACGTGCAGCATTGGAGGAAACGGTCGATTTACCGTATTATGAAAATGCTGTAGCTGAATTGGCAAAAATGCATTCGAAATAGAAACGAGGTTCATTCATGAAAGAAAACCTTATTTCAAGATTGAGATAC
The DNA here is from genome assembly GCF_036541465.1 of Bacillus sp. CFBP9009. Classification (NCBI taxonomy): domain Bacteria; kingdom Bacillati; phylum Bacillota; class Bacilli; order Caryophanales; family Bacillaceae; genus Bacillus; species Bacillus sp. CFBP9009. Next base: position 77,479 of record NZ_JAZHFU010000004.1, on the reverse strand, counting down.
CTGGAAAAGAAAGAGGATATGACCATTTTGATGGCTGCTGTTACTGGCAGCCATTCTTTTGGTTTATCATCCGGCCAATCTGATTATGATGTTCGATTTATATATGTTCATAATGATAAGCGATCATACCTCAGCTTAAGTCAGCCAGTTGAAGTCATTCAAATGAAAGAAGGCCAATTTGACATGGAAGGCTGGGATCTATTTAAATCATCACGTCTTACCTTAAAGAGTAATCCTGCTCTATTTGAATTATTTCAGTCGCAAATCAAGTTGATTATGCATCCGGATTATTATAGGAAGATGAATGGTTTGATAGCAGATTGCTATTCCAAAAAGGCACTTGGGCATCATTATTATCGGATGATGAGCGACAATCTTCAACAATTGACAAAAACAAGGGAATCCAAAAGAAAAGAACTAAAAATATGGGTACAAGTATGCCGTTCATATTTAATCTTGGAATATATCATCCAACGGGGTTCGCTGCCACCTTTATCGGTATGGGAATTACTTGATTTGGTTTCAATTGATCAAGAATTGGTAACCGGGATGAACCGGATATTCAAGGCAAAACAATTGGAAGAATGTATAAGCAACAATGAAAGTGAAAAGAATCTTTCGCTATTAGAAGGGAAATCACTTTCCTTAAAGAATGAGATAACTAGGCTACATCAAGGGAAGAGCATGGAAACGGAGCTTAATGAATTAATTTGGGCCATTTTGAAGTAGGGGGTTATACAGATGAGTTTTATAATCGAAAAAGAAGAGCTGTTGCCGTTGTTGAATTCCAATGATATCAGAATTTGTGACTGCCGCTTTCAGCTAGGCACTCCTGATGCAGGGTATAAGGCATACAAAAAAGACCATATTTCCGGCGCTGTTTATTTCGATCTAGAAAAGGACTTATCGGGTCAGGTTAAAGAACATGGCGGAAGACATCCTCTTCCTGACCTGGCAACCATTAAAGGTAAACTGGAATCAAATGGAATCACCAATGATACGGTACTTATTGCTTATGATGGCGGCGAAGGTTCTTTTGCTTCCAGGTTTGCGTGGCTGCTGAGCTACCTTGGGCATCGGAAAGTTTTTGTTCTTAACGGGGGATATCGCGCCTGGAGGGATGCGGGCTATCCCATTGACTCGAATCAAACGAATTATGTGCCAGCAGAATATCATATCGATTTAAATGAGTCCGTTGTTGCTTCTTTTCAAACAGTAAAGGATTACACAATGAATAGGCCAGACGATATCATTTTAATCGATTCAAGGGAATCTAAACGCTACGAGGGAATTGAGGAGCCGATTGATAAAAAAGCCGGCCATATACCTGGTGCCGTAAATAAGGTGTGGACGAACGTTCTGGAAAATGGCTATTTTAAAAAGAAGGAAGATCTTCAGTCGAATTTCACAGGCATCGGTAATGATAAGGAAATCATTGTGTACTGCGGTTCAGGTGTAACGGCATCACCAAATTATATCGCTCTGAAAGAAGCGGGCTTTAAAGATGTGAAGATTTATATTGGCAGTTTCAGTGACTGGATCTCCTATGATGATAATCCAATTGAATAATATTTTTTCCAATTAAACGATCCTTAAAAAAGGGGACGGTTATGTTAAGATGGAAGTACATCATGATAGAGGTGATAATGTGTGTTAATGAAAGAAAACGAGCAGCACCCTTCCCTTATGCTTGTTGATGGGATGGCGCTTTTATTTAGAGCTTTTTATGCAACGGCTGTTACTGGTCAATTCATGATTAACTCGAAAGGCATACCAACCAATGCCGTTCAAGGTTTTTTGAAACATATGCTGACGGCGGTGAATCACTTTTCACCAAGTCATGTAGCGGTGTGTTGGGATATGGGCAGCAAGACCTTCAGAAATGAATTATTTGATGGATACAAGGCTAATCGATCAGAAGCTCCAGTCGAAATGATTCCTCAATTCGACCTCGCGAAAAAAGCGGTTGAAGCATTTGATATCCCTAACATAGGGCTCTCTGGATATGAGGCGGATGACTGTATCGGGACAATTGCCAAGGCATCTGCCCAACATAGCCGGGTGGGTATATTGACTGGCGATCAAGATATGCTTCAGTTAATAGATGAAAACATTTCCGTACTTTTGTTAAAAAAAGGGTATGGTAACTATGAGGTGCATAATCCCGATAGCTTTTTTGAATGGAAAGGGATCACACCAAGACAAATGATCGATTTAAAAGCTTTAATGGGTGATACAGCTGATAACTATCCCGGAGTTAAAGGAATAGGGGAAAAGACAGCGTTGAAATTATTGATTCAGTATCAAAGTATCGAAGGGATTCTTGAAAATGTTGCTTCATTGACGAATGGGCAGAGGGCTAAAATTGAATCCGCCGTCGATATGCTTCATTTATCCAGAAAGCTAGCAGAAATAAAATGTGATGTACCAATTTCATGTTCTTTGGACGATGCGGTCTATCAGTATGATCGCGAGAAGGTCAAAAATCTGGCTAGGGATCATGAATTCAGGGCTTTAATGCGAATGATCTAATCAAACAAGCGGAGCTTCCCAATGGAAGCTCCTTTATTTTGTACGATGATTTTTTTGTCGAAAAATGGATAGTCAAAATCTTTGATATACGGTAAGATGAAAATAAGGCATGAAGTATGGAGTGGATGCAGAATTGGCGAAATCAACTGAAGAGTATGTTAGTTTTTTAGAGGGTAAAGGTTTCACTTTTGGTAATGACGCTATTGGTTTTATTTATTTTGGTAAGCGCTACACGGATGCAAGTGATATTTTAGTCAATGCAGCAATAGAATTGACATTGAAGGTACAAAAGAATTTTGATGGCAGCTTTTATATTTCCTTTTTGGAAAACTTAAAACAAAATGGCATTGAAACGCGTAGTGCAGCGGTATCGTTTGCAAAAGAACAGGGGCTGCTAAAATAAATCGGACTTCATAACTTAGAAGTCCGATTTATTTTATTGGGCTTTTTAAGAAAGCTCCTGTGTCACCGGTTTCTTTTTCTTAACAGGCAGTTCAGCGAAAATCATTCCCAAGAAAATGAATGCGCAGCCGATGATGGAGGCGGTAGTCAATTTTTCCCCTATCAATATGTATGAGGATAACGCAGCAAAAACCGGTTCCATTGAAAAGATCAGCGCCACTCTTGTAGGTGTCGTATAGGCTTGGAAGAAGGTTTGTGCGAAAAAGGCGAACGCCGTGGCAAGGGCTGCAGTAACCAATAAAGCAGTCCATACATCCTTCTTTAACATCACCTCTGAGCTCAAGATGACGGAATGATTCTCGTTGAAAATGAAGGCTGAAACAAATGATAATAAAGATACGGTAGAAACCTGAATCAGCGTCAACGGTAAAGCGGGTAGGGTCTTGGCATATCTAGCGGTAGTAATGATCTGCATGGCAAAACTGATTGCGCATAAAAATACCAGTAAATCACCGATATTCAAATTGGAGCGGTCAGCGAAAGTCATTAGATAAAGCCCAATGGTTGCCGCTGCGACACCGATCATTGTATTTCGGGAAAGCCGATGTTTTAAAAGCAGCAAGGAAAAAACAGGTACCATGACGACACTTAATCCTGTTATGAAGCCTGTCTTCGCAGGAGTCGTATAATTCAATCCGATCGTTTGAAGCCCATATCCCAGAAAAAGCCAAACCCCAATATGAAACCCGGCTATAATGAGGCCCTTATTCCAAGTTTTCCCCTTTTTGTGTAAAGTCGATATATAAGGAATGAGCAAGAAAACGAAGGCCATGAAGAAACGGACGGCATTAAACGTGAATGGGTCAAGAAATGATAGGGCATTTTGAACCATGACAAATGTGACGCCCCAGATGAATACAACGAATAATAACGAAAAATCAGCTGTCTTGTTCATGAATTTCCTCAGCCTTATTCATGCGAATGGCCCGTCTCGCCAATTCATCCGCGGACTTGTTTTCGAGGTTTGGAATCCATTTCATGAAAAATAATTCAAGCTCGTCGGAAAGCTTTAGCGCCCGTTCCAGCAATATCGCATACTTATTTTTTGCAAATCTTTTTTCAATGGCCTGGTTGATGGCTTGGGAGTCAGTACGGAAAGAAACGATTTGATACTTATTGGCTACACAAATTTCCAATGCTTTGATTAAAGCATGGTACTCCGCTTCATGGTTTTCCATATTTCCAAGCGGAAATGAATGCCTCTCGACCACACCGTTATTATTTATGAAAACACCTGCGCCGCTCGGCCCGGGATTGCCCGCACTGGCACCATCAATATACACTTCGATCAATATATGCTCCTCCTCGAGTTTAACTGTCAATATGCCTTTATAAAAAACGTTTCATATAAAATAAGATTGAAACATGAGAATTTCAGGCTGATATGGGAACTATAATTAAAAAGAATGATTCAATGCTTACAATATATTATAAAGGGTAAGACGAAAAAAAGGTATGAAAATTGTAAGCTGTTCTGCATGAATGGTGAATGGATAAGGAGCTGGAAATCTTTGAAGGTAATTATGCAATGGACATATCATGCTTCAAAAAAACCATCTGCCGATTTCGTTTCGGATTGGCTTGATGCCGGGACTGCACTGGTCATTACGGAAGATCTTGAAAAGGCAGGAAGGCTGAAAGAAGTGGAATTCAAGGATGAATTCGATACAACATGGACGAAGAAAGAGCTAAAGAAACTCCTGACGGAAGTTGAGGAAGAGCCGCAGGATGTGACGGTTTTTTTTGATGGCGGTTTTCAAAAAGATGAAAAGGTGGCAGGACTCGGTGTAGCGATTTATTTTCGTCAAGGTAAGAAGTTCTGGCGGTTACGCACCAACGTGAAATTGGACCAATTCGAATCCAATAATGAAGCGGAATATGCGGCCTTTCATGAAGCGGTCAGGCAGATGGAGGAACTTGGGATCCACCATCAAAGCTGTGTCTTTAAAGGGGATTCTCTAGTTGTCTTAAATCAACTTTCCGGTGAATGGCCCTGTATGGAAGAAAACTTAAATAAATGGCTGGACCGCATTGAAGCGAAACTGGATAAATTAAAGATCATTCCGGTCTGCAAGCCAATTTCTCGGAAGGAAAACCAGGAAGCTGATCGCCTGGCAACACTTGCACTGCAGGGAAAAGCCATTTTCAGCAAAATAGAGATTGCTGAGTCAAAGGAGCCATAACAACAATGAACAGGAAAAAAATATATGAAGAAGTGGAAGATGTTCTCGCTTCATTTTGCCAGGATTGTTTTTTACGAAAGCATTTTCGAAAAGAGAAGGGGCGTACGTATGCCCATCAGTTTTGTATTTCAGAATGTACGGTTGGTGAAAAATTAAAACGCCTGGGCAATGAACTTAGTGACCGAACTTAAGTGCCAAAAAATTGTTTTCATTAAGACTCAATGTCATGAAGGATATGGTATTATAGGTAAAAAATAGAGAAAAGTGTGAGAGCAATGAAAAATAGAAGAGGAAAGCTGATTAATAAAGCGAATCCGCCTCTTACCATACCTGAAATTGATTTCATAATGGTAGAATTGAAAAAAGGTGAATCTACTTTAACTGAAGATCATGTACAACCTAAAGTAAAGATTCATGAAAGAATCAACAAAGCTTCTATTCAAATCAAAAACATCTTTCAAGAGATACGTAAAGAAGGAAAAATACAGCTGAAAAGGTTGAAGTGATTAAAGCGGAGGTAGCACCTGTCATTGCGGAAGCTGCAAAGAATCCTAATGTTTATTACCTTTTCGAAGAGATGCAAGCAAACAACGAGTACACGTATAAGCATAATATCGGTGTCGGAATCATTGCCACTTAACTAGGGATGAAGCTTGGATTATCGAAAGAAAACCTTTCAGCACTGACACTGGCAGCCACGCTGCATGACGTTGGTAAAACAAGGATTTCGGATAGTATATTGGAAAAGCCGGGTAAACTGACTGCGGCAGAATATGAAGAAATGAAACGCCATGCCATTTATGGTTATGAATTACTTAAAAATATCCCTGGAATCCCAACATCGATTGCATTAACAGCCCTTCAGCACCATGAGCGGGAAGATGGGAAAGGCTATCCACTTGGTCTGATTGGGAATGATATCCATCATCATTCGAAAATCGTCGCAATAGCCGATGGTATTCCATGCGATGTCTTCAAATCGTGTATATCATCAGGCCATGCCGTTTTATAAGGTGATTGAGCAAATGAACAGCGATATGTTCGGTAAATTCAATCCAGAAATACTGCTGGAGTTTGTAAACCGATTAATGTCCACTTTAGTCGGAAAAGAAGTCACGCTTACCAATGGACGGAACGGCACGATCATCATGATCAATCCATACGATCCCCTTAAAGTCCTATTGAAAACCAGTTCAGGGATCATGGATTTGCGAATGGAAAAAGAATGTCAGATTGAACGAATCATCGGTTAATGAAAAAGAGCCCGATTATAAAAAATCGGGCTTTTCGTCATTCTGCTTTACTGAATCGAAATAAGTTTTGAGCATCACTTTATTTTCGCTGAAGTCTGCAATCGTATATTGATCAAGGACCTTTAAAAAAGCATCCAAGGCATTATTAAGGACAAATTTCAATGAACAAACGGGAGAAATCACACAGTTATCGTGATCTTTAAAACATTCCACTAAATAAAAATCTTCTTCGGTTCTCCGTACCAGTTCCCCTACATTTATTTCAGCGGGTGATTTTGCAAGCCGGAAACCGCCATTTCTTCCACGTATCGTCTCAATATAGCCTAATTTCCCTAGATTATGAACAATCTTCATCAAGTGATTTTTAGACAGTTGATAAACTTCAGATATCTCTTTAATATTTGACAATTTGCTTTGGTCGTGGGAAGCCAGGTAAATCAACACTCTAAGTGAGTAATCGGAATAACTCGTCAACCTCATGTTTATCGCCTCACATTCTATCCCCATTAGACTATATCATAAATGTGAACATTTTATAAACATGAAAACTTATTATTTAAAAAGATGTATAAAAAATATTGCTTTTAATGCATTTAAGTTCTAATATAAACATGTATTCAAAATACTTGTTTATGAAGAGGGGTTTACCTATGCTATCCCAGAAAACTATCGATGTTATCAAATCAACTGTACCCGTATTAGAAGTGCATGGTGCAACTATCACAACTGTATTCTATAAAAATCTTTTCGAAGCACATCCTGAATTGTTAAATGTCTTTAATCACGCCAATCAAAAAAAGGGGCGCCAGCAAACTGCACTTGCCAACACGGTTTTGGCAGCGGCTAAACATATAGATCAACTTGAAACGATCTTACCTGCCGTGAAGCAAATAGCACAAAAACACAGAAGTCTTGCAGTTAAAGCTGAACATTATCCCATTGTTGGAGAATATCTATTAGGTGCAATCAAGGAAGTGTTACAAGATTCGGCTACAGAAGAGATCCTCCAAGCTTGGGGAGAGGCCTATGGAGTCATTGCCGGTGTTTTCATTAGCATCGAAAAGGAAATGTACGATCAAGCTTCCAATCAGGTCGGCGGATGGTCTGATTTCAAACGATTCACAGTGGTGGAAAAAGTACGGGAAAGTGACGTAATCTCTTCCTTTTATTTAAAGCCAGCAAATGGAGACAAGGTTCCATCATTTCTTCCTGGACAATATATTACCGTTCGCATCGAGATACCGGGTGAACGCTATTTATTCAACCGTCAGTATAGTTTGTCTGATGTTCCGGGAAAAGATTACTTCCGGATTTCCGTTAAAAAAGAAAAGCCTGGAACTTCTCCTGATGGAAGGGTCTCTAACTACTTGCATGAATCCATTCAGATGGGTGACAGTATAGACGTAACGGCTCCTGCAGGTGATTTCACCATTGATTTGGGAAAACGAACTCCGGCAGTATTCTTGAGCGGAGGCGTTGGCATAACGCCTTTCATGAGTATGGTTCATGCAGTAGCTGAACAAACACCTGAGCGTGATGTCCAATTCATTCACGCATCCGATAATGGCAATTTACAGCCGTTCAGAACGGAACTGACGGATCTAACGCACAAGCTTGCCAGTTATCATTTATCCTTTGTCTATAAAAATCCGAGTGAGGATGATAAGAACCTGCCGAATTTTGCAAAGCAAGGGTATGTCGATAAGGAATTATTGAGCAGTATTGTTAAACCTGAAGCTGATTATTATGTGTGCGGCCCTGTGCCTTTCATGAAGGCCATCATCACTTACCTGAAAGAGCTTGGGGTAGATACGGATAAAATTCACTATGAATTCTTCGGCCCAGCCATGGCGCTATAAGGTTCATTCATCGAAGGAATGTTATTGACATCAAGAAGATAATTTTGCATACTATATTAAAACAATGAACGTTGAGGGAAGATTAGTATGCGAGAATCACTGTGACAGAGAGCGGCGTCAATTGCTGGAAGACCCGCGACAGGAAAGCGCAGAACCTGCTTCTTGAGTCCTATGCAAAACATAGGCGCCAACCCTGGCGTTATCAGGCAAAGTGGAATGCATGAACTTGCATTCAATGAAGGTGGTACCACGGAGAGCAGCCCTTTTCGTCCTTATTTCGAGGATGAAAAGGGCTTTTTTTCATGTCTTAGATATTTATTGGAGGAAGTAATCGATGGAAAAGAAACGCATCGTTGTAAAGATAGGAAGTAGTTCTTTGACCAACACACAAGGTGAAATCGACCAGAATAAATTTTCCGATCATATCCAGGCAGTGGCAGCTTTAAGGAAAGCGGGCCATGAAGTTGTCCTTGTTTCATCAGGTGCTGTAGCGACAGGTTTTCGCAAGCTTGGCTACCCGACGAGACCTGTCACTCTCAAAGGAAAACAAGCTGCTGCAGCTGTAGGTCAAAGCCTATTGATTCAATCGTATATGGAACAATTAGGGCATTTTGGAATCGTTCCGGCGCAGATTTTATTAACAAGGAAAGATTTCTCGAAAAAAGATAGATATAAAAATGCATATGCCACATTGATGGAATTGCTTGAACGCGGCATCCTTCCGATTATAAATGAAAATGATACAGTATCGGTCGAGGAGTTGACTTTTGGTGATAATGATATGCTATCCGCCTTAGTAAGCGGGCTGGTCCACGCGACCAACTTGATCATATTAACGGACATTAATGGGCTTTATGATTCCAATCCACAGACAAATCCAGGGGCTAAACGATTTGAAAAGCTATCCGAAATAACGGAGGATTTATTGCAAATGGCAGAAGGTGCAGGATCCAATGTCGGAACCGGTGGGATGAAATCGAAGCTGATTGCAGCGCAAACTGCATTGTCTCTAGGGGTGAAAGTATTCATCGGTTCTGGTTTGGGGAGTGATAAACTTCTAACAATCCTTGAAGGCAATGGTGATGGCACGTATATTGGGAATGATGTCTTGACGACGGTAACGAAAAACAAACAATGGATATCCCTTCATTCACAAGTATCCGGGAAAATTTTCGTTGATGAAGGTGCCGAAAGGGCCTTAGTTTCAAATGGCAGCAGTCTGCTGCCAGCTGGAATTTATGAAATTAAAGGAGTCTTCAATAAGGGTGATGTTGTCGAAGTCTTTGGTGCAAATGGATTATTAGGGCGGGGTGAGGTCCTTTATTCCGACGAAGAATTAAAACAGGCGATGGGAAAGAGGACATCCGAGCTTATAATCACTTCCATAGAAGTTATCCATCGCGATAAATGGGTGAAAGCATAAAAAATCAATTTCAAAAAAAAGGGGGAATTTAGAAATGAGTGAAGTGACGTCGAAAGGAAAGGCAGCCCAAAAAGCCAGTTATCAGCTAATCGGTTTGAGTACGGAAAAGAAGAATGAGGCACTTGGAAAAATTGCTAAACAACTTATTATTGATAAAGATTTTTTGATAAAGGAAAACCAAAAGGATCTGGAAGATGGCAGGAAAAAAGGCTTCAGCGAGTCTATATTAGATCGAATTATGTTGAATGTTAACCGTATTGATGACATGGCAGCGGCCATTATGCTTTTAATCGATTTAAATGATCCGATTGGGGAACAATTGGAGACGATCGAAAAAGAGAATGGTTTATTGATTAAAAAGCAACGGGTGCCGATCGGGGTAATCGGGATGATTTATGAAGCAAGGCCTAACGTGACAATCGATGCAGCTACATTATCCTTGAAAACGGGGAATGCTGTCCTATTAAGAGGCAGCTCGTCAGCCAAATACTCCAACATGGCACTAGTTTCTTCCATTCATAAAGCATTAGAGAATACGGAAATCCCTGTAGAAGCTGTTCAGTTGATCGAGGATACAAGTCGTGAAACCGCTAAGGAACTTTTTCATCTTAATGAGTATTTAGATGTTTTGATTCCGCGCGGTGGAAAGAATTTAATTGAAACGGTCATTAAGGAGTCCACTGTTCCCGTCCTTGAAACAGGAGCAGGCAATTGCCATATCTTCATCGATCAGACCGCAGATATCACGATGGTCGAGAAAATTGTCTTAAACGGTAAAACTCAGCGCCCATCCGTATGCAATGCTATTGAGGGGCTTCTAATTCATGAAGAATGGTTTGAAGAAAATGGAGTGCGTATTCTGGAACTCCTGGACGAAAAGGGTATTGAAATATATGGTGATGAAGTGGTTTGCAGCTCCTTTCCGAGAGCGAAAACGGCTACGGAGGAAGATTGGTCAACTGAGTACCTGGCTTTAAAAATCAGCGTAAAAACTGTAAAAGGTGTATCCGATGCCATTGATCACATAAACCGATACGGTTCAAAGCATTCTGAAGCAATCCTAACGAGGGATGAACAAAACGCTTCCGCATTTTTGAATAAAGTAGATGCCGCAGCAGTTTATCACAATGCTTCCACCCGTTTTACCGACGGCTTTGAATTCGGTTATGGCGCAGAAATCGGCATTTCCACACAAAAGCTGCATGCACGTGGACCAATGGGGTTACCGGCCTTAACATCAAGCAAGTACTTCATATACGGCCAGGGGCAAATCCGGGAATGAAATTCATTTATTTCATGGAAGGTTATTAAAGCTCAATTAAGGGTATTGTACAATACATTACTTTTAAAGGAGCAGATACCATGGACAAGAGGTTTATAGCAATATATGAAAATGAAAATGAAGCGACTTCAGCAGTCAAAAATTTAAAGGAACATGGATATACATCCGATCAAATATCAGTAGTGGCAAAAAACATCGATAAATTACCAACTGAAGCCGAGGAAGTCAGCCCGGCAAAAACTGATGGATTAGTAGCAGGGGCAGCAGCCGGCGGAGCTGTCGGATTGACAGGCCTGCTTATTGGAATGAGTGCATTAGCCGTACCAGGAATTGGTCCGATATTGGCAGCAGGACCGATTTTCACCACTTTTGGCGGAGCCGCAGCCGGGGCAGCATCGGGAGCAGGCGGATTGAGGAAGCCATTATTGGATCTTGGACTGGAGGAAGCCGAAGTCGATCAATATATGGAGGATATTAAAGCAGGGAAAATCCTTGTCATAGCCGATCCTTTTTAAGTTCGTAAGTAAAACACCTTGAACGAACAGACTTACGATGTTTGACAACTGAACTCAATAAAAACTCAAAATTAAACAGGTCTTATTTATTGAAAAACCCCGTTCAGGATTTCTTGAACGGGGTTAATCTGTTTGTAGGCTAATTTTATTGTCACTAACGATAAAATCAAAAGGAATTCCACATTGATATGAAGAATAAAGGAATATAGTCCTATTAGCGAGGAAGGGAAGGGAATTATGGTGAAAAAGTAGAAGCCGATGCCACTTTAAGAAATTATAGATGATTTTATTCATGATGATTTTCCCCTTGAGAATCATTATACTGATGATAATGTTAAAGTGAAAGATGGAATATCTTAATAAAACGGGGAATTAATCTCAAGCGTACTTAAGGCATTTACTTTTCATATTCCGACTTTGAATGAAATACTTTGGGTCATTCTAAGCTAACTCGAATTTATGAAGTCCTTGTATGACCAGGGCCTTGAGCTTATATCCAATAACTAAAATGATTTTCCGCTGGAGGTGGGTGTTTTGATAAAAATAAAACTCGTTGTTCCTCGAAAAGGGTATATTACGGACGCTTTTGAAAGATTTGAGGAATTCAACAAGTTGGAAGCATCGGAAAACAATGATAACGGATCGGTGAAGTTTGTATTAGAGGAGGTAGTTGAGGATGCCGATAAGATTGGGAAGCTGAAGCTTGATGCTGATGTAATCATCTCAAGGGGATTAATCACGAAACTTTTAAAAGAAAGCAATGAATTCATTCCAATCGTTGATATACCAGTACAAGGTATTGATCTCATTCGTTCCCTGTATGATTGCAAGGCTCGTTTTGGCAGTAAAAAAGTGGCTGTCATAGGTGCTTTAAATATGATTTATGGTGTTGAAAACCTTTCAGATATCGTTGATTTGCCAATTCAGTCCTATATATTAAATGATATCGAGTCCTCAGTCAGTTTAGTGGATTTAGCAGCCAGAGATGGCTGTGAAGTTGTGTTAAGTGGTTTAAGTACATGTAAATATGCCGAAGAAATAGGGTTGGGAGCCATTCTGGTTGATACTGGAAAGGAATCATTTCGGCAGGCGTTGATTGAGGCGAAGCGAGTAGCTCTTGTCAGCAGAAGGGAACAGGAGAAGACCAAGCGTTACCAAACGATTCTTAATTATGCTTATGAAGGGGTTATTGCTATAGATTTAAAGGGACAAATATCAGTATTTAATACGGCGGCTCAGGAGATTTTGTCCATTGCCAAGGGGAGCTTAATTGGAAATTCTATATACGATATAATAAAGCCCGGGAAATTTCGTAATATGCTTTTAAGCGACGATGAATACGAAAAAGATACGGTTGCTTACCAATCCATTCAATTATCTGTAAAAAAAGTTGGGATATTTTTAAAAGGTAAAAAAGTGGGGGATATGGTCGCCTTTCAAGATGTTACCCGCATTCAGGAGATGGAAGGGAAGTTCTTTAGAAAGCTTCATTCACGCGGACATGTGGCGAAGTACACATTTGATGATATATTGTATCGGAGTTCGGAAATCAAGAGGACGATTGAAACGGCTCAACGTTATAGTGAAGTAGATTCAAACATTCTTATAATTGGAGAAACTGGAACGGGCAAGGAAATATTCGCCCAAAGCATACATAATCATAGCAACCGTAAAAATAACCCGTTTGTAGCCATTAATTGCGCAGCCCTTCCGGAAAATTTATTGGAAAGTGAGCTTTTCGGATATGCAGAAGGAGCTTTCACGGGAGCCATGAAAGGCGGAAAGCAAGGATTTTTTGAACTGGCCCATAGAGGTACGATTTTTTTAGATGAAATAGGAGAAATCTCCCCAAAAATGCAAAGCCGGCTGCTACGTGTCCTGCAGGAGCGGGAAATCATGCGCATCGGTGATGATAAAGTAATTCCGGTTGATGTGAGAATTGTGTCGGCTACGAACAAAGATCTCATGCAAATGGTAAAAAGTAATGACTTTCGGGAGGATCTGTATTATCGCTTGAGTGTGCTGGATCTTGTATTGCCTCCGCTTCGGGAACGCAGAGAAGATATTCCGTTATTGGTGAATGCTTTTATTCGGAAAGGTCATTCGGATCAAAAACAAATCAAGATTACGGATAGTGCCATGAAAAAGCTGAGTGAAGGGAATTGGGAGGGGAATATTCGCCAATTGCAAAATTTTTGTGAGCGATTATGTGCTCTTTATAAGAACAAGTTAATTGATGTGTACGATATCGAAATGTATTTTCCGAATAGAAGTAAAAAGAAAATACCGCTGTCGCAACAAGACCGAGAGAGCGATATGTCACCTGGAATACATTTATCCGAGCGTGAAAGAATTGTTCAAACATTAATAAAGGAGAATTTTAATAAAGGAAAAGCTGCCCTTGAGTTAGGGATGAGTCGCACGACATTATGGAGAAAGATGAAAAACTTGAATATTGAAACAAATTGAAACGTAATGAAACAAATTAATTCATTATGAAACAATTTGTTTACTTTATTTATGTCTTAATTTGAGAACTAATTGGCCTCTTTCTTGAATAAACGGATGTTTTTTATGTTGGCACAATAATTGTATATAAACAATGGAGTAGAAAAGATTTTTCCTTCAAGGTTAACATGAAAGGTTGGTGGGAATGTGAGTCATTTAGTGTATATTCCTCAAGATATTGAGAAAGAGGGGAAAAGTTATTTAGTAGAAAAAGGCTTTAAGATTAAAGTAGGGTCTGATCTGTCGCAAGAAATTCTTATCGAGGAAATCAAGGGTTGTGATGCAGTACTAACGAGATCAACGGCTGTAATAAATAGAGAAGTTATTACAGCAGCTGAAAACCTCAAAGTAATAGCTAAGTATGGAGTGGGCTTGGACAATATCGATATCGAAGCCGCTACAGAGCGTGGCATTTATGTAACAAATACCCCAGAGGCGAATGCGAATTCTGTAGCTGAACATGTAATGGCATTAATTTTATCATTGTCCAAAAACTTAAGCTTGGCTGATAAAGAGCTGCGCAGCGGGAATTTTGCTATCCGTAATCAACTTTTTGGCATGGACTTGGAAGGCAAGACTTTGGGGATTATTGGACTAGGGAGAATCGGTAGAATACTGGCAAAAAAGGCTTCCGAAGGCTTCGATATGAAAGTGATTGGCTACGACCCCTATGTTACAGCCAGCCCGAATTCCGATCTGGAGATAGCAACAGATTTAGAATGGGTATTCAGAAACTCTGATGTTATTAGTCTACATCTGCCGTTAACGAAAACAACAAAAGGAATAATAGGAAGCCGTGAGTTTTCCTGGATGAAACCTTCCTCCTTTTTTGTAAACGCTTCCAGGGGCGGTGTGGTGAAGGAAATTGATTTAGTAAACGCTTTGCAAGCGGGCGAGATTGCAGGCGCTGGAATAGACGTATTTGAAGTTGAACCTCCTGATAAATGGAATCCCCTTTTTAAATTGGGTAATGTGATTGTCAGTCCTCATAATGCGGCATTGACGAAGGAAGGTTCGATACGAATGGCTGTACATGCAGCAATGCAAGTGGAACAAGTTCTTACTGGCGTGAAACCGAACTGGGCTGTAAATGAGCCCTTAACTAAAGGGGTGTCAATGTAATAATACAGCGATAATTATCTGTTTTTTCTGAAAAAATGAGGTTTGAAAAATTCGGGTTTGGGATTTGTTGATAAGGATGCCAGTTCACTTGTGTTGACGGCTACGGCCACGATCCTTTCAAAAAATGTATATAAGGTGTGGAAGCCGAATACATCAGATGAACAGCTTCAAAGATTGAGCAGGATGTTAGTAACTGTCATTTCTATAGTGACTCTATATTTTACGTTCAATGGCGGAGAGTCGATTTTTACGTTATATCTTATGGCATATAGCTTCATGGCACAGTTGTTTCCAGCACTATTTTTCAGTCTGTGGAAAAATAATCCTGTTACCGTTCAAGGAGCTTTTGCCGGAATGATCGTTGGAGTCCTAATTGTCATATACTCGACTACTTCAGGTACGACGCTTGCAACTTTATTTCCATCTCTACCGCAAGGAATACAAGATCTTGATGTGGGCTTAGCTGTATTATTCATCAACATTGCAGTAACTTTGGGAGTGAGTGCCGTTACTAGAAAAAATTCAATTCGGCTGGAAGAGAAAAAACAAATTTCCGGAATGGAAAAACTTATTAAATGATAGTGGGAATGAGTTCAATATTAATATAATCATAAATTACTAGAACAAACACGTACTTGAAAGCGGGAGGCTTGATTATGAAAGTCAGTGGAGGAAGAGCAGTAGTAGAAGTAATGGCAATAGAAGGGGTAAAAAAAGCTTTTTGTGTACCAGGTGAAAGTTATCTTAGTGTAATGGATGCACTATATCAACATCCTGAAATAGAACTTATTTCCGCCAGGCATGAAGGAGGTGCCTCTTTTATGGCGGAAGGGTATGCCAAGGCTTCAGGGGAGGTAGGAGTTTGTATGGCAACGCGTGGAGTGGGGGCTACAAACTTAGCTATCGGCATTCATACTGCTGCTCAAGATTCAACCCCTTTGGTTGCGCTTATTGGCCAAGTCGAACGCCCTTTTAAAGAGAAGGAAGCATTTCAGGAAGTGAATTTGACGGGTTTTTTCAGTCATTTATGTAAATGGACGGTAGAGATCGATCGTGTGGAAAGAATTCCGGAATTATTGCAACGGGCTTTCCATATTGCGCGATCGGGTCGTCCGGGCCCTGTATTAGTGGCTTTGCCGCATGACATGTTAGAAGATGAGGCAGAGTTGAACACTAATCCTTCTTATCGCCCGCTTCCTCCTCAACCACATATGGAAGATGTGAAGCAGGCGATGGCTACGATACGAAACGCGGAGCGCCCCGTATTGATTGCAGGCGGAGGAGTGATTCATGCTAAGGCCAACAGGCTGCTTGTACAATTTGTGGAGACAATGAAACTTCCTGTCGTTACAGCTTTCCGGCGATTTGACGCGTTTCCGAACTCACACCCTAGCTATGCAGGATGGCTTGGGTTTGGGACACCTCAATATTTACTTGATGCAATCCGTGATGCAGATGTAGTTTTGGCATTAGGGACACGATTCTCTCAAGTAGGAACCCAAGATTACACCTTGCTTTCTAAAAATACAAAACTGATCCATGTGGATATTTGTCAGGAAATTTTTGGTAAAGTGTATGCTCCTTCCCTTGCCATTGAAGCAGATGCCAAGAGCTTCTTGGAACAAGCACTGCTAACGCCAGAATCAGAATCTTTTATTTCAAGCGAGGATCATTTGAAGGAATTGCACGATAAATATATGGAATTTTCTGAACCAAAGGCCGACTATACAGAAGATTTCGTGGATATGGACGGATTGATGCATGATCTTGCCGTCGGTCTGCCGAAGGATACCATCATTACAAATGATGCAGGAAACTTCTTTGGGTGGCTATCCAGATATTATCGTTTTGAACAAGAAAACACATACGTGGGGCCAACGTCGGGTGCGATGGGATATGGACTGCCTGCTGCTATTGGGGCAAAGCTGGCGCAGCCTCACAAACATGTTGTTTCTATTTCAGGAGACGGCGGCTTTATGATGACTCTCCAAGAGATTGAAACCGCTGTACGGTATAAAATTCCGACTATATCAATTGTTGTGAACAACAATATTTACGGAACAATTCGTGTACATCAAGAAAGGCATTTTCCAAATCGGGTCGTTGGAACTGACTTGTCTAATCCTGATTTTGCTGAATTGGCGCGCTTATTTGGAGCACATGGTGAAAAGGTTGAAAAAAATAGTGATTTTGCGCCAGCACTGCAAAGGGCGATTGCTTCAGGGCTGCCTGCTGTAATCGAAGTTGCAGTCAATCCAAAGATTCTATCTGTAGGCCAAGACAAGAAGGAAGTCCACGAAAAGCTAGTGTCGAACAATTAACATTGGAAGTTAGCAGGAACCAATAAAAAGAAAGTATTTAAGGGAGGTTTCATAGTTGTTAAAACCATATTTAGTTGTGGAATGGAATGATACGGAAACAGATGCTAAAGGCTGGCTGGTCGTCCATAACTTTGTCAAAGGTTACACAGGCGGCGGTACTAGAATGCACCCAACGGTTACAAGAGAAGAGGTCGAGAGGTTGGCCGAGGCTATGGCTTATAAGTATGTAGCCTGTGAGTCTGAGACGACTGGCGGTTGTAAAGCGGGCATTGCCTATGATTATAAAGCGCCAGACGCATATGCAGTGTTAAGAAGATTTCTGATTGCGATGATGCCTTATATAGATATAGGGGTATCGTTAGGCAGTGATTTAGGTACCAAATATGAAGATGTGCTCAAAATATTTAATGAATTTGGCATTGATATCCCCCTAACGAAATCGATGAAGCAGAATCCGAATGTTCTGCAAGGGATAAAAGACTTCGATGAACTGTTGACGACAAAAATCGACGGGTTGTTTTTAAACGATGTCGTAACAGGCTATGGTGTGGCTTTTTCCGCAGATGAGGCATGGAAATTTAAAAGCGGAAAAGGTGGAGCGAGAGTTGTCATTCAAGGATTCGGCTGTGTAGGGGCAAGCTGCGCATTGAAAATGTCCCAGTTAGGTTATAAAGTTGTGGGAATTTCCGATGCAGCCCTTTTGGTTACGTGTGAAGAAGGATTAGATGTCCAAAAGCTTATTGATCATAAGAATATGTACGGGGAAATGGATAAAGCCTTTTTTGAACCGCATTATGATGTAAGGCCAAACACGGAATGGCTCGACATAGATTGCGACATTTTAATTCCGTCCGCATTGGAGGATGTCATCCACATATCCAATGCCAAAAGCGTAAAAGCGAGCTTAATCGTTGAGGCGGCGAACATTCCCCTTTCTTCCGAGGGAGACGAAATCATAAAACAGAGAGGAATAGATGTTGTCAATGATTTCGTTGCCAACCTTGGGGCGATAAGATTTTATGATGTGGTTATTTTCGGACTAGTTAAACCAAATCCACAAGCTGTCGTTGATGATATAGAAAAACTATGCAGGAAAAATACGTATCATTTGTTTACACAAGCTAAAAAACAAAAAAAATATCAAAGAGAAGTAGCTTATGAAATATTTAAACCGACAATCAGCGACCTTCCAGAATATGCAGTGCCTTCCGAAGCGTTATCGTGAAACTCTCGTTAACTTGTGTTAATCATAAAAGTGTTCAGGCAGTTTATCGATCAGAAACGGGGGGGACTTCATGCAAACAGAACATGAAAATCAGCCAAAAGAATTACAGCGTTCAATGAAGAGTAGACATTTATTCATGCTCTCCTTAGGTGGGGTAATTGGAACAGGTCTTTTCCTGGGCTCAGGATATGCAATCGGTGAAGCTGGACCCTTAGGAGCGATTGTTGCCTATTTGGTCGGTGGTTTATTAATGTACTTGGCGATGATTTGTCTCGGTGAATTATCGGTAGTGATGCCGGTATCCGGATCCTTTCAGGTCCATGCAACGAAATTTATCGGTCCCGCCACTGGATTTGTCATTGGCTGGATTTACTGGCTGAGCTGGGCTCTTTACGTAGGACTGGAATTTGTAGCGGCCGGTTTGCTCATGACTAGATGGTTTCCCGATACACCAGTATGGATATGGTGTGTGATATTTACGGTACTTTTATTCACTATAAACGCATTAACAACGAGAAGTTTCGCTGAGACAGAGTATTGGTTCTCTGGGATTAAAGTACTAGCCGTCATTCTATTCATAATTATCGGTGCTGCAGCGATGTTTGGATTGATTCATATGGAGGATGCACAACCTGCCCCGTTCTTTTCCAATTTTATAGGAGATGGACTATTCCCTACAGGATTCACGGGTGTGTTCATATCGATGATGACAGTTGTGTATGCTTTCCAGGGATCGGAAATCATGGGTGTTGCAGCAGGAGAGACGGAAAACCCGCAAAAAAGCATTCCTAGAGCGATTCGAAATATCGTAATACGTGTACTGCTTTTCTATGTACTAGCAATCTTTGTTCTATCGGCCATCGTTCCGTGGAAAGAAGTTGGGGTATTGGAAAGCCCATTTGTTACCGTGTTTGAAATGGTAGGCATTCCTTATGCAGCTGACATTATGAATTTCGTAATTTTGACGGCGGTCCTCTCTGTAGGAAACACGGGTCTGTTTGCTTGTACAAGGATCCTTTTCTCCCTTTCTCAAAACGGTATGGCGCATTCTGCATTTGGAAAGCTCAATCGGCGAGGTGTACCTTTTAACGCCTTACTCGTCACCATGGTCTTTGCCTTGCTGTCTTTACTTACTAGTGTAGTAGCGGAAGAAACGTTATTCGTTGTGCTACTTTCCATAAGCGGGGTTGGAGGGGTGCTTACTTGGATGGCGATTGCGTTCGCACAGTACAGATTCCGTAAGCAGTATATCAGAGCAGGCGGAAAGGTTGAAAATCTGAAGTTTAGAGTACCTTTTTTCCCGTTTGCCCCGATTCTTTGCATCATTATGTGTCTTGGTATTTTCGTGTTCACCGCTTATGAT
Organism: Bacillus sp. CFBP9009; assembly: GCF_036541465.1. Taxonomy (NCBI): domain Bacteria; kingdom Bacillati; phylum Bacillota; class Bacilli; order Caryophanales; family Bacillaceae; genus Bacillus; species Bacillus sp. CFBP9009. The sequence goes on along the minus strand of NZ_JAZHFU010000004.1, from coordinate 57,431 downwards.
CCGACACAGCGAACTTCGTTGTATTGGGGATTAGGTTTCGTCGTTGCTTGCTATATATTTTACTATTTTAGATATGCGAGAAGGAAAGTGGAGGTGCCAGCCTTAACAAATGAACAGACCAATGATTTTATTCAATAGAGATTATTCTTAATATGCCAGACAAAAGAAAACGTTCGGGTATGCAGGAATCGTTGAAGTATCCATTTAGAAGTTTCCGGTTATAAGCAAACCTATTATTTAAAAGTAGAAAAATAGAATACGGAGGAAATCGTATGCGTTACTTAAATTATATTAATGGAAAATGGAAAGAACCCACTACAGGGGAGTATAAGGAAAATCTTAGTCCCCATAATGGTGAAATTTTAGGGGGATTTCCATCAAGTGCTGCGGCTGATTTACATGATGCAGTGGCAGCCGCAAAAAATTCATTTCCTGACTGGAAAAAGCTGTCGTTTCAGCAACGGGCTTCATACTTGCAGAAAGCAGCTGATATTTTGAAAAAGAATATTCAGGAAGTAGGTCAAGATTTGATAAAGGAAGAAGGGAAAACATTCTTGGAAGGGATGGGGGAAGCCAATCGTGCTGCCAGCATACTTGAATATTATGCTGCTGAAGCCCGGCAGCCAATCGGGGAAGTAATTCCTTCAGCAAATGCCAATACATTTTTATACACTATCCGCACCCCGCTAGGTCCGGTGGGGTTGATTACACCATGGAACTTTCCTATCGCCATCCCTGTATGGAAATTGGCGCCGGCCCTGATTTACGGGAATACAGTCGTGATTAAGCCGGCTGATCTTACACCTAAGTCGGTCTATCATGTGATAAAAGCATTTGATGAGGCGGGTCTTCCGCCTGGTGTCATCAATTGTGTATTCGGAAGGGGTTCCGTCATTGGTGCTGCGTTAGTGGAACATCCGGATGTGAAGGCCATATCTTTTACCGGCTCGAATCAAGTAGGTCAGCAAATTCAAAAACAAGCCATTGAGCATGGAAAGAAAGTGCAAGCGGAAATGGGAGGGAAAAACCCGCTTGTCGTCCTCGCCGATGCTGATCTTGAAAAAGCAGTGGAAATAGCTATAGGCGGAGCTTTTAAATCCACAGGGCAAAAATGCACAGCCACTAGCCGGGTGATTGTGGAGGAAGGAATTTATGAAGTATTTCGGGAACGACTTGTCGCGCGTACGAAAGAATTAAAAGTGGGCGACCCGCTCAAAGAAGAAACATATATCGGTCCCGCTGTATCTAGATCACAACTCGATGGCGTGCTTGAAATGATCGATGTTGGGAAATCAGAAGCTACGCTGTTGTGTGGAGGGGAGATTCCGGCAGAAGAAGAATTGGCGAACGGTTTTTATGTCCGACCGGCTATCTTTGAAAATGTTCCACAACATGCCCGCATTGCACGTGAAGAAATCTTCGGACCAGTCATCGCACTTTTTAAGGCCGGAAATTATGAGGAAGCAGTTAAGATGGCAAATGATACAGAGTATGGATTGAGCGCAGCGATTTGTACAAACAATTTAACATTGGCTCAACGGTTTATTGAAGATGTGGAGGTGGGTCTTGTTCATGTCAATTCGGAAACAGCAGGAACCGAACCGCAAATGCCATTTGGCGGATGTAAAAATTCAAGTGCAGGCAGCCGTGAACAAGGGAAGAGTGCCGTTGAATTCTATACAGAGGTCAAGACAGTCTATATGGATCGAGTATAACTAAAATGGTACCAAGCATTTTTTAAACTTTTATATTAGATGATAATCAGGAGGGATTTTCAATATGTCTATTAAAGAAAATGTACAGTTCAGCCCTACACTCCCTTATTCACGGTATGTCGAACCAGAGGTATTCAATGAAGAAAGAAAAAAAATCTTTAGAAAAAGTTGGATATTAGCTGGCCATGCAAGCCAAGTTGAAAAAGTAGGCGATTTCATGACAATAGACATCGCCGGAGAGCCTATTATCGTTTCTCACGGTACTGATGGTGAACTGCGTGCTTTTTACAATATTTGCCCTCATCGCGGAATGAAAGTGGAAAACTCGGATAAAGGAAATAAGAAAATTTTACAATGCGGATACCATGGATGGACGTTCAAATTAGATGGAAGTGTGCATAGAGCTCCTAATTTTAAAACGAATGAACTGGGAATACACAGCTGTATGAAATCCATTCGCTTAGAAGTACAGAATGCTATGATATTTGTCAATCTAGATAAAAATGCACCTTCTATGGCAGAAGCATATCAGGAATTTTTAGAGGAAATGAAAGAGTATCCCTTCTTTGATTCACTGAAACTAGTTAGGGAAACCAGGCGTGTAGTAAAAGCTAATTGGAAAGCCGTTGTTGACAATTACCTTGAATGTGATCATTGTTCCATTGCTCATCCTGGCTTTGCAAAATCCTTTGATTTATCAAACTTTTGCACAACGACACACGACAAATTCACCTATCAATATATGACAGCAAGTAAGAATGGCGAAGGTGATCAAGCGCGTTTTTATTGGGTTTGGCCAAATATGATGATTAACGTTTATCCAGGAGACGGGAATGTGAATACCATCCAAGTAATTCCTGTTGATGCCGTGACGTCGTTAGGTATTTATCGTGATTATTCCCTCAATGAAAAAACAACCATAGAAAAAGAAGAATATTTTAAATTTGTTGATCAAGTACGGCAGGAAGATTTTGAACTGGTGGAAAAACTGCAAAAAGGATTAAGTTCCGAGGCATTTACAAATGGTATCTTTTCTCCAACTGAACATGCTGCAGTCTATTTTCATGAACTTATTGATAAAAAGCTCCAGAACTAACAACTGAGCTGCCTAATGGAATGCACTTAAAAAAGAAACGTGATACAGAGAATTTTTGAATTTAATAGCCTAAGCAACCAACCAGTGTGATTCGGCAGTTTACCGGATCACACTGGTTGAGTTGTTTTTTAGTGCTGAGTTTTTTGATTATTTCAACCGATATTATTCCGGGTGTGAGGATTTGTTCTTCCATTGTTGTTCTTCAGCAAGAAACTCAAAAAAAACATTCATGGCAGTAAGCGGATGCTCATTTACTCTTTTAAAGTAATTACTTTTTCTGGCATCTGTTAAATAGCTGCTTTTTTTGATTCTATCCAACATATATTTTTGACTCATTTTCACTATTTCTTTTTGGTTGTGTTTGTTTTCTTTTAATAAGGCAAATCCTACAGCTCCCACCAATGCATAGATTCCAAGTGCGATTTTCGAGATGGGTAAAGATTCGTTCTTAAATAAAAGGAAAAAAAGATTAATGATGGAAAAGCCTATCATCACCGTCGAAAAAAAACCGTATTTCATATTTTTCTTCAACAAGGGGGACAAATTTGATTGAAGTTGTTCGATTTCGGCTTGCATGAAACTCGGTATATTATTTATTTTAATATTCATTGTATCCTCCTTAATATTGTTCAAAAATGGCACTGAGAAATCGTACCTATTCAATGAAACAGGAAAAGGAACCTAATAATATATATCTTATCGTTTGGAAACGTGTTTGTCATTTAATATAACCCTTGGACTCTTTTAAAGGGAAAAGTACAAGCAGTGATGTGAATAAGAATGCCATTTATACTTTAATAACCCAGTTAGACAGGGTTATTAAAGTATATTGCCTTAATATACTAACAATGGTATTAATGATGAATGGATTATGGTAAAATGGTCCTCAAATGGAAGCTATATTTTTGTTTTTTGATTATTAATAGTTATGGATGGCCTTGCCGCGCCTTTTTTTGTCATAAATACGTGACTATAGTGGTATTTAGTACTTTTAAATCGAGTTTTGGAACAAATCAATATATAATTAGAAAGCGAGATATTAGATTCAAAGATTAAGGAGGGACATAAAATGATGGAATGGGCTCTGATCATTTTGTTTGCTGCAGCAGTATTACTGTTCATTTTATCGTTTATTAAAAAGGATTCTGCAAAAGTGGACAGTCAATTGGAACAGCTTGCTATCACTTTTGGAGATGAAATGAATGTATTACAGGAAAAAATCAGGAACATCGAGATAGATGCTGAAATTACGGTGCAAGAGGCAGGCGTTCTAGCAATGACTTCCGAAAAGCGGAACTTGTTGCGTGAAGTACTCGACCTACATAAGCGAGGCTATTCATTTGAAAGCATCGCACTGAAGACAAAACAGCCGGAAGAAGAAATTGAAAGCATGCTTACTCCTTACATAAAAACGAAGAATGAAAGGAGAAATGTGGCCAATGACATCTAAATCAATGCGCAGCTTTGCCGGAGGCCTTGTTGTTGCAGCAGGCTTATGCGGTGCAGTGTACTTCTTTGGTCCAGGTGAAGCGACCGGCACATCAGAGAAACTATCAGAAGATGAAATGAAAGAGTCTCTGGCTTCAGAAGGGTATGTCATACATTCCGAAAAAGAATGGGAAGATCAGATTACTGAAGCACAGTCGGTTAAAGATAAAGCTGAAGCGGAAAAAGAAACGGTAAAAGAACCAACAGAAAAAATCATATACCGTACAGTTCTTACTGTGTCTAAAGGCTCGACAAGCATCGATGTGGGTAAAAACCTACAAAGGGCAAAAGTCATTAAAAATGCCAATGAGTTTTCTGACGCGGTTGAAAAGAAAGGCAAGGCCAACGGGTTACGACCTGGAACATATGTGGTGGATAGTGCGATGACGACGGAAAAAATAATTTCCATCATATTTAAATGAACATAAAAACGACCATCGAAAAGAGGGTCGTTTCAGACTGTAGACAAACTCGATGAAAATCGAGTTTGTCTACAGTTTTTTTATGGTTTATACAATGAACGTTGACTCCATGCATTCGCTTTTCCCGCAGGAGTCCCGAACACCCGCTCCAATCAACTTTGTTTTAAATTTTAGATAGAACCCCTTATGTCGAAAAAAGGGGTTCGAAATGTTTTCACGCCGAACATGATTTTTAAAGTGAACTTTGTTATCCTTCATGTTTTTTGTTTATACGGAGGAAACCTCTTTAGATTGAAGAAATTTGTGACACTCCTGCCGAATAACTGGCTAGCTGAGACCCCGGAGACGTTTGCGTTGAGGAGGCTTGGCAGACAGTCGGCGGAAAGGAGCGGATTTCTAAAATCAACTGGAACGATTTTTAATGCAGTCAACCCTCAATATTTCAAATGGTTTGCTGTTATTTTACAATAAGATAAAAGAAATCGATAAAAATTTTTTTCATGTTTTCTTTAACTTAATCTTTGTCCGCACTCCGGCCCACACTGCAATGATAAGACCTCCAATAGTATCTGCGATTAAATCTATCATTGTATCTTTATTTCCTCCGCCTTGCAGTGTCATTCCGAATAATTGATCAGAACTAAATTCGTAAATCTCCCATATGACACCACCAAGTGCTGAGAAGGAGAGGGTAAACAAAAAGACAAACCAAGGAGATATTTCTTTGCCTGCATTTCTGTATACCAATCGTTCATATAAAGCAATTCCCGTAAAAGCGAGAAGGGAACCGCTTAGTAAATGTAAGAATGTGTCCCACCACCCCAGTCCATACCAACCTAAAATAGATCCTAAATATTGTGAACCGAATAAGAAGATTAAATAGGAAATGATAATTGGCAGATTGAATTGAAGCTTGGTAAATAGGGCCAATAAAAGGGGAATTGCTCCACATACCACACCGCCTATCGAAACGAGTGATTTAAAAGTTTCATCGGCTGTATAGTAAAAAATAGATAAAGCTGCCATGAAAAGTACATACCCTGAACTTAATGAAATAACTAGCTTACGATTCATATGAATACCTCTATAAATTATAATTTTGATTTTTGTACAATAGAATAAATGGAGATAAGCAGGCCGCCCGTAAGACCGAAAATTAAATCGTACATGGTATCTTTATTACCGCCTCGCTGCATGGTATGAGTAAAAGTGAGATCTCCTACGAACTCATATATTTCCCAAAGAACAGTGGCAATGACTGAAAGTGAGAGAACAAATAGAAAGATGATCCACCTTGAAACATCTTTTCTCGCTTTTTGAGGAATGAATTGTTTATAAAGAGCAATTCCAACAAAAGCCACGAAAATACCTTTGTAGAAGTGAAGGCCAGAGTCCCACCATTTAAAATCCACATAAAAATTTGCGATGGACCCTAAAAATGTCGTACAAAAAACTAAAACATAGTAACCGATTATGATTGGAATGTTAAAAGGATTATTTTTTACAAACAGTAATAAAATGGGCAAGGCACTTACCAATATTCCCCCAAGGGCTACCATCCATCGGGAAGAATCATCTTTTATGAGGTAAAAGATAAGTAAGCCAGTCATGAATGCTATAAAAACCAGACTAAAAATGATGATTATTTTATGTTTCAATATACTCACCTCATTCGTAAATATTCATTAACCCCGACAATTTCGGACTTCTGGAATATTTTTATGATGTTCTTTTAATCTTTTTGTTATTATCATTGTTGGCTGCCATGGTTTTTAATGGTGTTTTTAAATTTAGCCGTGATAAACAATAATAAAGGCATGACCAGACCATATCCAGCATGATAACCAGAATTAAAATGATTCCTCCGATCAATGTGCCAATATAAAAAGTTTTACCCCCTTTTTTATTTTCATTGACTTTTGAAGGGAAAATCATTAAAAACATAACAGGAGACAGCGTGAACACGCTGATGAAAAAAAGTGTCGTACGTATGACAGGTTTGGCTCCATTTTCAAATACTGGCTGAATGTTTTGGATATTGGCTTGAGGAATGATGGATACCAAAAAAATAATCAGTAATATTAATACGGGTATGAAGAATATTTCCAACGTGCATGTAAAAGTTTCAATACCAAGGCGAACTGTAAAGATCACTACTGCAGCTAACATTATATTTAATGCTGCAAGTGGAGTATCCGGCATCCAAAAAGTTTCAATGAAATTCCCCACATAATAAATAGTCTCGGCAGCAGTTGAAAAAGACCAGATAAAAAATGTGAAATTGATCATCTTTGCTTTCCGACTAACTTACCGAAAACCTTTTCATTTATTTGATCTAAAGGGAGATCAGGATATAAATTTCCAACCCTGATGTAGAACCATACAAAAATTAATGCGATTCCTGTCCCAAATAATGCAGCAAGCCACGCATCCTGCTTTGCAAAACTAGTTAAAGGAGAAGGAGTATGTAAAATAACCGTTCCTACCGAATACAAAAGGATTAAAATCATCATTTGATGTGATGAAATTTTGAAACTACCAGGCATTATTTTTCACCTTTATGTTTGTTCCTTCCTTCTTAATACTCCTTAGTTTTGGCTATTCATGTTCAAGTTATTCACACGGAAATAATTTGAATCGTCATGGCTTTTCTTCGAAAATCCATTCCCATTTCATTATTCGGGCTAGATTTTGCTGCTTTTTATATTATTCTTATTTCTTATTCCGGAATCAAAATCGAAAATAAACAACCTGTATTTGAAATAAGTGTAACCTCCTTATCAAAAGTGTGTATGGCCGTTTCTCAAATCCGAGACAAAATATTCAATTGTCAAACACATAGGAAGATAATTTATAAACGAGTGATGGGTAAATTCGCGGGACAAAACATGGCGTATTATAGAAGAATAATTTTACTTGTCCCACTTCCATTATGTAGCTTCTCCTATTGGTTCAAGAAATAGTATTTAAATTCCCCCACATCATAATGTTTTAGGAACTGAATATTTGATTTAACTTACACCTAATTTTTCATCAAATCATCATTTGGTGAGATTTTCTGATTAACCTGCTTCGATACGTCAATTAAGGTAAAGATGCAACAATATTTTGATTTGTAATAGATTTGAGTTGGCGCGATTCTTGCATATTATTTATGTGTATATCTATGTGTGTATATCTAATAAATATGGAGAAAGGAGAAGAATGGGAAACTGTTAGACAAACAATTATTAAAAACATTTATTTGATGTTTAATTTGCCCTTGGTTATATGTCAGAAAATTAATCCGGATTTATAAAGGGAAGGCGAAGCCATTAAACTAAAAAAAGGTAGGGGAATATTAGTATGAAAATACCAGTGGAAAATATAGTAGAGTTAACTGTAGAACATCAATTCTTACAGGCTTATCCTATATTAAGTCAGTTGCGTACTGATTTGACTTTTAAGGAATATCTAGAATTATTAAATGATATGCGTAAGGAGGGTAAAAAGTTATTTGCTTTATATCATGATACGAGCATCGTAGCGTTAGCAGGTATTAGCTGGCGTGAAGATTCATACAATGAACGCTATGTTTATGTGCAAGATTTGGTTACTGATGTAAATCATCGTCCTAGTGGCCTTGGATATAATCTGCTAAGTTATATACATAATTGGGCAAAAGACCAGGGAGCTGAATATATTACATTAGAATCTTGAATTCGGCGCCTTGTTACCATATATTGTTCGTCGCCATTCGCCTATTCAAAGGCAAAGTGCCTGCACCCAAAAAATTAGTTGAAAGCTTATAGAAACTCTGTGGAGAGAAATCTCTGCAGGGTTTTTCTTCATTTATCTTTTTTCGTGCCCCTAAACCATCCAACTTCATTCCACTTTAGTCCAACAAGCAAAAATTAAAATCGTTGCTCTCGAAAATGATAATAGATTATGCGAATATTGGCAATCTATGCATTTACTCATAGAATACTTTTAAACATAACTTCCAAAAAAATTTGATTAGTTGTGCTTCAGGATGCCTATAAACGATTAGATAAGGCAACTATCGCCAAAGATAAGAAAGTTGAAGATTATTAAAAAACAATTAATATACAAAATTACCTTAAGGCATTTTCAGAAAAAGCCTACATCGGGGTTGTCAAAGAAAATCCATTTTTAATTTTATACCTACTGAACTGACTCCAAAAGAGAAGTTGCTTCCGAGTTTGCAGTGATGACGGGAAGTGGTTAATGTAATTCAATTTTGTGGAAAAAGCAGGTCCAAAAATGTTAATATCCGAGCCATCTTCAGCAACCTTTAATTGAATTTTGCTCTTGAAAATTAATTCCAATTTATTTTACTTAGATGGATATAATTGCAGCCAAGGTGAAAACATAATTTTAACAGGCTTTTGGTTATGAGGGGGTTAGCATTGAAATCTCGAGTTCCTATTCCGTTGAGGAAGTTAATTGAAGATAAACAATCAGTGAAAAATAAAAAACAACAAGAAGACCTAAATCAAAGCGGAAATCCAAACTCCAGCAAAACTAAAAATCAAAACCAAAATCCAGTTCAAAAAGCCCAAAACAGAAGTAAAGACTCAAAGAATCATCAAACAAAACTTATCTCTTCTGACCTTCAATTTAATTTAGACCATATTAAGAAAACGGTAGGAAATAGTTCAGACATAGTTATAAGGGATTTTCAAGCAGGTAAAAATGGGCAAATTAAATTAGGCATCGTATATACCGATGGATTAACGGATTCAGCTTCCATCCAAGATTTCATCCTCGACACTTTAATGGTTGAAATTCGGAGTTCGGAGTTGGACGTAGCAGTCCTTAATCACACTGACTGTTTTGAAATGATAAAATCACATATTCTTCCTGTAGGGGGAATAGTGGAAATAAATGATTTTCAAAAGCTTTTTAACCATGTTCTATCGGGAGACACGATGTTATTGATGGACGGCTCCCCAAAAGGAATGGCACTCGGATCAAGAGATTGGGCCGATCGGGGAGTTCAGGAACCTTCCTCCCAAACAGTAGTAAGAGGACCAAAGGATGGGTTCACTGAAACGCTGCGAACAAATACTGCTTTAATACGACGGAGAATAAAAGATCCTAACCTATGGCTTGAAACAAAACAGATTGGTGAAAAAACGCAAACAGACGTAGCGATTATGTATTTAAAAGGTGTTGCCGATGATAAAACGGTTTCAGAATTGCAAAGCCGGATAAATCGAATCAATATAGATGCGATCCTTGAGAGTGGTTACATTGAAGAGCTTATTCAGGATGAAGTATACACTCCTTTTCCAACCGTTTATAATACGGAACGTCCTGATGCTGTAGCCGCTGCCATTTTAGAAGGAAGGATTGCGATACTAATTGACGGAACTCCGTTTGTCCTTATCGTTCCAGCACTGATGGTGCATTTTTTCCAGTCCAGTGAAGACTATTATCAACGGGCAGACATTGCAACATTAATTCGAGTATTACGGTATTTATCCTTTTTCCTTGCTTTGCTTACACCGTCACTTTATATTGCTGTCTCAACCTTTCATCAAGAAATGCTTCCTACTCCTTTACTCATAAGTCTAGCCTCACAGCGAGAGGGTGTTCCTTTTCCAGCTTTTGTAGAGGCGATGCTGATGGAGGTAGTATTTGAAATTTTGCGTGAGGCAGGTGTGAGGATGCCTAGGGCAATCGGTTCATCCATTTCCATCGTGGGTGCATTAGTTATTGGACAGGCTGCTGTCGAAGCAGGGTTCGTTTCAGCAACAATGGTTATCATCGTGTCCTTAACAGCCATCTGCAGCTTTGTGTTTCCAGCCAATAGTATGGCCATGGCTTTTCGGATGCTTCGATTCTTGTTTATGATCCTTGCCGCTACATTTGGGTTATACGGGATCATTTTGGGGCTGATCGTGATGGTCCTGCATTTAAATAGCATACGATCTTTTGGTTTACCATATTTAGCTCCAAATGCACCATTCATTTTACAAGATCAAAAAGACAACATCATTCGTATGCCACATTGGTCATTATTAAAGCGGCCTCGTTTGATCAGTAAAAATGATACAGACAGAGGAGAAGTAAGTTCTCCTAAACCACCTAGATAAAATGATGAGATTATGAGGGTTTACGATGAAAAAAATGCTAAAGGTATTTTTAATGTTACCTATAATTTGTTTATCCGGCTGTTGGAGCAGCATTGAGTTGAATGAACTTGCCATCGTTACTGCCATGGGAATTGATAAAACGGAAGATGGGTATCTTGTAAGCGTCCAAGTTCTAAATTCGAGTGAGCTGGCAGGTGATGCCAGGTCTGGCCGTACGGAAGTTGTAACTTTCAGGAAAAGCGGTGCAACCATTGCTGAAGCAATAAGAAGCCTATCAACTGATATACCGAGAAGGTTATATGTCGCACATCTTCGTGAAATTGTCTTTGGTGAGGAAATGGCCAGGGCGGGAATTGCAAAACCTTTGGATGTCCTTTCCCGGCAAAAGGAGTTGCGTTCCGATTTCTATATGACCGTTGCGAAGGGTTCAACTGCTTATGATACGCTTAATGTGCAAACGGCGCTTGAAAAAATACCTGCAAATAAAGTTTTTGATGCCTTGGAAAATTCAGATAGAAGGTGGGCAGCGACAAGGACGGTCACTTTGGATGAGCTGGTCAGCAGTATCGTCAGCAAAGGCAGACAGGCCATGCTAACGGGGATTTACGTTTATGGTGATCCCGAATCAGGAAGCAATGTTACGAATGCGCAAAATATCTCACCGAAATCCGGCTTGCGTTTGGATTATCTTGGAGTATTCAAGAAGGATAAACTTGTCGGCTGGTTAAACAGGAACGACAGTAAAGGTGTTAGTTACATTACAGACCATGTTAAGTCCACTGCGGTAAATATTCCATGTGAAGGTGAGCAAATTACGGTCAACACGACTAGTTCAAAAACGAAAATCAAGGGGAAAATGAAAAACGGAAATCCGAAAATTGATATAAATGTCACGTCAGAAGGGAGTATAGGTGAAGTAGAATGCACAATCGATTTAACTAAACCTGAAAAAATCGAAGAATTGAATAAAAGATACGCAAAAGACATTAAAGATAAAATAGAAGGATCGATAAAAACGCTTCAAGAGAAGTATCAAAGTGATATCTTCGGTTTTGGTGAAGAAATTCATAGAGCGGATCCTCAAGCATGGAAACGTTTAGAAGGAAATTGGGAACAGGAATTCGCAAATTTAGACGTGAATGTAACCGTTAATGCAAAGATTCGCAATTTAGGCACCATATCAGAATCCTTTCAAAAAGAAATCGAGGAGTAAAGATCAATGTGGGCAATTATTGGAACAGTATGTACTGGAGCTATTATTTCATTTTTCGAAATACCACCCCTTATTAAAAAGAAATGCTGGAAGGAAATTGTCATTTTCATTTTATTGCTTTTAGTTGGTATGACGTTGAGTATTTTAATTATCAAGGATATTACCATTCCCACTCCTATAGACTGGATAACGAAAATATATAGTCCACTCGCTCATTTCATGGATCGTATTTTATCCTAGGGAGGTATCGAATATGCTTGAAAAAGGAAAAATCAGCTCTGGTGAATTTCTTATAATGGTCATCATATTCACGATAGGAGGAGCGATACTTACTTTACCTTCCGTACTTGTCTCTTTAGCAAAACAGGATGGCTGGATTGCCTATATCTTAGCTACTCTCATCGGTTTATGTTTCGTATTCTTATTTACCCGGCTCGCATCACTTTACCCATCCATGACTTATATAGAAGTTAATGAAAAAATATTTGGGAAATGGATTGGGAAGATCTTTGCAATCCTATTCTTATTTTATTTATATTACCTTTCTTCAGCGTTACTTAGTGAAATTGGGAACTTTTTTTCAACTCAGGTCCTGGTTGAGACACCTATGGAAATGATAATGATCTTGTTTATATTAACAAGCTTATTTGGTGCACGGCTAGGATTGGAAGTTATCTGCCGGACTGCATTAATCTTTTTTCCTTGGCTTGTACTGCTGCTTTTCATATTATTCGTATTTCTTATCCCGGATATCAAAATCGAAAATATACAACCTATATTTGAAGAAGGCATGAAACCGATAATGAGGGGATCATATCACTCTTTAGCACTGCCTTATGTTCAGCTTGTTTTCTTTTTGATGATCACTCCATATGTAAACGAAAAGACTAAAGTGAAGAAAAACTTTTATTTAGGAGCTTTGTTAGGTGGCGGCGCTCTTTTCTTAGTGATCATTTTCAGTATCCTCGTATTGGGTGCTGATAATACAGCAAGATTGACCTATCCTTCTTATGAATTGGGGATGAGGATAAGCATCGGTAATTTTTTTGAAAGGGTCGAGGTCATTGTGGCCTTCATTTGGGTTTTTACAGAGTATTTTAAGTTGACCATATGCTTTTATGGACTCGCTTTAGGAATAGCTCAATTGCTAGGATTAAAAAATTACAAAATTCTTCTATTCCCATTAGCTTTTCTAATTCTCACTTTTACCATCTTTTCGCATCCCGATATCGTGCATTATCAAAACTTTATGGCTACAGCTTGGACACCATTATCCTTAACGATTTGTTTTATTCTGCCATTGTTATTATTAGTGGTTGGGAAAATTAGGGGAAGGTAGGGGCAGCTTGCATCACATTAGATATTTCCAAGCGGATGTTGCATCTGGATGCGGCTTACAGATTTAATCCCAAATGGGAAAGGATTCGCTACCACATGGCGAAATCACTGCCTAACTTTTACATGTTAAAGGACTTCCGGGAACTATCCGTGATACACATGTCTCGGATCTTTTTGCATGGAAAAATCGGCACTTTTCAAAGAGCATATAATTACGATCTAAATAAGGGAGTGTAGCACCCATCTTATAGTTAAAGCAGATGCCTGAATCATTAAAAGTCATAATACGACATCAAATTCCAACATATTTCTACTTTGCCATTTTGTATAATGAGATAGAAAAATATTATAAGGGAGTGATTGTTGTAATATGAAAAACAGGAAAATTATTTCAACTCTAGGAGTTGCCGTTTTATCGGCAAGCATTGCGGTACCAACATTTGCAGCTAATGAAACATCACCGGGAACACCCATTCAACAAACTTATTCGGTTTCAGGTTTTACAGATCATGCTGAACTAGGGAAAAAGCTAGAACAAATTGCGAGTGATAGCCAAGGTAAAGTAAAAGTGGATGTAGCTGGATATTCAAATAGAAATAGAGAAATCTATAAAGCAACCGTGGGAACAGGCGACAAAGTCGTTTTAATTCAAAGTGAGATCCATGGAAATGAGAAAACCGGTACGGATGCCATCTTGAATATCTTGAAGTTTTTGGGGACCAACTCTCCTGAAGCGGAGAAAATTCGTAAAGAAATTACCCTTGTCGCTTTGCCTAAAATGAATCCGGATGCTGCTGAATTGAACCGTCGCGGAAATGATATGACCTGGGCAGAGGTCGTGGAACAGTTTCCACAGTTAGCAGGAGCGAGTCCATCTTGGAACTATTATACATACAAAAATGAATCATTCGATTATGAGTCCAAACCTGGTTTCGATGTGAATCGTGACTTTAATCCTGATTTAAATTATATTCCCCAAGCTAAAGACTTCCCTGGAAAATCATCCACCCCTGGTTGGTTCATAACACCTGAATCACAAACAACACGTGATGTTTACAAGTCTCTATTGAAGCAATACGGAAAGGTGGAGATTTTTGTGGACTTGCATCACCAAGCTCCCTATTATGAAGTTGATGGAACGGATGATTTAGTCACATACTCGATTTCCGCTCAATTTGTTCCAGATCCAAGCTCGCCTTCAGGACAAGATTATGCCAAATATGCAAAAAACTATAATTATGATTTTTCCAGACAATTGAATGTAGCGGTATATAATGCTATGAAAGAACAAGGTAATTCTCCATATGGAAATATATCCTTATATCCGCAAAACCAAAACCTTCCTGGAACGGCTTTGGGAGCCTTTGCTTTAAACGGAAGTGGGACAGTGCTCTTTGAAGTTAGAGGCCAAACACAGTCCTTTGGCCAAAAGAAAAAAGGCATGCTCATTAAAGCAGTTGAAAGAGGGTTATATGGAATAATTGATGGAGTTACTGATGGCTCTGTATATAAAATCAATCCGGAACAATACGAGTCAATTCCACTGACGGAGGGCAGGCAATAATAAATATTTAGTGAGGAAATGATACTTTTAACTTCCAGCCTATATTGAAGTAACCAGACGGGTGTCCGCCTGGTTTTTCTTCATCGGGAACAGAAAATGTTTTTTTGAATATCGCCTTTGTAGAAGTAATTACTTTCAAGTTATATTGTGTAGAAGAAAACTATTTTGAAACATAGTTATTTTTCACTATTAACATAAAGTAGTAAAAATGTCAGAATATTATTAATAGTTATTTTTCTGATTATTATATTTGATAAGGAGGGTTTTTATTGAATTTTAAAAAGAAAGTTCTATCAGTTTCATTATCTAGTTTAATGACCTTAAGCGCAGTAACAGCTGTTGCGCTACCAGTCGGAGCGGTTGGAAATGGCCCCAGTGCTGGAAATGGACAAGTGACAACTTCAAATCTTCATACATATGAAAGCCTGGTAAGCTATCTTGAAACGCAGGATGCAAAACAAGAAAGGCTGGCACTGGAAGTAATCGGGGAAACGGTAAAAGGGAGGGATATTTACCTAGCGAAGTACATGTCAAATCCTAAGAATCCTACTATACTATTTTTAACTCAACAGCATGGAAATGAACAACTGACTACTGAGGGTGCACTCGAATTCATTAAACATCTAGGCACGAACAAGACTAAAGGAATTTTGGAAAATGTTAATATACTGATCATTCCCATGTTAAACGCAGATGGGGCCATGGGAGATGTTAATTTCCCTCTTGATGACTATTTAGCAAAAGGTGATCGGCATCTAACACGGGCAAATGCAAATGGGATCGACTTAAACCGTGAGCATGATAAAAAAACTGATTCCATGCAAGTAGAGGTAAAGGCTTTACACGAAAATGTATTTGCGAAATACGATATAGATTACATGATAGATTTACATCATCAAGGGACGCTAAGTGAAACAGACGGTGAACTTGTTTCAGGTTCAATTCTTTATCCTACAAACGCAAAAGTAAAGCCTGAAGTGTTAGAAGCGTCAAAAAAACTGGGTGCTGTTGTATATAACTCCATTGAACCAACTGGTTGGGGGCATATTGGTAGGTATGATGGCGGTTCTGGAGAAAATATAGGCCGTAATGGTGCAGCCGTTCGTTATGATATTGCTACACTGCTCTTTGAGATGCGAGGTATGTCGGACCACAATGTCGAGTCAGTAGCGCTTGGACAAAAAAGTAATGGCTATCTAATAAAGCAAACGGTAACCACTTTGGATGCAGCTGTCAGAGCTATTGCCGATGATTCAATTGAAACTGCTGATGCAAGCTTTTGGGACACCCTGCCAACACAATACAATCGTCCCGGGATAGAATCGGACGAATAAAATGAAGACACATTCCATTCTTTCAGATGGGATGTGTTTTTTTATTTTCCTACACCGATAGTAGCTTGAATTGGTTCATCAGACTATATAAATGATTTATAGTGGAAATAGCAGGACAAGATAAAAGATTACATAGAAAAAAGGCATCTGCTTTCACTAAAAGCAGATGCCTTTTGAACGATTACAGTTTGGACCTGATTTGTCCCTACATTAATAGTGGGTGTTTGCTCCTATAAGCTTTTTTCGGTTGAATTCTCCTTTTTTTGTTCTTCTTTTAGTTGTAAGGCTACTAAACTGGCAAAGTCATGAATGATGGTGGCTGCCAATAGTGATGTAATTTGTGTTGGATCATACGGCGGGAGGACTTCCACCAGGTCGAACCCAATAAAGTTGAATCCTTGCAGAGAGCGTATCATCTCTAGGGTTTCAAAGCTATTTAGACCGCCGACCTCCAAGGTGCCAGTTCCAGGAGCGCAGGATGGATCAACAAAATCAATATCAAAGGTCAAGAAACATGGTGTATCCCCAATGGTTTTCTTGACTTCCTTCACGACATCTTCGATTCCTCTCTTCTTCAACTCGGGCGTTGTTATCACATTGTAGCCTAGATCTGTACTGGAATCTAAATCTCCTGGATGATTGAGCGTACCTCTGATGCCAATCTGGAAAACTTTATCCGTTTGGAGCAAACCTTCCTCATATGCACGGATAAACGGCGAACCATGCCAGTATTTTTCTTCATAATAAGTATCCCAGGTATCTGTATGTGAATCAAAATGAAGAAGTGCAACAGGACCGTGTATTTTTGCGGCTGCTCTTAGATTAGCCAATGTTACTGAATGATCTCCTCCGATTCCTATTGGAATGATCCCGTTTTTCATCAAGTCTGACATAGCCTTTTCAATTAACTCATAGCTTCGATGTATATTATGGGGAATGACCGAAACATCCCCAATATCAATTGCATTACATTCGTCAAACGGAAATACCTTGTGAATGGGATGATAAGGAAACAACGTCATGGATGCTTGGCGGACTGCCTGTGGAGCAAACCGGGCTCCTACCCTGAATGAAGCAGCTGTATCAAAAGGCATACCTACCACTGCCAATTTGGCATTTTCTCTTGTAGAAGGTAAGCGCATAAATGACCCTGTGGTACAAAACTCTGGTTTAACATCAGGTGATAAAGGATATTTCATTTTTCTATTCCTCCATTTTCTTATAACTTAATAGTTTTGAAACTCATTTTGAAACTCAAATAATTGAATTCCTATAGATGATTAATCATGCAATAATCATGCCAAGTCACGGTAAGTGATTTAATGAGGGGTTTTACCAGATAACATTGGCTTTGTGTATGCAAAGGCGAATAATTTATGGGAAATTGAATCGCCGATGGAAGAGATGCTGAAAGATTCATTTCTATAAATCAATCATTTGCCGGTAAGAATACAGGAATTAAGTAGCAATTTAGGCGTTTTTCGTTTGTCAAAGTAAACCGAAATCATGTGGCACATAAATTGCATTAAGGTATACATGTAAAACTTTTATAAAAGAGGGAGGCATGAGATTAATCTAGTAAAGAAATTGAACCAACAAGTTTGAAAGCGGTTTCAAGGGGGAATGATAGGTGGAAAATGAGGTTACATTGAAAAGATCACTGAAATTATGGCAAATCGTTATGATGGGGTTAGCATATATGACCCCCATGGTCGTATTTGATACATTCGGCATTGTATCTGGGATTACGGGAGGCCATGTGCCGACTGCCTATATCGTTGCATTGGTGGGGATGCTTTTTACAGCTGCCAGCTATGGAAAACTTGTAAAGGTTTTTCCTGCTGCAGGTTCTGCCTACACTTATACGCAAAAGGCCATAAACCCGCATTTAGGGTTCCTGGTAGGATGGTCTTCGTTGTTAGACTATTTGTTTTTACCTATGGTCAATGCATTGTTAACCAAAATTTATCTGACAGCATTATTTCCAGGAGTTCCTACATGGATTTGGGTAGTAGTGTTCGTAGCAATCGTCACCATTCTCAATCTCAGGAGCGTCAATGTACTTGCTAACTTTAATGCGCTTTTTGTTTTAATTCAGATTGCCATCATGGCAGTGTTCATCATTCTTGTTGTCAAAGGTTTGAATAATGGAGAAGGTACAGGAGAAGTGTTTACAATAATGCCTTTTGTAAAAGAAGGAATGGACTTCTCGGCCATAATAACCGGGGCCACGATCCTTTGTTTTTCCTTTTTGGGATTTGATGCAGTAACGACACTATCTGAGGAAACGCCGGATCCGAAAAAAACGATTCCAAAAGCGATATTTTTAACTGCACTTTGGGGTGGAATCATCTTCATTACCGCATCTTTCTTTATTCAGCTCTTTTTTCCGGATATATCCCGTTTTAAGGAACCGGATGCTGCATTACCGGAAATCGCCCTTTATGTAGGCGGGAAGCTATTTCAATCCATTTTTCTTTGTACCACTTTCGTCAATACGCTAGCCTCGGGATTAGCATCGCATGCCAGCGTTTCCCGTCTTTTGTATGTTATGGGACGTGATAAAGTGTTTCCGGAAAAATGGATTGGGTTTATTCACCCTAAGTGGAAGACTCCAGCCATTAATGTACTCATAGTCGGAGTCATTTCATTGTCGGCTTTATTCTTTGATTTAGTGACAGCAACGTCACTGATCAACTTTGGTGCATTAATGGCATTTACCTTTGTAAATCTGTCAGTGATCAGCCATTTTATCATTCGGGAAAAGAAGCATCGAACGATAAAGGGGTGTATTCAATACTTAATTATGCCTTTAATTGGTGCTATAGCGATTGGCATTCTTTGGATCAACCTTGAGACAAGTTCCCTAATAATGGGGACAAGCTGGTTCATTATTGGTTTTTGTTATCTATTATATATCACAAAGGCATTCCGGAAGGCTCCGCCCCAATACCAAGTTGAAGAAATTCAGCTATGAGATTTTCCAAGAAAAAACGCATCCGATTAGGATGCGTTTTTTTATGTATTTAATAATTACTGTTTATATATGCAAATCTGAATTGCTTATGAATTAATACATATTTCCTGATGGTTGCATGATGATGTTGATGATTGGGAAATGGCGGTATATTGCTATCCACATAATATCCTCAAAGCTGGCACGAAAGTTGCTTAATAAGTTATAAGAATATAAGTGAGGTGCTAAAATGACAGAGAAAATTAAGGTAATAGAAAAACGTCAATTGGATAATCCATTGCAAGAATTCCAGGATATCTTAAAAGAAGCGATTCATGTTTTGAACTATCCAGATCAGGTTTTTGATTTTCTAAAAGCGCCTATGCGTTTTCTGGAAGTCTGTATTCCTATTCAAATGGATAATGGGGAGACAAGGATGTTTCAAGGGTATCGGGCTCAACATAATGATGCAGCCGGTCCAACTAAAGGGGGGATTCGGTTTCACCCGGATGTCACTCCCGAAGAAGTTAAGGCATTGGCCGGGTGGATGAGCTTGAAATGCGGAATAACCGATCTTCCATATGGAGGGGCGAAAGGCGGCATTGTGTGTGATCCCAGACAGATGAGTTCATCTGAGCTTGAACGATTAAGCAGAGGGTATGTCAGGGCAGTAAGTCAAATAGTGGGACCTACAAAAGATATCCCGGCACCTGATATGTATACGAATTCACAAATCATGGCCTGGATGCTGGATGAATACGATCACATCAGGGAATTCGATTCACCCGGCTTCATTACAGGAAAGCCTCTGAGATTAGGGGGATCGAAGGGCAGGGAAAAGGCCACTTCCAAAGGAGTATTATACACACTTCAAATGATATGTGATTTAAAGGGGATTCCTATTGAAGGCATGCGGGTAATCATTCAGGGATTCGGGAATGTTGGCAGTCATTTGGCCATGTATTTACATGAAATGGGGGCTAAGGTTGTCGGAATAGCGGATGAGCTTGGAGGTTTATATGATCCGAATGGCTTGGACATTCCTTACCTTTTGGAGAACAGGGACTCGTTTGGGGTCGTTTCGAACTTATACAAAGATTCGTTATCCAATCAAGAATTATTGGAAAAAGAGTGTGATGTGCTGATTCCCGCAGCCATCAGCGGAGTGGTGAATAAAGATAATGCAACACGATTAAAATGTGAAATCCTGATTGAAGCAGCAAATGGTCCGACCACAAAGGAAGCAATCAAGATTCTTGATGATAAAGGTATAGTGCTAGTCCCGGATATTTTGGCGAATTCAGGAGGGGTGATAGTCTCGTATTTTGAATGGTGCCAGAACAACCAAGGTTATTACTGGACGGAAGAGCTTGTGGATGAACGATTGAAGGAAAAGATAACGGCCAGCTTTTTGAATGTCTACCATACTTCACAAAAATATTCCGTGAACATGAAAGTGGCGGCTTACATTGAAGGGATTCGCAAAATAGCTGAAGCATCCCAGCTACGAGGTTGGGTCAGGTTCTGAACGAATTAGGGCTTACAAGAAAGGAGGCAATCCGTTGAATTTTGATATTCTTTCCGAAAATAAAGAAAACCAGGCTATTCATCATTATTGCTTATTGTCACAAGATTATAGATATGATGTGACCATTGTATATTCGGGCCAGTTTTTCGGTAAAGCAATGGTGACTTCCATGCAAAGCGGAAGAATGATCCTGCTTTGTGCCAATGATATTAATTTAGATCAGTACTGGGCCCCGACCCTGGGCATTGAACAAGAAGATATACCTGAGTTCCAAAACTTTCTCAAGTTAGTGTTACAAACTCCATTTCATTTTGAAGAATACTGAAGGAAGGAATGATGTAAATGTACGTTGATGTGATTCTAAGCCCTTGTGATGGCAGGATTGAAAAAATTTCAATATCCAAAAATTCCAGATTTTACGAATGGGAACAATTATTTCAGATTAAGAAGGCAGATGGATGTGTGGAAATCATTGATATTGGTGTCAGCGGAAAGATAGAATCATTGGAGGTATTGGAGGGCGAACCTGTGGTGGCCGGCGAGGTCCTCGCCTATTTCAGGGAAGATTTATTCGTGACCGGCAGCGATTAATATAAAAACGAAAAGAAGATGAAATGATTCATCTTCTTTTTCGGCTTATCCGATAATCCACCACTGCTCGCTTATTCATGGTCCCCTATACCCCAATTTTGCAGAAACCCGATTGCCAGTTTCCATCACATTCTTAATGAGGAAATCAAGTCTTTCTTCTGTCAGGTTAAAGCTGACAAAACCTATGCTCACCGCACCGTGAACTTCCCCAAAATGGTTCAATATCGGCACGGCAACAGAACATGTTCCCTCTGTTCTTTCACTGTGACTGATTCCATGTCCCTTCATTTTAGTCTCTTGCAATATATCCCAAAAATCTGCTCTTTCTTGAGTTGGCAGAAGAGCATCTACAATTTTTTTCGCTTGTTTATATGGCATATAGGCGAGCATCGCTTTATTGGCGGCCCCAATATGCAAAGGAACTCGTGAGCCAAGCTGGTCATAAACCCGGATTTGGCTTTTTTCACTGTCGATTCGTTCGATAACGAGTGATTCCATTCCGATTGGCTGGCTAAGATAGACGCTTTCCTCCACTTTGTTCATCAGTCTTTCCAGTTCAGGCCTTATTTGGCTGATGTAATCCATTTTGTCATACATACGTAAACCGTATTCGAGCCAAATATTACCCAAACCATATTGTTTGGAGTGCCCGTCCTGTTGGATTAATCCATGCGAGGACATCGCTTTTAACAAACGATGCATGGAGCTGACAGGAAGATCACACTCTTGAGAAAGTTCTGTAATTGACAGCCAGTTTTCCGATGAATTGGAAACCAGCACCTTTATAACGTTCATGGCACGGTCGATCGATTGCATAAACAAACCACCTATCTTTCATTCCAAGTTGTATATAACGCTGATTTATTTGAATATTTAAAACATATTGACATTATACCAAAACTAATTTTATAATAAAAGAAAAATTCCTGTTGGCGGAAATGTTTTCCGCTATGCGGAAAAGGAGGGGGAGGCAGTGACATATTGTTCGTCCATGTACAAACCATTGGAACGTGTCATTGTAAAACATCCGAAAGAAGCTTTTATTAGTCAAGAGCATTTAAGCCAAGCATGGCGGAACTTCAACTTTGCGGAAGAGCCAGATTTCAACGAAGCGCTAACAGAGTATGGTGACTTTATTTCCATTTTGGAGAAATATGTTCCAAACATCGATTATTTGCCAGCATCTTCGGTAGTCGGGATTGACTCCTTATATGCGCATGACCCGGTCAAATTCACAAGCCAAGGGGCCATTATTTTAAAGTCAGGGAAAGAATTGAGGCAGCCTGAAGCTAATGTATACAAGGAATTTTGCAAGGAAAAGAACATACCGATTATTGGGTATTTAACGGGTGATGCGGTCGCGGATGGCGGTGATATCATTTGGCTTGATGATAAAACCCTGGTTGTCGGACATGGTTATCGTACAAACGCAGAAGCCATTCGGCAATTAAAGGAAATGACCGCATCTTGTGGATGATTTCATCGTAGTTCAGCTGCCGCATGATCAAGGAGAGGGAGAGTGTCTCCATCTTATGTCTTTCATCAGCCTAGTCGACCATGATTTAGCCGTAGTTCATTCCCGCCTTATGCCTGTCTTTTTCAGAAAACTGCTTATTGAACGAGGCATTCAGCTTATCGAAGTGCCGGTTGATGAGTACTTGAACTTGGGCTGTAATGTGCTTGCCATCGCTCCGCGGGTTTGCGTGATATCTTCTGGTAACGCTTACACGAAGCAAAAGCTTCTTGATGCCGGAGCAACGGTTTATGAATACAAAGGAACTGAAATCAGTTACAAAGGCACTGGCGGTCCAACTTGTTTAACCTGCCCGGTGGTGCGTACAAAGGGGGATTGATAATTGTAAAAACACCAGGAAAAAGGTATGTAAATGGATTAACGGCATCCGACCTTTGCACACCTGATTATGAAAAAGTAATGAAACAGATGCGTCTTACGTGGAAGCTTCGTTCCGAAGGGATATGAAGAGACGGCCCGTCAATTGAATGAAGCTGGATATAAAACGATTGAGCTGCAAATGTCGGAGTTACAAAATCAGGACGGTGGATTGAGCTGTTTGTCACTGCGGTTTTATATATCGGGAATTTCCGTTAAGTGTTTCTTCCTGCTATTACTCTAATATTTGATGAAAATCGGAAAGGGGATTACAATGAGTCAATTACTATGGGGTACTCCAGAAACGCTCCGTGCTTTGTTATGTGAACTTGTTAGCTGGGAAAGCCGTACTCTTACATTGGGGGAACGGACGTTTCCTTATAAGGTTCAAGAGAAATTGAGGGAGCTTGAATATTTTAAAAGGAATCCGGCGTACTTATCGCTTCACGAGGCTGATTTAGGGAGGAATTTTGTCAATGCCTTTTATAAACATTCCGATAGCAAGGAGACCGTTGTATTAATCAGCCATTTTGATACGGTTCATACTGAAGAATACGGTGATCTTGAGACTCTTGCTTTTCAGCCGGAGGAGCTCACAAAAAAACTTCATGACCGAAAAGATGATCTACCGGAAGAAGCGCGCATTGATCTTGAATCAGGAAAGTACTTGTTTGGTAGAGGAACAATGGATATGAAAATGGGGCTTGCCCTTCATATGGCTATCATCGAAAAGGCAAGCATTGAAAAATGGCCGATCAATCTCCTGCTGTTAACCGTTCCTGATGAGGAAGTGAATTCTGCGGGAATGAGGGCTGCAGTTAAAGAACTTGTGTCTTTACGTGATAAATATGACCTTTACTATAAAATGTTTTTTAATAGTGAACCTTCCTTTTCACAGAAGCCGGGCGATAATAGCCATTATATTTATTCCGGAACTTTGGGGAAAATCATGCCCGCTGCCCTTTTTTATGGGAAAGAAACTCATGTGGGTGAGCCATTAAAGGGCATAACGGCTAACTATATAGCCTCATTCCTCACGCAGCTCATGGAGTGGAACACTCTTTTTCAGGAAAGTGATCTTGGCGAGGAAACACCTTTACCAGTATCGCTTCAGCAAAAAGATCTGAAACTACAATATTCAACACAGACACCTTATCGTGCAGCAGCGCTTTATAATGTGTTCATTATGAAAAGGACAGCTGCAGAAATAATGGATTTATTCGAGCAGGTTGCAAACGAAGCAGCGATAAAATGCAATGAATCTTATAAAGCTCTTTGTCTGCGTGAACAAATTGAAGGTATAGGTGAAGTACAAGTATTGCGCTACGAAAAGTTACTTTCATATGCCGAGGGCAAATTTGGCGGCAGTTTTGTTGAGCAAATAAAGAGTGAAGTTAAAGGAATCATGGATTTGGATGAGCGGGAAAAATCATTTAGGATCGCTGAAAAATTGATGATACAATGTCAGGAGCTTTCACCCGCCATTGTATTGCTGTTCGCACCGCCATATTATCCAGCCGTCAATACGTCCGATGATCCGCTTATCATGGAATCTGTGAAATTAATGAAGGAAACTGCCAGCATGCTTGATGAAGAAGTCAGCCAAATTCATTATTTTAATGGCATTTGCGATTTAAGCTATGTTCAATATTCTGATGAGTCTGATGGCTGGACGGCTTTTGAAAAAAATACACCGGTCTGGGGCGATACTTACAGCATTCCTTTTGCTGATATGCAAAAACTTCAGGCACCCGTACTTAATGTGGGTCCATTCGGCAAGGATGCACACCAGCGTACTGAGCGCCTTCACATCGATAGTGCCTTCGTCCATACGCCCGTTATGCTGGAGAAGTTAGTAAAGAGTATGTTTAAGTGTTTGGTTGAGAAGTGATGGTCCGACAGGAAAACTGGATTAATAGTATTAAACTTTAACTGGGGGTATTTATATGAATGACCTGCCTAATGGTCAAATCACTTCCGAGCCGCTTAATCAGAATAATAAGCCACTTAACCAACTAACGGAGTTACCGGAAAAAGGGATTAATCCTTTTGTCTTAATGTTTATCGTAATTGTAATAGTGACGGTTTTAACCTATATCTTACCTGCAGGCCAATATGAAAGAATTGAAAAGGATGGCCGAAGTGTAGTCAATCCCACTTCCTTTGAATTCGTAGAATCAACACCAGTGGGATTATTGGAAATGTTCAGCAGTATTCACGCAGGGATGATTGAAGGAGCATCAATTATCTTGTTCGTCTTTTTGTTTGGCGGAGCATTGGGAATCATGCAGGCAACAGGAGCACTGGATTCTTTCATTAAGTTTGTGGCTGTCCGATTCGGAACAAAAGAGAAATTGCTTATTCCGCTGATGGTATTGATCTTCGCTTCATTAGGGACACTGATCGGATCTGCTGAAGATGCATTAGTTTATATCGCGATCATTGTTCCGATGACGATTGCATTAGGCTTTGATGCACTTACGGGTTTTGCGATCGTCATGCTTGGGACATTGGCGACTGGATTCATTTCGGGCATTACGAACCCTTTTAATGTAGGAGTTGCCCAAAGCATTGCAGAACTGCCTATGTATTCGGGAATGGGATTGCGAATCGCTCTTCTTGCAGTGTTTTATGTCGTTACAGTATTGTACATCTATTTCCATGCAATGAAGGTTAAAAGAAACCCTGAACTGGGGGAGTATGGGAAATTCAGGCGTGAAGATCATGCACATTTTGATAAAAACTTTAGGATAAGTAAGAGACATAGCGCCGCTTTAATTATTTTATTGGTGAATTTTATCCTATTAGTATATGGAGTTATTAAATTAGGATGGTATATAAGTGAAATTGGCGGCTTGTTTTTATTAAGCGGGATCATTATGGGCATAATTGGAGGCTTAACTCCATCCAAAATGGCTAATGGTTTTATTTCAGGAGCAGGCGATATGGTTTCTGGGGCATTGATAATAGGAGTTGCGCAGACAATCCTAGTCATCATTACAAGTGGCGGATTGCTGGATACCATTTTATATTATGCTGCAGGATTGGTTGAACAACTTCCTCCCGCCATAAATGCAATCGGAATGTTCATTGTCCAATTATTTCTTAACTTCATTGTTCCATCCGGAAGTGGGCAAGCTGCATTGACGATGCCGATCATGGCTCCATTAGCGGATTTAATGGGTGTGACAAGACAAACAGCAGTATTAGCTTTCCAATTAGGGGATGGGATTTCGAATATGATATTTCCGACTTCTGGAGTGCTATTGGCTGGATTGGCAGTGGCAGGCATATCATTTACGAATTGGGTAAAATGGGTGTTTCCATATCTTCTGATTCAGTTTGCGATAGCGATTATCTTTTTGATCATTGCTCAAAGCATACAGTATGGCCCTTTTTAAAGATCTGAAAAATCTGAATATTGGCACTAATAGGAGGCGTTTATGATGAAGACAATACAGGAGACGCTTGTAGATGAAGTGATTTCATGGAGACGTCATTTTCATGAAAATCCGGAGCTCTCATATCAGGAGCACCAGACTTCTGAATTTATCTACAGGAAATTAAAAACCTTTTCAGGATTGGAAGTGACGAGACCAACCGAAACGAGCGTTTTAGCGGTTCTTAAAGGAACTAAAAAATCTGCCCGAAAATCGAATACCATATCTTTTCGTGCAGATATTGATGCTCTCCCGATTGAAGAGGAAGCAGAAATTGAATTCAAATCAAAAAATCCTGGGGTTATGCATGCATGCGGACATGATGCACATGCTGCGATGTTATTAGGTGCTGCTAAAGTCCTCTCCGGAAAAAAAGATACGATTGATGGAGAAATCAGGTTTATTTTCCAACACGCAGAAGAGGTACTGCCTGGGGGAGCTCAGGAATTGGTGAAAAAAGGGGTCATGGAAGGAGTGGATTATGCATTTGCACTGCATGTTACTCCTTATGAACGAACAGGAAAAATATGTTTAAGGGAAGGGGTATTCTGTGCTGCAGCCGATGATTTTGAAATTAAAATTATTGGTCAGGGCGGTCATGCGTCGACTCCGGAATTAACGGTAGATCCGCTGATCATTGGTGCCGAAATTACGACGAATATTCAACATATCGTTTCCAGAAAAATTTCAGCACTTAGGACACCAGTCATTTCAGTCACTCAGTTCCATTCCGGAAGTGCGCTCAATGTCATACCAGAATATGCGGAAATCGGTGGTACAATTCGTTCCTTGGACTCTGATAGCCGTGTGAAAGCAAGAGAGCATCTTGAGCAAATCGTTAAGGGGATTTCGGAAGCGCATGGGGCAAAATGTGAAATTACTTGGTATTTAGGGTATCCAGCAGTGGTAAATGATAAAGCTGCTGTTGATATTTCAAGAACGGTCATGGAAGGTATTTTTGAAGAGAATAACATCATCAAGGTTGATGATCCCATGTTTGGAACAGAAGATTTTTCGGCTTTTTCCGAAATCGTTCCCTCTTCCATGCAATTTCTAGGCGTCCATAATAATGAGTTTGGAAAAGCTTATCCTCTACACCATCCTAAATTTAAAATCGATGAAAAGGCTTTAGGGTATGGAGTAAGATATTTTGTAGGAATAGCGGATAAATTGTGCAGTCATTAAAATAATTGAGAAAGCATGGGCTAAGAAGGGGCACCCGTTATAGTTTAAGAGAGGAATTCGGTTGTCTCTTCTCTCTATCATACCTATATATCTGTAATTTCCGCTTCTGGAATAAAAGAAACTCCATATAAATTACGGCAGGAGCAAAAAGGTATTCCACATTTTAAAAAGATAAACTACCTATTTAGGAGGAATATATATGTTTAATCACGCGATTGTAAGAAAGATTGGAAAAAGTTTTGTAACTGGCTTAACAACATCGGATTTAGGAAACCCGGATTATGAAAAAGCGCTTGTACAACACGAGGCTTATGTAGAAGCATTAAAACGCTGCGGTGTGAAAGTGACCGTTCTCGAATCTGATGAAAGATACCCTGATTCTACGTTTGTAGAAGATACCGCAGTGTTGACCCCGAAATGTGCACTTGTAACCAATCCTGGTGCAGATAGCCGTAATGGTGAGATTTTTGAAATGAAAGAAGTTTTAAAGGACTTTTATGAAACAATCGAATATATTCAATCACCAGGTATGTTAGATGGCGGAGATGTAATGCAAGTTGAAAATCACTTCTATGTTGGCCTTTCAACCAGAACGAATGAAGCAGGTGCTCTGCAGTTCAAAGATATCATGGGTAAGTATGGTTATGATACGACCATCATTCCCCTTAAGAAATTCTTTCATTTAAAAACGGGTGTCAATTACCTGGGAGACAATAATTTATTAGTGGCAGGGGAATTCATTAATCACGAGGCTTTTTCTAGCTTTAATCAAATATCCGTAAAAGAGGAAGAAGAATATTCGGGTAACTGCGTCAGAATGAACGACTGCGTTATTGTCCCAAAAGGGTTTGATGGTACAAAGAAAAAAATTGAAGATTTGGGATACACAGTGATTGAAGTGGAAATGTCGGAATTTCAAAAACAAGATGGCGGCCTTAGTTGTCTCTCATTGAGGTTCTAAGATGGTTTGGGAGAAGGCATAGGCTAATAGATAAGATAAGGACGTGATTATATGGGGTATGGACTGGAGAATAATGATCAGCTGCAACGCTCAATGAAAAGACGCCATTTATTTATGCTTTCACTTGGCGGCGTAATTGGTACAGGCCTTTTTTTAAATGCAGGCTATACAATTAACCAAGCGGGGGCAGGAGGAGCCCTGATCGGTTATCTAGCCGGTGGTCTTATTTTGTATATGGTCATGGTCTGCCTTGGCGAGCTAGCCGTTCATATGCCGGTTACTGGATCATTCCAAAAATATGCTGCCGAATATATTGGGCCTTCCGCTGGTTTCTCTCTAGGATGGATGTATTTCGTAGGTTCAGCCGCAACTGCAGGAGTTGAGTTTACGGCAGCAGGAATATTGATGAAACAATGGTTCCCCCATAGTCCTACCTGGATTTGGTGTGCTGTGTTCATAGTGCTTTTATTTACATTGAATGCATTAACGACAAGAGGCTTTGCAGAGGCGGAATATTGGTTCGCTGGAATAAAAATCGTTGCAGTGATTTTGTTTATCTTGATTGGGATCGCTGGCATCTTTGGTTTTGTCTCTTTATCTGATCGTCCAACCCCATTCTTTGAGAATTTGGCTCCTTCTGGTCTTTTTCCAGCAGGCGGGATTACAATTATCTTTGTGACAATGATGAATGTAATATTTTCTTACCAAGGCT
Organism: Bacillus sp. CFBP9009; assembly: GCF_036541465.1. Classification (NCBI taxonomy): domain Bacteria; kingdom Bacillati; phylum Bacillota; class Bacilli; order Caryophanales; family Bacillaceae; genus Bacillus; species Bacillus sp. CFBP9009. The sequence goes on along the minus strand of NZ_JAZHFU010000004.1, from coordinate 27,896 downwards.
CTGAACTAATAGGAATAGCGGCAGGGGAAAGTGAAAAACCTGAAGAGAACATCCCTAAAGCCATTCGAAACGTACTATTTAGAATCATTGTTTTTTACATTTCGTCCATTATCATCCTTTCTGCCATATTCCCTGCTTCGGAATTAGGCTTATTGGAAAGTCCTTTTGTAACTTTGATGAAGATAGCGGGGATACCTTATGCAGCAAGTATCATGAATTTCATTATTTTGACAGCCATTCTTTCTGTGGGGAATTCATGTCTGTATGCTTCCACGCGTTTGCTTTGGTCGATGGCCCATGATGGAATGGCACCTAAGGTGTTTGGTATATTGTCCAAAAGGAAAGTGCCATTGAATGCCCTTCTTTTTACGATATGCTTTTCGCTTCTATCGTTATTGACCAGCTTCATTGCGGCGGATACTGTGTTCGTGATACTTATGTCCATAGCTGGAATTTCCGTCACGATCTCTTGGATGGGAATTGCTTTATCGCAATATATGTTTAGAAGGAAGTTTATAAAAGCGGGTGGTAAAACGGAAGATTTACAATACATAGTACCATTTTACCCATTTGTCCCGTTATTCTGTTTAGGCTTTTGTTTGCTGATTCTAGTATTCCTTGCCTTTGACCCTACTCAACGAGTTGGACTGTTTTATGGAATAGGATTTTTGGTAGCCTCTATATTATTCTATAAATTTAAATTGGCGAAGAAAGTAGAGTCAAACACTAACTATGAAAATGAAAAAATTTTGTAATAAAGTTCTATATCGATTGCCCGTTCGTATTAAAAGGTTAGCCAGTTTTTACTGGCTGACCTTTTTTTAATCTTGAGGTTGCGGTCACTGTGATGATTTACAGAATCGGAAGGGAAATACTGACATTGTGACGAAGTGGAAGGAATATCTTACAAGAGAGGAAGGAGGAATTAACATGTCTGATAACAAAGTGACTAACAACATCACAACGGGCGTAGAGGGGCGGGATCTCGTCATGGAGCGTATATTTGACGGGCCGCGGGGCCTTGTTTTTAAAGCATCTTCAAATTCTGGGCGTTTGGCTAGCTGGTGGGGACCGCAGGGATGGCAAACGGAAAATCGGGAGTTTAATTTTAAGCCTGACGGCGTATGGCATTATTGCATGCGGTGCACAGATGAAAACCATGGTGAATTTCATGGCCAAGAATCTTGGGGTAAAGCTGTTTATCAAGAAATAATCGTGCCGGAGAAGATTGTCTTCACGGATATGTTTGCAGATGAAGAAGGCAACGCAGCCGACGGTATGCCAGTTACACTGGTAACGTTGACGTTTGTTGAACACGAGGGTAAGACAAAACTTATCATGCGTTCTCGATTCGCATCAGTCGAGGGACTTCAGCAAGTAATGGAAATGGGTGTAGTCCAAGGATGTGCCTCACAATTTTACCGCCTCGATGACCTTCTCGAAAAGGTTCAAAAGATAGGGTAATTAGCATTCTATTAAACAAGTATGATTCTTCCTTAAGCAGGATCGCTTTTCTTATGTCGCTAAGGGCAGTAAAGCATATGAAAATTAACTTTCTTACCAGATTGAGATGGAAAAGACAACAATAATATTAAAATTGGGGGAAGTAATGAAGATCAATCACATAAATTTAACTGTTAATGATGTTACAGCTTCACGTGAGTTTTTAGAAACATATTTTGGTTTATCATGTGCAGGGAGTCGAGGAGATGGGTTCGCTGCAATGAAAGATGATGATGGATCCATATTGACTCTAATGAAAGGAAGCGATGTACAATACCCCAAGACTTTTCATGTTGGTTTCATACAAGAAAATGAAGAACAAGTTAACAGAATCAATCAGCGGTTGAAAGATGATGGATTCAAGGTAAAACCTCCAAAACATTTACACAGATATACTTTCTACGTAGAAGCGCCCGGAGGATTTAACGTTGAAGTACTGTGTTAAATTGGAGTAAAAAACGCAGTTCAGTGAGGTACGGTGACCTTATCAAAAGTTAAGCATTTAACAACTGAAGTATTTCCATATTATTCAGCATCAGGCGCTTTTAAGAAGCCCAATTCCTCAATTTAAATGGTGAGAAATTGGGCTTTTTATATTGGAATTTTTCTTAACGTTGTAAATCCGCATTTTCCTGACGATACGCATAATAGTGACAAGAGAATATTATATATTTAGATATAGACCTCGCTAGAATATTTTAATTTAATTATACACAAAGGGTGGTTTGTAAATATGTACGGAGTCCAAAGTGTAGACAACAGAAGAATTAAGACAAAACATCTCTGGTGAAATTCTTGTTTGAATGGGATTGAGTCAGCGGATTGTTAGTGGTAAGGGTGTCTTCATGATCCGCATTGTGCTCTGCTTTTTTTCCCGAATGTCATCTCAATATCTTCTTCCCATCCTACCGGGGAAGACGTTAAGAAGGTAAATCGGACTTTGTTTTCGCAAACCAAATCCATTCATGATAAGATAAATAAATCAAATACTAGTAAGGCGGGGTGGAGTCAGTCAATTCTGGCTCCTCCCTGCCTTTTTTGCCCACCCGATATTGGAGGTTTTACTTTGAATGTTATCGTAAATAAAATTAAAAAAATGGGTTACAAGCATGTTTCTTTGTACGCCGTCATAGCACTTTGTTTTGTTACCTCTGTTTTCTTTGTTCATCACAATTATTCATTCTATGAACATCCAATAGCCAAAGTCATCAAAACAAATCTGGAAAATTCAACTGAATTGAATGATATGTATCAAAATGAAGATCGACTATTTACCCAGAGTATAATAGCTGAAATACAAAATGGAGAAGAAAAAGGAAAACTTATTCATTTAAAGAATGAATATTCCTCATCCGGAGCTTTTGATCAAGAATATCGAGTTGGAAATGATTTATTTGTTTCGATTGATACAAAGACAGAAGAAAATTCAGAGTTAACTGGAACCATAAAAGACGTAAAGCGTGATAAATTTGTGTTGATTGTAGCATGGGTTTTTATCTTTACATTACTTATCGTTGGAAAAAAGCAAGGCCTGTTTTCAATTATAAGTTTGGCAGTCAATGCCATATTGTTGTCATATGCATTAGATTTTTATTTGAATTCATCAGACATTGGTTTGGTATTGATATGCAGTATAAGTATCATTCTATTTACGGTCCTTTCCCTTTTACTCGTTAACGGTTTTAATGAAAAAACATATGCAGCTATTATTGCGACACTGTTAGGGACTTTTTTATCGCTGTTCATTACTTATCTTGTTATGTGGGTAACTTCCGAAAATGGCCTTCGATATGAAGAAATGCAATTTATCACTCGTCCTTATAAAATGGTGTTTATGGCAGGGTTATTTATCGGATCTTTAGGAGCCGTAATGGATATAGCCATTACCATGTCTTCTTCGATTTTTGGGTTGTATGAAAAGAATAACCACATATCAGTAAAAGCACTTAAAACTTCAGGGTTAGAGATTGGAAAAGACATTATGGGAACCATGACAAATATTTTGTTTTTTGCCTATATAAGTGGCTCAATACCTATGATTATTTTATATTTGAAAAATGCTTCTGCATTGGGATTTACCCTTTCCATGAACCTTACATTGGAATTGGCCCGTGCCCTAGCTGGTGGTATTGGAATCGTGTTAACTATTCCGATAGGTCTATATGTCTCTATTTTTTTCATTAATCGAAAGAGGGAAAGACAATGAATGTATTAGTGTTGCTAGCGTTTATACTATTAATATTGATGATCTTGATTGGCGGAAAAAAAGGGGCACGTTCATTTTTTGCTTTGTTCCTAAACTTTGGTGTGTTACTTTTTACCATCATTTTTATGACAAATCCAAATAATGATCCGTATATCGTAACATTGATTGCATGTACGGTGATTAGTTATATTAATTTATTTTTTATTAACGAAGTGAACAGTACAACAAAAACAGCATTCATTTCTACTATTATCACGATTGTTATTGTACTCATTTTTATTGTCATTGTGACGGAAAATGCGATGATACAAGGTTTCGGTGAAGAAGAAATAGAAGAGCTTAGCATCTTTTCCCTTTATATTGGAGTAGATTTTGTTAAAATTGGAGCTTCAGTAATTATTATGAGTACTATTGGCGCGATTATCGATACAGCCATGGCCATTTCATCTCCCATGCGAGAAATGTTTCTTCACCATCCATCCATTAGCAAGAAAGATTTATTCACATTTGGATTAAGTATTGGAAGGGATATCTTAGGTACATCTACGAATACACTATTTTTTGCTTTCTTTGGAGGCTATTTGGCATTGCTTATATGGTTTAAAGATTTATCCTACTCTGTTGGAGAAATCGTAAACTCAAAAATATTTAGTGCTGAAATGATCACTATATTTTGTGCTGGAACAGGTGTAGCCCTGATAATTCCTATTACTGCTTTAATTACTGCTTATTCTTTGGTGAAAAAAAGAGAAAATAAAGAGAAAGTTATATAGGCTTCATGGCAAAAAGGCTTATGAGCACTCATTTGTATAATAGGAATAAGTCATTGGGTTGTTCCGTAAAAGCATTGCAATGAGTATCCATATGCTCTGCCAAATCTTCTTAACAGTTTATATTTAGTGGAAGAACAACATATAATATTGCCTATATAAGTGTGGTCAATCTGAAAAAAATAGTTAGATCAAAAAAATGGGTGGCATTAATGCCATTTTAATTCCTTCATAACGTTCAAGATGTATATGGTTAGATAATAACGAAAAAGCTGACTGCAGAAGCCCGTTCAAGACGGCTCCTGTAATCAGCTTTTCTTTTTTTACTCTAGTATTCAGTCGGTCTGATAATGCATGACTGCATTTCGAAATTAAACATGTATATTGAGTTGCTTACGGAGACGTTGCATTTCCGAATTGAAATAGGCTTTGCTGTAATCACATCCGACAATAGCAACGATACTGCCGTCATCATCAATGATTGGCGCAAAACTTGTTTTCCACTCACCGTACCTGTCTTCGTATATGGGAGTAACACCCGCTTTACCATTAAACGCCTGGTAAGCGACATTAACCATTTCCGGGGGACCCATATATTCTTCCCCCGGTTCAATTACAAAGCCTTTGTCTGCAACGAGGTGAATCAGACGTCCATCATCCGTCATGATAAATATAAAGACCCATTCAATTACGCCTTCCTTTTCTTGAATCATGGTAAGTTTTTGTTTTAATTTCTGGGAATAGGAAGTTTGCCGGTTCATATTTTTTTGTAGACTGATAACCTCCTCAGCTGGAATGATAGCTGCGGTTACAACGGCAATGGATCGAAGCCGCTGGTTTATTTGTTCTTCTAAAATGGCCCGTTTATCCACTGGTGAAAAGCTTGCCTCTTCAATTTTATTACGTAATTTTTTATATTTCCTGCTCATCGTCGGCTGGCTGACTTCCAATACCTTTGCCGCTAGTTTCAATGATTTGTATTGTTCCATCGCCATGTTGATCAGCTGTTCCTCCACAAGGTCGACTGCTTCCTGCAAAGGCATTAGAAAATCGATGACAGGTAGTGAAGTGGGTTTGTTGGGCCCTTTAAAAGGAAGCACCTCTCTAACCAACGCAACATCCACTTCGGGTATTCCGCTAGTAATCACAAGCCTTTCAACTGTATTTTCAAGTTCGCGCACGTTGCCGGGCCATTGATAGATACATAGCAAGTCGATTGCATCCGGTGTGAAAGCTACCTTTCGATTGTATAGTGTATTGTACTTTTGTAAAAAAAACTGAACCAGATGGGGGATTTCATCTACACGATTCCTAAGCGGCGGAAGGTGGATAGGCACGACATGAAGACGATAATATAAGTCTTCTCGGAATTCACCTTTTTTGACCATTTTTTCGAGCGATTTATTTGTTGCGGCAATCACTTGAATATCAACAGGGTGTGAGGCCGTACTGCCAATTGGGGTGACAACGCGTTCCTGAAGGACACGAAGCAGTTTTACCTGTACGTTAGGCGGTAACTCGCCCACTTCATCCAAGAATAAGATACCCTTATGTGCAAGTGTGAATTTCCCCTTGGCCCCGTCTTTCCTTGCGCTGGTAAAAGCCCCTTCTACATAGCCAAACAGTTCGCTTTCAATCAGGTTTTCCGGGATGGCGCCGCAATTGACAGGTATAAATGGACCGTCGCTTCTATTACCCATATTATGTATGGCCCTGGCGGCTATTTCCTTTCCTACCCCGGATTCCCCCAATAACAGGACGGTTGCGCTGACATCACAAACCATTTGCATTTTATGCAGAACATCAAGCATCGGTTTACTGCGGATCACAAATGGAAAAGATGGCTTCTTCGATTCCAATAAAGGCCCCGATTGCCCCCTTGATGTATCTGGATAAGAGTCTTTAATTTCTTTGTAAGCCCAGACCCATGCCCCGGATTCAATCGGGTATGCCGTCACCAGCAGCTCTGGACCCTGCCATGAGGACTGCATGAAACTTTTTTTTTCATTTTTGCCCATTATCTCTTCTGCCAAGCTTGTAGTAAATAAATCTTGTTCAACATCCTTGATGGAACCACCGACATTTCAGGATGGTGCCATTTTTATCTGTCACAATAAGCTGATCGTAAATAGACAAGAGTGCAGAGGTGAAGTGATCCATTTATGTCTACCAGCCTTTCATTTAACTTCCTAGTTTTTATATTACAGAAATTTCACAATTGTTCAATAGTTTCAAAAATGAATATTCTTCCTATTGAAAATCCTGTTAGCATAGTGTTTTCTGATTGGCATGGTTATTGCAATAAAGTAAAGAGAAGGGACTAGAAAGCATGATTGCAAAGGAGGGAGAAGCGATTTTGAATAAAGAGAATCAGTTCCAACAGAATATCAATTCAGAAGATCCCTTTATTAAAAATCTATATTCAGATTTGAATGAGCGGATCAATGCGTATGAGCAGGAAGAAGCCGTGAAAATCGACAAAATGAAATGGAGTGATGCGACAGGTTCTATTTTTTTCATGATTTTAATCATCGCCTACCTAATCTATTCACTTGTCTAATGTAGTTGTTTCGATCACCCAGAACTATATCAGCCTTATACCAAGCAATACAATCATTATTCTATAGTTGGGAGAGAAGCGTGTGAGCAAAGAGAATTCCTCCATTTCAAAGGATGTGGCCTTTGGGTTTTTACCGGCAAGTAAAAATGACCGGATTTTTAACCTTCGGGATTTAATTTTAGTTCAAGTTGTTATTGGCCTCTCATCTTTTGGGCTGTTAACTGGTGGATACACAGGTACAATGCTTGACGCGAAGCAGTCACTTGCAGCGATTTTATTCGGTAACGCCTTCCCGATGCTGTTGATAGTTCCCATTACCCTTTATTTTGCGCGTTATGGCATAGACACCTTTGTAGGGTTTCGAAGTTCACTTGGGTATTTAGGATCGAATATCTTTTTCTTTGTTTTTCTTATTTTAACTCTCGGCTATATTTCCATTGCGCTATTTATGTCCGGCCAGGCGTTAGCAGAGGCGGCTAATTGGATGGGGATGCCCACGATTTTCTCAAGCCAAGCAACGGGAGCGCCCTTTTTCTCGATTTTGCTCTTCATCTGTGCATTCCTTGTAACGGTGAGGGGACCGGTAGCGATTCAAAAATATACCGCAGTAGCCGTTCCGGTTTTTATGGTTCTCATGTTTGGCCTGCTCGCAATAGTCTTGTTTGGACAGGGGTTCACGGAAGTTGCTCATATACTTCCTTCTGAGCCATTTGAAACGAGTTCTCGTTCATTCGCGACAGCCCTGGAGTTAAACATCGGTCTCGGCTTTTCATGGCTTCCGTACCTTGGCCAATACAGCCGTTTATCTAAAACAGAAGGAGGAGCATTTAAAGCGGGCTTCTACAGCTATGGAATCATCGTCTGTATCGCCGCGTTAGTTGGGGCCCTTGCTGCATTAGTAACTGGATCTCTTAATCCTTCTGACTGGATGTTCTCCATCGCAGGAAGTTGGGGCGGCTTCATTGGCTTGATTTTACTTTCGGTAGGGAATGTCGGTGCAGCCATATTCCTTATGTACTCACAAGCTGTCAGCTTTAAAACTGTATTCCCGAAAAAGTCATGGATGATTGCGATGGGAACAACTGTACCGACTATATTCTTACTTCTAAGCTCAACGTTCTACGATGCCTTTGGTTCATTCATTGCTGTCATTTCTTTTATTATGGCTGTTCTTGGCGGCATTGTCGTTGCAGATTACTTTTTTGTAAAGCGCCAACGCATTTCAATAAGGGATTTGTATGACACGCAAGGCTCTTATACTTATTGGAAAGGCATTAACCCGTCGGCCGTTCTCACGGTAGTTATCGGAACGACCATTTACTGGGTACTCTATAATCCATTGACTTTTGAAGCAAGTGACTTTTTCCTTTATACAGCTGCCGGAATTCCAACATACTTTGTCGCTTTAGTCACCTACTATGTTTCATCTAAATACATTTTCCGTTTTGAAGTTGACATGGAGCGTCCATCTGTTGAATTAAAGGAAGCTAAATAGAAAGTAACTCACTTTAAAGAATTTAGGGAACGAGAGGAGATTGTTCAATGTTTACACAAAGTTTAGATTTCAAAACAACAGATTTAGATACATTCCCATTTCCATTCACTTCAGGTAACTATCGTTATTCAAACGACTTGAAAAAACTCTCAAACGTTAACTGTATTGAAGTTACACCAGAATACAAACTTCAAGTGGAAACGAAGCGTCGTCTCCTTCAAGAACAGCCGCATATAAGGTTTCAATCTTTTTCACACACAATGGAAATGCAATGGGAAGTGTTGGAAATGCTCATCGACATGGCAGCTGATCGCTATCCGGAGCATTTCGAGGTTATTAAAGATGGTGACAACTGGACTTTCAAGAACCACATTTTCGGTGAAACCGAATCATTCGTGTATGGCGATGCCAGCACGCTTCCAAATGAGCCGCTTGATTATATAGGCCGCCATTTCCATAATGATTTTGTTTTAATGGTTCATCGCGACAGTAATTTCTATTTGGAAGTGGGGCAAGTTTCATACGCCGCACTCTTCTCGGCTAACTGGAATAAAGGCATGTCCTTTGATGAGATCCATGCGCCTGTTCCATTTGTATCACGGAAAGGTGATGAACTGGCAGATCGGGTTCGTAAGTTTTTATTATCCATCGAGCCAGGAAAGCCATGGACACGCATTAACTGGAACCTGATGGCGGACCGTTGGGATGTCAACTATGAAACGATGGATGTATGGGGACCGCAGCGTTCTGAAATAACACCGGAAAATGCAGGTAAACTTGTTCGTTTGCGTGTTGAAGAACAAAAATTTTATCGCATGCCACGAAGCAACGCCATTCTATTCGTATTGAATACTCAGTTCCTGCCGCTGGAGGATTTGACATTGCGCCAGGAGTGGTTTGATCTGACATATAGCGTACTACAGGATATTCCGGAACCTATGGCTGAATACAAAGGAATTGCCCCGTTTCTTCAGCAATCGGTCGAATATTTGAGGAGTATTGATGAAAAACAAAAAAGCGAAGATAAACAATAAGTAGGAGGATAGTGCCTTGTACAATAGTCCAGTATTGTTTGATAAATCCATTACGATCGTAAATAAATTTACTCCTCGGAATGAACGAAGAAAGTTTGTCGTCATTTCTGATCAAGCCGGATATGAAAAGGCGAAAAGTTTCACTTCTGAAATCGCAGGAACAGTGCCTGTTGAATGTCTTTCCATTAATGGAATGGAAGATAAAGAGGAGATTAAGAGAGTCATCTTGTCACAAAAGATGGGCACCCAATTTTATATTGCGGCTGCTTGGAACAATGCCGTAATGATCTTCTCGCTCGGGGTGGAAGCTGGTCTATCTGAAGCTGAGATCCAAACGGTGATTATCGGCCCTAAACGGCGGTACGTATATTGCATGAAATGTTTCGAAGTGTCGGAAATCGCAGAAGAAGCCGAGATTGCAGAATGTGACCATTGCAGGGCCAGTCTTGAAATAGGACCTTTTTATTCAATCGTACGGGAAGGTTATATTGGTTACCCATTCATCCCAATCGGAAAAGAAGAAGTAGGGAGCTGATCATCATGCGGGTAGTAGGAAATATTCAAATGAAAGTAAATAAGATCATTCAAGAAACTCCATTCGTAAAACAGTTCGAATTGATTCCAGTTGATGGAAAACCATTGCCTGCTTTTACTGGCGGTTCGCATTTGACCACTTTCATGCCGGCCGGGGATACGATAATCGAGAGAGAATACTCCCTTATCAGCAACCCAAGGGACCGTAAAAAATATGCAATTTCCATTCGGCGTAATGAGGCGTCACGCGGAGGTTCCGCTTTCTGGCATGATCATGTAACGATAGATTCCAGATTGGAAGTCAGCTTCCCTAAAAACAACTTCCCTCTCAGCTTTCGAGCTAAGCATCATGCATTTTATGCAGCTGGAATCGGCATCACCCCATTTCTGGCAATGATGGAAGACATGGCTGCCGAAGGCCAAACCTTCGAACTTCATTATGCTGCACGCACACCGGAATTATGTGCTTTTTATGATCTGTTGAAAGCCAAATATCCTGATCAATGCACCTTTTATTTTTCGCAGGCAGAAGACAAACGCAGAATGATGCCTGAGGCAATGATGGATCATCGCATTGGCACGCATGTATATTTTTGCGGACCAATCGAGATGGTACAAGAGTACCGAAAAGCTGCCAGTTCCTATGGTTATCCGGAACATGCGATCCACTTTGAATTATTTGCGACAAAACATGACGGGCCGCAAGAACCTTTCATTGTCGACCTATCAGACAGCGATCGGTCCATCCGCGTTCATGAAGGTGAAACACTGCTTGATGCGCTTCTAAGGGAAGGCATTGATGCACCTTATTCTTGTAAAGTGGGCGGGTGCGGAAGTTGTGAGGTAGATGTTGCAGAAGGTGAAGTGGATCACCGTGATTTCTTCCTTAGCGAAGAAAACCGTCAAACACGCAACTCAATCCTGACTTGCTGCTCACGTGCGAAGGACGACAGACTTGTTATAAAACTTTAACGATTCCGTAAAGGAAAAATTTAAAAAAATAATGAAAACCGGAGGAATGAAACATGACAATTTTAGAAACGGCAGTTTTAGAGCTTAAAAATTACATCGACGGTAAGTGGCAGACCTCATCTTCAAATGAAGTAATCCAGGTAATCAATCCTGCAACACAGGAAGTCATTGCAAGGGCTCCGCGTGCCACCAAGGAAGATACAGAAAGGGCAATCTCAGTTGCGAAGGCAGCTTTTGAAAGTGGAATCTGGTCAGGCCTAACAGCACAGGAGCGTGCTTCCTACCTATATAAAATCGCTGATAAAATTGATGAACGTGCTGAAGAGTTGACGATTCTTGAAACAATGGACAATGGGAAACTTAAAGCAGAGGCAGGTTTCGATATTGCCGATGCCGCCGCGTGTTTCCGTTACTACGCTGGTTTAGTCCTTCATCCAGAAGGGGAAACTTATCAAGTTCCCGCTCCAGTACAAGCGATGGTTGTTCGTGAGCCAGTAGGTGTAGCCGGTTTGATTGTACCTTGGAATTTTCCTCTTCTTATGAGTGTCTGGAAAATCGCACCGGCCCTTGCGGCAGGTAACACCATTGTATATAAACCGGCTGAAGTGACACCTGTTACAGCAATGAAATTATTTGAAATCCTGGAGGAAGTAGGCATCCCTAAAGGTGTGGCTAATATGGTGATGGGCCGCGGCACTGTTGTCGGTCAAACCATTGCGGAAAGCAACGATGTTGACATTGTTTCATTTACAGGAAGTACGGATGTTGGCCGAACAATCATGAAGGCGGCCGCGGGCAACTTAAAGAAAATTTCCCTTGAGCTTGGCGGTAAATCACCTAACATCGTTTTTGCAGATGCAGATTTAGAGACGGCCGTCGATTACGGATTATTCGGCATCTTTTTCGGTGCCGGCCAAGTATGTTCATCAGGCAGCCGCATCCTGGTTGAGGAAAGTATTTATGATGAATATGTAAAACGCTATGTGGAACGCGCAAATAAAATCAAAGTAGGGCCTGGCCTTGCGGAAGACAGCAACATGGGGGCAATTGTCAGCGAAGCGCAAATGAATAGCATTTTGAACTATATTGAAATCGGCAAACAGGAAGGTGCGACACTTGCAGCTGGCGGTTACCGTCTTGTTGATGAAGACCTTGACAAAGGATACTTCATTGCACCGACTGTATTCACCGATGTAACACCTGATATGCGCATCGTACAAGAGGAAATTTTCGGTCCGGTCGTTGTCATTCAAAAGTTTAAAGATGAAGAAGAAGCTATTAAACTTGCAAATGATACAGACTACGGCCTTGCAGGCGGCGTCTTCACTAACGATGGAGCAAAAGGATTGCGAGTGATCAAGAAGGTACGGGCAGGCATTACATGGGTAAATGATTATCATCCAACATATGTCGAAGCGCCATGGGGCGGTTACAAACAGAGCGGGATTGGACGAAGTTTAGGAAAATACGGCTTGGATGAATACCAGGAAATTAAACAAATCAACATTAATCTCGATGTAAAACCGGTCGGCTGGTTTCCAAAATAATCGTCACTTACTTTCTTTAATCAAACCAAAAACCTAATCCAAATACGGATTAGGTTTTTTCAAACTGTCGAGAAACCTTTTAAAGTCTTCAAAAAGAAGGTAATGTTGTTTCTAAGCTTATAATAACTGAGAGTCAAGGTATTAAGCCATTTCGCAAGCTTATTTATTATGCAACAAAAGAGGTAGTTTATTAAACACTATTGGTATGTTCAACTACCCACGACTTATCACTAAACGTATGCTTGAATGGGATGCCTAAGAACATTAGCCTATCGGCAAATTTTAAATAAGGCTAATTCCTACGGTTAGATGCCTTATGCTTCATTCATTAGATTTATTCCTGCGTTAATACCTCGATCGCGGTGAGAAGAACAAAAAGGACAATCCCACTTACGAAGATTAAGATGTTTAACGTCTTTATTTTGGTAACCGCTATTACATAATGAACACAATATAAGTTAATAATTATTGCCTATAATGAATATGAAAAGGAAAGGAAGTCGACAGGTATATCAAAGAGTACTCTTATCAACGCTAAATATCGAGAGAAGGCAAGGTTATAATAGAATATATAAAAACGTTTAGGAAATAATCGCTGGATGCCAGAAAGCGTTCAATTAAATATTAAAGACCAGTCAGGGAACACGTTAGGAGTGAAGATTGATGACTAAGTTTTATTCGGATATGACAGTGGAGGAAGCGATATCATGTTTTCCGATAGGAAGCACTGAAGTGGAAGTTTTGGATGATTCAGATGATTTCATCGGATTTTTGACTATAGAGGCGTTATCTGCGGCAGTGCAGCAAAGTGATTTGACGAAGCCAATTTCTCATTTCATTACCGTTAATGCACCGCTGCAAAATTTACGAAATTACTCAATACCCTATGAACAATTTCAAGCATTCTTCGAGAGTGATTTATGCAGGGTTGTATTTAATGCCCTGTATGATGGCGTGTATATCACGGATGGTGATGGAACGACATTATTTATCAATCAAGCGTATCAGCGTATTACTGGAATAAGAGAAGAGGAAATCATCGGAAAACCGATGAGTTATTTAGTTGAGCAAGGCATGATATCCGTTTCAGCTTCATTGGACTCCATTCGAACGAAGAATCAAGTTACTTTGACACAAAGAATTCGAAATGGAAGAAAGATTATCGTATCGGCCACACCTATTCTATCGCCACAGAATGAAGTCATATTTGTCATTAATAGTGTTAGGGATATTACTGAATTAATCCGGATGAAGTATACGATCGACAGCCAAAAGTTATCTTTTCAACCTATTTCTCAATTATTGCCTGGCTCGGAACAGGTGAATTTACAGGAAATAATCATTGGTCCCTCTACAACTCCTTTATTCAAATTGGCTGATAAAGTAGCTAAAACGGATGCGAAGGTCTTGTTGCAGGGGGAAACGGGAGTAGGGAAGAGTTTAATCGCCAAGTACATACATGCCAAAAGCTCCAGGAAGGAAAAAATTTTCCTTGAATTAAATTGCGGAGCCATCCCAGCGAACTTGGTGGAATCTGAACTTTTTGGATATGAACCAGGGGCATTTACCGGATCCCTTAAGAATGGGAAAATGGGGATTTTTGAGAAAGTGAATGGTGGCACGTTATTTTTGGATGAAATTGGGGATTTACCTTTAGAGCTACAGGTAAAACTTTTGAAAGTGGTAGAAGAAAACAAGTTTATGAGAGTAGGTTCTACCGAAATGAAAGAAGTGGATGTCAGGTTAATTACAGCCACCCATCGCGATCTGGCCTCCCTCGTGCAAGAAGGATCTTTCCGCGAAGATCTTTATTACCGGCTTAATATCGTTTCCTTTGAAGTCCCGCCTTTACGCCAGCGAAAGGAAGAAACGATCCCGCTTTTAGAAATGTATTTGAAAAAATTCAATGAAAAATATAATGAAAAGAAAAAGATGACACCAGAATGCTATGAATGGCTGACGAACTATTCGTGGCCTGGCAATATACGTGAGCTTGCGAGTCTTGCAGAGCGGCTGGTCGTCACGACTTATGATGATACGATTGATTTGCCTAATTTACCATCTTTCATCCAGCCGGTCTTATCAAAAAAAACGACAACACATTCTTTGAAGGAAGCCGTTTCCGAGCTGGAGCGTTCCCTGATCCTGAATGCGATGAAGAAGTATGGGACTACAAGGGCCGCTGCCATCTCTTTGGATATCAGTCAAAGCGCTTTGGTGCAAAAAATGAAAAAATTTCACATTCGATTTGAAAACGAATCGAATTAGTTTTTTTGATTTGATTTCTACTCATTATTTATACTGTTACCCATGAAAAAAAGGTTATCCCCCTTATGAATTAAGCGTTTTCACACTTTGGCATGATTCCTGCATTAGTAAATACATGAAAGGGGAGATAACCATGAATATTTCTATTTTTTCTATGGCTAACAAATTGGTGACAGGAGCAAATTCTTTACAGCAGCTGACTGATGAGGTTACGCGATTAGGGATGAAGAATCCGTTGATAGTTACAGATAAAGTTTTAGTGGGTGCTGGGGTTGTGCAAAGGGTTGAGGATTTACTTTCTACAGAATGTGGTATTTTTTCGGATGTGAATCCAGAACCGGAAATTGAAATCGTTGAGCAATGTGTACGGTCAATCAAGGATGGAAAACATGATGGACTGATTGCGGTAGGCGGTGGAAGTGCGATGGATATTGCGAAAGCCTCTTCCGTCATGGCTACGAATTCAGGTAGCATCGAGACATATTTCGGTACGAACTTGATTGAAGTTCCAGGTCTACCTTTAATAGCCATACCGACGACGGCAGGAACCGGGTCAGAAGTGACGAATATTTCGATTTTATCGGACAAAAAAGAACAGGTTAAGAAGGGGATTGTAAGTCCGTATCTTTTACCGGATGTAGCGATTGTATCGCCCGTCATGACGCTGACTTGCCCGCCAAGTGTGACTGCTGCGAGTGGAGTGGATGCACTTGTTCATGCGGTCGAGGCTTATATTTCCAAATTTGCTTCGCCCGTTACGGATGCTTTGGCAATTGGGGCCATGAAGTTAATCGCAAAAAATTTACCAAAGGCTTATGCTGCGCCAGATAATCTGGAAGCACGGGAAGCGATGATCACTGGAAGCCTAATGGCAGGGTTAGCTTTTGGCAATGCTGGTGTTGGAGCTGTTCATGCCTTAGCTTATCCGCTTGGAGGCCGCTTCCATTTATCACATGGCGTCAGCAATTCATTATTACTGCCATTTGTCATGAAGTGGAATAAAATTGCATGTTTGGAAAGGTTCCGCGAGATTGCTGAAGCACTTGGAGAGAAAGTCAATCATTTAAATGATGATGAGGCAGCGGATAAGGCTATAGAAGCGATGACCAGAATATGCCGTTATGTTGATATACCACAGTCACTAAGTGAATTTGACATTCCTGAATCGGCTTTAAGTGAAATGGCTGCTGAGGCCATCAAACAAGTCCGTTTACTTCGCAATAATCCCCGTGCATTAAACGTCCGGGATATCGAAAAAATATACCGTTCAGCCTATGGCTTTTAAGTGGAGGAAACAATATGAAATGGAAAAACCGTCGCTACGGAGAAGAGACATCGTATATACCTGCGGGACCTTTTAAAATTAGACTGCCATTTGTCCATTATCGTTTTGAGTGGCCTGACTATGTTCAAGGCTTATTGATGTGCGCAGTTGACCTTGGAGCGATAACACTGCTTGCAGACCATCTGGGTATGCCTTTTGATGTGGCTCTAGCCGTCGTTGTCTTGAATGGATTATTATACTTGGCACATCATTTACTCGGGGACCCAGTTATACCAGGTTGGATTACACCTGCGGTTCCATTGCTTGTATTGTTCGTCGGGCAATTTCCCGAAGGACCTGATCGGGTCTATGCACTCGTTGCATTTCAACTAACATTAGGTATTTTATCGATATTGCTAGGAATGACCGGACTTGCCAGTAAGGTCGTTCGATTAGTGCCAAATGCAATCAAATCAGGCATTATTTTAGGAGCGGGTATTGGTGCTGTCGTTTCCATTTTTGAAGTGGGTGGAAAGTTTGATTTATTTCCTTATACAATAAGCATTTGTATCGGCTTTGCCTTTTATCTACTTTTTTCGAAAAGTTTTGGAAAATTGAAAATGCGAAATAAAGTTTGGATATTCGTAGGCAATTTAGGGATATTGCCAGCAATCTTGCTTGCGGTCTTTGTAGCCCCAATTTTTGGAGAAGCAAAATGGCCTGATATCCAATGGGGATTTAGCAGTCCGGATTTTGCTACGCTTTGGTCAGACTATACTGTTTTCGGTTTAGGTTTTCCTGCCTTGACCTTCTTTTTAAATGCGATTCCAGCTGTTTTTGCTACTTATTTAGTCGTATTCGGGGATGTGCTCAAAACTAAAGCGCTGCTTTCTGAATCCGATGAGATCAGGGAAGATGAAAAAGTGGACTATAATCCAAACAGAGCTCATTTAATTTTTGGTGGCCGAAATGTGATCATGAGTTTTATCGGACCCGATATAACAATGTGCGGTCCATTGTGGGCAGCCATGCAGGTCGTGGTTGTGGAACGGTTCAAGAATGGCAAGAAAGCCATGAATTCTTTCTTCGGCGGTGCCGGCTCGTTCCGTTGGGGTACGAATACAGGGTTATTCTTATTGCCGGTAGTCAGCTTGGTGGAACCAATTCTCGGTGTGGCCTTAGCCTTAACGCTTTTGGTTCAAGGATATGTTAGCGTACGCGTAGGCGTGATGCAGGCGAAGAGCCAACGCGACCTGGGAATTGCAGGGGTCGTTGCTGCCATCCTTGTTATAAAAGGTGCTGGAATGGCGTTTGCGGCAGGAATTCTATTATGTGCCCTTTTATATGGCAAGGACTTTTTCAAAGGAGAGAATGATAAGACATTTACAGATCATGAAGAAGAAGAGGAGATTAAAGCAGGATGAAAAAAGTAGTGGAAAAATGGCCAATTTATATAAACGGCGAATCTATTCATACAGAAAGTCATTTTGTAGTGGAAAATCCAGCAACATTGGAGCCTGTGGGCTATGTTCCGGACGCTAACGAAAAAGAGGCAAAGGCTGCAGTGGATGCAGCTCAGGCTGCTTTTCTGACTTGGTCGAAAACAAGTGCATACCATAGGGCGGAATTACTTGAGAAGTGGTACACGATCATTGAGAACAGGCTGGATGAAATTGCAACGATCATGACACTGGAACAAGGAAAGCCATTGGCAGAGGCAAAAGGTGAAATGAAATATGCTTCAAGTTTCGTGAAATGGTACGCTGAAGAAGCAAAGCGCAACTACGGAGAAATTATACCAGCCTCTGTTGCATCAAAGCGTATTTTAGTGCAAAAGCAGGCAGTCGGTGTCGTTGCTGCCATTACCCCGTGGAATTTTCCTGCTGCCATGATCACGAGGAAAGTGGCGCCAGCCCTTGCCGCAGGATGTACCGTGGTCATCAAACCAGCGGAACAAACGCCTTTGACCGCTTTGCTATTAGTTGAAAGTGCCCATGAAGCAGGTATTCCGGCAGGTGTGATAAATATTGTAACTACACAGAAACCGGGAGATGTATCAGACGTGTGGATGAATGATTCACGTGTTAAAAAGATCACATTTACCGGCTCCACTCCTGTAGGGAAACATCTAATGAAAAAAGCCGCAGAAACAGTAAAAAAAGTCTCGCTTGAACTCGGTGGATTGGCTCCCTTCATCATTGCTGAGGATGCGAATATCGAAGAAGCTGTAAATGGTTTAATTCAATCGAAATTCAGGAATGCTGGACAAACATGTATTTGTGCGAATCGAATATTCGTCCATGAGACAATCGAACAGCCGTTTTTACAAGCTTTTGAAGAAGCCGTTTTAACTTTGAAGGTTGGAAATGGAATGGAAGGAACCGATCTTGGTCCATTGATAGATGGAGCCGCAGTAAAAAAAGTTCAGCTTCAATTAGAGGATGCTGCAAGTAAAGGGGCTATCATCCATAACATCTCAAAAGTCGATGAAAAACAAGGCCATTTTATCGCACCAGCCATACTTTCCAATGTAACGGATGATATGCTGTGCATGCAGGAAGAAACGTTTGGGCCAATTGCGCCAGTCAGTACATTCAAAACCGATCAAGAAGCGATAGATCGAGCCAATAACACGAATTTTGGCTTGGCAGCTTATGTGTATACCGAGTCATTAAATAAGGCAGTTGCCTATTCGGATGCTCTTGAATATGGGATTGTCGGTATTAATGACAGTGCCCCATCCACTGCCCAAGCACCATTTGGAGGAATGAAGGAAAGTGGTTTAGGCAGGGAAGGGGGACACTATGGCATGGATGAATATTTAGAAGTGAAGTATGTATCCATGCAACTTGGCCAGTAAAAAAACTGAAGAGTCCGCGATGATTCTTCAGGTAAAATAAGAGTAGAAGGCACATCTAATATCGATGTGCCTTTTACTCTTATTAAATGGTTATTCCTTCAGATATGAAGGAGGGAAGGTCATGTTTCCAAGGATGACATCGAAGTCAGCACCGGTAGAGTTGGGAACGTTACTTGTATTACCATGGAAAGTCTCATTTGCAAGTAATGCAAAGGCCACCGCTTCCTTCGCTTCAGAAGAGTATCCCAACTCTTCTTGAGTCAAAACTTGAATAGAATTTCCAAGCAGTGATTGAATCATATTTAATAACGTTTTGTTATAGCTGCCACCGCCGCTAATAATCACTTCTTCAATATTAGTTTTTGGAAAGATGAAATTTCGATAGTTCTCCACAATCGACTTTGCTGTAAACATCGTTACTGTTGCTAAAATGTCATGACTGGGAAGTGATTCAAACATCTTTAATAGTTTTACTACATATTGCTTGCCAAACAATTCCCTGCCGGTTGATTTTGGCGGAGGGCTCATAATATAGGGGTGACTGAAAGTAGTAAGAATCCCGTTCTAAAAAACCCCCTTAATATGGACAAGGGGGGTTAGTAGAATATTATCTTTCAAGTTTGAGAGTTTTCCAGCTCGAAAAGGAAAGATACAATTATTTCGCTAAGCTTTCTGTCAATCGGTTTTCTTTCCAAATGACTGTAATGCCAAGGCCAATGACGATAATGACAGCAGCGAAAAGATAAGGGTAGTGGATGTTTACGTCAAAAAGCAACCCTCCCATAGATGGCCCGGCGATATTCCCTAAGCTCGTATAGGTGGAGTTCATTCCAGCAACGAATCCTTGTTCTTTCCCGGCAGCTTTTGATAAAAA
This sequence comes from Bacillus sp. CFBP9009, assembly GCF_036541465.1. NCBI lineage: Bacteria > Bacillati > Bacillota > Bacilli > Caryophanales > Bacillaceae > Bacillus > Bacillus sp. CFBP9009. The sequence continues at coordinate 8,009 of NZ_JAZHFU010000004.1, read as the reverse complement.
TGTCGTCAATGCCGGACGAAGCAGGTCAAATGCAAGGAATATGAAGCAAGTTACCACTAGTACTGCCAAAAAGCTAGAAATCATTGTGGAAGCTACCGCAAAAATGGCACCAACGATTAAACATAATTGGATAAGCTTCTTTTCGCCGAGAATATCTACCAGCTTTCCAAACATAAATACCTGCACAACAACTCCGAAAATAGAGCTTATTGTAATGATAATTGCAATATCCTTCGGCGTGAAACCGAATTTATGATCAGAAAATAGGCTAAACACAGTTTCATAGGCTGATAAGCCAAAAGCGAGTACAAATACAATGATGAACGCAATAAAGTAAAGCGGATTTAGTGATTTTTTTAAATCGCCCATAAAGTTTGTTTGCTTTGTATTAGCAGAAACTTTTGCAAGCTGTTCCTTTGTCATCGGCTCTTTTAAAATGAATATAGATGAAAGGCATGCTAAAAAAGCAATGGCCGCCGCAAGGAAGAAGGGCAAGCGTATACCATATTCTGCAACAAAGCCACCGATCCCGGGTCCTATTATAAAGCCCAAGCTAATTGCGGCTGAAATATAGCCCATTGCTTTTGGCCTTTCCTGAACGGATGTAATATCTGCAACATATGCCGTAACACCTGGCATGATGAAGGCAGCACTGATTCCCCCAAGGATCCTTGATAAGTAGAACACGGATACGTTTGTCCCTACACCGAAGATAAGTTCTGAAACACCAAAAAGGAATAAGCCGATGATGATGATTTTCTTTCTGCCGTAACGGTCAACCCAACGACCTGCGAATGGTGACATAACAAGCTGTGAAACAGCAAATACGGCAACCAGATAGCCCATCGTACTTCCTGATAAATGCATGATATTCATAAATGACGGCATAACGGGGATGATGAGACCAATTCCCAGAAAAGCAATGAATATATTGCTTAGAAGAATAATTAATACCGCCTTTTGTTCTTTAATTGGTTTATTCATGTTTTAACACCACTTTCTTTGTGAATCATTCTTGTGAAATACCTCTCCAAAACACTTTCCAAGAGGCTGCTAATTTATCCTTCAACCGTTTCTCATCATTGCCGTATACAAGCTCAAGCAAAATGGAATCCACAACTCCCAAGAAAGCATAGGTCGGCGTTATGGCTTCATCTTCGGCGATTAATTTGGCATTGATCCAATCATGGAATTTACATTCAAGGATCGCCTGCACTTTTTCCTCGATATCTATCACTTCCTGCCCGATTTCTTTTTCAAGATGCGCTGGCGGAAAAAAGGACATACGCAGCCAAAACTTTATATGCTCATTTTCTTGGAAAAGATCGATGACCAATTGTAGGAATCCAAATAAATCTTTTTCAGGATTTTTTGAATCAACTTTACTGAAATATTGGAGTTTCGAAGATAGCTCCGTCTCTTTCGCATCACGTAAAACTTGCAGAAAAAGATCATCCTTGCCTTTAAAATGAGCGTAAATGGATTGCTTTTTCATGCCGACTTCTTCAGCTATTTGAGAAAGCGACGCTCCTTCATAACCATGAATCGTAAAATATTTTAGAGCGGCGTCCTTAATTTCATTACTTTTCAATAATATCACCTCATAATTTAACGAACGTTCGTCAGTTATAATAGCAAATTAAATAAATTTATGCAAGCGAATTTGTTTATTAGAAGGTATTATGCCCAGAAATCATTCATAATTAGGCGATATATTTGAGAAGGACAATATTGTTGTTTCCAGCAATAGATATGCACTCAAGGCTTTTTACAAAATTCCCGCATATAATTCTATATGGATAATAAAGAGACAGGTGGGATGAAGTTGGATACGCTTGACATCAGAAAAGTGATTCATTACTATTACACAAAAATACAAGAAACGAATCATCCTTATTATTGGTACTGTTTGGCTGAGACTCAAGCTAGGGCCGGGTTAACAAGTGAAGCAATGCAAACGATTGATAACGCCTTGTCGTTTCCAAATCCTTATCCTTCAAGGCAGGAACTGCAAGACATGCAACTGAACCTCCAAACTGTTCTTTCAAGGGAAATGAACTCCAACAGAACAGTCATAGTGACCTCAAAGCAAGGCGATATTGATGGGGACGGGATAAAGGACAATGTTTTTCTAACCGCAAACAAAACCCCTGATAGCCCCTTTTGGAGGGATATAACTTTGGTTATCCAAAATGGGAGGACTCATCAATATCAACAAGTTCCCATAAAAAATAACTCAGGATATAATCCGACCATTTTTCTTGGTGATTTTACAGGTAATAAGGGGGATGACATTTTAGTGGTCATTGATACAGGAGGAAGCGGTGGTTCGATTTATGCGTATGTTTTTGCATATCTTAACGGTCAACTCAAGACCATTTTTAATTCAGATACATTCAATGAAACATATAAATACGATGTGAATTATGAAAACCATTACAAAGCAAAGGTGAACAGTACTTACCTAAAAGAAAGTTACATTCTTGACCTTACTTATAAGGATAAGGACTATTTAGCTGAAATATATAACAAGGATGGTGTACTGAAGGCGCCAATAGAAGGATGGGTCAATCCTTTATCTGGTTTATATCCGGTTGATTACAATAGGGATGGCATATATGAGCTCGAAGCGTATCAGAGGATCGCAGGGAGATACAATGCCGACTCACTGGGATTTGTACAGACCGTTTTAAAATGGAACGGGCTGGCTTTTGCTCCTGACCGGCAGAATGTGGCTATTTTTGGAGGGGAAATATAGCACAATGGAATAGAAGGTTCATGAACAAGGTACGGGAGAAATCTTCGCCCTAATGAAACCGGAAAATATTCTTGGCAATGGTTCAGCTGATTGTGTGCATTTACGAAAATTGTACCGGCTTTCTAAGAGGACGTGATGGTTTCTTTACTTCATCTAAGATTACACAAATTTTTTCAATGGGAAGTATCGCTAATTGGAATTATTAGTAAGCAATGCCTACACGTGATTTTAAATAATCGCTACTTTTTATTTGGCTGAATGCAAATTCTGCTGTATCCGGCACGGATATTTCAACCCCATCCTCCGGCAAAAAGTCACCTTCTACTCGATATATACCAACACTTTCTCCATGGGGCAAATACGTAGGACAGACAATCGTCCATTGAAGTTTTGACTGTTTAAGCATATCGTAAACTTTATGATGTTCTTTCGCTGCGCGGGTAGACTTTTGCTTTGATTCCCCAGACTGATAACGCAGAGAATTGGGGGTTGTTCTGCTTTGCAGGATTCCTGCGGTTCCAATGGTTATAATTCGTTGTATTCCTTCGTTTTCCATTGCTTCGATAATCATGGGCATACTTGCTGATAAAGTGGTTGTCCCATCAGTATTAAGCGCACTAATAACAACATCAATCCCATGAATGGCACGAACAATATCAGTTTTATTTAATACATTACCTTGAATAATGGTTAAATGGGCATTGTTTATTCCAATCTTCTCTGGAGTGCGTACTAAAACTGTAACATGATGCTTATCATGCAGACCGTAAGTAACTAATTGACCCCCAACTCGTCCAGTTGCACCCAAAATTAAAATATTCATAGAAACGAACCTCCTTTTTGCGAATACAATCATTCCACTAACATTATATCGTCATTTTCAACTAATGAAAGCTTTAGTGCATTAAGATATCATAATTCAGAGTCTTGCTGTTAAGGAAAATATGCGTTGATGAAAATACAAAATGGGCCGCTCAAAAGCTTAATGAGGGGCCCATTTGTATTAAAATAACAACATTTCTTAAACAAGACATTAACGACCACAATTCCTACTCTAATATTCCTGTTCTTTTTTCGATTTTAGAAAAGAATCAACTGAGTCATCTAATAATTTCTCCCGATTAGGATCTTCATTGACATCTGTATCCACTTCCATCACTTCGTTTAATCGACTAACCTGACTTTTTTGTTGAGCTGGATTATTTTTTTCGTTTGGCATATAAACTCCTTCTTGAACAGTTATTTTATATTTAGTATGAACAATTGATCCAATATGAAATCCAATATTGTGTAAGATTATTTCAGCTTCTTTCCCGAATTGAGTCCAGTTATCTTGATGGAAGGTTAAAACAATATACATGATTTTATTTTGGGTATTATTTACTGAATATTAAAAATATTGTAATATTTAGTTTGTGTTATTGTTTATTTGAAACGTAGTTTTATATTCAAAACAAGTGGTTTTCCTTGTGAAAAGTCAAATAATTGACAGGAGGTTTTTGTTATGAAGAAAAGAATAAGGTATACTTCTTTTGGTTTTTGGTTGGTGGTTTCAATAATTCTATCATTATCATTATTACTTCCTTCTTTTGGCCAAACTGCTGTAAAGCAAACAGACTTTAAAGTAACCCTATTAGGAACAGGTTCTCCACTTTTAAGTACATCCCGCTCCGGTCCAGCTACTCTTGTAGAAGTTGGTAATGAAAAACTCCTCTTTGATGCTGGACGTGGAACTGCTTTACAATTGTATAAAGCGAATATGTTACCAGGCAGTGTAGATAAGTTGTTTCTTACTCATTTGCATTTGGATCATACAATCGGCATACCGGACGTATGGCTTACAGGTTCTTTACCAACAGGAGGGAAAAGAGAGCAAGCATTTAACATTTGGGGACCTAAGGGAACCGAGAAAATGATGTTACATATGCATAAAGCATTTAAAGCCGATTTGGATGCAAGGAATGACTCTGGAAATGGAAACGTTGAAGGAGCAAGTATTATGGCAAATGATATCAAGGAGGGCATTGTCTATAACAAAAAGGGAATTGAAGTAATAGCCTTCAAGGTAGACCATAAATCAATTGAGCCCGCTTTCGGTTATCGGGGGGTTAATTACAAAGGACATTCTGTAGTTATCTCAGGTGACACCCGCTATAATGAAAATCTAATTACATTTGCTAAAGGTGCTGACGTAGTTATTCATGAGGTTGCTGCTGCAAAACCTGATAATGAATCAGAATCAATCGCCTATATACTTGATCTTCACACTACACCGGAGGAAGCAGGTAAAGTCTTTAGCCAAATACAACCAAAACTTGCTGTGTACTCACATATAGTATTATTGGGTGGATTAACAGAAGAAAAAGCTAATTTGCTCGAAAGAACTAAAAAAACATATGGAGGAACTGTTTTAGTAGGTAAGGATTTGTTGTCCATTGAAATAGGGGACAAGGTACAAGTACAGCAGCCAGGAAACAAGGCGTACCCGGGGAATTAAAACAGACCAGCTTCAGCTATTTCATGAAAGAGAGGGCTTACTTCAAAGGGAGGTTGCTGATGCAACCTTTTTCTTATGTTACTAAAGGGGCAGGCAGCGATAGTTGACTCAATTGATAAAATTGGAGAAGTGTTAATTCCAGGTGAAGAACCAGGTGAGATAGACTAACCTAAAGAGCATAGGAGTTATCATTAACGAAAAGGGCGCTTTAATTTAATAAAAGGAAAGCACATATTATACGTGACTAATATGTGCTCTTCTTTATAGGAATTTATAATGTTGTAGGTCTTAAAATCTAATGCTCTAATACCATTCACATGTTCTGAAGGTATATTGAATAAGGAAGTATAAATTAAAGATACCCATTTAATACTGTGCCAAAAAGATCGAATTCAGGATCTTTTGACGGAGTTATTGGAGGGGCTTCGGATCGCCCTATTGAAGAGTTGAAAACAGGCTTACCTTCATCTGACTCTACAGAGTTTTCGTCATTCTTTTTATACAATGGGTTATCAATCATACCCAAATCAACTCCTTTTAATAAGATTAACGAATGGTATGTTATTAATTCCCTAAATATTTTGATTTTATACTAATAAATATGGCGATGACTGGGATTCGTTGAAATGAACGGGTAAAAACTTGTCACCAATCGTGCTAAAATTTTTATTACAGGATGCTTAATGATTATTTTATGTTAATAAAAAAAGATTGGTACCGATTCTTTGATAAGATGATGGGTGTAATGAAATTCCAAGCAGGATCATTATCGATACCTGTACACGAATTTTTTTGTGCATCGCCCTTCTTAGTAGCAAAAGATTGAAAACATCATTCCATCCCTCCGATACACATTCTTACAGGACGCTCAAGCGATTGGACAAGTTCTATTCCTTTTGACTAAGAAGATCAAAGTGGAGTGAGAATCCTTTGCTTGTTAACAAAGAAAGCCCACTCAGAAAAGCCGATTTCCTTTAGTCTTTTTTTTACTTGTTCAAATTCATCTCCAATACGTTCAGGTGTATGTGAATCTGATCCAAATGTTACCTTCACATTATAGAAAAGAGCTCGTTCTAAAATGTCATCTGCAGGATACCACCCACCGCAATCTTTTGTTTTACCAGAGGTATTGATCTCAATGGCGATATCTTCTTGACTAATGATTTTTAACGTTTTTTCAATACTGTCAGTTTCAATGGATGAAAAGGCTGGGTAAAACCCTTTCATTGCATCAATATGGCCTAAGATTTGAAACACTCCGCTTTTTGCAGATTTCTGTATTAATTCATAGTATTCATCCTTTATTCTTGACTGTTCTTTAGAGGTCAAACCATTCCAACGCCCTCTTTTAAAAATGCTAATATCTTGAACATAATGAACAGATCCAATTATGTAGTCAAAAGGGTGTAAAAGATATTGATTACGGTAGACTTCAATGTGATCAGGGAAGAAATCACTTTCCATTCCTAATAACACGTGAATGTTACCTTCATATTTATCTTTTAAGCGAAGTACTTCTTCAATATAAGGGACAAGTTCACTTTTTGCCATTGCAATAGTAGGGTAGAGATGGTCGTCCTCACTATAAAAATATGGTGAATGATCAGAAATCCCAATATAATGCAAACCATATTCAATGGCTCTCTTTACATAATCCTCAATTGTGCCGATAGCATGTCCACAGCGGTGATGGTGAGTGTGCAGATCAAATTTTATTGAATTTGTCATTTCCTTAGGCCTCCTAAAATGAACAGATTGTCTTGTTTTATCATATCCAAAAATCACACTCTTTCTCAAGAATTGAAGGAAGATTTATACCTTCCTTTCAATTGCCTAGGAAATATGAAAAAAGTTTGGTAAGACCCCTCCAAAACAAATTTCTTTTTAACAATTTAATCTTATACATATCAATTAATGAAATTTAGTTCGAGTAATTGTATAATTGTTGAATTTCCTAGGCAAACTTAAATGATCAAATATGTAAAAGGAAAGGAAAGATACAGAATGACAAAGGTATTGTACATCACGGCTCATCCTCATGATGACAAGCAATCTTACAGTATGGCCGTTGGAAAAGCATTTATTGACACGTATAAAGAAGTAAATCCTAGCCATGAAATTGTGAATATTGACCTTTATAAAGAAAATATTCCTGAAATTGATGTGGATGTTTTCAGTGGTTGGGGGAAACTTCAATCTGGAAAGGGCTTTGAAGAACTCTCGTCGGAAGAGAAAGCAAAAGTTAGTCGACTTTCAGAGTTATGTGAGCAATTTATAGCTGCCGATAAATATATATTTGTAACACCTTTATGGAATTTTTCATTCCCGCCAGTATTGAAAGCATATATTGATTCCGTTGCTGTTGCAGGTAAATCATTTAAATACACCGAACAAGGCCCAGTAGGTCTTTTAACTGATAAGAAAGCCTTGCATATTCAAGCTCGTGGTGGTATTTATTCAGAAGGACCAGCAGCTGAACTGGAAATGGGTCACCGATATCTAAATATCATTATGCAATTCTTCGGAGTGCCTTCCTTTGAAGGTGTATTCGTTGAAGGACATGCAGCAATGCCTGATAAAGCACAAGAAATAAAAGAAAATGCAATAGCACGATCAAAAGATTTAGCTTCTACTTTTTAAAAAAAAGAGCCAACAACTGAAGTGAACCCAAAAAGTTAGACACTTTATTTACTTAGGCAGCCTTGAGGGCATGAACCCGGTAATCTACCGGGCTCATGCCTTTTAATTTTACCT